>PBWE01000003.1 GCA_002728915.1 Micrococcales bacterium
GCTGAGCGCGGGTTCGTGGTGAATCTCCGCATCGATCGTCTTCGCAAAGCGTGAAACAGTCGAGATGCACCGCTTAAACGGCGACGAGTGAACGCGCTCGATTCCGTAGGCATCCAGAATGTCTACGAGAGCCTTCGCTTCTCCGCGACCACGACCAGACAGCGGACGATCCGCGTCGTCACCGTCGAAATCGCCGCGTTTCATTGCTTTTGCGTGACGAAGGATGATGAGGGGAGTGGTGGAGGGCGCTCCGGCGGCGAGACGGACGATTGCCGCATCGTCGGAGTACGTCAAGAACGCTGATGCTTCGGGAACCGGCACCCAACGGATCTCGTCGACCTCTTCGTCTGGGGCAAACCCTTCGTCTTCTCGCACGTGGCCGACCCAGTAGTCCACGGACTTGTTCATATCGCCGGAGACGTAGTGCGTGGAGGGAAGACGGGCACCGAGAGCGACGCGATACCCCGTCTCTTCGTCGCACTCTCGAACCGCGGTGCACGGGGTTGTTTCCCCTGGATCAACTTTGCCCTTCGGAAGCGACCAGTCGTGACGGTGTGGTCGATGGACAGCCAGGAAGCGACGCTCCGTCGCCTCCCCGGGAGAATCGAAGGCCACAACCCCGGCGGCGCGGATGGAGGCTTCCTGCCCTGTTCCGGTCATNGCCNCACNAGTTTCAGCGAGCGAGCATGACGATCAATAGACGGCCANTCNTCGGTGAAGGCACTCCGGGGTGNCGCATCAGCCCGAGANATCTCNGAGGCCAGCGCNCCCAGGCAGAACCCGATAGNGCCCGGCGCGGATGCGGACATGTCACGCAGCCACTCCACCGAGACCGCTGCATCCTGCTCGTTACGTAACGAATCGGACGCTGCGCGCANGCNGGCTGCCAGCTCGGANTANGCNTGACCNAGAATCGGGGCCACCGCGTCCGTGGCGTAGNCCGCCCGTTCGGCTCGNAGTCGAANCTTGTGCCACGAGGCATCATNGCNANGTGNGTCAGCGGCGCCGACGGCGGACGACAACTTCCGCCAGGAGCGTCCAACGCATCGTCGAAGGATCTTNTTCGCNGGCGCNAAGGCATCGGNNGTCACNGGCGGCTCGGCGACCATGATGATCAAGTCCTCNAGAAGAAATCCNTGTCGATCGCTGCGCAAGGCGGCGAGCGCGCCGGATCTCNTCGCCTGTGCACGAGCGTCNAGAGACTGNGCGATGAATTCNCNGGCAGCGGNATCNTNCNNCATTGCCGATAGTCGGGCCGACTGAATCTCGGCGTTGCGAACTTCGCCNAGTTCTGCCGACACCCAGGAAAGCTCGTCANACAGAAAAGCGACGGTGTCTGGATCGAGGATCNGAGCGAAAGTCTTGAGGATGTTGAACAGCCGTCGANATTCCACGTGCAATCGGTGGGCTGAGTCGGGAAGTCCTCGCCGAACAGCAACGTCTGCTTCGAGCAGGCCGTTGACGTGCNGAGCAAAGATGTATTGAAGNGCATCGACCGCCGGTGCGTCGGCCGCAGGAGGCAAGANGATCGGCACGTCTGGTGGGTCCCCGGCCCGTCTCCCCAGAGCGGACGCGGCTTTGCTCACCGTGCTCGGTTGTGCACCCGCATCACGAAGNGCGGACGCNATACTTCGCGCTACCCGCTGGGCCTGTNTTGAGTCCGCGACTAACTCCACTTCGACCTCNTGAAAGCGGGTCGCCTGCGNTCCGTCGACGNCAAAACCCNTCAGGGCTACCCAATCGTCGACCACCTCGACNAGGATCTCGCCCTGGTCATCACGGACGAGGAAGGGAGATCGTTCGGTCACCACGCGGGCTACCGGCACCAGTTCTTGGCGTCGAACCAGGGGCGAAGCGATAGACACGAGTGGGGACGGGATCAACGAGGCGGTGCCGTCGACGTGGATCTCGTCCATTCCGTGTTCAGGTGCGCCCGCTTCGGAATAACGAAGCGGCAATTTCATGTGCCAGCCGTCGTCTCCTCCGCCCGAACGGCGACGAAGGGTCACCCCCCATCGAATAAGCGAAAGCGATGCGGTGTCGTAGTACGTCGCGTCNATCGACCGGTGGTCCAGGGGCTCACCGGTGTGATGAGTCGACTCCANAATGTCGCCGATGTTGATGGTCAGATCTGCNGGGATCCGGAACTTGAACTCGATCTCTCGATGTTCGGTGGTGCTTCTCACGCGCTCCCCAGGGCGGTGGTGCGCTTGGTCTTCTCGCGGATGAGGTACTCCTGGAGGTCCTGGAGCGCAGACCCCGACTCGTCGGTGAGTCGGCGATTCCATGAACCGTGAACATCGAGATCCCATGCGGCGGTAGTGGGAGAGAAGGCTAGGTCGAAGAGGTCGTTGAGCTCCGCGACGTGCTCGGGGTCTTCGAGGCTCACGAGTGCCTCGACCCGTCGATCCAAGTTTCGATGCATCAGATCTGCCGACCCGATCCATACCGAGTGGTTGCCACCGTTCGTGAAGCAGTAGGCACGCGAATGCTCGAGGAAACGACCGACGATGCTGCGCACGCGGATGGTCTCACTCACACCGGCCATCCCGGGGCGAAGAGCGCACGTCCCCCGCACCCAAATGTCGATCGGCACCCCGACCGCCGACGCTCGATATAGCGCATCGATGGTCTCCTCGTCCACCACTGAGTTGCACTTGATGCGGATGCCGGATTGCCGCCCTGCCATGTGGTGGTCGATTTCCCGATTGATGCGTTCGATAAGCCCGGACCGCACGGAATGAGGGGCGATGATCAATCTTTGGTACTCGGTATTGCGTGAATATCCGGAGAGAACGTTGAACAGGTTCGAGATGTCTTCGCCAATGTCCGGCTTAGACGTCAGCAAGCCGAAGTCTTCGTACAAGCGAGCCGTCTTGGGGTGGTAGTTCCCGGTGCCGATGTGACAGTAGCGACGAAGCTGACCGCCCTCGTCACGAACGACCATNGACAATTTGCTGTGNGTCTTCAANCCAACGAGGCCNTACACGACGTGCACACCAGCCTGCTCGAGCTTTCGTGCCCACTCGATGTTGTTCTGCTCGTCGAAGCGNGCNTTGATCTCAACGATCGCCANGACCTGCTTGCCTTCTTCNGCGGCACGGATCAGGGCATCCACGATGGGTGAATCACCGGACGTGCGNTAGAGAGTNTGCTTGATCGCCAGAACGTGTGGATCCATCGCCGCTTGCTCGAGAAAGAGTTGAACGCTTGTGGAGAACGAGTCGTACGGGTGATGCAANAGCACGTCTCTCTCGCGAACAACGGAGAGCACATCGGGGGCTTGAGCGCTCTCNACCTCGCTGAGTTGACGCGATGTNTTCGGGACGAACTTCCGCTGTTTGAGATCGTCGCGGTCGAGGCTNACGATCGTCCAGAGGCCCGTCATATCTAGAGGGCCGGGGAGACGGAAGACCTCCGCCTCACTGACGTCCAGTTCGCTCACCAGCAAGTCCAAGACGCGCGTATCGATGGTTTCTTCGACTTCGAGACGAACCGGCGGCCCGAACCGGCGCCGTACCAATTCGCGCTCCAGGGCCTTCAGAAGATTCTCGGCGTCATCTTCTTCGACTTCGAAGTCCTCGTTACGGGTGACTCGGAAGGCGTGATGTTCGCAGATCTCCATTCCAGGGAAGAGCTCGTCGAGGTGGGCGGCGATGATGTCTTCCAGAGGTACGTAGCGTTGATCGCCGACTTTGACGAAGCGCGGAAGAAGTGGTGGAACTTTGACTCGCGCGAACAGTTCGGTGCCCGTCGCGGGATTTCGAACCACGACGGCGAGATTCAGTGACAAGCCACTGATGTAGGGGAAAGGGTGTGACGGATCGACAGCGAGGGGAGTCAGGATGGGGAAGACCTTGTCGTCGAAGAAACGATCCATCTCCGTCATCTCGGCTGGCGTGAGTTCCTCCCAGCGCAGGAGATTGATTCCCGCCNCNTCNAGGTCGGGTCGAACGTCGACCCNAAANATGTCCGCNTGGCGGAGCTGAAGTTCGTANGCNCGAGCCCAGATAGCTTCCAGGACNTCTCGCGGCGTGAAACCGCTGGCGGCTCGTACGGCGATGCCCGTTGCGATCCTCCGTTTGAGTCCGGCCACCCGAACCATGAAGAACTCGTCCAGGTTGCTGGCGAAGATNGCCAGGAACTTGGTGCGTTCCAGCAAAGGGAGNTCCGGGTCTTGNCTGAGTTCGAGAACNCGTTGGTTGAAGGCGAGCCAGGAGAGTTCTCGATCGAGGAAGCGGTCGTCGGGAAGATCGGACTCNGGGCTNGNNGGCAAGGGTCGATCCTCNGATANNGGCGCGAGNGCGCTGGTATCGGAGAAATCGTGGGTAGTCACNTTCCGATGGTGCCATAGGCAGGTAAACGACCGATGGCTGCTCGGTGTCAACTCCGAGGCGTTCGGTACATGATGTCGGTGTCCCATCGAACGAAACCCAACCCCTCATACAGGCGAATAGCCGGAAGGTTGGAAGCGTCCACATACAGCATGACCTGGTCGAGCCCCCGTCTCCGAAGGTGGTGAAGACCGGCGAGGGTGAGTGCTCGACCCAAGCCGGAACCGCGCCAGGGGGGAGCGACGGCCAAGACGTAGACTTCTCCGATCGCGCGGTGCCCATGCTGGCCTGAGTCAGGGCGACGCTTACTTGACCGGGCGTCGTCCACTGAATCATGGAGATCGGTAGATCCGTGAATTTTCGTCCAGTGGAATCCGGCAAGCTCCCGCGCACCGTTCGATGGATGAGATGGCTCGTCGAGCCACGCCATCAGAAGGCCACCGGGATCGAACCAGTCTTCGCTTCGTCGTCGCTGGAGATCGTCCATCGTCCATGTCCCCTGATCGGGAAGATCAGTGAAGGCACGCGAGTTGACGTCGAGCATGGCCTGCTCGTCGTGACCGACGGCGAAGGACTCGAGTCGTATCCCGTCTGGAAAGACAGGGTCGGGAATGGATGAATAAAGCGAGCGACGCATCTGCCAGAGCACACGGTGGCGCTTCAGTCCCATCGACTGCGCAAGTCCGTTAGCCGCGGAGTTCTCGCCGTGTGCCCATAGTCGAAGGGTGCCGTGGGAGACCTCCACGAGTTCTCGAAGAACTGCATGACCGATGCCCCGTTGGCGAAACTCAGGATGCACCACGATCTCGGCACTCGGTCCATCAACCATGTCCGTTCTATCGAGGTGCGCGTAGCCGACGATTGATTGATCGCCGTTGCGCACCAGAAGGTGCTCGGCGTGATCGTCCCCACCGCGCACGAGGTGCAGCCAGACGTGTTCGCTCAAGGGGCGAACACCATCGTTGTCCGTGGCGGCTGCGAGCAGGCTCTGAAGTTCAGAAACTTCCTGCTGCGAAAGATCGTTCGTGTGGTCCAAGCGGAACGCACCGAGCGAAAGGTCGCTCATGTCGTCACGAGCGATCGTCGATGGGCGTTCGTGTCTCGTTGACGGGAATCTCGTCGAGTGTGGCCATCGTCTGTGGATCAGCACGCTCGGGAACGAAGCGGTAGCCCACATTTCGGACCGTGCCGATCAGAGCCTCGTGTTCCGGCCCCAACTTCGCCCGCAGTCGTCGAACATGCACATCAACTGTCCGGGTGCCACCGAAGTAGTCGTACCCCCAGACCTCTTGCAGGAGAACAGCTCGCGTGAAGACGCGTCCTGGATGTTGGGCGAGAAATTTCAAGAGCTCGAANTCCTTGAACGTCAGGTCCAGGGTGCGCCCGCGNANNTTCGCCGCGTAACTGGCCTCGTCGATGTGGAGATCCCCTGCATGGATCTCTTCCGGGTCGCTGGCCGGACCGGCCGCTTCTGGCGCAATGCGCGAGACGGCCAGGCGCAGGCGAGCCTCGACCTCCGCCGGCGAGGTGGTGTCGACGAGAACCTCGTCCATGCCCCAGTCCCATTGGATCGCGGGTAGGCCNCCTTCGGTCGTCACCAGCACAATCGGTATNTCCACACCGGTCTGCCGGAGCAGGCGGGTCAGGCCGCGCACAGCGGGAAGGTCACGGCGCCCGTCGATGAGGAGCGCGTCGGCATCCGGGGCGGAAAGCAGAGCGGTCGGCTCGGCGGAGAGNACNCGCACGTGATGGCCGAGCAGTCCCAACGAGGGGAGCACCTCCGCGGAGGACTCCATGGCTCGGGTCAGGAGGATCAGGCGCATCGGTTCCCGCCTCCTTGTGCTCGGGGCGTTGCAGGAAGGGGTGTGGGCCCTCCGCGTGCAACGCGCTGTTCTGACAGGGAGCAAGGATACGCATTCCGGCCATGGCGCAGAATGGGCGCATGGCTCTGACCCATCGCAGCAGCGACTTCGCGCTGGATNCGCCGCCGGGCGATTTCCTCCCACAGGAGATCGAACTCCTCACTATCGATGGGGTCTGGATAAATGCGGGGTGGGTGCCGATCCGCTCGATGGACGAGTCCCGTGCGACGTTTGTTCTCGCGCACGGGTTCACNGGCAGTTGGCGTGAGCCTCGAGTTCAGGCGGTCATGGCGCACCTGGCCAGATTCGGAAACGTTCTGGCGATCGATCAGCGAGGACACGGTCGTTCCACGGGACTGTGCACGATCGGCATAGACGAAGTGCTGGATGTCGACGCAGCGGTCGAGCACGTGCGCAGAACGAGTCGTGGCGAAGCCGTCGTCACCGTCGGCTTTTCCATGGGAGGTTCGGTCACNTTACGTCATGCGGCGTTGGCCCCCGGGAGTGTTCATACCCCCGAGCACCGTCCTGATGCGGTCGTAAGCGTGAGCGCTCCGGGATTTTGGTTCTACCGGGGGACCAAAGTGATGCGGTTGGTCCACCGATTGGTCGAGAACCCGCTGGGGCGAGCCTTGCTGAAAAGGCGCGGTGTGCGGTTGACGTCGACGCCGTGGCCCGAACCACCACCGTGGTCGCCGGCGGACAGTGTGCGACACATGGGTGCGTTTCCGTTGCTTGTTGTGCACGGCGACATTGATCACTACTTCCCGGTGGAGCATGTTCGCGTCCTGGAAGCGGCCGCGGAGAGCGTAGGGAATTCCCAAGCGACGGTCATCGTCGTTCCCGGTTTTGCGCACGCTGAGTCGACAGTGGACCCCGCCACGATGGATCGCGTGGGGAAGTGGGCCCTCGAACATGCCCGCACCCCGTAGTACCCCGGCATTGCCGGAGGGAACGGTTCTTGGATCGTCCGCGACGGTCGTGCAATTCTCCAGCGCCTTTTGTCAACCGTGTCGGGCTACTCGGTGGACCGTGCGCGCGGTTGTCGACGATATGGCCGCCACGGGGGTGGCCATCATCGATGTCGATGCCGACGAGAATCTGGATGTTGCGCGAGCCTGGAACATCTCTGCGACGCCGACGCTGGTCTTTCTCGATTCCGACGGATGCGAGGTGCATCGAGGTTCCGGGCAGCCGCGGCGGGCAGACGTGATCGCCAGCCTCGGTCGCGCGATCGGGTAACGAGATAGCCCGTGGGTGGCGATCCGCCGGACACGAAAGCGCTGGTCGGCGCTAGATTCGTCCCATGCTCGAGATCGTCTATACAGGGTTGCTGGTGCTCGCGATCGCCGCGGCGGGATGGTTCTCCTTCTACGTCGTCTACAAGCTGTTTAAAGGTCAGGGCTGAAGACAGCCATGGCGGATGAGTCGCCGGCAGNNGAGGAGACGCCGATCATCGAGGGCCTCCCCAACGAACTCGCCCATCTCACCTGGCTTATCGGCCGGTGGGTGGGAGTCGGGACCGGTCACTACCCGACGATCGAAGACTTCCGTTTTGGACAAGAAGTGTCCTTCTCCACCGATGGTCGTCCGTTCTTGACGTACTGGTCACGCAGCTGGTTGCTGGACGATTCGGGAAACCGAGTGCGCCCCCTGGCAACCGAGGCGGGTTTCTGGCGAGCTCGTCCCGACAATGGCGTTGAGGTGACGCTCGACCACCCCACCGGTTTCGCCGAGTTGTGGTTCGGGACTGTCGAGGTNACGGGTATAGAGAACGCCGTCATCACCGGCGCCCGCACATCGCTGAAGACGGATGCCGTCATGCGGACTCCGAGCGCCAAGGAATACACGGCTGGCGAACGGATGTATGGACTGGTGGACGGCANGCTGCTGTGGACGTTCGACATGTCNGCGATGGGGCAACCCATGCAAAATCACCTNGCNGCGTCACTGACCCCCGATGTTTCGGCCGACGGTCGATAGCGACGGTCGGTAGCGACATCGGGAATGACGGGCGANTGGGCGGACACAATGGCAGATAAGACGACCGAGAACTGGGAGCAGCGGCTTCGAGATAACGGTTTTCGCATCACACCTCAACGCCAACTGGTCCTCCAGGCGGTCGAGGATCTGCGACATGGAACGCCCGAAGAGATTCTCGCGGAGGTCCAGCACACCGCGTCCGGGGTGAACCTCTCGACGATCTACCGAACGTTGGAAGTCCTCGAATCCGTGGGTCTNGTGACNCACGCCCACATAGGTCACGGCGCTCCGACGTATCACGCGGTNGACGAGCACGTGCATATTCACCTGGTGTGTGATCAGTGCAAGNGTGTCGAGTCGGTCCCGGCNGCTGTCGCAGANGCNTTCTCCTCAGACTTGCGAGACACGTATCGATTCGAAACGGATATCTCGCACGTGTCCATCCACGGGCGTTGCTCGGCGTGCGCAGGTACGCCACTGAGAATGTCTGACGTGCAGGATTAATCCATGGTGGCGGTTGCAGCCCCCGAAGGGGATCTCGACGAAGGTGTTCCGTGGCACTACGGGGACCCGATGGCCGAGCAGCGAGAANTCACCGCTGGTCGGGCGGCCGTGGACCTGTCGCATTTCGGTGTTGTGCGGGTGAGCGGGCCGGATCGATTGCCGTGGCTGCACAGTTTGACGTCTCAACATCTCGAAGGGCTAGCGCCGGGACGTTCGAGCCTTGCCCTCATCTTGAGCCCACACGGTCACGTCGAATTCGAACTCGCACTGATCGACGATGATCCCTCAACGTGGATCATCTGCAGCCCGGGATCGTCACGTGATCTTGTCGGGTATTTGGAGTCGATGAAATTCATGACCCGCGTGGACGTCGAGGATGTGAGTGAGGAGTACGCGGTCATCTGGGAGCCGGTGCACGACGTCGACCCCTCGTATCCAACGTGGCTAGTGCCCGTTGATTTCGCCGGGTCCGGCTCGAGCGATGCGGGATTCGATAAAGGTGGTGACGCGTCCAAGTACGTTTCACAACGACCGGCCACTTGGATCGGGCGTGAAGTCATCGTCCCCCGAGGCGAACGAGACGCTCGACTAGACGAGTGGCCCTCTCNGGCGGGCACGTGGGCGTGGAATGCACTCCGCGTAGCGGCGGCTGTTCCGCGTGTTGGCTTCGAGACTGATCATCGGACATTGCCGCATGAAGTCGGTTGGATCGGATCGGCCGTCCACCTGTCTAAGGGTTGTTATCGCGGCCAGGAGGCTGTCGCGCGTGTGCACAACCTGGGCCACCCTCCCCGGCGTCTTGCGCTGGTGCACCTCGATGGATCCGTTGACGAGTTGCCGGCGCACGGCGCAACCGTCACAGCCGATGGACGTGAGATCGGGTGGGTCGCATCGAGCGCCCACCATTTCGAGGAAGGTCCCATCGCGACCGTCGTCGTGAAGCGGTCGATACCCATCGACGCCATCCTGCACATCGCGCTATCGGCTGACCCCGATGACGAATCACCCGTGTCGGTGTTGGGCAGCCAAACGCCCGTTGTCTCGGCGTAGTCGCGTCTATCGGCGCGGCTCTGCGCCGCGGACAGCTCGGAGACTTGGCTCTAGATCTCCAGGCTGATGGTGACCGGGCCATCGTTGGTGAAGGTGACCTGCATGTCTGCGCCGAAGCGACCGGTCGAGACGGGGGCGCCGAGGCTGGTGAACGCTTCCGCCACCGCATCCATGATCGGTTCCGCGACATAGCCAGGTGCCGCCTGGTCCCAGGTCGGCCGTCGGCCCTTACGTGTCTCCGCGTACAACGTGAACTGGCTGACGATGAGGACGGGCAGTTTCAGATCTCGTGCGGAAACTTCGCGTGGAGCCGACGGCGGCAGGCAGGTGGCATCGGAGGCGTGTCGATGCTCGAAGATCCGCAAATCGTAAACCTTGTCGGCGAGTCGCGCGGCGGCGGCGGCGCCATCGCCGTGGGTGACGCCAACGAGAAGAACAATGCCCGGTCCGTCGAAAGACCCCACCACCTCTCCGCTGACGGTCACGCGTGCGTCGGCAGCGCGTTGGAGAATTGCCCGCATAGATGCAGCGTGCCACGTAGGGGTGCGTCATTGGTGCGGCCTAGTTTCTGACCGTGGGCCAATCTCACTTCGAGCAAAACCCGTCGGATCCGCCGAGCCGACTGCAACGATCGCTCGGACTCGGATCGGCCGTCGTGGTGGGTGTCAGCGCCATGGTCGGCACCGGTGTCTTTGCGGTGTGGCAGGGCGCACTCGAGCGTTCCGGCCGATGGCTCGTAGCCGCAGTCGTGCTGGCGGCTGTGGTGGCTGCACTGAACGCGACGTCGACGGCTCGATTGGCTGCCCGGCATCCGGAAGCCGGTGGCGTGTATGCGTACGGACGTATCTACCTCGGACGCCCGGTGGGTGTCGTGGCGGGTGTGGTCTTCATCGTCGGCAAAACAGCATCGGCCTCAGCGGCAGCCTTAACCATCGGTCTGTACGTCTGGCCCCAGCGCGCAACACTGGTTGCACTCGGCGCCATCGCGATCGCCCTAATCGTGAATATTCGAGGAATCGTTCGATCGACGCGGGTAGCGGCGGTCATGGTGATTGTCGTGGGCATTGCACTCGGCGCTTTCATCATCAGTTCGGGACTGACGCTGGCAACACGTTCGGTGGAGTTCAGCCCCTCCGCACCGGGGGCGGAACCCACGGGCATCCTCGCGGCAGCGGGTTTGGTCTTCGTCGCCTTCGCGGGGTACGCGCGCATCACGGTGCTCGGCGAAGAGGTGAAGAATCCGCGGCACACGATTCCACGGGCAATTGCTGTGTCGTTCGCGATTGTCATGTTCGCCTACGTCCTTGTGGCTGTTGTCGTCGTGTCCGCCGATCGCGCCGGAGTGGCGATCGGCCCGGCAGCCCTCAACGACATTGCCCGTGCGCTTGCTCCATCGTGGGTGGTCACGATGNTGGTGGTGGGTTCCGTTCTGGCCGCCGGTGCCGTCTTGTGGAGTTTGATCGCCGGTGTGGGGCGGACGGTTTTCGCCATGGCGTCCCGGGGTGACGCGCCGCGGTTCTTTGCCGCCGCCGGCCGGCGCAGCCGGATTCCGATTCGAGCGGAAGTAGCAGCAGCACTGGCCACCACCGTGCTGGTGATCGCCGGAGGTTTGACGCTGGCGCTCGCGGTATCCGCCACGATGATCCTGACCTACTACTCGATCGCGCATCTATCCGCGCTGCGTGTGACTGGAGCGGGGGGATTAGCTCCCTGGGCGGGGAGGGTAGCCGCGGTGCTCGGTCTCGTCGGGTGCGCTGGACTCGTGGTGGGGCTGCTGTCATGGGCGTGACGAACGTCACGCTCGCTCCTGCAAGCACCTGCGCTTGCATTTGCAAGCAATCTGTTTCATACTGAGTTCATGGCGAAAATTGAGGTATCCGGTCTCGGGGGATTCATCCGCGATCAACGGGACCAAGCCCAGATGTCGCTACGCCAGTTGGCCAAGGCGGCCGAGGTATCGAACCCCTATCTGAGTCAGGTGGAGCGCGGCCTTCGGAAGCCGAGTGCGGAGATCCTCGGGCGGATCGCCCAAGGCTTGCGGATCTCAGCAGAGAGCCTGTATGTGCAAGCCGGCATTCTCGACGAGAGAGAAGGGGACGAGGCGGTTACCACCGCCATCGCGGCGGACCCCACTCTCACGGAGCGGCAGCGCACGACGTTGCTGCAGATCTACGCCGCATTCCAAGCAGAGAACTCCTCCGCTGGGAAACCACACAACAACGAACAGGCTGAAGAACCGGCTGTTCCCGAAAGCAAGGACGCATCATGACCGAAAACACCACACCGAAGAAGGCAACCGCCAGCACCACGACCCCCAAGAAGAAGGTCGCCAAGAAGACGACGGCCACCTCGCCGGCGCCCAATTCCGCCGCGACCACGATGGCCGCAAGCGCGAAGTCCACGGCATCAAAGGTCGCTTCCTCCGCAGCGAACGCTGCCTCGTCCACCGTGTCGGCTTTGCCGTTCGATGTCCCCAAGGTCGAGATCCCCAAGGTCGAGATCCCCAAGGTCGAGATCCCCAAGGTCGAGCTGCCCAAGCTCCCGGCCTTCACGATGCCATCCATGCCGTCGCTGTCCTCGATCGATCTCGGATCCATCGAGGTGCCGTCGAGTGTTTCGGCAGCATCCGAACGCGGCCGTGCATTCGTCGAAGATTCGATGAAGGCTGCCTCCCAGCAGGCCGAGTCCTTGAGCAAGAACGTCAAGGAGACCGTCGTACTCGTCCGCGAGGCCGTGGGAGTCTAAGTTCGATAAGTGCGTCATCCGCACTTCGCGCAATTGTCAGCGTGGGCGTCACCATCGTCGGTGGCGCCCACGTTGTGTGTTCGGNTCGAACAGGTACCGTGGTCGCATGTTTGGTGCCGTCCAAAACGTTGTCGTCCTNGCCCTCTGGGTTGTTCTCCTGGCCCTCAAAGGCTTCGCGTTCGTCGATTGCCTAAGAGCTCCGGGCGCGGTCTTTCCCTCCATCGGGCGACAGACCAAGGTTTTGTGGCTGGTGCTCACCGGTTTGGCTTTGCTGACCGGTCTGGTCCCGAATCTGACACTCAGCTTGTTCGGTATCGCCGGAGCGGTCATCGCGCTCATCTATCTCTTCGATATCCGGCCGCGCATCAAGTCCATCACCGGCCGGTGAGTTCCGCATCCACGTGATCGACGTGATCGACGTTGTCCGTGGAGACATCACGGCAATTTCCGCGGATGCGATCGTGAACGCGGCCCAGTCGTCCCTTCTGGGTGGGGGTGGTGTCGACGGGGCGATCCATGCGGCCGCGGGCCCAAGCCTCCTGGCNGAGTGTCACGAGGTGAGGCGGNGGGATCTCCCCGACGGCTTGCCACCNGGTGAGGCCGTGGTGACCGGNGCGGGGGACCTACCCGCACGNTTTGTCATCCACACGGTCGGCCCNAAGTTNTGGGAATACCCCGANGGGGGCGTGCACGTGCTTGCCCGCTCCCATNCGTCGTCGATGGCTGCGGCNCACGCNGTCGGAGCGACAAGCATCGCCTTTCCCGCCATCTCCTGCGGGGTGTANGGCTGGGATCCAGTCAACGCTGCACCGATCGCGNTGCGGGCCGTCCGAGAATCGCTGCCTCAGGCGCCGGGAGTGCGCGCGGTGACGTTTGTGTTGTTCAACGACGAGGCCTTCGACGCCTTTCGACAAGCCTTAGACGGGGGATGACCCCGTCGCATCCTCGAGAGCAACGCGAATGCGACGAAAGCCCTTGCCCTTGTTCTCCACCTTGAGGACGCGAATCGCCCCAATCTGTTGAGTCGACGCGACGTGGGTACCACCGTCGGCCTGAACGTCGAGNCCCTTGATGTCGACGATNCGCACGATCTCGATCTCGGCTGGCAACAGATTNGTGGCCGTGCGGATGATGTCCGGAATCTCGAAGGCNTCGGCGCGTGAGAGCTCGTAGGCCTCGATCGCACGGTCGGCGGTGACCTCGACGTTGCAGGCTTCCTCGACTGCCTCCTTGAATCCGGGTGGGACCTCCTCGAGGTTGAAATCCAAGCGACCGGTGAGCGGGTCCATGTTGGAACCGGTCACGAGAGCGCCGAAGTCTCGAAACACAACCCCCGACAGCAGGTGCAGCCCGGAGTGGGTGCGCATAAGGGCGGTGCGTCGCTCGTCTTCCAACGCTCCACGCACGGGTGTGCCCGGAGGAGGAATCGGATCGCCGTNGGNGGGAATTAAGCGAATGTCGTCCCCGCGNCGAGCACCAACGATGGCGGTCTGCACTCCCGACCACAGCAGAACTCCGTGATCGGGAGGTTGCCCACCGCCGCCGGGATAGAAGGCGGACCTGTCCAGAACGATGCCGTTGTCGTCGACGTCGAGAACCGTGGCCTGCCACTCGCGAAGAGTCGAATCGAGGAGATCGAGTCGCTCGGTGTGCTGATGCGCGGGTTTGTTCACGCTTTGCCCTGGGCGGCAACGGCTGCAGCGGCGGTAGCCGCTGCGTCGGGATCGAGGTATTCGCCGCCGGGTACGACGGGTCGAAGATTTCCGTCGAGGCGATACACCAGCGGTATGCCGGTGGGAATGTTGACGCCGGCGATGTCCGCATCGGAGATGTTGTCGAGGTGCTTGACCATTGCGCGCAGGGAGTTTCCGTGTGCGGCGACGAGGACGGTGCGCCCTGCTCGCAGGTCATCGGCGACAAGCGCGTCCTCCCAGTACGGAATGAGGCGGCGGACGACGTCCGCGAGACATTCGGTTGCGGGGCGGGCCTTGGGGGGTAGTGCGGCGTACCGGGGGTCGTTGGTTTGCGCGAAGGGATCGTCGGGCTCGATAGGCGGGGGTGGAACGTCGTAACTGCGCCGCCAGAGCATGAACTGTTCCTCGCCGTATTCAGCGAGTGTCTCCTTCTTGTCTTTGCCCTGAAGCGCCCCGTAGTGACGCTCGTTCAATCGCCAGGTGCGTCGCACGGGAATCCACTGTCGGTCCGCAGCTTCGAGCGCCAACTGACTGGTGCGGATAGCGCGGGTGAGCAGTGATGTGTGGACGACGTCGGGGAGCAGATCTGAACGTGCCAGGAGTTCACCGCCCCGGGTTGCTTCCTGCCTTCCGGTATCGGTCAGATCGACATCCACCCAGCCGGTGAACAGGTTCTTGGCGTTCCATTCGCTTTCGCCGTGACGCAGCAAAATCAGCGTGGAGGTGTTCGTCGTCATGGCGCAATCCTGCCCGATGGTCCCAGAACGCCTGCTCCGCCTCGTCCGGCCAGCCCGGCTCGTCCAGCCGGGCGCGTTAGTGGTCCCGATGTGGCTCGGCCGGCCGGTCGGGCTCGTCTGACTGGTCCGGGTCGGCCAGGTGCGCGAAGGCTGCGAGATTGTCCGTGGGGAGACCGGCCTTGGTTCGCCACTGCCACTCCCGGCGTATGGCCGTGACGAAACCGAGCTCGAGCAGTGAGTTGAAAGCTCCATCGGCGTACTCACTAATGGATCCGAAGATGCGGTCCAACTCGGCGTCGGTGATGGCGTCCAGGGGGAATCGTCCGGTCAAGTAGATGTCGCCGTGGTGATCGATGCTGTAGGCCAAGCCGTACATTCGACGATTGCGCTCCAAGAGCCATCGGTAGACCGCGAGATCGTTTTCGTCAGGGTGCCGGATGACAAAGGCGTTGACGGTGACAGTCGTGTCACCGAAAGCGAAAGACGCTGTCGTGGTGAGTTTCTTCTCCCCAGGAACGACGACCGCGATCGTGGTCTCGCTGACTTCTTCGAAGTCGAGTTGGTGGGCGTGCAGAAACTTCTCCAGATGCCCACGACCAGAGTGACGATCAGTCATGGGATCCGCGGGTCGCCGCGAGATCAATCCCCGTGAAGTGCTCCCGCGCCGCCCGATANGTGTCGAGAAGACCCGCGGTGGTGTGTTGCCACCCGAACGTGCTGGCATGGGCTACCGCGCCATGCGAAAGCTCGCGCAACCGAATTCGATCGTCTGCCAGCCGGGCCATTACCCGGGCGTAGTCGTCTGGATTGTGCCCCTCAACCAGAACGCCACTGACCTGGTCGGCGACCGCAGTGCGTAACCCACCGACCTTGGCAGCCACAACGGGAGTTCCACACGCCTGGGATTCCACCGCAACGAGCCCGAACGATTCCGAGTACGAGGGGACAACCGTGAGGTCGGCGGTACGGAAGAGATCCGCCAGGTGCTCCCGAGATGTCGGCGTGAGGAAAGTGACTTTGTCGAGAACACCGAGATCGCGCGCGAGGTCCTCCAGNGCCGTCGGNCGGTCCAGACCCGAGCCGGANGGACCTCCGCACACGACGGCGCGTACCGGTAGGTCTGGACGGTCGGTTCGCAGTGACGCCAGGGCGCGAATCAGCAGATCCGGGGCCTTCAGCGGCTGGATGCGACCGACGAACAGCAGCACGAACTCCTCGTGGCCGATCCCCGCNTCGACCCGGACCGAACCACGGTCNCGGGNGGTGGGGTGCGGTGAGAAGACGNCGAGATCNACTCCCGGATGAACGACGTCCACCCGTGCCGGATCGGCTCCGTACAGCTCGATGAGTTGGCGGGCNTCGTCATCGGTGTTNGCGGTGAGCCGGCTCGCGGCATCGACGACCTGCTGCTCTCCGATGATGCGGATGTTNGGTTCGGGNGTNTCTCCCTCGGCGAGTTCGAGGTTCTTCACCTTGGCCATCGTGTGCATGGAGTGCACGAGAGGGATGCGCCAGCGCTCGGACGCGAGCCACCCCACCTGGCCGCTGAGCCAGTAGTGCGAGTGGATGAGGTCGTACCAGCCTTCGGGTCGGCTCGCCTCAACCCGCATAACGCCGGAAGTCATGGCACACAGCTGGCCCGGGAGGTCTTGTTTGACCAATCCCTCGAAGGGACCTGCCGTGATGTGTCGGACGAGAACCCCGGGGGCCAGCTCGACAGTTGATGGGAGAGCCGATGACGTTCCTCGGGTGAAGATCTCGACTTCCGTACCTGCCTCGGCGAGACGCCGTGCCGTTTCCACGACGTAGACGTTCATGCCACCGGCATCACCGGTGCCGGGCTGGTCGAGCGGGGAGGTGTGGGCGGACAGCATCGCCACGCGTCGTGGGTTGGGCGNATCGCCGTGCCCGCTCTTCAGCGCGCGGTCNGATGACCGCAGGGGGTGGACGGAAGCCATGCCCGAAGTCTCCCGCACCCGTGCGCGAAAGGCTACGTGCGGTCCTACGCCCCCGCCTGATCCTCCAGGGAGACCGCCACGTACGGCTCACCCGTGACGATCGTGACGACCCGCTTGGACACCGACACGGCGTGATCCGCGTAACGCTCGTAGTAGCGGGAGAGCAAAGTGACGTCGATCGCTTCCTCGACGCCGTGTTTCCACGTCTGCGAAAGAACGATGGTGAACAGTTCCCGGTGCAGACGGTCCATTCGCTCGTCGTGCACGGCGATGTCGGCGCANAGGGCGACGTCCTTCGTCGCGATAACCGAACCCGTCTTCGCNACGATGACCTCTGCCAGAGATCCCATTTCCGCGAAAGTCGCGCGGAGTTCTTGTGGCACTGCCACTTTGGGAAAGCGCATGCGGGCCTGCTTGGCCACGTGTTCGGCGAGGTCACCCATCCGCTCGAGAGAGCTGGCGATGCGAAGCGCTCCGATGACNACNCGNAGGTCGGTCGCTACCGGCTGCTGCAGCGCGACGAGCTCGAAGCAGCGCTCCTCGACGTCACTGGCCAGCGTGTCCACCTTGGCGTCGAAATCGATAACTGCTTCAGCNAGAGGAAGATCCGCATCGAGGAGCGCTTGGGTCGCTCGGTTCATCGCCGAACCCACGAGCCGGGTCATCTCGACGAGGTCGTCGTTGATCTGATCAAGTTGCTCGTAATAGGCGGCGCGCATANNGGTCCTGAATCGTCGTCGGATAANGGAACGGCTAGTNNGTNCNAAGGGTACGCCCGCGACCGGTAATCGCTCGTCCACAACGTGAACGTGTCATTGACNGAAGNTGAACNGTCGGTTTCNCAGGTGAACGGTTNGCCAATCATGGGCTGTGGGNCCCTCGCGGGGAGTTCTGTCCNGTCAGGCGGCTCTATTGTGCGGTNGTGGCCATTCGACGGCGTGGTAGCGAGGACGNAATCGACGCCTCGGAACTTCGACCGGCTGTTCCGGACGAAGTCATACGNGTGCTGTCTGTCTTGCCATCNGCCTCGATTGTCGCNGCACCGGATGGAGCGGTTCTGCGGGCAAGTGCGCGGGCCTTGTCGCTCGGGCTCGTGAACAGAAGTTCCATGACGGTNGCNGACATTGTTCGCTTAGTGGACAAGGTGGCCGANGATGGCCANGCACGTGAACAGGAGATGCGGGTTCGACGNCCACCGCTCGGCAGAGAACTTCTCGAGTTGCGTGTGCGCGTGGCCCCACTGGGAACGGGTGTGCTGCTGATCCTCGTCGACGATTTGGCGGAAGAGCGACGAGTAGATGCCGTGCGTCGCGATTTCGTTGCCAACGTCAGCCATGAACTCAAGACGCCCGTCGGCGCCCTGTCGCTGCTGGCAGAAACGGTCCTTTCGGCCGCAGATGACCCGGAACAAGTGCGGCATTTTGCCGAAAAGATGCAAACAGAAGCGGCCCGACTGGCGTCGCTCATTCAGGACGTCATCGACCTTTCTCGTCTGCAAAGTGATGATCCGATGACCAGAGCTGAAATCGTAGATGTGGACGAACTCGTCACACGTGCGTCGGATGAAGTCCGCACCTTGGCCGTCAGCCGAGAAATTGAACTCGTGCGGAGTGAAGACGCATCCGTAGAGATCTATGGAGACCGTGGTCAGCTGCTTACCGCCGTGCGAAATCTGCTGTCGAATGCGATCCACTACTCACCCCCAGCCACCAGAGTCGCAGTATCGGTTCGCGCCAGCGAGGGCATTGCAGAGATTGTCATCAAGGATCAAGGGATCGGGATTCCCGGACATGACCTCGATCGGATCTTCGAGCGCTTCTATCGAGTCGACCAAGCCCGATCGCGCAGTACGGGGGGAACGGGATTGGGTCTGTCGATCGTCAAGCACGTGTGCCAAAACCACGGAGGCGAGTGCACCGTTTGGTCCGAGGTGGGAACTGGATCGACGTTTACTCTGCGACTCCCGGTCTACGATCCGCAAACGAATATGCAGCGGCAGGCCCACGAGTTGGACATTGATGTCGTGACGACTCCGGAGCAGGGAGGATCTTTGTGACACGAGTGCTGGTTGTCGAAGACGAAGAGTCGTTCTCCGATGCGTTGACCTTCATGCTGGAACGCGAGGGCTACGAGGTGGCAGTCGCGGCAGACGGCAATGTGGCATTGGAGGAGTTCGAGAAGTCGGGGGCCGACATCCTCCTGCTCGATTTGATGCTGCCCGGTCTGCCTGGCACCGAAGTGTGTCGACAGATTCGAACACGCTCACAGGTGCCGATCATCATGCTCACTGCGAAGGACGGCGAGGTCGACAAAGTGGTAGGACTCGAATTGGGTGCCGACGACTACGTCACCAAGCCCTTCTCGTCACGAGAGTTACTTGCGCGAATTCGAGCGGTGCTGCGACGCAACGGGGAGTTGGAAGAGTTGCTGCCAGTAGCCATCGAAGCCGGACCGGTGCGGATGGATGTCGACAGGCACGTGGTCACGGTTCGTGGTGAGCAGGTATCCATGCCCTTGAAGGAGTTCGACCTACTGGAAATCCTGGTGCGCAATTCCGGGCGAGTGCTCACTCGCGCGCAACTCATCGACCGGGTGTGGGGGTCGGACTACGTCGGGGACACCAAGACGCTGGATGTTCANATCAAACGCCTACGAGCCAAAGTGGAAACCGATCCTGCGCACCCCGTCCACTTGGTCACTGTGCGCGGACTCGGCTACAAGTACGACGCGTGAGGTTGGCGCGGGGTTACATCGCCGGTGGAACCGGCTCGATTCCCTCGTAGTAGCCGGTTGGAGGAACGACGAGCACGTTCGCCTCAACAATCCCGGAGCGCTCGAATTGAAGAGCGACGGGGACGTACGTACTGGGAGAGGCGTCGAACTCGTAAGAATTGATCCAGCGGTCGGATTCATACCCGAAGCCCACAGATTGGTTGGGGAGTAGTTCGACCACATCGCCGGTGATAGAGGCGGGGACACCGTCGATCAGAGCAGCCAGGAGATTGTCCGCTTCCAGATCTTGATTGGTCACGCGCATGATCAAGGTTGCGCTGGCCGAGCCGTCGGGCCCCGCGACAAGCGTCAGGTTCTCTGCGCGAATGTCGCCAGCCTGGACTTGGACGCCGTTCCCCGTCAATTGCACTGATTGCATGTTGGTGGAGGCGTTCGGGCCGTTGAAGCAACCGGTCAACGTCAACGTGAGAGCGGCGAGAGAGCTGGTCATGACGAGTGCTGTGGAGTGACGGTTGTTCACGACCGCAGAGTATCGGTTGATTGTGCGGTGGTAGAATTAGCGTTCCGGAAAGGGGATCCTCTCAATGGCTTTTAATGTCGGAGACACTGTNGTCTACCCGCACCATGGCGCAGCAGTCATCGAATCGGTGGAGATGCGCAAGATCAAGGGAGAGGATCGGGAGTACCTCGTTCTTCGCGTGGCGCAGGGGGATTTGACGGTTCGAGTTCCCGCGGACAACGTCGACTTGGTCGGAGTTCGTGACGTTGTGAACGCAGAAGGTCTGGACAAAGTGTTCACGGTCCTGCGTCAGCCGTACACCGAGGAGCCCACCAACTGGTCGCGTCGATACAAGGCCAATTTGGAGAAGCTGGCATCCGGTGATGTCATCAAGGTCGCCGAAGTGGTCCGGGACCTGTTCCGTCGAGAGCAAGAGCGTGGCTTGTCAGCGGGAGAGAAGCGCATGCTCGCCAAGGCCCGCCAGATCCTGGTCAGCGAGTTGGCGCTAGCAGAGAAGACCGACGAGGACAAGGCCGAGGCCATCCTCGACGAGGTCCTGGCTTCCTGATCAGNTCGTCGTGAGCGACGACGTTGGCTACGGGCGCGTCGCCGCCCTTGTTCCNGCTGCAGGCAGGGGTGANCGTCTCGGTCCAGGAGCCCCGAAAGCCATTCGAGAAATCGCCGGCACNCCGATGCTGGTCTATGCGGTGAAGGCACTCGCTGCNAGTCCCGTCGTTGACGTTGTGGTCGTCGCCGCTCCANCGGATTACCGAGAAGACGTAGGTTCGTTGCTTCAACCCCAAGAGTTCTCCGCCGAGGTTTTCGTTGTGTCGGGGGGAGAATCTCGATCGGAATCTGTCGCCCGGGCATTGATCGCACTGCCGGATGACGTCGATGTGGTTCTTGTTCATGACGCCGCGCGTCCGCTGGTCCCACCAGAGGTAATCACCAATGTGGTGGCCGCCGTCAGGGACGGCCACGCAGCCGTCGTTCCCGTCGTACCGCTCGTCGACACCATCAGAACGGTAAGTGGCGATGCCTCGTTGGGGGCAACGGTGTCGCGGGACTCTTTGCGGGCCGTGCAGACACCGCAAGGCTTCACCCGCGACGTTCTTCAGCGTGCGCACGCGGAAATCGACGCTCACGTCACCGATGACGCCGGAATGGTGGAGCGGCTCGGCATTGCCGTCCACGCGGTGGATGGCCACGAAGACGCCTTCAAGGTGACGCGTCCGTTGGACGTTGTCCTGGCCGAGGCCCTGATCGAGCATCGGAGAACACGGTGACATCGCAGATGCGGGTCGGGATCGGGACGGACGTGCATGCGTTCGCCGAAGGCCGTCTCATGTGGCTCGCCGGATTGGTCTGGGAGGACCAGGACGGCCTCGAAGGGCATTCCGATGCGGACGTCGCCTCGCACGCGATCTGCGACGCCGTCTTGTCGGCGGCAGGCCTGGGAGATCTCGGTTCCTTGGTGGGAACGAATGANCCGGAGTGGTCAGACGCCTCGGGNGTCAGCCTGGTGGCNCATGCAGCGGCTGCTGTTCGTGGCTCGGGCTTCACGATTGTCAACGTCTCCGTGCAGGTCATCGGCAACCGGCCTCGCGTAGGTGAACGGCGGCGAGAAGCCCAGGATGTTCTGTCGGCCGCGTTGGGTGCTCCGGTGAGCGTCTCGGGAACAACCACCGATGCTTTGGGGTTGACCGGCCGGGGCGAAGGAGTCGCCGCAATCGCTGTCGCTCTCGTCGAGGATCGTCAGCAGGGGTGACACACTCATCGCATGGTTGCTATTCCCGAAGAAGTCCTGCCCTGGTTCGATGCCCCTGAATTCGCNGTTATCGCGACCATCGTGCCGAGCGGACCCCCGCACCAAGCAGTCGTCTGGGTGACCCGAGACGGTAACGATGTGCTGGTTTCGACCTTCAAGGGTCGTCGCAAGCACCTGAATGTGGAAGCGGACCCTCAATGCAGCGTCATCGTGTACCCGAAAGACAACCCCTACTCCTANGTTGAAGTTCGAGGCACGGCCGAAGTCGAGGACGAGGGTGCTCGCGAGTTGATCGATCGCCTATGTCAGGTGTACACCGATAACGATCGGTACACCGCGGACGATGACACGGACAATGTTCGAATCATCCTGCGTATTCACCCGGAGAAGGTCGTCACGCTCATTCGNTAGGCCGCACCGCTACTGTCTCACCGTGGTNCTTCGCCTGCACGANACNTNTACTCGAACGGTNCGTGAGTTCNCCTCGATCGAACCCGGTCGAGTGGGAATGTANGTATGCGGCGCCACCGTTCAGGGGCCGCCGCACGTGGGGCACATTCGCAGTGGAGTGGCTTTCGACATCGTCAGGCGCTGGCTGGCCGCCCGCGGCTACGACGTCACGTACGTCCGCAACGTGACCGATATCGACGACAAGATCCTGCACAACGCCGGCCATGAGGATGTTCCTTATTGGGTGGTGGCGATGCGCAACGAGCGAGCATTCGCCGAGGCGTACGACGTTCTTGGCTGCCTACCTCCAACGTACGAGCCGCGAGCAACCGGGCACATCCCCGAGATGGTCGACTTGATGCAGCGACTTACGGACGAAGGTGTCGGGTACGCAGCGAACGGCGACGTGTATTTCGACGTCCGTGCGTATGCGGACTACGGCTCCTTGAGTGGCCAGAAAGTCGACGACATGCTTGCAGCGGATGACGCCGAGGCTCGGTCCAAGAGAGATCCCCGGGATTTCGCCATGTGGAAGGGCGCCAAAGAGGGTGAACCTTCGTGGGAAACGCCGTGGGGTCCCGGGCGTCCCGGGTGGCACATCGAATGCTCAGCGATGGCGCGCAAGTACCTGGGCTCGACTTTCGACATTCACGGCGGCGGACTGGACCTCGTTTTTCCGCACCATGAGAACGAGATTGCGCAGTCTCGATGCGCAGGAGACGGGTTCGCCAATTACTGGCTGCACAACGCGTGGGTGACGACCGCCGGGGAGAAGATGAGCAAGTCACTGGGGAATTCGCTCCTCGTCTCAGAGGTCGTTCAACGGGTGCGCCCCATCGAGCTTCGCTATTACCTGGCGGGTGCTCACTATCGATCGATGTTGGAGTTCTCCGATGCGATGGTCACGGACGCCGGTCAAGGCTTCCAGCGAATCGAGGGTTTCCTGACGAGAGCCGCGGAAGTGATCGGTGACGCTTTCGACGTCGATGCGGACGACAGGCATCCTGATTTCGACGAGGCGATGGATGATGACATCAATACCCCGCAGGCCATCGCCGTCATCCATGGTGTGGTGCGTGAGGGCAATGCAGCCATCGCACGTGGAGATGTCGAGACGGTCAGAGCCAGAGCCCAATCTGTCGTGGCCATGCTGGATGTTCTCGGGCTGAACCCGTCGGATTGGCGGCGCGGTGACGCGGGCGGACGGTTGGAGGGCGCGGTGGATGCGCTCGTTGCCGTTGCGCTGGAGCAACGGCAAGCCGCGCGGGAACGCAAAGACTTCGCCAGTGCCGATGCGATTCGTGACCAATTGAAAGCGGCCGGCATCGAGATCGAAGACACCCCGGATGGTCCTCGGTGGTCCCTGAGTGACGACGGTGGGTCCAGCGATGGCGGGTAACTCACAGCGCCGTGGAGCGACCCGGAAAGGATCGAAGAAGGGGTCCTCCTCTGGATCGGGAGGTCAACGAAAGCAAGGCCTCGAAGGGAAAGGCCCCACACCGAAAGCCAAGGACCGTGGGCATCATCCTGCGGCTCGACGAGCACGAAAGCACGCACCGTCCTCGACGCGGACCAGCCCAATTCATTCCGGTGATGTGGTCATTGGGCGTAACCCGGTTCTCGAGGCCCTTCGCGCGGGAGTCCCGGCGACGGGCTTGTACCTGCAGGTGCGGGCAGAGCCGGACGATCGCTGGCGTGAGTCTTTAGCCCTTGCGCAAGAGTTGGGAATACCCGTCTTCGAAGGCGCGCGGGCGGACCTGGACGAGCTCTCCCATCACGGAAGTCATCAAGGACTGGTCCTGGCGATCAAGGACTACGAGTATGCGGATCTCGACACCGTGGCCACGGGAAATCTCGTGGTGTTACTCGATGGCATCACCGACACCCACAACGTAGGAGCAATCGCTCGATCGGCCGCAGCCTTCGGTTCTAGCGGCCTGATCTTGCCGTCGCGAAGATCCGCAGGGATTACGGCGTCTGCGTGGAAAGCGTCGGCGGGAGCGCTCTCACGCCTCCCGGTCGCGCGTGTCACCAATCTTCGATCGACCATCGAGACCCTCCATGGCGATGGATGGATGTCGATCGGGTTGGACGCTCGCGCTGAAACGAGTATCAGCGACATCGATGATGACGTGGTTGGTGACCGAGTGGCCCTCGTGTTGGGCTCCGAAGGGCACGGCCTGTCACGTCTGGTTGCCGAAACATGTGACTTCTTGATCGGCATCCCGATGGTTGACGGGCAGGAGTCGCTGAACGCGTCCGTCGCCGCGGGTATCACGCTGAATGCGATTTTCGATCGGCGTCGACAGGCGTAGGCGCTGATGGAGCCCCCGGTCAGGATTGAACTGACGACCTACCGCTTACAAGGCGGTTGCTCTACCACTGAGCTACAGGGGCGTAGGCGAAGGAGTCTAAAGGAGACCCGTGACGCTGTTGGTCGTCAGAGGGAAACAAGTAGCCTCGTGGTGACCCTTGATGTGTGTCGACGATGCTGACGCGAAACTGTGGGCTGGATCGCACGCCGGGCGCGCGA
>PBWE01000027.1 GCA_002728915.1 Micrococcales bacterium
CAGCACGTCCTTACCCAAGCCCGCACCCTTGATGGCTCCGGTGATCATCAGCATCTCGCGCATACCCGGACCACCCTTGGGGCCTTCGTATCGAATGACGACGACGTCGCCGGCCTGGATGGTGCCATCCTCGAGGGCATCCATGGCTGCCTGCTCCCGCTCGAATACCCGTGCGGTTCCCTCGAACACCTCCACCGCCACACCTGCGTTCTTCACGACCGCACCCTCGGGTGCCAGCGAGCCCGACAGGATCGTGATGCCGCCTGTCGGAGCGATCGCATCGTTCGACGCTTTCAGAATCGTTCCGTCGGGATCTGGCGGATCGATGTCTGCCAGATTCTCGGCAACCGTCTTGCCCGTGACGGTGAGGCAGTCGCCGTGCAGCAGACCCGCATCGAGCAGGCCGCGCATCACCACCGGAACGCCGCCCACACGATCCACATCGCTCATCACGTACCGACCGAAGGGCTTCACGTCCGCCAGCAGCGGCACCTTCGAGCCGATGCGGTGGAAGTCCTCGATGTGCAGGTCGACCTTGGCTTCATGGGCGATCGCCAACAGATGCAGAACCGCATTGGTCGAGCCTCCGAAGGCCATGATCACCGCGATGGCGTTCTCCAGAGATTGCCGCGTGATGATGTCACGCGCGGTGATGCCGAGGCGGAGCAACTCGACCACGGCCTCACCGCTCTTGCGTGCGTACGTGTCTCGACGGCGATCGACGGCAGGCGGAGCGGCTGACCCGGGCAGCGACATTCCCATCGCTTCGGCGGCACTCGCCATCGTGTTAGCCGTGTACATGCCGCCGCAGGCACCTTCACCAGGACAAATGGCTCGCTCGATGCGGTCGACGTCTTCTCGAGACATCAAGCCTCGCGCGCACGCACCCACGGCTTCGAATGCGTCGATGATGGTGACGTCCTTCTCCGAACCGTCGCTCAGCTTCACGTGGCCGGGAAGAATGGAGCCGGCATACACGAACACCGAAGACACGTCGAGTCGAGCCGACGCCATCAGCATGCCGGGCAGCGACTTATCGCAGCCGGCGAAGGTGACCATGCCGTCGAGCCTTTCCGCTTCGACAACCGCCTCGACCGAGTCCGCGATGATCTCGCGACTGACCAGCGAGAAGTGCATGCCCTCATGCCCCATGGAGATGCCGTCGGAGACCGAGATGGTTCCGAATTCCAGTGGGTAGCCACCGGCGGCGTGGACGCCCTCCTTGGCTGACGTCGCCAGTCGCTCCAGCGACAGGTTGCACGGCGTGATTTCGTTCCAGCTCGATGCGATGGCGACCTGCGGCTTGGCGAAGTCTTCATCGCCCATACCGACCGCACGCAACATGCCACGGGCCGCAGCCCGTTCGAGCCCATCGGTTACCTGGCGACTGCGGGGTTTGATGTCTGGCATAACCGAACCCTAGTCCGCAGAATTCAGCCTGAAGCCACCACGTTGCGCAGCGGTTGATCGTTCCGCCAACGTTCCACTTGCTCGCCGATCAACTGCTGCGCCAGTCGCGGAAACGCGTCGGTGTCACCACCGATGTGTGGAGTGATGAAGACACCTGGAGTCGACCACAGCGGGTGGGTCTTGGGTAACGGCTCCGGCTCGGTGACATCGAGCGCGAATTCGAGGCGCCCTGCTTGCCGAAGGATGTCCTCGGTGACCGCCACCGATCCGCGCGAGACGTTGACCACCAGAGATCCGTCAGGAAGTCGCGACAGGAAATTATCGTTGACCATTCCCGCCGTCTCGTCCGTCAGCGGAACCGCGAGGATCACGATGTCGGTGTGCGGCAAGATGTCGTGAAGATCGGCGATCGGGACAACGCCCGGCCGCCGGGTGCGCGCCAGCACGGTGGTAACGCAACCGAAGGGCTCCAAGGTGCGTGCAATGGCCGTTCCCACTCCCCCGGCACCGATGATTACCACGCGCGCCTCTTGCAACGAGCGACCGCGCCGATGACCCCATGTCCCCTCGANCATGTCTCGAGCCGCTCGATCGAGTCCACGCCATGCGGTGATGATCGAGCCGACAGCGAGTTCGGCGGTGCTTTGCTCGTGAACTCCCGCCGCGTTGCACAACGTCACGCCGGTCGGCAGTTGCGGCACCACGGCATCGAATCCCACCGTCGGCANTTGAACGACGTCGAGTCGTGGCATGCGCGCCATCCAGTCCGCGTTCGGGTGCTCGATATACGCAGGAACGAAAAACCCCACGCGCTCGAGAACCTCGGCATCGGGTTCATGGCCTTCGCGGTACCCGAGGGCCCCCTGCGTGTCGACAGGAAGGAGGTAGTCGGGCGCGAAGACGAGGGGCTCAGCCATCGACTCCGAGATGCTCCAGGAGAAGAGTCCGCACCTTCGCGGCATCGGCCTGGCCTTTCGTCGCTTTCATCACCGCACCGACGATCGCACCCGCGGCCTGAACTTTGCCGCCTTGGATCTTCTCGGCGACATCCGGCTGATCGGCCAGGGCNTGCTCGATCGCGGCAAGCAACGTGGAGTCATCACCAACCACCACCAGCCCTCGGGCCTGAACGACTGTGTCGACATCGCCTTCGCCGGCGATCACACCTTCGAACACCTGACGCGCAAGCTTGTCGGTCAAACTGCCGTCGGCAATCAACTCCTCGACCCGGGCGATGTGCGCCGCCGTCACCGGAAGATCGGTCAAGGCGATTCCTTGCTCGTTGGCGATCCGGGTGAACTCGCCGGTCCACCACTTGCGGGCGGCCGCCTGATCAACGCCGTGATCGATGGTCGACTCCACCAGATCGAGTGCTTCGGCGTTGACCAACGTCTGCATGTCGAGGTCGCTGATGTTCCACTGAGCCTGCAGTCGGGCGCGCCGCACCGATGGCACCTCGGGCAGCGTTCCGCGAAGCTCCTCGACCCAGTCCGCCGTCGGTGCCACCGGAACCAAATCGGGTTCGGGGAAGTAGCGGTAGTCCTCCGCGTGCTCCTTCGACCGTCCCGACGTNGTTTCACCGGTGTCCTCATGGAAATGCCGGGTTTCCTGCACCACTCGACCACCGCCAGAGAGCACCGCGGCCTGACGCTCAATCTCGAAACGGACGGCGCGCTCCACGCTGCGTAGCGAGTTGACGTTCTTGGTCTCCGATCGCGTTCCCCACGGTTCCCCNGGCGGAGCCAGGGAGACATTCACNTCGCACCGCAACGATCCTTGATCCATTCGAACGTCNGAGACTCCNAGCGCTCGCATCANNTCACGCAGCTCGGTGACGTAGGCCCGCGCCACNAGCGGTGCGACTTCGCCGGCACCAACGATCGGTTTCGTAACGATTTCAATCAACGGAATCCCAGCACGGTTGTAATCGACCAGGGAGTAGTCGGCGCCGTGGATGCGTCCGGTGTCACCACCCGCGTGGGTCAACTTTCCGGTGTCCTCTTCCATGTGGACNCGTTCGATCTCCACACGGAATTCCCGCGGACCATCGTCCGTGGCGACAACGACGTCGAGGTAGCCATCGACGCACAAGGGCTCGTCGTATTGGCTCACCTGATAGTCCTTCGGCATATCGGGATAGAAGTAGTTCTTCCGCGCAAACCGGCACCACGACGCGATCGAGCAGTGCAGCGATAGGCCCATTCGGATCGTCGACTCGATAGCCGACGCGTTCACCACTGGCATCGACCCAGGCAAACCCAGGCAGACCGGGCAGACATGCGTGTTGGGCTCGCCTCCGAACTCGGCCGAGCAGGAACAAAACATCTTGGACGCGGTCCCCAATTCCACGTGCGTCTCGAGCCCCAGTACCGGCTCGAACGCAGCCAACGCGTCGTCGAACTTCATCCGTTCGATGGCTGAGGCACTCATAGGGCAGGGACCTCCTCGATCAGTGCGTGTCCACGCTTGTCGAGGAGCGCCTGTTCGAGAGCGGCACCCACCCGATAGAGGCGATCATCTGTCTGCGCGGGGGCCATGATCTGCAGGCCTACCGGAAGGTCGTCCTCGCGAGCCAGGCCGATGGGCACGGACATCGCACAGTTGCCGGCGAGGTTGACCGGGATGGTGGCGATGTCGTTCAAGTACATCGCCAAAGGATCATCGACTTTCTCACCGATTGTGAAGGCGGTGGTGGGCGTGGTCGGCGAAACGAGGACATCCACCGTTTCGAACGCTGCGGCGAAATCGCGAGCGATCAACGTACGGACTTTCTGCGCTTGGCCGTAGTAGGCGTCGTAGTACCCGCTCGACAGTGCGTAGGTGCCCAGCATGATTCGACGCTTCACTTCGGCTCCGAAGCCGACCTCACGTGTTCGGGACATGACCTCTTCGACGGACGCCTCGCCGTTATCGCCGGCACGAAGTCCATAGCGCATGCCATCGAAGCGAGCGAGATTGCTCGATGCTTCCGACGGCAAGATCAAGTAGTAAGCACCGAGGGCGTAGTCGAAGTGGGGACAGGAGACCTCGACCACCTCGGCGCCCAAATCCGTCAGCATCGCCACGGCCTTGTCGAAGCTTTCTCGCACGCCCGGCTGGTAGCCCTCTCCTGAAAGCTCTCGGACGAGCCCGATGCGCATCCCACGGATGTCACCGTTGCCCGCACCCGCCACCACGTCGGGGACCGGCGCATTGATCGACGTGGAGTCGCGCGGGTCGTATCCGGCAATCACCTCGTGCAAAAGGGCCGCATCCATGACGCTCCGGGCGCACGGACCTGCTTGGTCCAGTGATGACGCGAGTGCGACGAGCCCATAGCGAGACACCGCGCCATAGGTCGGCTTCACCCCGACCGTGCCGGTCACCGATGCTGGCTGCCGGATCGATCCACCCGTGTCGGTCCCGATGGCCAAGGGCGCCTCAAACGCTGCGAGGGCGGCCGCCGATCCACCGCCCGATCCCCCGGGAATGCGCTCGACATCCCACGGGTTACGGGTCGGGCCATATCCGCTGTGCTCCGTCGAGGAGCCCATGGCGAACTCATCCATGTTGGTCTTGCCGAGAATGACGACATCGGCTGCACGCAACCGTTCGACGATCGTTGAGTCATACGGAGGGCGCCAACCCTCCAGGATGCGAGATCCGCAGGTGGTCGGGACCCCTCGCATCGTCAGCACATCCTTCAACGCCAGCGGAACCCCGGCGAGGCGACCGAGTTCCTCACCCGCGGCACGACGACGATCCACGTCCTGCGCGGTGGCGAGGGCGGCGTCGGTATCTACGTGCAAGAACGCGTGGATCGTCCCATCGACCGCCGAGATTCGATTCAGGCAAGCCTGAGTGAGTTCGACCGACGTAATGTCTCCCGCGCTGAGGGCGCTGCTCAGCGTGGCGGCATCTTGCCGAACCAGATCGGCTTCGGAGGTCACCGACATGTCAGTCCTCATCCAGAATGCGCGGAACGCGGAAGCGGTCGTCTTCCCACGAGGGCGCTCCGGCCTGCACATCCGCACGATCCAAACCTGGGCGGGCCACGTCCTCGCGGAAGACGTTGGTCATGGGAACCGGGTGCGAGGTCGGGGGGATGTCATCCGCAGCTACTTCCGAGACCCGTTCGACAGCTTCGACGATCGCGGACAGTTGGTCGGTGTAGTGCGCGGTTTCCTCGTCTGTCAGCTCCAGGCGGGCCAGGTGGGCGAGGTGCTGCACCTGTTCGCGGGTGATGTGGGCCATGGCCTCATCCTTGCAGCAGCCCGTCGAGCCCTTGTTCGAGGAGCCGGTCGAAAGACTCCGCGGGGACGACCGGCACACCCAGAGATTCCGCCTTGTCCAGTTTCGACCCTGCGCTCTCTCCGGCAACCACGGCGCTCGTCTTGCCCGACACAGAGCCCGTCACCTTGGCGCCCCGAGCCGCGGCCGCAGCTGATGCCCCATCGCGGGAGTAGCCCGGAATCGACCCGGTGATGACGATCGTCACCCCCGACAGTGTCTGAGCCAGTATCTCGGACTCGCTCGGAGCAGCATCGACGAGTTGCACTCCGCCGCGCTCCCACTTGTCGATGATCTCTCGATGCTCATCGTCGGCGAACCACTCGACCACCGCTTCGGCGATCACCTGACCGACGCCGTCTATTTCTGCAAGACGCTCCACGCCGGCCGAAGCGATGGCATCGATAGAGCCGAACTCACGAGCCAGCGCCTGCGCGGCGGTCGGACCCACATGTCGGATGGACAATGCGACGACGATCCGCCACAAAGGCCGGCTGCGCGCGGCGTCCATGTTCGCGAGCATGACCTTCGCGTTCTCACCTAGTTGCCGACCACTCTCGCCTTTGCCCGGGTCTCGAGTGAAGAACTCGCAGGCGACAAGGTCATCCGCGTCGACCAAGAACAAATCACCGACGTTCGCGACGATGCCACAGTCGAGCAGCGCTACGGCCGCCTTGTAACCCAACCCCTCGATATCGAGTGCATTGCGCGATGCGACGTGAAAAAGGCGTTCCCGGAGTTGGGCGGGGCATCCGTCAGCATTCGGGCAGCGAAGGTCCTTGTCACCTTCCTTCTCCGTGGCGAGCGCGGTGCCGCATTCGGGGCACTCACCTGGCATGACGAAGGCACGCTCGTCGCCGGTCCGGGCTTCGATTACCGGGCCGATGACTTCCGGGATGACGTCCCCGGCTTTGCGTAGGAAGACCATGTCCCCGATCAAGACACCTTTGCGTTGCACTTCGTATTGGTTGTGCAAGGTCGCCATCGACACCGTCGATCCCGCAACACGTATCGGCTCCATGACAGCAAAGGGAGTGACGCGACCGGTGCGTCCGACATTGACGGCGATATCCAGCAAGCGCGTGCGAACCACCTCGGGTGGGTACTTAAAGGCAATGGCCCAACGAGGAGCACGCGAGGTCTCCCCTAATTGGGTCTGTAGTGAGAAGTCGTCGACCTTGATCACGACTCCATCGATTTCGTGCTCTACGTCGTGTCGATGCTCCGCGTAGAAGTCGATGTACTCGCGGACACCGGAAACATCAGAGTGCACCGCCATTCGAGAGCTCACGGGGATACCCATATTCGCCAGTAGTGCGTACGTCTCACTTTGCGAGGTGACATCGATTCCTTCGCGAGCTCCGATCCCGTGGGCCGTGAACCCCAGCGCCGCGAGTCGACCCACCGCCCGCTCGTACTCGTGCTCGAGGCGTTCGATCTTGGCGGCCGACCGGCCGCCGCTCGACTCCCGGGCGTCGTTGAGTTCCACCCATCGCTTGTCCACTCGTTGCCGGATCGTTCCGGCAGCTGCGTTGCGCGGATTTGCGAAGGGCGTCACGCCAGAGGCCATCTGCTCGTCGTTGATACGTTCGAAATTCTCCGTCGAGAAGAAGACCTCTCCTCTGATTTCAACGAGATCGGGTGGATCTGCGGAGTCAAGGGACTCGGGAATCGCGTCGATGAACTGAGCGTTGTAGGTGATGTCCTCGCCGGTCACACCGTCTCCGCGGGTTGCCACGGACGCGAGGCGACCGTTGCGATAGACGATGTCGACAGCCAGCCCGTCGATCTTGACTTCACACAACAAGTCTGGAAAGCGCCCCAGACCTTTTTCTACGCGCTCTAGCCATGCGGAGAGCTCCGCCTCATCAAAGGCGTTGTCCAGTGAGTACAGGCGAACGAGGTGTGTGACGGCCTCGAACATTTCCGATGCCTGCCCGCCGACCGTCTGCGTGGGNGACTCCCCGCTCGCCAATTCCGGATAACGCTCCTCTAGCGCTTCCAACTCTCGAAACAAGGAGTCGTATTCAGAATCCGATATCGACGGCGCATCGCGTTGGTAGTACGACGTACGCGCGTTGTTGATCGCATCGACGAGCTCGTGCCACTTCTTGCGTATGTCATGCGTTGGCGTCGCGGTTCCCGTGTCACCCATGGACCGGCTCCGAATGCTCGTCCCGCACCACCACGCCGACCCTGGTGCACGCGTCCATCACCGCTCGGGCGCATTCGGGCGATAGGTGCGCCAGCCCAGAGGTCGGACTGATGGCAACGTTCGACGGTACCTGCGCGAAACCCGCTCGTTCCATGAATCGGCGAAGAGGGGCGCTGACGCCTGTGTCGCTTCGCGATACGTCGATCTGGGCCGGGACGCACGACAGCAGGAGACCGACTCCCGACTCCCACGCAGCGAGCAACGACTCGTGCGCAGAGGCTGATCGCATCGGCTGCTCGATATCGACACCGATGATCCTGGCTCCGGTCCCGAGCATGAGTTCGACCGGAGCGCCGGGAGCTGCACAACGAANNCAGGCGACCGCATTCGCGGCGGCGACCGCATTCACGATCATGGACAGGTGCGCCTGCACGACCGCGGACTCAACAGCTCGGTGGAAGAGCCGTCCACTGCTCATCGGCACCCGGCCATCGAGAACCCGGCTCAGTTCGGGTTCCTCGATGTGGACGATGACCTGGCCATCGGGCACGGCGCGTTGCACCCGGGCCGCGAGTTCACTCGCGGCTTCGGCCGCGGCACCGGAGATCTCGGCAACAGCGCCGTGATCGCGAATCAGCGACTCCCCCGCCGCGTCCTCGATCCGCGCAGCCGTCGACCACGGGCCGAGCATGTGCACCTTGACCGGACCCCGATGCGAGGCGGCGTATTCCTCGAAGGAGTCCAGGTCTACGGACAACCAGGCTCGGGCACGCCGAAGAGCCGCCTGACCTGTGTGGCCAAGTCGCCAGCCGCGGACGGTGGTTTCGACTTCGAACGTTCGATCGACACCGGCCAACATGGCGGCCGTTCGCCCGACGGGGTCACCTCCCGGGCCTCGACTCGGCAACTCGACAACGTGGGGTACCGCGCCAAATTCGCCCACGACGATGTTCGTCGCTTCACGCGAGTCGATACCAGGCATCGATCCGATCCCGGTCGCAAGAGCCGGGGACGGCCACGTGAATCCCTCGTTCACGCTCGCTGCGCTTCTCGTGGGCGCTTCACGCCACTCACCGTGCGTGTCTGGCTGATTCTTCCTGAGCCGAGAACCCGGGAATCGCTATAGAGCACCACCGTTTGTCCCGTGGCGAGTCCGCGTACGGGTTCGAGCAGAACGACGTCGATGGTGTCGTCGAGCATCCTCGCCTCGGCCGGCACCGGGTGGTGGTGTGCTCGCACTTGGGCACTGACGTTTGACCATTCCGCCGTCAAGGCCGGAGCTGCCCAGATGACGTGGTCGGCGACCAAGCCATCGACGTCGAGCATCTCCGGAGAGCCGACGTAGACCGTGTCCGTCGANTCATCAATGTCGACGACGTACCGAGGACGCCCATCTTCGCCGGGAATACGCAGGTCCAGACCACGACGCTGGCCGATGGTGACGGTAAACGTGCCCTGATGACTACCCACGTCACGGCCGGTGGAGACATCGACGATGGGGCCGGGTTTCTCCCCTAGTGCCTTGGTCAAGAAACCCGCGGTATCACCGTCAGGAATGAAGCAGATGTCATGACTGTCCGGCTTCGAGGCCGTGCGTAGGCCCCGCGCTTCAGCCTCCGCTCGCACATCACTCTTCAGCGAACCTCCGAGCGGGAAGTAGCAGTGCCGCAGTAGGTCTTGCTCGATGACGGCGAGCACGTACGACTGGTCCTTGTCTGCATCCGCCGCACGATGCAGTTCGGGACCTTCTTCCCCGGACGTGAGCACGGCGTAGTGGCCGGTGGCCACTCCGTCGAAGCCCAGCGCCAAGGCTCGGTCCAGCACAGCCCGAAACTTGATGTGCTCGTTGCACCGTACGCATGGATTGGGCGTCCGATTGGCCTTGTATTCGGCGAGGAAGTCATCCATTACTTCCTCGGAGAATTCGGCGGAGAAATCCCACACATAGAAGGGGATGCCGAGTGCGTCTGCGACTCGGCGCGCATCTCGTGCATCGTCGAGAGTGCAACAGCCACGCGACTTTCCCCCGGTGGACTCCGATCGAGCCAGCGCAAGGTGGACACCCACCACGTCATGGCCTTGATCCACCATTCGGGCCGCAGCGACCGAAGAATCCACGCCGCCCGAGAGCGCAGCGATGATTCTCATCAATCGACTTCGTTCTCGTGGGCCGCCCGATAGCGGTCGGTCGATACCGACCCTGCACGACGCGCTCGCTCCACCGCGCCGGGGAGGGCGCGAATGATGGCAGCCACGTCGTCATCGGTGGACGTTCGACCGAAACTGAAGCGAAGCGAGGATCGCGCTGTGCGCTCATCGACACCCATCGCGAGGAGAACGTGACTGGGCTCGGGCACCCCTGCGGTGCAGGCCGACCCCGTTGAGCAATCGACGCCTGCGGCATCGAGCAACATCAGCAGAGCATCCCCCTCGGCGCCGGGAAAAGAGGCGTGCACGTTGCCGGGTAGGCGCGTCGCGGGGTCGACGACCACTGGGCCGTTGATGATCGCGTCCGGAACGACAGAAGCGATTCCCTCTGCCAGCTGGATTTGCAGGCTTCGCAGGTGAGCGGCGTGTGCGGCCTGCTCCTCGACCGCGTGATGCACCGCGACGGCGAATGCGGCGGCAGCCGGCGCGTCGAAGGTGCCCGATCGAATATCTCGCTCCTGCCCACCACCGTGGGACACGGCGACNAGGCTCTCGTACGGGTCGACGATCAGGGCCCCGATTCCGAACGGACCGCCCACCTTGTGCCCGCTGATGGTCACGGCCGTCGCGTCGACCTCGGACAGATCCAGGGGGACCTGGCCGAGCGCCTGCACTGCGTCGGTGTGGAAGGGCACGCCCGCGCTGCGGCACGCGGCAGNTATCTCTCGAACGGGCTGGATGGTGCCCACCTCGTTGTTCGCCCACATGACCGAGACCAGCGCCGTTCGCTCCGCCGCCGACGACAACAACTGATCGATGAAGTCCACATCGACTCGGCCGGATGCATCGACCGGAATCCACCGCACGTCCGCGCCCTCGTGCTTGCCGAGCCATTCGACGGGGTCGAGGACGGCGTGGTGCTCGATCGCCGATGCGGACACGATGGGATCGGCGACACCCAGTCGCGCCCGACGGGCCCACAAGAGCCCCTTGACGGCGAGGTTGTCGGATTCGGTTCCACCAGAGGTGAAGACGACCGCCGAGGGCCGCGTGCGCAAATCGTCAGCGATGGATTCCCGAGCCTGTTCCACGATCCTGCGAGCGGCACGACCGGACGCATGCAGGGACGATGGATTACCAGCAGTGGCTGAAGCATCCAGCCAGGCCTCACGCGCCTGGGGAAGCAGCGGTGTCGTTGCCGCGTGGTCGACGAAGTGCCGGGCATAGCTGTCGGCATGTCTCCCGGCAACGCCCCCGCCAGCGCTCTGCGCGAGCGTCACATCGCGTACCGAATCCACGTCGGAACTGTTACTCACGAGCCGATGGTAGCCAGGAACAGCGACCGATCAGTTCGAGCGGCTGTCGATCTCGTCGGTCAATTGAGGAACAACCTCGAAGAGGTCCCCGACCACACCGAAGTCAGCAAGCTCAAACAGCGGTGCCTCGGCGTCCTTGTTCACCACGACGACCACCTTGGAGGTCTGCATGCCGGCGCGATGCTGGATCGCGCCCGAAATTCCGTTGGCGATGTAGAGCTGTGGAGAGACGGTCTTGCCCGTCTGGCCGACCTGATACTGATGCGGGTACCAACCGGCATCCGTCGCCGCCCGTGAAGCACCCACGGCCGCGCCGAGCGAATCGGCCAGNTTCTCGATCACCTCAAAGCCTTCAGATCCGCCCACACCCCGACCGCCGGAAACCACCACAGCTGCCTCGGTCAACTCGGGACGACCGCCTTTGCCAGCCACCGTGCGCTCGACTACGCGAGCGGTCTTGGCGGCCTCGCTGGCGGTTGCGTCGACATCGACGACGGTGCAGGTGGTGGGAGCCGATTCCGGGGCCACCGAGTTCGGGCGCACCGTATAGATGCCAATGCCGTGCGTCACCATGGAATGCACGACCGTGCTGCCACCGAACACACTCTGCGTGGCGACACCGGACTCGCTGATATCAACCGCATCGGTGATGACACCGCTGCCGATCCGCACAGCGAGCCGACCCGCGGCTTCTTTCCCGTCGGCCGACGATGGGACGAGCACAGCCGTCGCGTCGAGTTCAGAGACAAGAGCCTGGAGAACATCCACCATCGGAACGACGGGGTGGTCGGCCATGTCCTGGCCTTTGACGACGTGGACGGCGCTCGCGCCGTACTCCGCGAGAACCGAAGCGTCCTCGGATCCCGGGTCGCCGAACCACACCACATGGGGCTCCCCCAGACGTCGGGCCAAGGTCAACAACTCAAGCGTCGTCTTCTTCACTGTGCCGTTGGAAGAATCGCGCTCCGCAAGGACGAGAACTGTTGTCATGTCAAGATCCCTTCTAGATGAACTTCTGCTCGGTCAGGTACGCCGCGATATGGGAGCCACCGTCACCCTCGTCCGTCACGACGGTTCCCGCTGGCTTCGGTGGGCGAGCAGCGAAATCTTGAACCGCGGACCAGGCTGCGGCTTGTCCGACCGTGGCCGCTTCGAGCCCGAGATCGGCAACGGNGACGGTGTCCACCGACTTCTTCTTGGCGGCCATGATTCCCTTGAACGACGGATACCGCGGTTCGTTGATCTTCTCGACGACACTGATGACGGCGGGGGTCGAACCTGTGACGGTGTCGAACCCGTAGTCGGTGACCCGCTCGATGGTCACGTCCGACCCGGAAACTGACACCCGTTGGGCGAAGGTGAGCTGGGCGATGCCCAGGCGCTCGGCGACCATGGCTGGGATGACACTCATACGAGCGTCGGTGGACTCCGATCCGAAGACGATCAGATCGAACCCCTTACCTTCAAGCGCCGCCGCCAGCACCGCAGATGTCGCGATGGCATCGGACCCGTGCAGAGAGTCATCGACGATATGAATTCCGGCGTCTGCACCCATGGACAGTGCTTTGCGCACTGTCTCGGCAGCTCTCTCCGGCCCCATCGAGACAACCGTCACTTCGCCACCGTGCGCCTCCGCGAGCTGCAACGCCTCTTCCACGGCGTACTCATCGAGCTCGTTCAACACACCGTCGGCGGCCGCCCGATCCAGAGTTGAGTCCTCAGCGGACAGCTTCTTTTCAGCCCATGTGTCCGGGACTTGCTTTACACAAACGGCGATCTTCATCGTGGATACCTCTCCCTGTCCTTCCATGGCCGATGATGGCTGTTTCTCGTGGTCGCGCAACTTCTCAGTATATGTTACTCGCGAGTAACTTAGCCTCAGAGACTCCTCCTGAGAGTCGCCTTCGCGACTAGGGTCGCCCCGTGCTCGATGTGCCCCCTGGCCCGCCAGATCTCGGCGATGCGGCCGCGGAATCTGTGCTCACCGGAGAGCGCACCTGGCCCGGAATCCCCTCCGAGAACTACTGGTTTGCTCGGCATGAGGCCTGTTACCGCTGGGCCTCGGCGGTGGTTTCCTCGGCGGCGGTGTCCTCATCGATCCGCCAACGTGCCCCCAGCACGCGATCAGGCGACACGATCATTCTGGACGCTGGGTCCGGCGAGGGGTACGGCTCCGAATACCTGCGTTCAACGATCCCCGATGCCAACGTCGTGGCCATCGATCTGGATGTGCAGACGATGGGTCACGTGCGTGGGACCTATCCGCACGTCAGCGCCCTCGTGGGGAATCTCGTTGCCCTGCCCTTTCAGGATGAGTCCTTTCATGCATCGATCTCGCTGCAGGTGATTGAACACATCTGGGATCCCCTGGCATTCCTTCGTGAACTGGATCGGTGCACTCGAGGCCCCGTGATCGTCAGCACACCCAACCGCCCTGTGCACTCGCCGGGCTTACCTCCCGGGGCATCTCCGGTCAACCCCTTCCACGTGCGTGAATTCGACGACGCAGAGTTGAGGTCTCTGCTCGCACAAGCAGTCGAGCATCAACCCGGGCACCGCAGCCCCGTGATGTATGGCCTTCACCACGGGCAACGGCTCAGGAAGTGGGAGAAAGTCCACGGCTCTCTCCNGGAGCGACTGATCGAACTCGACACCGAGGCACTGGCGTACGCGACCTCGGTGACGCACAACGATTTCACCGTCACACCCATCGATGACGACGATGAGTCAGCACATGACCTCATCGCCGTGTGGTGAGGCTCTGCGGTGACCACACCTACCGTCGGCCGATTGGCGATAGTTCTGCACACCCACATGCCGTGGGTTCTCGGCTACGGCACCTGGCCCGTCGGTGAGGAGTGGCTTCGCCAAGCCTGGGCGCACGCGTACCTCCCGATGTTCGCGCTCCTCAGGGAGCGAGCCGAACGCGGCTTGACGGATCAACTCACCCTCGGCGTGACTCCGGTGCTGGCGGCCCAATGGGACGACCGGACCTCGGTCCACGAACAGGCTCGTTGGATCGCGGACTGGCACACGCGTGCCAGTGGCAAGGCGCTCGAAGCCTCTCGGACAGCCGACGAGTCAGCGGCCCGCGACGCTCAGCGCAATTACCAACTCGCCATCACAGCAGCACACGAACTCGATGAGCACTGGTCCGCGGGCGGATCCGCCGCCCTTCGCCCGTTGGTCGACTCGGGGGTTATCGAACTGCTTGGCGGGCCACTCACCCACGCCTTCACGCCGCACCTGTCGGATCCGCTCATCGACCTCTCGCTGCAGGCCGGGCTCGCGGACACGACCGCTCGAGTCGGCCACCGGCCCACCGGGATGTGGGCCCCGGAGTGCGCATACCGACCGGGGCTCGAGCAGTTCTACGCACGCCACCGAGTCAGCCATTTCACGGTCGACGGGCCGACGCTGCAACGCGCCGGCGCACCGTTGCACCAGCCGCACCGAATCGGCGATACCGACGTGGTGGCTTTCGGTCGCGATCTCGAGCTCACCTATCGAGTGTGGTCCCCCGACAGTGGCTACCCCGGGGATCCTTGGTACCTCGACTTCCACTCGTTCGATCACGCCTGGGGAATGCGGTCGTACCGAGTGACGGACAAGCGATCCGATGCGAAGGATCCGTACGAACCTCACGCCACTGCGGCGAGCATCGACCGTGATGTGGATGACTTCATCTCCACCGCTCGAACGATCATGCTCAACAGCCCCACNCCTGATCCNGTCATCGTCGCTGCNTACGACACCGAACTCTTCGGACATTGGTGGCACGAGGGCCCCGCGTTCCTTGCGCGCCTCTTAGACAAAGTGCCGGACGCCGGGATCGAGCTCACCACGCTGTCTCGAGAGCGTTCACGAGCTGCGGACAGCCCACCAATTGAACTCCCGAGCGGAAGTTGGGGAAGCGGTAAGGACTTCGGTGTGTGGGAANAAGGCGAAGCGGGCGAGCTCCACATGCGCGGCCGCACTATCCAAAACGCGGTCTGTGACTACCTGGCATCTCACCATCGTTCACACCGCACCGGTCGCGATCACTTCGGGGACGCTCTTGCGACCGAAACGTTTCTTGCCCTCGCCAGCGACTGGGCATTCATGATCACCAAAAACTCTGCGGCCGACTACGCCCGCAACCGAGCCGACGGGCATTTTCAGCGGGTAGCCGAACTCCTCCACAGCGCCGGCCACGAACCCGGGCAATCGCAGATCCCCACGCGTGACACTCGCTTGCCGTTCCTGGATTCCCGAACGTGGCGCGCCGCATCACACGGGATTGGCGTCCCGTAGGTGAATTCGCTCGCGTGTCGCTTCGCGAGCCTTGCGCGCCATGTCCGCCACATCCCGGCGTACCTCTTCTGACTGCGCCTCCCGCACGCGACGATCGGCGATGACGCGAGCCGGGACTCCGCCGACAATGGAAAGTTCGGGAACGTCGCCCCGCACCAGCGCGTGCGCTCCCACCACGCACCCACGGCCGACGACACTTCCGCGAAGGATGGTCGANTTCACACCCAGCCACACGTCCGGGCCGATGATGACCGGGCTCTTCACGAGCCCTTGCGAGCGAATGGGCACGTCGGTCACATCCATTCGGTGATCGAAGTCCCCGACATACACCGAATCTGCAACGATGCATTCCTCACCGATCTCTACGTCGAGGTGACAGTTGATCGTGTTGTTCTGACCGAAAACACATTTGTCACCGATGCGCAGCGTCCCCTCGTGGCACCGAACCACCGTTCCGCTTCCCAGATGAACCCACCGACCGACGATGACCCGACCGACGCGATGCCGAACTTCGAAACGCGCACCTCGGCCGAGAAAAACGGGGCCGGTGAATGTCACCCCGCGGGTGAACACCACCACCCGCAGGAACCTCACGTACCGGATGAGATACCAGGGACTGACAGCTCGCTTGTCGATGATCCATCGCAGTGTCGCCCATCCCCACCATCGCCACGGCTGCGCCGCGGGCACGTCGTTCGACATCTCACTGGACATCGAACAACAGGTTTCCGTTGATTTCGACATCGTCCACCCACGCCCCGACCGCTTTTCGCGCACCACTGCCCCGGGTATTGACGTTCGCCTGAGTGGCCCGGTACTCGTCCACGATGCGCTCGGTGATGGACGCCCATCCGTGCTCGGCGAGCACATGACTTTGGGCTCGATCCGCTCGCGCACNTGATTCCTGAGCGTCGTTGACACACGAGATAACCGCATCAGCGAGTTCGCGTGCGTTGCCAGCGTCGAAGGACCACCCGTGCCGATCGTTATCCAAAAACTCCGCGAGGCCACCCGTCCTCGACGTGACGACCGGCGTTCCCAGAACGGCGGCTTCGAGCGCAACGATGCCGAACGGTTCGTAGATGGATGGAACGACGGCGACGTCAGCGTCTCGCACCAGCGCTCGTAGTTGGGCATCCGGCAGCCAGCCGGTGAAATTCACTCGCGANGCGATGTCTTTGTCGTGGGCCAGTTCTTTCAGGGCCTCCTGCTGGGATCCGCGCCCCGCAACCACGAGGTGAGCGTCGGGAAAGGCGCGGCGGATGAACGGCATCGCTTCGATCACCGTGTGTGCACCCTTCTCCCACTCCAACCGTCCCGTGTGGACGATGAGCGGGCGCCCCTGCTGCATGACGATGGATGCCGCAGCAGTCGTATCGACGAGAGGGGGCGGCGAATCGATGCCGTTCGGGATCACCGCCACATCCGACATGCCGAACAGGCGCTCCACCTCCCACTTCATGTGCCGGCTGCACACCAGGATCCGATCCGCGTGATCCACCGACCACTGTTCGACGCTGTGAATGGTGCGAGACAGGCCATTGGGTAACCACCCTTGATGGCGGCCGGCCTCGGTCGCATGAATGGTGTGCACCCACGGAACACCTATCTCCTCGGTCGCCGTGGCAGCGGCGCGAGCGGTGAGCCAGTCATGTGCATGCACAACGTCTGGCTTCCAGGTTCGATCCAGGTGCAAAGACCGTCGGGTCATCGCTGATTCCAGTCCCGAGACCCAACCCATGAGCGTCTCCGCATCGAAGGGAACGAACGGGGCATCTCGAGCAACACGGATGACCCTGACTCCCCCCACCACCTCGTCGACTTCCTCCGCGGTGGCATCGTCCACGGTCAACCCCACGTGCGAGATCACCGTCACGTCATGGCCATCCCTTGCCTGTTGGGTTGCCACGGCATGGACGTGACGCCCTAGGCCTCCGTACACAACAGGTGGGAACTCCCACGACAGATGACAAATACGCACTACGGCTTCACCCCGGTCACGCCTACGTTGTAAAAGAACCCGTCAGGGACGACGGCGGCGAGGACGTTACGGTCGAGAGCGTTTAATCGTTGCCACCCTCGGTAGGCGAAGTTCGCCCACGACCAGCCGAGCACGCCCGGCTTCACCGCTGCCTCGAAGGTGCGCACGGGCCACCCGAACCACGCGGCTGTCAACTCCTCCGTGCAGGTACGAACATCCACTGCCCCCGCGGTCATGCAGGCCGCTGCGAGACGCTCCGGATCGAACGTATGCAGATCGACGATCGCCTCCAACGCCTCTTTGCGTGACGATAGTTCGAGTTCNTCGGACGACTTCGCCCAGTTGTTGGGGATCAGCGGCAGGGCAGCGGCGAAACGTGCCGACCGCCACGTGAGCCGGGACAGACGACGAGCAACAAAGTCCCCCTTGCGGGTCGGCTCGCCGCACACAACGAAACGCCCACCCGGGCGTAGCACACGCATGATCTCCCGCAGCGCCTGATCGACGTCGGGAATGTGATGGAGAAAGGCGTGACCAACGACGAGGTCGAAAGACGCATCATCGAAAGGAAGCTCCTCCACATCGGCGACCTGTCCTGAGACCTGCAGGCCTAACTGCTCCGCGTTGCGTACTGCCTGATCGACCATGCCCTGGGAAATGTCGGTCACGGTCCCCGACGTCGCGACACCGGATTGCATCAGGTTCAGCAGAAAGAATCCGGTACCGCCGCCGATCTCGAGTGCGGTCTCCACGGGGAGGTGCATGTGATCACCGACAAGGCGATCGAAGATATCGCGCGCGTACTCGATACACCGATCGTCGTAGGAAATGCTCCACTTGTCGTCGTAGGTTGCTGCTTCCCAGTCGTGGTAGACGACATTCGCAAACTTCGGATCACTCCAGGCAGCCTCCAGAGCGTCCACCGGCGGCACGGCGTCACTTACGGCGTCGCTAACAGCGTCACTCACAGCGTCACTCACAGCGTCGCCCATGTCATTCGTCATCTCGTCGGTCGCCGTCCTTAGCGACCGGTGAACTCGGCTTTGCCGGGTCCGTTCTCTAGGAAAGACTCCATGCCGATTCTCTGGTCGTCGGTGGCGAACAGCGCTGCGAACTGCACTCGTTCGATCTGTAGTCCCGTATCCAAAGCCACATCGAGTCCCGCATCGATGGCCGCCTTCGCTGCCTGCATGGCGATCCGCGGCCCCTTCGCGAGAGCCTTCGCCCAGGTCAGCGCTTCGGAGTAAACGTCATCCGGAGCACACACCCGGTCGACAAGACCGATCGCGAGCGCTTCTTCCGCCCCCACGAATCGACCGCTGAAGACAAGATCCTTGGCGCGGGCAGGTCCGATGAGGCGCGGCAGACGCTGGGTTCCACCTGCGCCCGGAATGATGCCGAGGGCGATTTCGGGTTGGCCTACTTTCGCGTTGTCGCCGGCGACCCGGAAGTCGCAACACATAGCCAACTCCAGGCCACCTCCGAGGGCGTACCCGGTGATCGCCGCGATGGTGGGTTGGGGGATTTGGGCGACAGTCGAAAAGGCGCTGCGAAGACCACGCGAGCGGTGCACCATGTCGACGTAGCCCATCGTCGACATCTCGGCGATATCTGCTCCCGCTGCGAAGACCTTCGGGCCGCCGTACACGATGACGGCGCCGATCGACGCGTCCTCGGAAACCACCTCAGCCGCCTGCCGGATCTCATCTTGCACGGTGGCATTCAGCGCATTCATGGGTGGACGTTGCAGCGTGATCGTCGCGACGTCCGNGTCAACGCTCACGCTCACGAACTCACCATCGAAATCTGCCATCGGACACCCCTCACTTNCGACGCGACCTACCGCTCGATCGAACCGAACCTTCGGACTGTGAGCGTAGCCCTCGNTCGGATTCGCCGACTCTCTCGTCGTCTCCCGTCGCCCCTCGTCGTCTNCCGTCGCAGCCGTTCGGGTGAGAACCCGTGCGCACTAGGGTTTGTGGTCATGGAATTCCGGCACCTCGGGCGCAGTGGACTGAAGATCAGCGCCCTGACGTACGGCAACTGGATTACGCACGGCTCGCAGGTGGACGACACCACCGCGCACGCGACGATCCATGCGGCTCTTGATGCGGGAATCACAACGTTCGACACCGCGGACGTCTATGCCGGCACCCGGGCCGAAGAGGTGATGGGTGCAGCCCTTCGCGGCCAACGACGCGAAGGAGTGGAGATCTTCACGAAGGTCTACTGGCCCACTGGACCGGGGGTGAACGATCGTGGCCTGTCTCGCAAACACATCATGGAGTCTTGCGAGGCCTCGCTTCGACGCCTGCAGACCGACTACGTCGACCTCTACCAAGCACATCGCTACGACTACAGCACGCCGCTCGAGGAGACCCTGCGTGCCTTCGATGATCTCGTTCGTCAGGGCAAGGTGCTCTACGTCGGCGTGTCGGAGTGGACGGCGGACGAGATTCGCGAAGCAACGCGGATCGCCGCAGACATGGGATTCGACCGGATCATCAGCAACCAGCCTCAGTACTCGATGCTCTATCGAGTGATCGAAGCGGAGGTGGTGCCAGCATGCGAGGAACTCGGCATCGGGCAAATCGTGTGGTCGCCGTTGGCGCAGGGGGTTCTCACCGGAAAGTACGAACCCGGGCGGCAACCACCAGCGGGCTCGCGCGCGTCCGGGGGTGAAGGCGCATCGATAATCGAGCGGTGGATGCGTGACGACGTCCTTCATGCGGTTCAGCGACTCGCCCCCATCGCCCGCGACATGGATCTCACCTTGTCGCAGTTGGCCATCGCCTGGGTGCTCACGAACCCCAACGTGGCCGCGGCGATCATCGGCGCCTCTCGGCCCGAGCAAATCGACGAAAACGTCAAGGCGGCCGGCATCACCTTGCCCGACGACGTCATGAGTGCGATCGACTACGCCCTCGGAGATCTCGTCATCAGCGATCCGAGCCTGACCAAATCGCCGAACCCACGCCCGTAGTCCGACGACGCGAGCACACGAACACCCACCGGGAGGAAGCCATGGGATGGACCTGGACCTACGCGAACGAATCCGGCACNGCCGTGTCCCCCGCCTCGGGCACGGATGAAGCGTTCGCCAGTCAAGCCGACGCCGAGTCCTGGATCGGTGAGAATTTTCGAACGCTGCTGGACGAGGGAGTCGACACCGTCACGCTGCTAGAAGACGGGTCGGTGACGTATGAGATGAGCCTGCACCCGGAGTAGTCCATCTTTCAACCACGCCGGATACCCGTCATCCTTTGACACGAGCACCGGTGCCGTGGTCAGATTCGCCTACAACTGAATGCACGCGTTCGACGTCCAGGGGAAGTCGGTGCAAATCCGACGCTGTCCCGCAACCGTGAGTTCATCGAGGCCCGGGTCTCGAATCGAGCGAGTCGGAGCACCTGGCGAGCGCGAGCGGCTCCATCCGTCGAGGTAACGGGACGAGTCCACGGGATCACCCTGACGCGTCTCTCATGCCTAAGCATGAGGGATTTTTTTGTCGGGCGGTCGATTGGGACAGCGCTCCGGACCGCTCAACAGAAAAGAGATACCCGTGACTACTCGAGTCTCGTTCGCCACCAGGGTCGGCAGAAGTGTCCTTGCGGCACTCGGCGCCGTCTCACTTTCCGCCGCTGTGCTCACCGCCCCGGCACACGCAGCCGATACCGGACTGTTTGGAACTCAAGACGCAACGTACGACGGCGTCTACCGTCAATCGCTGGCGATCGCAGGGCTGGCTGCCGCCGATGCGCGCATTCCCNCAGCCGCGGTCAACTGGCTGGCAGATCAGCAGTGTGCCGACGGATCGTTCGAAGCCTTCCGGTCGAACACATCGACCCCCTGCTCCCCCTCTGATCCGGAGAACTTCTCCGGTCCGGATACCAACAGCACAGCCATGGCGGCCATCGCGCTGTACTTGGCCGGTCGCACCGCACCGGCACGTGACGCCATCGTGTGGCTGAACGACGTGCAGAACGACGATTGGGGCTTCCCCTTCCACTCCGGTGGCGCATCCGATGCCAACTCCACCGCCTTGTCGGTCATGGCACTGCAAACCGTGCAACCACAGGACCGAAGCGGACGTGTTCCGAACGCCCAGGAGTGGCTCGGCACACTGAAACTGAAGTGCGCCAGCGGTGGTGGGCTCGCGTATCAAAAGGGCAGTAAGGCGAACGGGCTCGCGTCAGCTCAGGGGCTGATGGGTCTGGCCGGGGCCCTGCCGGTATCCGCACAAAACGACCTCACAGCCGATCCCACCTGCCGCAAGCGAAACACCAACGCCAATGTCGGTGCGTTCGTAGCTACGGCCATCGACGACGACGGTGCCTTGACGTCCGACTTCGGCTCCGGTGCCGACTACACCTCCACGGGCTGGGCCCTGCTGGGCCTCACAGCCTTCGGCACCGGTTCCTCCGCGGTTCCGACAGCTCTGGCGACCTTGCAGGACAACGTGCGCTCCTACGCCTACGCCGACAACGAGGTAGTGCCGGGTGCNGTGGGACTCCTGCTCCTTGTGGCCGAGGCGACCGATAGCGATCCGCGCGACTTCGGGGGCGTCAACCTCGTTCGCGCACTGAGCCGCAGTCTGCAGTGACCACTCGGGAAGCGGCGCCGACTCATCGGTCGATCAGTGCTGTGGCATTGATCGCGGTGCTGATGGTCGGCGTCGCTACCCCGTCCGCGGTCGCAACCACCACCTACCGTTACTGGTCCTACTGGATCGTTGACGCCGGAACGTCACCCGAGTGGGGCTATGCACCGGAAGGGGCCGGAACCCGCGTCCCCGCCGACGGCTCAGTCGAAGGCTGGCGCTTCGGGTTGGCCGGTCAGGTGTCCGACATCAAACCGTCTNTCGATCCCGACTTCGAGTCCATCTGCGCGGGAACCGAGCGTCAAGACGACACCAAGCGCGTCGGGGTCGTGATCGACCCCGGAACAGTCGACGAGTCGCCCGACGGCGAGCAACCCGGCGCACTCGTGGCCACCTGCGTCGTCGTCGATGAATCCGCGACCGGACTCGCGATCGCGCAGGCCGTCGCCGACGTGCGAGTGGAGTCCGGTTTCGTATGTGGAATTGACGGTTATCCGGCGAGCGAGTGCGCGCCCTTGGTCGAGGTCCCCACTACTTCCCGTGCGGATGACGCNTCGCCGACGCAATCCGAAGTGGTCGACAACGTCGATCAGGTCGATGCTGCATCCGGAGTTAGCGACTCCCCCGACGAGCCGCCCACACAAGAGACATCCCCCGGAACACCGCTCGCCGCGGCGCTCACGGTGTCGGTTATCGCGGTGGTCGGCTTCGCACTGTGGCGCCGCTCTCGACAGGCGGCGACGCNATGACGGCACCCACGGTGACGACGGGCACGAGCCACGCCACTGTGCCCNACCTCGCACGAGACGACCGGGCCCGATGGCTGCACCCGCTGGCGTGGTGGGCGTGGGCTCTGGGTGTCGCGGCCGCAGCCAGCATGACCACGAACCCGCTGCTGCTGCTCGGACTGATTACCTGCACAGCCGTTGTGGTCGATCGTCGACGCTCCGATGCTCCCTGGGCGCGATCGTTCGGATTCTTCCTTCGGCTCGCACTCATCATCGTCGCGTTTCGACTCGTCGCACAGATTCTCTTCGTCGCCCCGATGGGAACCACGGTGCTCCTCGAGCTGCCGGGGATCACGCTGCCTTCGTGGCTCGCGGGCATCCGCCTCGGTGGCACGCTCATGCTCGAACCCGCACTCCATGCCCTCTACGAGGGCCTTCGCCTGGCCGCGATCATCGTCGCGGTGGGAGCCGCCAGCTCACTCGCCTCACCCCATCGATTNCTGAAGTCGATACCCGCAGCGGTGTATGAGGTCGGTGTCAGCGTTGTGGTCGCTACGACTTTTCTTCCTCAACTCGCCAGTGACGTGGCTCGCATCCGTGCCAACCGACGACTGCGCGGACGCACGGATTCNGGTCTGCGAGGAGTCAGTGGAACCGTCATGCCCGTCCTGCACGGAGCCATGGATCGATCGATCGCACTCGCGGCGGCCATGGACTCTCGCGGGTACGGCCGATCAGCGGCCGTCAGCCGTGTGCGGTCTCGACTGACGACGACCGTGTTCATCGTCGGCCTCGCGGCCATCGCGACCGGCACGTACGGAGTCCTTGGAACCGGATCAGTTGCCACCTGGGGGGCGGGAATCTTGATCGCGGGAGTGGTGTGTGTGGTCGTGGGTGTTTCGCTCGCTGGTCGCCGGAGTCTTCGCACGCGCTACCGCCCCAATGCGTGGCACCGGCCGGACATCCTCACCGCACTCGCCGGAGGCGTCGTCGCTGCGACGTTCGTAATCGCGTCCGTTCAGGACCCCGCGGGCATGAACCCATCGACGTCACCGCCGCTGTGGCCGACGCTTCCGGTCCTTGCCCTCATCGGCCTNGTNGCNGCACTGNCNCCNGCNTACCTGACGCCCCCACCACCATCGGTCGGGCCCGCGANCGATCTCGACCCGGCCAGGGTCGACTCGCCAGGGCGGGCCGAGTCATGATCGAGTTCGACAACGTCTCTATTCGTTACAGCCCGGACGCACCCTGTGTGGTGGACAAGGTGAACCTGACCGTTGCCGAGGGTGAATTCATCCTCGTCGTCGGTGGGACGGGCTCGGGGAAGAGCACCTTGCTCGGGGCAATCAACGGGCTGGTGCCCCATTTCACCGGTGGGGTGCTGACCGGCGATGTGCGCATCGACGGACGGAGCACCTCGACCAACCGACCGCGCGATCTAGCCGACCTGGTGGGCGTGGTCCCCCAGGACCCGATGTCCAGTTTCGTCACCGACACGGTCGAGGAGGAACTCGCGTACACCATGGAGTGCCTCGGGATCGCGCCCACCGTGATGCGTCGCCGGGTCGAGGAGACTCTCGACCTTCTGGGTCTGCAAGAACTGCGCCACCGGCCCTTGCGGACCCTCAGTGGAGGCCAACGACAGCGCGCGGCAATCGGCGCGGTGCTCACCGCGCATCCGCGGGTACTCGTCCTCGATGAACCCACCTCCGCACTCGACCCCGGGGCGGCGGAGGAAGTCCTCGCCGCGTTGCATCGACTCGTTCACGATCTCGGCGTCACCGTCGTTCTCGCCGAACACCGCCTCGAGCGGGTCCTGCAATACGCCGACCGGATCNTCGCTTTGACTTCCCCCGGGGGTCCGATCACTNTCGGCAGCCCGGAAGAGATCATGTCGACGGCACCCATCGCNCCGCCCGTCGTCCACCTCGGACGCGTCGCGGGCTGGAGCCCGACCCCGATCACCGTCCGAGACGCACGCCGCCAGGCTTCTACGCTGCGGCACCTACTCGTCGGTCACGTACCGCCGGTGCGCGTGGTCNAACAATCCANCGTGGTGGCAACGACGAATAACCTCGACATCCATTACGGGACCACGCGAGCTTTGCGCTCGGTCTCGACCACGCTGCACCGGGGAGAAGTCATCGCGTTGATGGGTCGCAACGGTGCGGGGAAGTCGACGATGCTCCACTCACTCGTCGGTATGACAAAGCCCACAGGTGGATCGATCGACATCGCGGGAGTTCAACCGAGTGACGTCGACGGCCCTGAGCTCATCCGCCGAGTCGGCCTAGTTCCTCAAGAGCNGGCTGACCTTCTCGAGTCGGCGACGGTCGCAGAGGAATGCGCAGCGTCCGACAAGGATGCTGGGTGCGACCCCGGGACAACCCGCGCACTGCTGGCGCTTCTCGCACCCGAGATCGTCGATACGACTCACCCTCGCGACCTCAGCGAGGGTCAGCGACTGCTGTTGGTGTTGAGCNTCGTCCTGGCGGCTCGGCCCGGGGTGATCTGCCTTGACGAGCCCACCCGCGGGCTGGACTACTCAACCAAGGGACGCCTCGCCAGTGTCATCTCCGACCTTTCCTCGGCCGGTCACACCGTCATCGTGGCAACGCACGACGTCGAACTCGCCGCCGATGTGGCCTCTCGCGTGATCATCCTCGCCGACGGCGAAATCGTCGCCGACGGATCCACCGCAGACGTCATCACCTCCTCGCCGATGTTCGCACCACAGGTCGCCAAGATCCTGGCTCCGCAACCGTGGTTGACCGTCGAGCAAGTGCGTCAGGCACTCGCGCAGGACTCGGCATGAGCACTAGGACCATGACCCGCACCGCGAAAGCCATTCCTCTGGGCACCCGGTCGATTCTCGCCGTGACTTTCGCCTCCGTTGTCGGCTTGATCGCCTTCTTGTGGCCCTTCCTCGCCGCCCCCGAGTCGGCTGTTGTCGCTCACGCCACCGATGCACCCTTCTTCTTCGCACTCCTGGTGCCACTGGTGTTGGTGGTTGTGCTTGCGCAATTCGCCGACGGCGCCATGGACGCCAAGTCGATTGCTCTGCTCGGCGTTCTCTCCGCGGTTATCGCCGCATTGCGGCCGCTCGGGGCGGGGGTAGCCGGAATAGAACCCATTTGGGCGGTCCTCATTCTCGGCGGCTTCGCGTTGGGGCCCGGGTTCGGTTTTGTCTTGGGTTCGGTGTCGTTATTCGCATCCGCACTCATCACCGGCGGCGTCGGCCCCTGGCTCCCNTTTCAGATGATCGCTGCCGCATGGATAGGCATGGGCGCGGGTCTCATCGCGAGAATCCCCGTCGTCCAGCGGTTCACCTCGAACCACCCCTGGCGCGAGGTGCTCATCGTTGCCGGGTACGCCCTTCTCGCCGCTGTTGCCTACGGCTTCGCTCTCAATTTGTGGTTTTGGCCATTCACAATCGACCTCGCGCCGGCCATCGCATTCCAACCCGGCGCCCCCGCAGTGGAGAACGTTGCCGCGTGGCTTCGCTTCAGCGTCGTCACCTCACTCGGGTTCGACATTCCCCGAGCCCTCCTGGCCGCCGGGTTGATCATGATCGCGGGCAGAGGCGTTCTCATTGCTCTGCGACGGGCAAGCCGCCGAGCGGCGTTCGATCACGTTGTCGACTTCGCGCCGCATGATGGCGTGGCGAACGCCTCCGACCCGCGCACACCATCGGGCACCTAGACCTCGTCGGTATCGACAATCGCCCGCGTCACCGGCGGCAGCAGTGACACCGCGATACCGATGACTGCGGCGGCTACCAACGCCGCCGCCACGACACGAGTTCCCGCATCGGGAGCAGCCGTGAGCGGAACACCCACCACGAGGCCCAGAAGCTGCGCGAGGATGAAGGGCGCACGCGCTCCATACTTCGACAGCCACCACCCACGGGCGATGGCAATCAAGCCGACCCCAAGAGCAGCGAAGATGACGACCTGTAACACCAGGGCCGGAAGGTTAGAGACTTCCGGTGGTCCGGTCAGACCGACCCGGATGCCCTGAATGACGTCGTAGATCGCGTAACCGACGAGCACGATGCCCTCTGCAGCAGCGATTGCCGCCAGCACGATGAGCAAGGGTTGCGTCGGTTTCGGCACGTCGGCGAGCATAGGCTCCNTGCCATGCGGGCGCTGNTGGTCGTCAACCCACGCGCCACCACCACGTCNACCAGAACCACCGATGTGATCGTGCAGGCGCTGTCTCACGAATTGGATCTGGAAATCACCTTCACCACTCATCGTGGCCATGGGGTAGATCTCGGGCACTGGGCCATCGACAACGGCCTCNACGCTGTGATCACACTCGGTGGAGACGGNGTCGTCAACGAAGTTCTCAACGGGATTCTGCGCGACGGACCCGGACGAGAAGTGCCGGCACTCGGCGTGATTCCCGGCGGCAGCGCCAATGTTTTCTCCCGTGCCCTGCAGGTTCCCAACGATCCGGTCGAGGCAACCGGGGTCATCCTGCGCGCCACACGCGACGGAGTATTTCGCCGCATCGGCCTCGGGCACGTGACGACACCGGAGTTCACGCGCTGGTTCGCGGTCAACGCTGGCCTGGGAATGGACGCCCAGATCATCGCGTCGATGGAACAGCAACGCAGGCGCGGCCATCGCGCGACGCCGCTGCGGTACTTCGTGACGACGGTGCGGGAGTACTTCGGGGAGCGGGATGGCCCCGAGATGACGGTCACCCGACCGGGATCTGCTCCGACCGCGGGCGTCGTCCTCGGGATCGTGCAGAACGCTTCCCCGTGGACCTATTTCGGCGCTCTCCCGATCGACCCCTGCCCCCACGCATCCTTCGAGACTGGACTCGACCTGTTTGCCCTACGCAATCTGGGTCCACTGACCACCGTCCGGGCGGCGGCGCGCATGCTGACCCGCACCGACGGGGCGTCCACTCGATCGAGCATCGTGCGGTGGCACGACCAGGCCGGCTTCTCCTTCCGCTCCGAACAGCCGGTGCCGGTCCAAATCGATGGCGAGGGCCTGGGAACCACGCAGGACGCCACGTTCACCTCCCACCCGTCGGCCCTGCTGGTCATGGGTCCGTAGCCAAAAATCGGACATTTAGTATTTAACGGCGTGAAGAAATGACTCAGAAGTCCGAATCGTGGCCCTTTGGGGTTGTGTCGGGGGCTCGCCTCTGCGACGCTTGGACTGCCCTAAGTCATAACGCTCGGGCCGCCTTCCTCCGAGGGAAGCCGGGGAGACCCCCCGCCCCCCTCCTAGTCGGGCCCGGTCGTGAAGACTTTCACGAGTGCCGGCAACCCCGGTGCGCAGTTTCTTGGAGTGATGAAGCGTGGACTGGCGCCACGAGGCGGCCTGCCGTGACGAAGATCCGGAGTTGTTCTTCCCCATCGGCAATACCGGGCCAGCACTTATTCAAATCGACGAAGCCAAGGCAGTCTGCCGCCGATGTCCGGTGGTCGACGAATGTCTGCGCTGGGCTCTCGAAAGCGGTCAAGACGCTGGCGTATGGGGAGGCCTGAGCGAGGACGAGCGTCGCGCTCTCAAGCGCCGCAACGCCCGCATGCGTGCCCGCACGAACGTCTANTACTGAACTCACGGGCCGACTCGGCCATCTTGATCTGGCNGGGCGGTCTCGTTGCCGCATGGGTAACGATTCCGATTGGTGTTGCATCCATCATGGTTTCAGTCGTTGCTGCCGCGCTCGCACTTCGAGAGCCAGTCACGGTGTGGCCGTTTCGAATGTCGATGGTGGCCACTGGCTTGGTTGCTGTTGGTTTGCTAGGTGTCCTGCGGCTCACATAGCGGCCAGGGTTAGCGTGATCCAAGATCCTCAATCCGGCGCGATAAGTGCGACCCATCACAGCAATCCTGACACCTGACCTCGGGAGCACAGATCTTGAAGAACGACACGTCAGATCCCCAGACAAGCAGTCGTCCGTCTACGGGAGTCCGCGCACATGCAAATCTCCTCACCTCGGTAAGAACACCCCCACTGGTTCGCGCTTCACGGGTATGCACAAAGTGACTCTCTACACGATACTTANGNNATGNGGTACCTGATCTTGCTTTGGGTCCTCGTTGGTGGAGCACTCGCCTTCTTCAGCCTGATGACCATCATCTGGCGAGGAGTCGATGACCTGGGCTGGTCTGGGGTTGTCTACGTCCTCGTGTACGCCGCGAGCATCCTGGTGATCTTCAAAAACAAGAGAGTTCGCAACTTCATCGATTGGGCCCTTGAGCTCGACAAGCCAACCTGACTCACACTGCTTGATGCCGACTCTACGTCACTTGTGCGTCAATCGGTACTGTCCGGGACGTGGGCAAGGGCAAACATGCAAAGCGGACTACCACATTCAGGAAATCAATCATTACAGCCGGAGTCGTCACAATTGTGGTCGCTGCACTTGTACAGGCTGCGTTCCTTATTCCACCGACANCTTCTGTGGATGAGTACTGGCTGGCGGAATATTGGATGNATGACACTCAGCGGGGGCCGCTTTTTGCGTGGTTCCAGTGGACCTTGACTCCGGTGCATTTTGTGCTGATGGAGGTTGGTTTTCATCCAGCCTGGTGGTGATCGGGGTGGAGATGGCCCCAGCCTGACAGCCGGGCTTTGTCGGGCGTGCTTGCTTCACGCCGCCCGTGCCCGCACTGGACAAATNATGCGAGCGGCTTGCCCCCTTGACGATTGTCGTCCGGGAGACTCGCTAACGACTATCCCCACCTACCCCCTGGCAGCGAAGCCGCTTTTGTTCACAGGACTGAACCTCTAGGGCTGGGCATCGATCGGACCAAGCGGAATCCGGTAGCGCTTCCTTGTAATGAGAGCAACCATCTTGGGGTCATTCAGACGCATCAGTTCAGGAGTGCAGTTGCGCCACTCGTCGGAGATCTCCTCGCAACGGTTCTCCTGCAATCCGTTAAGTGACGTGACTGACCAGTAAAAATATTCCTGCGTCATGCAAGTGCTGAAGCCACAACTTGGATCGTCATACACAAAGTCGCCCCGCTTGACGGCTGCAGANGTCAGCCGTCCCAATTGACTTCGCCTCTTCGCACCGAAAGCCGCGGGGTAAGCAGGGCCGTATCCACTGTCTGTGATCATGTGCAGAACTTCTTCCAGTGACGCATCAAATCGCCCAGCCACATTGGTCTCGTCACCATTGACAAGAAAGAGCTCATATTTCTCGGCTTCTCGAGATTCCCAGAAAGTGCTCTTGTCGGCTTCGCCTTCATTGGAAAACATGACCATTCCAGCCTTATTACGGACTAACTCTCTTGCCACTTTACGATTATCTGGCTGACCATCTCGATCATTGTCGAGATACGCCTTCAGGACGTCACGCACACGATCCACGTCATCCCCTGTGACCCGATTTGTCGCAAAGATCGGCACCCCGAAAACCTCGCGAAATTGCGAAAACCACGGCGCAAGATTTGCTTGGGCCGGGGGTAACCCTTGACCAACATCCGGAGGTGCTGCCCCNGCCGTCGATGAATGGCCCCACAAAGTGATTAGCATCACGGCGACAGCAAGTATTTTCAGGCGTAACCTCACCGCCGAAGGGTACCGCGAGGGGCGACAAATTCATTCGCGCNTGCCGGCGATAGATACAGGTGTGGTGCTCGCGAGCAAGTCATTAACGTTGAACGAGATCTTCGCGGCAAAGTAGGGAACTCAACGAGGCGCTCGTTACTCAACTCGACGGCATTGCCTAAACATGACTTTGCTCCAAGGTCCATTAGTGATTACCGGTCCCTGTGCACTACTCCTGCCACAGCCACGCTGCTCCCCTAACTCCACTGGAGTCACCGTGACGTGAGAGCACAACCGGTGTGACAAAAACCGGGGAAAACGTCCAGCGCTTGATTGCTTCAGGGAGGACCTGCTGTAGTTCCGAGATATTGCTCATTCCACCTCCCAGCACGAAGACATCCGGATCGAGCGCGTTGACCACTACCGACAGGCCTCGACCCACGCGATCGACGTACCTGTCCCAAGCGTCAATTGCTGAGACTTCGCCTTGGCGCATGCGCTTTGCGATTTCTGCTGGGGACAGACCTCTCGAGCCACCTCCCCTCTCGTAGTCACGAACGAACGAATAGCCCGATACCCACGTCTCCAGACACCCACGCTTGCCGCAATAGCACTCGTCCCCAGGCATTTCATTCTCAGTTGGGTACGGAAGTGGACTATGGCCCCAGTCACCCGCGGAGTTGTTGGGTCCATGATGCGCCACCTGGTCAATGGCTATTCCGGCACCAGCCCCGCTCGCGAGAATCACGCCGAACACCACCCGGTACTCCTTGCCCGCCCCATCCCGCGCCTCAGACGCAGCAAAGCAGTCAGCATCATTTTGGATGCGCAGCGGCCGACGTAGGACCCGATGNAGGTCCTCCACAATGGGCATGCCGTTGATCCAGGTGGAGCTGCCACCCTTGCCTATGCCCGAGATTGGATCGACCGAGCCGGGGATTCCTATCCCCACTGAACCGCTGCGTCCCAGAGTGACTTCGATGCGCTCCACAAGTTCTCGCACCATCCTCAGGCAGCCTTCATAGTCTCCTCGTGGCGTCAGTTCCCGTTCACGCAAAAGCTCGGTCCCGTCGGCCTCCATGGCAACAATTTCAATCTTCGTCCCACCCCAGTCAACACCAATGAGCACGAGAACACTTTAGGTAATGGACGCAACAAACGTTCGTGAACTACAAACACAGATGCCCTAGCAGCCTCGATAGACGTACATCACGTGCACACCACCGCGGGGACGGTCAATTTCACATGCGGGTGATCGCAGCAAACCAGAAGGCCTGGTCAGCCTACTCTCGTCCCAACTGCTTCACCGGCCCGTTTTCCACGACTCCGGAACTCCGAAGTGTTGGGCGGTCGCTTCGACTTGAGAAAATCTCGAGGCTAGTCGTCGACTTCGAACGTGTATTCGCCTGTTTCTCCGTCGTCAGAGTCAGACCATGTGACGGTGCATTTTCCTTCCTCGGTAAATCTGATCTTGATCTCGCCCTTTTTTGTTTCGTACACAGCGCAAACATCCTGACTGTCTTTTGAGACGTTCCACTCGAGGCGCTTCGCCTGCACACTTTCGGCCTGATCTTCATCAACGATGGTGTATTTATCCCCGACGTCGACAGCCTTGTCCTTTAAATCTTCGACGTAGGCGCTAGGGTCATACGGCAGCACTTCAATCGTCCCTGGAACGGTATCGACGTAGGCCNCAGCTCCGGTGTACCCGGAGAAGGCCACTTCGCTGACTGTAAAGACTTTCGTCCCTGACACTTCGGGAACAAAGCGCCACTCTGCGACGCCGTCAACAAATTCAACGCCCGCGTAATCTTCGCCATTTACGCGGATGACCGCCGTGCCGTTTGTTATTTCGGCCGGTCCGTTTTCATCCGGACGTACAGTGGCGTAAGCCCTCATCGTGAAGGGAACACCCACCATCGCATACGTTGGTGCGTCGAAGCGGATCGCGTTTTCCACNGGGCAGTTATTGCCACCAGCAGCTTCCCAGCATGCAGNGGTGGGCTCGTATACCTGCTCTCCCTGACTTACTTCCACCAACGGGCACTTAGCGGGGTTGCTTTCCGATCCGCAACCCTTGATGAAAATAACCTTCTTTGGCTCTTGGTCGCAGACTCCGCCACCCTTCCCGTTGATGGGTCCCTTAAATTCAGGACCATTCCCCTTTCGGCAGTCGAGCCAAGCGTAACCTTCATATTTTTTGGGAGGGGGGTTCTCAAAGGCCGTAGCGGGCGCCGAAACAACCCCGAGCAGAAGGACCATGAGAGCGATAGCCGCACCAACCGCGATCCGAAAACTCTTCATCCCAGTCTCTCCCATCAACATTCTGTATATAGGCGCGAATACTGAAGAACTAGGAAAGCACGAGATGCACTCGGCCTGGGCCGGCTCACCGTCCTGCCGGGCGCAAACGAGCAATCCCAAGGAAAGTGTAGGGCCCTCAGGGAAGCCACTCACTTTGCAGCCAAACCCGGGGCGGACAGCTGCCTTTCTAGTACGAAAAGACTGGGGGACGGATTCGAGCCGACGCCTAGCAAGACACTAGTCCAGGCGAGACATACGCATGGGCAGTGACCGGACGAGGCTCTTACGGCAGGAGCAACGCTGCCCACTTAGGTGAAATTGTCGAGAGAGTGTTGCGGGTGAATCGGCCATTGGGTTTGTGAAAGAGGACAGGGGATACTCCCCTTGACACACACTTCTGGACTGGAAAGCAAAAGGTGAGGTGGATGAGTGAGATGCAAACATTTCAACTGCACGACGACATGCTTCGGATGCTGAGCTGGTGCAAAGACAAGTACAAGCTGTCAGACGAATCGAAAGCACTCAGGGTCATCCTGGACTACATCATTGAAGAGGATGATTTCGATAAAGTCTTCGGCTCGGTTCGTTGCCTACGATGCGGTGGAGACGGTTGGGTAGAGCCGGACTAGGAGAGCCGTACCGTCAAGGAGAATCCGACCGCCCACAGTGGGGACTCAAACTTGATAGGACACGATGTCGGGGCGTATCCATCCGGCACCAATCTCCTTTGGCGTGCCAAGGACGTCGACGGCCTCGGGATGGATTTTTGAGGCGAATACGGGGTGCAAGAGGACAAGGTCACCCACCAGCCTCATCACCCAACCCACACTCTTCATCGACGATTCGGTGTGGTGCGCCCGTTGTGTTCTGTAAACCCATTGGACAACTAGACCTTTAGGCGCCTTCCACTTCCCCTTAGGCGGGACTCTTGATTTTTCGTTTGCGCCAGTAAGCGACAAGATTCCCCGACATTGCTCAATCCAAACCCAAATAAACCCGGATAATTCAAATCTCAGGGGATATTTAGAGGCAGGGGCGGCGGGAGTCGACGAGGCGTATCGAAAAAGGGTCCGCTCCTTCTTGTCTGGTGACTCGGTTTTGTCAGGCTTCACTTGAGGGACTCATGAAATGCAGCTCACTCATATTCTTTGTATCGTTCAAAAATGCTAGCGAATCAAAGTGTTTACCGTTTTGTGGGCCTAATAGCCTTCATGGCCTCAGTTCTCATGGTTGTCAGTNTTGCACCCAACGTGCGAGCCGATGCAGCACTCGAGGCATCGAGCCCCGGGGATGGTGACACTGTCCCAGCTCCGCTGGGTCAGATAGACCTGACGTTCTCGGGCCCAGCCAAACTGGACGAAAACGCGACACGTTTGCTTGATGGTGCCGGAAGCGACGTTCCCTACGCCGCAGTGGCGTCTGAAGATGGGAGGACTTGGTCTCTGCAACCAACCTCAGACCTGAGCGGAGGTCCCCATGGCGTGATCTGGGAAGTGAAGTCGGCAGATGGTCACACCGTGAAGGGCGTCCTGCGATTTGACATCGTGGAGTTAGTCCAAGAGTCCGTCACTGCCGACGAGGGCATGGAACAGACCGACGAGGTCGCTGTAGACAAAGAACAGACCGACGAGGTCGCTGTAGACAAAGAACAGACCGACGAGGTCGCTGTAGACACAGCACAGGCTGATAGTGGGGACACCAACTCCACAGTGGGTGTCATTNTCGGTGTTATCGCAGCCGTTCTTCTGACTGCTATCGCAATCATCATGTTCAGACGACAACGTGGCAAGGCTGCGACGTAGGAACACCACAAGGTGAGGGTCTTGCCCACAGCCTTGGAGTGGCGGTCTGGGGCTTTTTCTTTCTGCGCCAGTAAGCGACAAGATTCCCCGGCCTTTTTCAATCCAAACCTGGATGAATCCAGATAGTTGAACTTTCAGGGGATTTTCAGAGGCAGGGGCGGCGGGAGTGGCCGTTTCGTTTCAAAAAAGGTCGCGGTGATTCTTGTTTCGTTTGGGGTTGGGGTGGGGGTGTTTCTCGGTCGGAGCATCGCGGCATCGTCACAAGACGCATCACAGCTTTCGGAACGGACGCTTCAGCCACCAACGCAACTCAAGCCCGATGGCCAAGAACCACTTCCCCACGCTTCGACCCTATGCCCAGAAACAATCGTCACGGCATGTACGAAACGGGGAACCTACGACGTGCCCCCGCAACCGGGGTCACCGTTAGCCGCGAGCACTCCTCGATCGGTATTCCAGAAGCCACCGAACGCCTCCTCCGTGGGAGCTACCCACGCGAGCGGGACGCGAACAGTTGTGGATCCACCCTGGGTGCGGCTCAAAGCTTGCAACTTCACCGTGCGCACGTTGACCGACAGCGACACCGAGGCCTCAGTAGTGCCGGACCAACACGGGGAAGCACTCGACGCCTTCACTGCTTGGGCGCGCTCCACCCATTCCCCCGGTGAGTAGCCCGCGTACTGGAAGACCACCAAAGGGTTCGCGTCAAGCCAGCCACCGGACTTCGATTCCGGTGCATGGATCCAGATCATCATTCCGCGGGTACTTTCCGTAGGAACGAGGAAGGTCACCGAATCACCACGGACCTTCCGACTCTTACCGTTCCAACTGACTTCCTGTCCGCCGTTATCGGAGGCGTAGATCAACTGTTCAGGACTGATTACGCAACCCTCACAGCCGTTGCCGGTGAAGTTGAGCGTGACGCGCGTCTGCATCGCCGCACTGATNGGTACCGGTCCGGGTTGCGGTGGTGGATGGGCTACCGCCGGTGCGGCCGCAAGCCCAGTAACAAACATGACTGCCGCTACGCCAGCCACCAAGACTCGCCACGTCATCTTCACGTCAGCACCTTCCTTTNGCACCTGAACCTTAGGCCACATCAACTGGACCAGTTCGGGTTCCCGTCAGGTGGCTGCCTCGTCGTAGGGTCGTTACGTGACCCGTGAGCGGAAGTCTCTCCTCGCTGGTGTTGGTGTCCTCATCTTCACCGTCATCTTGGCCGGCGTCACCGTCACCGCGTACAACACCAGCGAGCCCGAGCCCGAGTGGTTGATGGTGATGAACGCCGAGACAGGTGAGTTCCAGAAAGACACAACCGGCGCGGANTACACNCTCTCCCTTACCGGCTTGAGTGCAGGGACACTCGCCTTCACCGACAGGCCCGACCGCGAAGCTCAAACCTGGGACACCGCCGCCTTCCTGGATGCATGGGCGAGTGAGTTCGATGGTGACCCACCCAACGCCGTCATCAGCGCCAACGGAGTCCGGGTCGCCGTCACGTTGAGCAACCCCCAAGCAATCGGTGGAACGTTCACCGAGATAGTGCAAGACAGCGGACCCATCACAGGCGCAGTCACGTTCACCGCCACGCCACTACCGGGGCAAGAACCACCCACCAGCCTCATCACCCAACCCACACTCTTCATCGACGACGCAGGTGCACTGGCTGCACTCGGGATCCAGATCACCGTTCCCACACCGCGTGTAACTTGATTTTCTTTCTGCGCCAGTAACCGACAAGACTCCCCGACCTTTTTCAATCTGCACTCAAATAATCCTGGATGCCTCAAATCTCAGGGGATTTTTTTGGCAGGGGCGGCGGGAGTTGCCGCTCTGTTTCAAAAAAAGTTGCGGTGTTCCCAGGTTTGTTTGGGGTGATGTGGCTAGCGGCATAATGTCGCACCCCACCCGGTCAGTCGCTATCTCAGCTGCCACCTGTAAGGCGGCTATGACTCAAGACTCGATAGTGACTGTCAGTGAGCCGACTCGCACACTGTGCTTATCCACTGGGCTCATGCCACTCGCCACCAACTCTCGCGCAGCATGAGCTGGATCAGCTGCCGTGACAGTAAGTCCCTGAACTTCCAGCTGCGAGGCAGGGGACACATTCAGTGGCGGCCCTTCAGTAAAGGTGATGGAGTCCTGCCAATCACGCGGAGCCATCAACTTTCGCAGCGCCTTCAAGTGAACTGAATCTGCCCCCACGTGTACGGCATTCACCTGCTTGATGCCTGCTGAGTTTTCCGGCGCAACTGGACCGGTGGTGCGGGTGGGGTAAAAGGTGTGACATAACTGCAGCGCGGTGCTCTCAGTCGCCAGCGATGGAATGCCGACCCGGGTGTATATCGGATGACCGTGAACCACAACCGCGTCAAAG
>PBWE01000028.1 GCA_002728915.1 Micrococcales bacterium
GCCTTGCCCTGCGCAAGACCGCACTTGCCCAAAAGGGCCAGGTCTCCACCGGAGCACCCCACCGCGGTTGGAGGGTTGCCGTCCAGCTAGCCGGGGCTTAAAGCTGGATCTCTTGACCTATTACNGACTATAGCGGCNAGGGCGAACCTCGTCCACGCGGCACTCACCGCTATTGAGACTTTCTTCGGGCATCTCACGAAGCAGCGACTCGAGTTCGGAGGNCGGCACACCATGACGGGCGATTCCAGCGATCAACGTCCCCATGTAGTTGTCAGGATCTTCGATCAAGCAACGGTCGATGGCGGCATTGGCGCGGACTCCATCGCCGCACAGCCACGCAACTACTGCTGTCGCAGCGGCAATAGTGGCAGCTCGGCCGGGTGCTGTTGCGGAAAGCGCCTCGACCAGATGCCGCAACAGTGCACGCCTGTCCACCACCGTCATGCGCGCCGCACACCATAGGACGGCATCGCGGGCAGCGACGGAACACACACTGGCCCGGAGAAGATCGGCGGACAGCCGTAGGGGCGAACACATCAACGCGGCCATCAAATCGTCCAGTGGGNTTCGATGCCGCGCGTGATCATCGGTCTCGACCTCGCCATCACATGGCCGATAGGACAATTCCTCGGCCACAGCCTGCCTCGTCCGCGCCGGATGAGGCGCGTGTGGAGAGGTGAAATACGCGGCCGCCTGTTGCCGCTCCTTGGTGCAGATCCACCGCCAGGACTCACCGTGATCATGACCNGGACNGCACTCACGGATTTGGGCGCCACGCATGTGCAAATGGACGCGCACCGGCGCCGGGCACTNCTNNGCGACACCCCGCACAAGTCCGTCNGGNACCGCAGGTTCCTGGNCCACATAGACGACAATCACCTCGTCCACATCCAGCGCCCGCACCGGAGCGAACAGAGCGCCCGCATAGTCCCTGAACTGCTCGTCGTCCGGCGCGTCCGCTCGTTGGGTCACCACCAGTTGACGGTCTTTCAACCACAGACAGACGATCGATTGCTCCGGATGAAAGCCAAGCAGATGGGGAAGCGCAGCCCCTATTTGAGCAGCCGTGGTGAGCGTGGGATCACTGCGATCAGGCGATCGAGAAGGCGTGGGTGACGTCGGCATAGGCAAAGCCTGAACCGGCACGACATCATTGCAGCAGCCGTTATGGCAACGGTGGCAACGAAGCTCCCGCCTTGTGGACGGTGCGATACGTCGGGTCCTTGGCCACCACCCCGGCTCCCGAGCTCACGCCGCGGATCCGTCGGGTGATCCAGGGTCCTGCGTGCGCCAGAAACCAGGCTGCATCTGATCCGCGGCGCCGGCTCCATCCAGGGCGCGGTGGATCGGACATCGGAGATCGCCAGGCTTCACCCCCCAGGCCCAGAGCGTCCATCACTGCCTCCGCGGTCAATCGATGCCCCAGGGGCGACAGGTGGAGTCGATCAGCGGACCACAATCGAGTGTCGTCGTAGAGAGCGATACCCCAGAAATCGACCACGGTGCATCCATAGGCGGCGGCAATGTCCAACGTTGCCGTGCGGTAGGCACGCATTCGGTCCGCCACTCGACCCAGGGCCTTACTCCTTCTCGACGGATCTCCGTAAGCGAACAACAGCACGTGCGATCCGGCCACCGTGAGATCCCGCACGCTGTTCTCGAGGTCGGTGCACACAACATCGAGGCTGAATGTGCGCCGCAGTGCGTCATTGACCCCCGCACCCACCGTCACCAGGTCGGGTTTCAATGCCTGCGCCTGGGGCACCTGTTCGTCCCTGATCTGCCGCATCAGGCGACCCCGGATCGCGAGGTTTGCGTACGAGAGTTGCTCGATGTTCTGTCTCGCTACCAACAATTCCGCTACACGGTCCGCCCACCCGCGATACCGACCGTCGCCACGAATTTCGTCGTTCAATCCCTCGGAGAAGGAATCACCCACCGCGACGAAACGTGCACAGGGCTCTCGATCAGCGATCACAGCAACATCATGGCCGACGGTNCCTTCTGTCAGCAATCAACGTCCTGTTCACCAGCCACCTACATCCACCCGCACCACCCGCACCACCCGCTCCACCCGCACGACGTGCACCGGAATGGGACGTNCACGGGAATGTGAAGGACCTGGCCGCCGAAGGCTTCCCCTCCCGCGACGACCAGGTCTCACCGAACACTAGTCCGTGCCTTCGCCACCGTCCGCACCGACACTCCGGTTGGCAAACACCCGGCCCGCGCGTCGATACCAGGTGATCAGAGCGATCAGTCCCACGACAATTTGCGGGACGTATGACGTTGCTCGCCAGACCAAGTCCGCCGCGGTGGCCGCACCCTTGTCGGTACCCGAACTCACCAACAGCTGAATCATCAAGGCGTCCATCGTTCCCAAACCGCCGGGCGTGATGGGAACCATCAGCATGATCTGACTGACCGCGAATGCCCCGAAGGCGGCGATCGGATTCGTGCCCGGCTGATCCCAACCTTCGACTCCGCGTAGGGCCGCGAACAGAATCAGAAATTGACTGCCGGTGATCCCGAGTTGAGCGAGCGTGAGCCACACCCATCGCCTTGCCAGCAGGTCGTACATCTCCCGGCGGAACTTCACGATCGGCGCTGCCACGTCGAGGTCCTTGAGGCGTCGGATTCGGCGACCAAGCGGCGTAAGGGCTGCGTTGCCCCAGGCACCCAGACGCTCGGCGAGGCCCTGGGAACGCATGATGGAGACGAACACCGCAAGGACCAAGATCAATATCCCCAGACCGACAGGACCCATCCAGGCCACACCGTCGGCTGCTCCCACGACCGTCAAGGCCAGAACGCCGAGAATGGGGAATCCGAGGCTGGCGAAGGTGCTCCACAGGCTCACGGCGGTAATTGCCGCGGTGGCTGATGTGGCCGGGATCTTGTAGCTCGCGAGCATGCCGAACTGCACCGCCAATCCGACCGCTCCGCCGGCGGGCACGCCGTTACTGATGGTGAAGCTTGCCTGCTTCACCTGCTGGGATTGCCAGTACCGCAAGCGAGGTTCGGCGGCCATGAAGATCAAGCCGTACATCGCCAAGTACACGACGACGGTGACAGCAATGATCACCACGGCGATCCACGACATCGACTGAAGTGACTCAACAGCGTCGCTGTAACTTCCGATCTGCGGAATGACCNGCCAAAAAATCAGAACGATGACGCCTAATCCGAGTGCTCCAAGTGCAATGGACTTCCGGGGGTCCAGTGTGGCCCGCGGCACGTCGGGAACCTGCGAGTTCTCCCCGCCTTCGCTCGGAGCGGCGTCGGCATGGTCCCGCATCCCCTGAGCCTGCCACACGCCGACCCCCCGAATCTCCCCAACGAGCGATTGGGCAAGATGAAGGTATGCATCTCGACCACCTGTCCTATGCATGCGCAACGAGCGAGATCGCAGACGTCGTTCAGCGCATTGGGTCAGACCTCGGAGGAACTTTCGTCGATGGCGGCCGCCACCCTTCATTCGGCACCCGCAATTTCATTCTTCCGCTGGCTGGCGGCTGCTACGTCGAGGTTGTCAGCGCGCTCGACCACCCCGCAGCCCTGAAGGCACCATTCGGCCAGGCCGTCCATCGTCGGGCCGAGCATGGCGGCGGATGGCTCAGCTGGGTTCTCGCCGTCGATGACATCGGCCCAGTCGAGCAACGGTTTGGACGGGAGGCAGCGCCAGGGAAACGTATCCGTCCCGACGGCGTCGAATTGTGTTGGCAGCAAATCGGCATCCTGAACACGTTGGATCGACCGGAAGTTCCCTTCTTCGTGCACTGGGATTGCCCCGACATCGAACACCCGAGCGCGACGGGTCGAACACACACTTCCATCGCGGTCGACACGATCGTGTTGTCCGGGGACCACACATCGGTTGTCGAAGTGGTCGGATCCGACGTCGGGCTCGATGACACCAAAGTGGCCTGGGTCGAGGACGACGAGCCCGGGGTATCCGCTGTCGTTTTTCGGACTCCCAACGGCCCTGTCAGGATCGACTAGNTTCGTTCGATTCGCACCTGGGGGCTCTCACANCGATCGTTGGGTCTGCCCCCGCTTCCCGGCTACGGCAGTCGTGACTGNTCGCGCCACAGATCAATTCCGCCTTCGACAGCCNCCTCGTCGATGNCTGCAATCTCACTNTCGCTGAACGCCAGGTTNTCCACGGCTCCGACGGTCTCGCGGAGTTGGTCAGCCGAACTCGCACCCACCAGAGTCGTCGTGACCCGCGCATCGCGCAACGTCCATGCCACAGCCATCTGGGCAAGGCTTTGGCCCCTCTCGCGCGCTATCTGCGCCAGGGCACGAAGGCGGTCTGCGTTCTCGGCGCTAAGGAAGGCCGGGTCCAGGGATTTGCCTTCTGTTGCTCGGGAGCCTTCGGGGATTCCGTCCACGTAGCGATCGGTCAACATTCCTTGGGCGAGCGGGCTGAAGGTGATAGATCCAGCCCCCGCTGTTGTCAGGGCGTCGAGCAGACCGTCGTCTTCGATCCATCGATTCAACAGCGAGTAGGACGGCTGGTGAATCAGCAAAGGTACGCCGAGGTCGGCCAGGATTTCCGCGGCTCGAAGGGTGCGTGCAGGCCCGTAGGAGGAAATGCCGACATACAGCGCCTTGCCTTGGGAAACGGCGGTCGCCAGGGCGCCCATGGATTCTTCAAGAGGCGTGTTCGGGTCGGGTCGGTGGTGGTAGAAGATGTCGACATAGTCCAGGCCAAGCCGCTCGAGGCTCTGGTCCAGGCTGGCCAGCATGTACTTTCGAGACCCGAGATCCCCGTAGGGGCCTGGCCACATATCCCACCCCGCCTTGGACGAGATGACCAGTTCGTCTCGATACCGGGCAAAATCCTCGCGCAAGATACGTCCGGCGTTGATTTCAGCCGACCCGAACGGTGGACCGTAATTGTTCGCGAGATCGAAGTGGGTGATTCCCAAGTCGAAGGCCGTGTGCATGATCTCTCGCTGCGTGGCCAGAGGTTTGTCGTCGCCGAAGTTATGCCAGAAGCCCAAACTGATCAGTGGTAGATCAAGCCCACTGCGACCGCATCTGCGATAGGGCATCCGACCGTCGTACCGGTCGGGATCGGGCAAGTAGTGTGGAGCGATATCCATGAACNGATTNTGGCAGTGATCGGCGAGAGTGGAGAGNNAGTGTCGAATATTCCGCACCTGACAATGAACGACGATCGATCGATNCCGCAGATCGGTTTGGGTGTTTGGCAGGTGCCCGACGATGTAGCAACCGACGTGTGCCTGACCGCCTTTGAGGCCGGCTATCGGCACATCGACACAGCCGCCCTGTACGGGAACGAAGAGGGGGTGGGCCGGGCGATCAAGGCGTCCGGGCTGTCCCGAGACGAACTGTTCATCACGACCAAGGTGTGGAATACCAACCACGGGCGTGCCCGCACGACAGACGCGATGCAGGCCTCGCTCGACCGATTGGGCCTGGACTACGTCGACCTNTATCTCATTCACTGGCCCACACCCGACAGAGGTCTGTACGTCGAAACCTGGGAAACGNTNCTGGAACTTAAGGAGCAGGGCAGGACGCTTTCAGCCGGTGTTTCTAACTTCCACCCGGCCCACCTGCGCACCATCATTGATGCCACAGGCGCAACACCGACTATCAACCAGGTGGAGCTCCATCCATGGCTGCCCCAACGAGAGGTACGTGCCGCCGACGACGAGCACGCAGTGGTCACGGAAGCCTGGTCACCGCTTGCCTCCGGAGGCCTGATCGACAACGCCGTCCTGGCCGACATCGGCAGCAAGCACGGTAAGAGCACCGCTCAGGTCATGATCCGCTGGCACCTTCAGATCGGAAATGTCGTCTTGCCGAAGTCGGTCACGGCCGAGCGGATCGTCAGCAACGTTGATGTGTTCGATTTCGAACTCGACGCTGATGACCTCATCGCCATCGAAGGCCTCGAGGACCCGTCACGTCGCACAGGCCCGAACCCGGACACCTTCAACGAGGCATAGTCACCGGCTTCAACAGGTCGTCGCGTGTCACCGTAGCCGCTGAGGCGACATCACGCGGTGCGTGCGTCCAAATTCTCCTGAGGCAGCATGTCTCCCGCGGCTTCGCAGCTTCGTTCGATGCGTGCCGCAGACTTCTCGATCCGTCGCATCTGCTTCTTCTTGATGCCGTCGGTACCTTTCTTCGCCTCCACGCGGCTGAGATTTTTCTGAATGCGGTTGGCATTGACCAGCACGCGCTCGGGTAGATCGCCGGAGATGTACGCCTCTTCCGCGTCGGTGATCAGGGTGTCGGACAGGCCCTTCAACTCCGCGAGCATCTCCTTCTTCGCCTTCTTCTTCGCGTCCGGCTTGGAATTGATCTCGCTCAACTTCAGGTCGAGGGCGAAGTAACTCGTGCACGCCGGGATGACCTCGATGGCCTCATCGATTTCCACGTCAAGGGCGTCTGAGGGTGCCTCACTTGGGGTTACGTCCTCCGCCGCCGGCTCCTCGTCACCTCCCCCGCAAGCCGCCAGGGTGACCGCGAGAACGCAACTCGCTGCGACCGCCATCAACTTCCGCGTTCCTCGCATGCCAACCCTCCGTCGCACCCTTGGGGACTTCGTCACGAAAGGGTAACGTGACCAGCCCAATCGCGCCGCGTTTTTACAGACCTGGCGCGCCGAGAGGGTGTGCGTGTGCGGGAGATAGGTGGAACCGTGCCCCCGGCACACCAATGCGGCGCCGGATCTGTACTCGACGCCGCATTCGTGTGGTCATGTCAACTACAGCCGGAGGTGCTCCCGCAGCCTTCGCAGACGTAGCAGCTGCCGGCTGGGCGCATCTTGATGCCACAGGTCATGCACAAGGGAGCATCCGACGCGGTTCCGGTGATCTCTTCGAGCAGTTCGGCGCTGGAGTGGGCGCTACTGTCGGCAGGCATCTCCCCCGCCGGGGCTGACTGCTCATCGACCGCCAGGTCTACTGCTGGGGCAGCCTCGACCTGCGGCATCTCGTACTGCTGGGTGACGGTCGCCGCGCGCTCATCGGCCGTGAAGATCCCGAGCGCCTCACGCTTGTCCAACGGCAGGTGATCCAACGCCAAACGACGGAAGATGTAATCCATGATCGACTGGCTCATCCTGATGTCTGGATCGTCAGTCATACCTGCTGGCTCGAATCGCATGTTGACGAACTTGGACACGAAGGCTTCCAACGGTACGCCGTACTGCATCGCGATCGAGATGGCGATGGAGAAGGCGTCCATCACGCCCGCGAGCGTGGAACCCTGCTTGCCGAGCTTGAGGAATACCTCGCCCAGCTCTCCATCCTCGTAACTGCCCGCCGTCAGGTAGCCCTCGGCACCTGCCACCGAGAAGCTGGTGGTTCGACTTGGCCGTGACTTCGGCAAACGACGTCGGATCGGCTGACCGATTCCCTCAATAGCGGCTTCGACTTGCGCATCCACCTTCGTCGCCTTCGCATCGGATAGCGGCTGGCCGACCTTGCAGTTGTCGCGATAGATCGCGAGTGCCTTGATGCCCTGCTTCCAACCCTCGTAATAGATCTCCTCTACTTCTTCGACGGTCGCTGTCTCCGGCATGTTCACCGTCTTGGAGATGGCACCGGAAATAAACGACTGCACCGCTGCCATCATCCGAACGTGACCCATGGGAGAAATGGACCGGGCTCCCATAGCGGTGTCGAAGATCGCATAGTGCTCGGTCTTCAGCCCAGGTGCGTCCACAACGTGTCCGTTATCTGAGATGTACTCCACGATGGCTTCGATCGTCTCTTCGGTGTACCCCAGCTTGCGCAATGCGCGCGGGATCGTCTGGTTGACGATCTGCATCGAGCCACCACCCACGAGCTTCTTGAACTTCACCAGTGAGAAGTCCGGCTCGATTCCCGTCGTGTCGCAGTCCATCATGAAACCGATGGTTCCGGTGGGAGCGAGGACGGAGGCCTGCGCGTTGCGCCACCCGTTCTTCTCACCCGTGGTGAGGCATTCCTCCCATGTCTTCACCGCGAGCTTGAGAACGTCGCCGTCCAAGCTCGACATGNTCCGGACATCGTCGTTGGCCGATGCGTGCTTGCGCATGACGCGCTTNTGGGCATCGATGTTTCGCGCGTAGCCGTCGTAGGGACCGACAACCCCGGCGAGCTCGGCGCTGCGCTTATACGCGGTTCCGGTCATCAGCGATGTGATGGCCGCAGCGAAAGAGCGACCAGCGTCGGAGTCGTANGGAAGACCAGTCGCCATGAGNAGCGCACCGAGNTTNGCGTACCCGATGCCGAGTTGGCGGTACCGGCGAGTGGTGTCGCCGATCGCCTCCGTCGGGAAGTCAGCGAACGAGATCGAGATGTCCATCGCGGTGATGACGAACTCCACACTCTTGGCGAACCTCTCCGCATCGAATGTGTCGTTTTCCTTCAGGAAAGTCATTAAGTTTAAGCTCGCCAGGTTGCACGAGGAGTTATCCAGGCTCATGTATTCCGAGCAGGGGTTGGACGCGTTGATCCGCCCTGTTTCCGGATTGGTGTGCCAATCGTTGATGGTGTCGTCGTACTGAATTCCGGGATCCGCGCATGCCCAAGCAGCCTCTGCCATGGTCCGGAAGAGCCCCTTGGCGCTCACCGTCTCCACAACGTCGCCGTCGGTACGAGCCCGCAGCCCAAAGTCCTCGTCCGCCTCCAGTGCCCGCATGAACTCATCGGAGACTCGCACCGAGTTGTTGGCGTTCTGGTACTGAACCGACGTGATGTCCTTTCCACCGAGGTCCATGTCGTATCCCGCGTCGCGCAGAACCCGGATCTTGTCCTCTTCTCGGACCTTGGTCTCGATGAACTCNTCGATGTCGGGGTGATCGACGTCGAGCACCACCATCTTTGCGGCCCGACGTGTGGCACCACCTGACTTGATCGTGCCTGCGGAGGCGTCTGCCCCACGCATGAACGACACGGGCCCGGACGCCGTGCCGCCCGAGGAACGCAGGAGCTCTTTGCTCGAGCGAATGCGCGACAGATTGAGCCCGGCACCAGAGCCGCCCTTGAAGATGAAGCCCTCTTCCTTGTACCAGTTCAATATGGAGTCCATCGTGTCGTCCACACTCAGAATGAAGCAGGCGCTCACCTGCTGCGGAGCAGTGGTGCCAACGTTGAACCACACCGGTGAGTTGAAACTGAAGACCTGGTGCAACAGCATGTACGTCAACTCGTGCTCGAAGATTTCCGCGTCCTCTTCCGAACCAAAGTAGCCGTTGTCCCGTCCGGCTTTGGTGTATGTCAGAACGACCCGGTCAATCAACTGCTTGAGGCTCCACTCCCGCGACTCGGTACCCACAGCCCCGCGGAAGTACTTCGTCGTGACGATCGTCGACGCGTTCACACTCCAAAAGTCTGGAAACTCGACACCCTGCTGCTCGAACACCACCTCCCCGGTCTTCCAGTTGTTTTGCACCACGTCGCGGCGTTCCCAGGCGACGTCGTCGTAGGGGTGCCGCCCCTCAATGGTGTAGAGCCGCTCCATGGTCAGGCCGGGGCCTTGGAGCGTGTTGTGCACGAACGGTGCGGGTGTGCTGATTGTTTGGGACATCGGTGGTGCCTTTCTTGCTGGTGCGGAACGGACGGATATTTCTGGTTTTAGGTCGGGGAAGAATCTCGTGCGGGTGTGACATCGGCGTGCTCGCGGTGAGCCGGCTCATGAGCCGTTGGCTCCCCTTCTGCGCGAAGCAGTGTGATCTCTGCTTCGAAATCTTCTAGCGAATCAAAGCTGCGGTAGACGGACGCGAACCTCAGATAGGCGACCTCGTCAAGTTCGCGGAGCGGGCCAAGAATGGCCAGCCCCACTTCTTCGGCCGGGACTTCCGCGTTGCCGGTGGCGCGCAGCGCATCCCCCACTTGCTGGGCGAGGATCGCGATCTGATCGTCTTCGACTGGGCGTCCTTGGCACGCCTTACGGACACCCGCCACGACCTTCGCCCGGGAGAAAGGCTCGCTGGCTCCCGATCGCTTCACCACATTCAACTGTGCAGTTTCCGACGTCGTGAAGCGCCGGCCGCAGCCCAGGCATTCCCGTCGGCGCCGTATGGCACTGCCTTCCTCCGACGTACGCGAGTCGACGACCCGTGAGTCCTCCTCACGGCAAAAAGGGCACCTCATAGGTTCCTCCTGTCACTCTCGTCACNTCTGTCTCGCTATTACTGCCGTCTGTGGGGATTTATGGGGAAATCCTGTGGACGATCTGTGTAGTAATACCACAACCTGTGGACGAATCACATGCGTGTGACTACTACATCTAGGGGTTAGACTCTAGGGCTAGCGGACGCCGGGCGCAAGCGTCCTCGGGAATTTGGCCCGCTTGGGCGTGTTGCTCGGCTCAGCCGGCCATTCGGGAGACTTCATCGGCGACCCGCGATGCCCAGGTCTTCGTTCCCCGCGTCGTGTAGTGCAAGGCATCAGCGAAGGGGACCTTCTGGTCTCTCGCCCAGGAGCCCCAGCGAATGTGATGCAGATTGTTGCTGTCCGCCGCAAGCTGCTTGACCTGCCGGTTGAACCACCGCTCCTTTTCTCGCGTGAAGCGATCACCACCGCTGGCGTAGGTATCCACCCACATCACCGTGCGCCTGGGTCCGAGCACCCGCAGGAGCTCCTTCATTCGAGATGCGGTTGTTCCTCGATCGATCCACCGCATGTCATTGGTTCCGATGGCGACCACCACTGTCGCCGGAAGTTGATCAAGTTCCTTCGCACGCTTGGCTTGCGCGATCGCCCAATCCAGCCGCTTCCCTCCGAAGCAACGCACCGTGGGGGTCCATCCATCCTCACGTAGCGCCCGCTTCAACGGCTTTCGCCCATTACGGGTCAACGAATCACCGATCACCAGCACCCGGCGCCCTTGACCCGGTCCAGGCGTCGTATTCAGAGAGTTGGGCCAGATAGGCCCACTGCACGCCCGGGCGTCTCCCCCGGTGGACCATTGCGGGTCCTTGCGCGGACCCGGCTCATCTGCGGCCGCCAGGCTCCCCTGCTGACCGGCCAGGCAAACAACGGCAGTGGTCAGGATGACCACAAGGCGACGAGGCACCCGCCTAGTATCACCCGAGGACGGGGACGACGATGGACTGGCCCGGCACCACAGGTGTTGTGCCGAGGTCATTCATTTGACGAATCTGCCGAACCACTCCCCGCGGATCGCTGCCAGGGGCCACCTCGCGGGCTATCCCCCACAGCGTTTCGCCCGCCTGGACCACCACGACCTGCTCAGCCGGCGAGTTCGACGCCTGCGAATCAGACCCTGACGCGCCGGCCACCTGACCGGCCCCGATAACAATCGCACCCAAGGCCGCTACGGACGCTGAGAAGGCGACCAGCCGACCTCGCCTGGTCAGCCGCAATGCTGGATCGCTCCTCCTGACTCGATGCCTGTCATCACGTGACCGAGTGCCTCGGGGGGAAGTCCGCGTATCCATCGCTGTACCTTTCCTAGAGCCGAATTCTCTTTCGAACGTCTGTACGATCGAACACATGTTCGTTTTCTACCATGCTCCGCCCGACACACCCTGCATTTATCGAACAGGTGTTTGATTTCGTGTCGTGGCTGCCGTAGTTTTCGAACACACGTGCAGGATGGCGTGGGGGTCTGACACCCACGCCTTGGCTAGCCCAGGAGGGCCCATGGCATCGACAGTCAGCGAACTTCCCGACGGCGAGCCTGACGGTGCNGGCCTCACACCCCGGCAGCAGGCCATCCTGCGGGTGATTGAGGACACCATGGCGGACCGGGGATATCCGCCGAGCGTCCGCGAAATTGGGCACGGTGTCGGCCTGACCTCCCCGAGTTCGGTGGCCCACCAACTCAAGACGCTCGAAGAATTGGGCTATCTGCGTCGCGACCCCCACCGGCCTCGCGCACTCGTCGTGGCGCGTCCAGCGGGCACACCCACCGGCTCCTCCACGGCGGACGTGACGCACATCGAGTCGCAGGCGCCTGGCAGCGCCGTATCGGTGCCTCTGGTCGGTCGTATCGCCGCGGGCGGGCCCATCCTCGCCGAGCAGCACACCGAAGACGTCATGCCCCTGCCCCGGGATCTTGTCGGCGACGGCGAGCTGTTCATGCTCACGGTGGTCGGCGACTCGATGGTTGACGCGGCCATTTGCGACGGGGACTTCGTTGTTGTTCGCAGCCAACCGACGTGTGACAACGGGGATATCGTCGCTGCGATGATCGACGGNGANGCCACCGTCAAGACCTTCAAGCGGCGCGANGGTCACGTGTGGCTCATGCCGCACAACCCGGCCTACGAGCCGATCCTCGGTGACAATGCCACCGTTCTCGGGAAGGTCGTCAGCGTCCTTCGACGGATTCGCTGAGATTTCTTTCTCTCGTAAGACGCTCAGACTCAGCCGTCATCTCTGAGCCTCACCAGGGCCTGTCGAACGACCGACCCGTCCGTGGTGAACCACAACGGTGGCAGGGACGCACGCAACGCTCCCCCATATCCGGCCGTCGCCATGCGCGAATCGAGAACTGCTACCACGCCTCGATCAGATTCTGAGCGAATGAGTCGACCCGCCCCCTGAGCCAACAGCAAAGCCGCCCGGGTCAGCGCTACCTCGCGAAAGCCGGAGCGACCCTCAGCATCAACCGCGGCTTGCCGCGCGCTCATCACCGGGTCATCGGGCCGAGGAAACGGAATCCGGTCGATCGTCACTAGCACTAACGCGTTTCCCGGTACGTCGATGCCCTGCCACAGGGCGACCGTTCCCACCAACACGCTTTGGGGCTCGCTCGTGAAACGTTGCACCACCGGCGCGACCGACTCTCCGCGGCGTTGGACCAGCAGGGGCCCGAGATCACCAGAGTCCAGTCGCGAGCCCCACCGGACACGCAGGTAGTCCGCTGCCCGATCGACACCGTTCCAACTCGAGAACAACGCCAAGGTCCGCCCGCCCGCGGCTTCGATGAGGTCCGCGAGTTCGTCGAGTGCTTCCATCGATGCACCCTCGCGATTGGGCGGTGGCACGTGGCCCGCCACGTACAAGATTCCCTGCTGCGCGTAATCGAATCCGGAACCGACATCGAGGCACGTCGTGTCCGGTGCGAGNCCGAGTGCCGTCAGGGTCGGGGNGAATGAACCACCGGCTTTCAGGGTGGCNCTCGTCAGNACCACCGGTTGCTCCGGATACAACGACTCGGCAAGAGCCTCGCCGACGCTTAAGGGTGCGATGCGCAGAACCGGCCCCCGACCACTGTCCTGCGACCACCACACAACATCAGAATTCGCGAGCGCGAGGAGTCGACCCGTCACGGCGAAAATATCCTCGNCACCGGCCCGGACTCGCTGGAGGGCGGCCGCATCGGTGCTCNCCTGGNTGGTTGCGGCCGGCGTNGCGGACAAATCNGCGGATAGATCGGCNGNCANNGCCGACGCCAATGCCCGCGTNGAGTCCCGAATCCGCGCAAGGGCCAAAGACAAAGNCGGCGTCCACGCGGTGATCCGNCCCGAGGTNGCCGNATCCGCTTCCGCGAGCTCATCNAGAGCNATCGCCANATCGTCGACCGCNTCAGCCAGCGAGCCCTCATCGTCACTCACCCGAGCGGCTTCGCCGACCAATCGCTCGAGGCCGGAAACCGACAACTCGCCGGTGACGGCGCTGGTGATCCGATCGACCAACTCGTGTGCTTCGTCGACTACGAGGGCCGATCGATCGGGCAACACCGGAACGCCTTCGATGGCGTCGATCGCGAGCANNGCGTGATTCGTCACGACGATGTCNGCCTCCATCGCNCGAGCCCGNGCCTGGGCCGANAANCANTCGTCACCNAACGCGCACCGGCTCTCGCCCACGCACTCTGCCGACGACACGGATACGGCTCGCCACACTCGAGAGTCGATCTCGGCATCGAGGTCATCTCTGTCACCGGTCTGGGTGTGTCCCGCCCACTCATGAACCATCGCCGCTTGCTCTTCTAGCGATCCCCGGGCCCGAGAGCCGATCTGCTCNTGCGAGATCAGCGACTCTTGACCGTCGGCCTCGCCCATTCGTTGCCGGCACAGATAGTTCTGACGCCCCTTCAACACCGCCCAGGAAACGTCCCCGCCTGCCTCGGCCAGGCGGGGCAATTCCCGCTCGATCAGTTGCCGCTGCAGAGCAAGGGTCGCGGTCGCGATCACCACTGGGCCCTTCTCGCGGGCCATCCGTGCCACGGGCACGAGGTAGGCGAGGGATTTACCCGTCCCGGTGCCTGCCTGTACGACGACGTTGTCGCCGGCGGAAAAGGCCTCCATCACCGCCTCGGCCATCTCACGCTGACCGACTCGGGACTGGCCACCCATCGACTCGACGATCGCCTCCAGGCTCGTCGACACCGAATCACTCATCGCACGATCGGTCACGCTAGCCCGCGGCGACCGAATCGAGTTCGCGAGCAAGATCCTCGGCGACCCTGGCTTTCAGGTGGGAGCCGTGCTCTTCGTGATCTACCGAGACCACATCGCCCTCCCGGTACACCCGGGCTAACAGATCTCCGCGTTCGTAGGGCACGACGACATCCACGTCCACCAAAGTGCGGGGCAGGTCTGCGTCGATCGCAGCGAGCAATTCACCGATGCCCACGCCACTGCGCGCGGAAACGAGAACCGCGTGCGGCTCGTGGCGCAATACCTCCGCGGTGACGTTCTCGTCCGCGACGTCGGCCTTGTTGATCGCGATGATCTCCGGCACGTCCCCCGCATCGATCTCCGAGAGCACCTCCCGGACCGCGGCGATTTGCTCCCTCGGTACGTCGTCGGACCCATCGACAACATGGACGATGACATCAGCGTCGCGAATCTCCTCGAGGGTCGAGCGGAATGCCTCCACGAGTTCGTGCGGGAGATGACGCACGAAACCGACGGTGTCGGACATCGTGATGTCACGACCTGCCGGCGTCCGGACTTTGCGCACCGTCGGATCGAGGGTGGCGAACAGCGAGTCGTCCACCAACACACCCGATCCCGTCAACCGGTTCAACAAGCTGGACTTCCCGGCGTTGGTGTAACCGGCGAGGGCGACCATCGG
>PBWE01000004.1 GCA_002728915.1 Micrococcales bacterium
TCAGGTCTCGATGCCCTCGCGCGGGTGGGATTCGCAACCCTCGGCTTGCAGACATACCTCACGGCAGGTCCGAAGGAAGCTCGCGCGTGGACCATTCCTCGGGATGCCACGGCTCCCGAAGCCGCCGGCGTCATTCACACGGACTTTCAGAAAGGTTTCATCAAGGCTGAGGTGGTCTCCTACGACGAATTGCTGGATGCAGGATCCATGGCGGAGGCCAAGGCGCGAGGCAAGGTCCGGATGGAGGGCAAGGACTACGTGATGGCCGACGGCGACGTGGTGGAATTCCGCTTCAACGTGTAGGCCTCGAGCGTCGACGCCAGTTCGACCAGGCGTCGGTGCACCACAGCGCCCACACGACCAGGACTGGCTGGAACAACAGGCGGATGAAGCGGGCCGCGTCTGAGTCAAGGCCGAAGCCGGGAGTTCCGCTCACGAAGTGCGAGATGTTGCCCGGGAAGATCAGAACGAAGAACGCGGCGACCACCCAACCGAGCACAGGTTGGAAGCGCCGCGGTGCGGCGAGAAGGGCAACTCCCAGCATCACCTCGATGACCCCGGAGATCGCAACAACGGCATCGGGAGCCGGTAGCCACGATGGCACTTGAGCGAGGAACGATTCCGCGTTGGTGAAGTGACTGATTCCGGCGCCGACGAGGACCACTCCGAGAGCCAGCCGGGCGAGTATGTGCAGCACGCCCCGAGAATGCCACGGGACCTGCGTCTAGTGTTCGCGAGTGCCCTTCAGAGACGACTTGCGCAATATCGCCATCATCGCCCACGTCGATCACGGAAAGACGACGCTGGTCGACGCGATGCTGTGGCAGTCCGGTGCCTTCCGTGAGAACCAGGACGTCGCCGAGCGCGTGATGGATTCGATGGATCTGGAGCGAGAAAAGGGCATCACGATCCTGGCCAAGAACACCTCAGTTCGGTACGGGGGACCGTCAGCTCCCGATGGTGGCGTGGTCTTCAACATCATCGATACGCCCGGGCACGCGGACTTCGGTGGCGAAGTCGAGCGTGGCCTGGAAATGGTCGACGGTGTGGTGTTGCTTGTTGATGCATCCGAAGGTCCGCTTCCCCAAACTCGTTTCGTGTTGCGCAAGGCATTGTCCAAGCGTTTGCCGGTGGTGCTGGTTATCAACAAGGTGGACCGCAATGACGCGCGTATCGAAGAAGTGGTCGACGAGGTCTACGAGTTGTTCCTCGACCTTGACGCCGATGACTCCCAGATCGATTTTCCGATCATCTATACCAGCGCCATCTCCGGCCAGGCATCCACGACGATGCCCAACGACGGCGAACAGCCTGATTCCGACAACCTCGAGCCGCTCTTTGCAACATTGCTCGCGACCATCCCGTCACCGACCTTTGTCGAGGGAGCGCCACTGCAAGCCCATGTCACCAATCTTGATGCGTCGCCCTATCTCGGACGGCTTGCTCTGTGTCGCGTGCACGAGGGCAGCATTCGCAAGGGTCAGCAGGTTGCGTGGATTCGATCGGACGGGAGTGTCGATGGCGCCAAAGTCGTCGAACTGCTCATGACGGAGGCGCTGGAGCGAGTTCCCGTCGAGAGTGCGTCCGCCGGTGACATCATCGCGGTCGCAGGCATCCCCGAGATCACCATCGGTGAAACACTCTCCGACCCGGACGATCCACGGCAGCTCCCCGTCATCACGGTGGACGAGCCATCGATTTCGATGACTATCGGCATCAACACGTCACCGCTGGCAGGCCGAAGTGGTGGATCCAAGCTGACCGCACCGATGGTCAAGAGCCGACTGGAAGCGGAAACGATCGGCAATGTGTCGATTCGGGTGTTGCCGACCGAACGCCCGGACACATGGGAGGTGCAGGGCCGAGGAGAACTGCAACTGGCGATCCTCGTGGAGTTGATGCGCCGAGAAGGCTTCGAAATCACCGTCGGGAAACCTCAGGTGGTGACGCGAACGATCGACGGTGCCATGCACGAACCCGTCGAGCGTCTCACCGTGGATGTTCCGGAGGACTACCTCGGGGTGGTGACGCAACTGATGGCGCTTCGCAAAGGTCGCCTTGAGCAGATGGTGAATCACGGATCCGGTTGGGTCCGCATGGACTACCTGGTGCCGGCTCGGGGGCTGATCGGTTTCCGCACGGAATTCCTCACCGAGACCCGCGGCACCGGATTGCTGCACCACGTATTCGATCGCTATGAGCCGTGGCACGGCGAACTTCGCACCCGGCCGACGGGTTCTCTCGTCGCCGATAGGAGCGGAAGCACCACGGGATTTGCTCTCGCCAACCTCCAAGAGCGCGGAACGATGTTCGTCGGACCCGGGACCGAGGTGTATGAGGGGATGATCGTCGGCGAGAACTCCCGATCGGATGATCTGGATGTTAACCCGACGAAAGAGAAGAAGCTCACGAACATGCGGTCGAGCACCGGTGAGGTTCTCGTGCCACTGATCCCGCACCGGGAGTTATCGCTTGAGCAGGCACTGGAGTTCTGCCGTGAAGACGAATGCGTGGAAGTGACTCCGTCGGCGGTGAGAATGCGGAAGGTCTTGCTGGACGTTACCGAGCGAGTGAAGGCCGGGCGCAAACGAAAGTAGTGATGATCAACCGAGATGCTTGGTGAAGAAGTCGACTTCGGTCCACAGGAGATTCTCGGCGACAACCTCTTGCGGCGTCATATGGGTGACACCACTGAGGGGAAGGACATTGTGAGGCCGCCCCGCTTCGAGCAGCGCACGAGAGAGTTGCAGTGTGTGGGCGGCGAGCACATTGTCGTCCGCGAGGCCATGAATGAGCAGCAAGGGACGAGTGAGGGCCGCGGCGCGAGACAGGAGCGAGGTCCGCTCGTACGGGGAGTCGTGAGTCGAGGGGTTCCCCAGGTACCGCTCGGTGTATGCCGTGTCGTAGAGCCGCCAGTCAGTCACCGGAGCTCCGGCGACCGCGGCATGGAAGACATCGGGACGATCGAGCACCGCGAGCGCGGCGAGATAGCCGCCAAACGACCAACCCCGAATACCAACGCGAGAAAAGTCGAGTGCGTCGTGGGAATTCGCGATGGCGAGTAGAGCGTCGACTTGATCCTCGAGCACCGGGCCGGCGAGGTCGTGGTGCACCGCGTACTCCCAGTCGGGGCCGCGCCCGGGAGTCCCTCGGCCATCGATAACGACCACGGCAAACCCTTGGTCGGCGAGCCACTGCTCGGTGAGATAGGCACCGCCGGCGGCGATCACACGTTGGGCGTGCGGCCCCCCATAGGGACTGCAGATGATGGGCCAACGCGCGCCAGGCTCGTGCTGCTGCGGGAGAAGAACCGCGGCGCTGAGATCTCGGACCCCGACGCGAAGAAGGTGCGGCCTTGCGGTGACAACCGGCTGCTCGGCGTGCGAGGCAATGGTGACAAAGCCGCGGGAGTCGATGATCCGCATCGTGGACGAGGTCAACGATGTATTCGTGGAAGCAACGACGCTGACGTCGCCCTCGACGACCCCGGCGGACCAGTGCTCGGGGTCGGAGATGACGTCGACGGCACCGGAGAATCCAAGTCTCGCGAGCACTCGGGTCTCCGGTGCCACGGCCGCTACGACGGCGATGTGATCGACTCCGACGTCGAGAATTGCTTCCACATTCCAACCCTCGGGAGAGAAGGGCTCTCCGTCCCTGCAGGCGCGGAAGTTGCCCTGTCGATCGAGAACCTCGATCAGTGAACCCGATCGATCCAGGGTCGGGGATCCGGGGATCACGGTGATCCACGGATCCTGCTCGTTCTCAGTGCGGGTCATCCAGGCGTCGTCCACCAACGCGAGAACTTGTTGGCGCTGCTGCGTGCGGTCGAGAACAGAGATGACGGGAGTGTGTCCGGGATCGACGTGGACGCTCGCGAGGTAGCAGTACGTGTCGGTATCCCACGACGCTCCTTGGATGGTTCCGTCCAACGCAACGAGGTGGAGAGAGATGCTCGCGTTGGGTGTCCCCGCCGACGGGTACCGGTGCGGCACAGGTTCGCGCTCCGGTTGGGCGGGGTCGAAGATCCATCGAGTCTCGACGTCGGATTCATCGACGCGCTCAACGATGAGTCGCGTTGAATCAGGCATCCACCACATCCCGCGGTGTCGTTCCAGTTCCTCAGCGGCGATGAAGTCTGCCAACCCCCAGGTGATGGGCTCGTCTTCCACCGGTGTCAGCGGTGAGGCGTGGTCGCTGGTGATGTTCGCGCACCAGACGCGGCGATCGTGAACGAAGGCCACGTGTGCGCCATCCGGGCTGATCTGCGGATCGACGACGGGTCCTGGGTGAGCGACGGTGTGAATAGATTCCTCGTCCACATTCACCACGTAGGGAGTGCCGTCTACTGCGAATGCGGCGGTAGATCCGGTGCGGTCGAGTGAGTAGGTGGTGATTCCGGCGGTTACTTCCCGGAGCCGCTCGCGTCGGGCGAATTCAGCGGCCGGCAGTTCACCGTCGGTTCGCCGTGATGCACCGTCGACGAGCAGTCGTTCCTGCCAGCCGTCGCCCTGGTCGGCCACCCACAGGTCGCCGGTTGCTGTGCGCCCATCACGGCTTCGGATGAAGAACACGCGCGCCTGTCCATTCGGACGCCGGGCGATCCGAACGCTTCGCGGGGCACCGAGCCGAAATCCGCGGGTTATGGCCCGTTGTCGCGGAAAACTCGTGACGGTCTCATCGGATAGCGCCTTGGCGTGCGCCCCGTCGTCCGGTTCGGTCATCGCCCTATCGTGCCCGAGGCAATGGGAGAGTGAGGAGCCACGTCCGCGCAAGTAGCCTGGCGGTATGACGATGCCCGACCGCCGACTTCTTCTCGTCCATGCGCATCCCGATGACGAGACGATCGGAACGGGAGCGGTCATGGCCAAGTACGTGACCGAGGGTGTGCAGGTAACGCTGGTGACGTGCACGCTCGGAGAAGAAGGCGAAGTGCTCGTCGCCGACCTGCAGCACCTCGCGGCTGACCAAGACGACACTCTCGGTGAGCATCGCATTGGTGAGTTAGCAGACGCGATGGCGATCCTCGGCGTGAGTGATCATCGTTTCCTCGGGGAAGCGGGCAAGTACCGCGACTCGGGGATGATGGGTGTACCGAGTAACGATCGCGATGACTGCTTTTGGCGGGCAGATCTTCTCGCCGCTGCCTGCGATCTGGTGCAGGTGATTCGCGAGATACGGCCGCAGGTTGTCGTGACGTACGACGATTTCGGAGGCTACGGGCACCCCGATCACATCCAGGCTCACCGCGTGACGCACTACGCCGTGGCGTTGGCGGAGTCGCCGTCGTTCCGGTCTGATCTCGGGCCGGCGTGGGGCGTGTCGAAGGTCTACTGGACGGCGTTCCCGCGCAGCGTCATCCGAGAAGGAATCATGATGCTTCGTGAGGTCGATTCCGACAACGAGTTCGCCGCAATGGATCCCGATGACCTTCCGTTCGCCTGCGATGACGAACTGATCACGACTGCCGTCGATGCGACCGAATTCCTCGATACGAAAATGACGGCGTTGGCGGCTCACAAGACCCAGGTGACGGTCGACGGCGGCTTCTTCGCGCTGTCCAACAACCTCGGGTCCCAGGCGATGGGTACGGAGTACTTTCGCCTCGTGCGAGGTACGCCGGTGCCGGACACTCGCGAGGGTCGAGAGACGGACCTTTTCGCCGGGATTGGCGAGTGACAGTTGTCCGCAAGGCCGCACCGCTGCTCGGTGGGCTCGGAATCGGTCTGCTGATTGGTCTGCTCGGTGCCTTCGTTCAGGCGCATCGATCAATCCTGATCTTCTCCGACCGGTACCTCGTCATTCCTTGGGGTGTACTCATCGTTCTCGGGGTCTTGATTGCGTCGATTCGGGGCGTCGCGTTGGGGTCGTCCTCACGTGCGGCGGCCTGGCTCGTTCTGGCTGGCTGGATCGTCGTGACGATTTTTCTCGCCAGCGAAACAGCCGGTGGAGACATTGCGGTCAGTAGTGGTGCCCGGCAGTGGGCGTACCTGCTTGGTGGTGCGATCCTCGGGTCAGCGGCGGCTACGCTGCCAACTCGACCACTTCGTCCCTCGTAGTCGGTGAGCCTGAAAGCGTGAGGTTGAGCGGCGGCACTTGCGGCACTTGCGGCACATCCAAACGTCGTGACGACCGGGGCGGTTTTGAATGTAGGGGCCTTTGTGCTTACCATCACTCTGGTCCTCGGTCGCTATGTCCGGCTCGCCGGACCGGTTAGCGGCTGGTGGCTGAGGGGAGATGAGGGGTCCGTGTCGGAGTCGCATCGCCGTCAGTGGCGCCCGTCCAAGAGGCAATGGTTAGTTTTGCGTATATCGGTGCTGATCATCGGTGTTGGAGCAGCGGTTTTTGCAATCCTGAGTGCCGTCAGTTCTCCTTCGGTCCCTGCAAAAACCTACGTCGACGGGGTAGACGTCGGAGGTCTTTCTCGTGACGAGGCGATAGCTGTTGTGCGCGATCGCATCGCGAAGCCTGCTGCCAGGCCGTTGGAATTTGAGGAGGACGGGCAGCAAATCGTCGTCAAGCCTCGGCAGGCTGGAGTGTGGGTAAATGCCGAAAAGACGGTTGATCCCCTGTTGGCGGGGCGCTTCCAGTGGATAGCGGATCTTCTTGGAACCGACAGAACGAATGTCGAACCCGTCGTCATCGTCGATGAAGAGAAAATGGTCCGTCAGATTGCGGTTTTTGAGCGATTGCTGACGACCACCCCGGTGGAATCTTCGCTATCGGTGAATGGGAAATCAGTCGACTATTCCCCCGGTCGTCAAGGCAAGACGGTCGATGTTGAGGAGTTGACGAATTCAATCAGGTCCTTAGTTACCGAGCCGCGAGCGAAAGTCGATGTGCCGGTCATTGTCGAAGAGCCGACTGTGAGTGTCGCCAGTGCCGAGGCTGCCAATGCCTTGGCGCTCTCGGCGGTATCAGGGCCGGTGAAGGTAGCGGCGGGTTCGGCCGTTGCAACTATCCCGGCAGCAGTGATTGGGGACGCTCTTAGCTTCGGTGTTGTCAATGGTGAGTATGTGCCTTCCCTGGACGCGACCGTGCTGTACGAAGCCGTTTCTGAAGACTTGCAGGGTTCTGAGAAGCCCAGAAATGCCAGATTCAAGGTGAGAGAAGACGGATCTATTCAAATCGTGCCGAGTAGGGCTGGCGGGGGAGTTAACGAAGCTGCCTTAGCGCAAGCTGTGATGCGTGTTCTATCGCAAGAAGTGACTGAAGGGCAAAAGAGGGAGGTGGTGGTAACTGAAGGCCAGGTCCCCGCAGATTTCACCACAGCTGATGCGGAGGCCCTCGGCATCAAGGAGCAACTCTCAAGTTTCACCCAAAAGTTCCTTTATGCGCCGTATCGGGTAACCAACATCGGCCAGGCAGCCGAATATGTGGATGGAACAGTCCTGATGCCCGGAGAGGTGTTTTCTATGAACGACACCATTCTTGAACGCACAAAGAAAAATGGGTACACCCATGGAGCCATCATTGGGCCAGGGGGAATCTTCGTTGAGGCGTTGGGTGGAGGTGTCTCAGCGGCAACAACCGCGGTGTGGACAGCTGCTTTCTTTGCAGGAATGGAGAGAGTCTTCACGCGGGCCCATAGCGTCTACATTTCACGCTACATACAAGGCCTTGAGGCGACTGTGGCCTGGGGTAACTTTGACATGCAGTTCCGAAATGATTCCCCCTATCCCGTTTACATATCGACCGAAATGACCGATACGTCGATGACCGTTGAATTCTGGGGAACGCGCACCTACGACCGAGTAAAGGCAGAATTCGGACCTCGAACCAAGGTGAAGAAAGCCAAGAAAGTTTATAGGAATAGCAATTTCTGCACTCCGCAACCAGGAAGTCCAGGCTTTCATATCAACGTGGACCGGGTCTTTTACCAAAGTGGCGAAGAGGTCAAGCGAGAGACAATCAAGACCATCTACAAGGCATCCCCGAAGGTCATCTGCGGCAAGAAGCCGAAGAAGGACAAAGACAAGGACAAGACCGACGAAGAGAACCCGAATGAGTCACCGGCGGGAAATGCACCGACAGGGGACACGCCGGAGGGGAGTGATGATGCTCCCCCACCGCCTGACGACGGAACGTTCGAGAACGTTCCAGCCGAGGAAATCGACGTCGGCTGACGCGAACTAGGCATCGCTGCGATCAATAACCTGCCCGTCGGCTGTGTCGGTCACGGTGAACCCGCGGGCGGCGAGTTCGTCTCGGAGGCGATCGCTGGTGGCAAAATCGCGTTGCGCTCGTGCCTCCTGGCGTTCAGCGGCCAAGGCGAGAATGTCGTCGGGTAGGGAGTCTGCTTCCGTGGCCTGCCCCACTCGGCGGACGACATCTAATCCGAGGAGTCGATCCGCCCAGGCGAAGAATTCAAAGCGCGCTCCGTCGGTGAGATCGCTGTCCCGCTCCACGGCTCGCAAGACCTGAAGCGCGCGCGGTGTGTCGAGATCGTCGTCGGCAGCCGACAGAAACTCCTGCTGAAGCTCATCGGGGATGGGTTGAGACGGTGAGGTCGCCCACGCAGCCACGTTCTTTCGCCAACGATCCAGGGTCGTTTGTGCACCCTTGATGACCGCCCAGGTCAGATTCATTTGCTGTCGGTAGCGGTGCTGGAGGAAAGCCAGACGCAGCGCGAGGGGGTCCATGCCGCGATCGGCGACGTGGTCCACGAGCACGACATTGCCGGCCGACTTGCTCATCTTGCGTCCGTCGAAAAGCAGATGTTCGGCGTGCACCCAGTGGCGAACGACGTCGGTTCCCGTCACCGAATTGCTCTGCGCCCGTTCGTCCTCGTGGTGGGGGAAACGCAGATCGATACCGCCGGTATGCACGTCGATTGACGTGCCGAGCAGCTTGATGCTCATGGCACTGCATTCGGTATGCCAGCCGGGAAAACCGACTCCCCAGGGTGTGTCCCACACCAACTGCGTTCGAGTTTCCGGTGCCTTCTTCCACAAGGCCCAGTCGGCGTGGAAGCGCTTGGTGGAATCGATGTCGGCGTCGAATTTGTGTCCTGGCCGCAGTTCATCGAGACGATTTCCGCTGAGAGCGCCGTAGTCAGCGACGGAGCGGGCGTCGAAGAAGACCGAACCGTCGCCACCGACGTACGCGTGTCCGCGATCGACGAGTGCTGCGATCAAGGTGATCATGTCGTCTATCGATTCGCTCGCGCGGGGGTAATGGTCGGCCGGGTGGATGTTGAGGGCGGCAAGGTCCCGATGAAAGGCGTCTTCGTAGTGGCGGGCCACCGCGAGGGCTCCTCGGCCCTCATGCTCAGCCTGACGCAGAATTCGATCTTCGCCATCCCCTTGGCCCTCGTCGACACCTCCGAGGCCGGTGTCGTCGGCCATATGTCCCACGTCTGTGATGTTTTGAACCACCGTGGTGTGCCAGCCGTGCAGTCGCGCGAGCCGGGCGATGAGGTCCGTCAGCAGGAACGTCCGCATGTTGCCCACGTGGGCGTCGCGGTACACCGTGGGGCCGCACGCATACAGGGTGAGGTGACGCTCGCGCTGGGGGGTGATCGTTTCGACCGTCCGCGTGCGCGTGTCGTAGAGCCTCACGGACGTCACCCTAGGTGGCTGGGCGCCCCTCGGCAGAGCATGGCCGGATCGCTAAGGAGCGGCCTGTCGGGAGATTGATGGAATCGGCGAAACGTCCGTCGGGCCGTGAGCGGCGATCCTCCTCTGAGGTGTGTAGCGTTGGCCCCGGTGTCGGGGAGTTCCGGGCACCAACGTTTCGAACCGGAGGCCTCAGGTGACCTACGTCATCGCATTCCCGTGTGTGGATGTCAAAGACAAGTCGTGTATCGAAGAATGTCCCGTCGATTGCATTTATGAGGGCGATCGGATGCTGTACATCCAGCCGGATGAGTGTGTGGACTGTGGCGCATGCGAACCCGTATGCCCGGTCGAGGCCATCTTCTATGAAGACGATGTCCCCGACGAGTGGTCGGACTACACGGCGGCCAACGCAGAATTCTTCTCGGACCTGGGCTCTCCGGGTGGGGCGGCCAAGCTCGGTGGACAGTCGTTCGACGCTCCGTTGCTCGCGAATGTCCCGTCCAAAGAAGACGCCTGATTTGGCGGTGACCGGATGACGCTCCGGTTACCAGCTTTCCCCTGGGACACGCTCGCTCCGATTGCGGAGCGTGCTCGGGAGCACCCCGACGGCGTTGTTGACCTGTCGGTGGGCACCCCCGTCGACCCCACACCGGACGTCGTCCAGCGCGCATTGTGTGAAGCGTCGGATGCTCCGGGCTACCCCACGACGGCTGGGGTGCCGGAGTTGCGAGACGCCTGCACGCAATGGCTGTCGCGCCGTACCGGGGCCACCGATGTGGGTTTTCTCCCCACGATCGGATCGAAAGAGATAGTCGCGTGGCTGCCGACCGGCTTGAACATCGGCCTCTCCGACACCGTCGTCATTCCTGAGGTGGCGTACCCGACGTACGCCGTCGGCGCCACGGTTGCCGGCGCGCGAGTAGTGGCCACCGATGACGTCGAAAGTGTCGATGACGCATCGATGGTGTGGTTGAACAGCCCCGGTAACCCGACCGGCGCGGTGCTCTCGNTNGAGCGACTTTCACAGATCGTCNCGTGGGCACGGGAGCGAGACNTCGTNGTGGTGAGTGACGAGTGCTANCTCGANCTGGGGTGGGAGCAAGAGCCGGTCTCNGTGCTCGATCCACGCGTCAATGGCGGCGANCTCTCCNANGTGCTGGCCGTGCATTCGCTGTCCAAGCGNTCGTCGATGGCGGGTTACCGCTTCGGATTCGTNGCNGGAGACCNNCGCNTCNTCGACGACCTGCTGTCGGTTCGCAAACACCTCGGGATGATGGTTCCGGGGCCGATTCAGCGAGCTGCCATTGCNGCCTACANCGANNACGAACATGTGCANGTGCAGCGAGATCGCTACCGGACNCGACGAGNCNATNTGCGNCAAGCGTTGGAATNTNCNNGCTTNTCGATCGACCACAGCGTTGCGGGTTTGTACTTATGGGCGACGTCGGGTCGCGACTCGTGGGAGACCACTCGCTGGTTCGCCGAACGGGGGATCTTGGTCACTCCCGGTGAGTTCTACGGTGACGACGACCATGTGCGAATCGCTCTCACTGCGACCGATGAGCGGGTGAATGCCGCGGTGTCACGACTCGTCGGTTGACGAGTTGCCGTCGTGAGGCGGATCACAGAAGTGTCTATGCCACCCCGCTGTGAGCCGGTGGNGCGCGTGGGTAGCCTGTCCGCAGGAGGTTTGCGTGTCTGATTACTCGGTTCAGCACCCCAACGGAGAGGTGCCGCTTCCGGTCGTACCGTCGACAGTCGGGGAATCCGGCCTCGACATCTCGGCTCTCCTGCGGGAAACCGATCACGTCACCTTGGATCACGGCTTCGTCAATACGGCGTCCTGCTCGTCGTCCATCACCTTCATCGACGGAGAAGCCGGCATCCTTCGCTACCGGGGTTACCCGATCGAACAGCTCGCCGAGGAGTCGAACTTCCTGGAGACGTCGTACCTGCTGATCTACGGCGAACTACCGACNGCGGCCCAGTTATCGGAGTTCTCCGACTCCATAACCAAGCACACGATGCTGCATGAGGACCTTCGGCGATTCTTCGACGGATTCCCCCGCGACGCGCATCCGATGGCCGTGTTGTCGTCCGCGGTATCGGCTCTTTCTACCTTCTATCAGGATTCACTCGATCCGTTCGATGCCGAGCAGGTCCACATTTCGACCATTCGCTTGATGGCGAAACTGCCGACCATCGCTGCATACGCCTACAAGAAGTCCGTAGGTCAACCGTTCTTGTATCCGGACAACTCCTACAGCTTCGAGGACAANTTCNTNCGNATGACGTTCGGTGTGCCGGCGGAACAATACGAAGCGAACCCCATCATTTCNCGCGCACTCGATCAATTGCTCATTTTGCATGCTGACCACGAGCAGAACTGCTCGACGTCAACGGTGCGACTCGTCGGGTCGTCGCACGCCAATCTCTTCGCATCCGTCTCGGCTGGCGTGAATGCTCTCTTCGGTCCACTGCACGGAGGAGCTAACCAGGCTGTGCTGGAGATGCTCGAGAACATTCACGCCTCCGGCGGAGGTGTCAATCGCTTCATCCGCGCCGTGAAGGATCGGGAAGCTGGAAGCAAGTTGATGGGCTTTGGTCACCGCGTCTACAAGAACTACGACCCACGCGCGGCCGTGGTGAAGAAGACGGCATACGAAGTCTTCGAGCAGATGAATGTGGACGATCCGCTTCTCGACATCGCACTCCGGCTCGAAGAGGTGGCGCTTGCAGACGAGTTCTTCATCGAGCGGAAGCTCTACCCGAATGTCGACTTTTACACGGGGTTGATCTACAAGGCGATGGGCTTCCCGACCCGCATGTTCACCGTCTTGTTCGCGCTTGGCCGACTCCCTGGATGGATCGCCCAGTGGCGCGAGATGATNGAGGATCCGACGACCAAGATCGGCCGGCCTCGACAGGTNTACGTGGGAGAGGTTCTGCGCGACTACGCCCCGATTACCTCGCGTTAATCGACNGAATCAATCCGCCGGCTTCACTACACAAACCTGACACGCACTAGTCGTTGTCGTGCAGATCGGCATTGAGTCCGCCCCAACTCCCCGAGCGCTGCACTACCTCAAGGGCCCCGGACTGCGAATTGCGTCGGAACAGAACATTCGAGTGACCGGACAACTCGCGCGCCTTGGCGACCGCCCCGTCGGGCAGCANGACTTTGGAGCCCGCGGTGATGTANCAACCCGCCTCGACGACGCAATCGTCTCCCAGAGAGATCCCTACGCCGGCGTTAGCGCCGACCAGGCACCCGCGACCGATGCTGATCACCTCGGTGCCACCACCGGACAGAGTCCCCATGATGGATGCACCTCCACCGATGTCGGATCCGTCGCCGACGACCACCCCGGCGCTGATGCGCCCCTCCACCATGGACGTGCCGAGTGTTCCTGCGTTGAAGTTGATGAAGCCCTCGTGCATGACGACGGTCCCGTCCGCAACGTGGGCTCCGAGTCGCACGCGGTCGGCATCGGCGATCCGCACGCCGCTGGGGATCACGTAATCGACCATGCGCGGGAACCTGTCCACGCCGAACACAGTGACCTGCACGCCTTTCGAGCGCGCGCGTAGGTGCACGTCATTGACACGCGTGGGTTCGACCGGGCCGAGGTTGGTCCAGGCGTTCAAGGGCAGCGTGCCGAAGATTCCCTCGAGGTTGATGGTGCGGGGGCCTACGAGGCGATGGGAGAGTAGATGGAGTCGAAGGTAGGCGTCCGCCGCGTCGACGGGAGGCNCTGCCAGATCGTCGATGACGGTGCGCACTGCCACGGTTCGCACCCCGCGGAGCTCGTCGCTGCGTGTTCCTGCGTCTAACGACGCGACGTCCATGGGCTCTGCTGCGAGGCTGGGTCGTGGAAACCAGACGTCGAGGATGGTGTCCCCGTCGACGGTCGCCAAACCCAAGCCCGACGCGGGACCGGAGACCGGGACGAGTTCCTCAACGACAGATGGATTGCTCACCGGGCTACCGTATCCACGTGCCGTTGGACCTTTCCGCAGACGTCGTCGAGATCGCCATCGCCCTGGTGGATATTCCGAGTGAGTCTCACCACGAGCAGGAGATCGCCGATCTGGTCGAAGCTGCCTTGGGGGAGTGCGGCCACCTATCGGTCCATCGCTCGGGAAACGCGATCATCGCTCAGACGCGGGGCCTTGCACCGCGNGTCATCATCGCGGGACACCTCGATACCGTCCCGGCGGCGGGCAACGTGCCGCACCGGCTCGACGGTGGACGGCTGTATGGACTCGGCGCGTGTGACATGAAGAGCGGAGTGGCCGTTGCGTTGAAACTCGCTTACGAGATGCGTACGCCCTCGGTCGGTGTTCGCTTCATCTTCTACGACTGTGAGGAAGTGGCGGCCGTTCACAATGGCTTGGCCCGCCTCGTCGCGGAGGAGCCATCGGTTGTTGAAGCCGACNTCGCCATCGTCATGGAGCCAAGCAACAGCATCGTGGAAGGCGGNTGTCAGGGGACGATCCGGGTGGACGTGCGAGTTCCAGGGGAACGCGCCCACAGCGCGCGCTCNTGGCAAGGAAGCAATGCGGTGCACAGTGCCGGTGAGATTCTCGACCGATTGAACGGCTATGTGCCGCGAGAACCCACGGTGGACGGCCTTCGATACCGGGAGGGATTGAACGCCGTCGGAATTCGCGGAGGTGTCGCGGGCAACGTCATTCCCGACGAATGTATCGTCACCGTCAACTACCGCTTCGCCCCCGATTTGTCCGTTGCCACCGCGATCGACCACCTTCGCGAAGTGTTTGACGGGTTCGAAGTCACGGTGGTCGACGAAGCACCGGGTGCGCGTCCAGGGCTGGACCGGACGATCGTTGCATCGTTCGTCGACGCGATGGGCGGGACAGTCGAACCGAAATATGGGTGGACGGATGTGGCGCGGTTCTCTGCGTTGGGGACGCCCGCGGTGAACTTCGGTCCGGGTGATCCGACGATCGCGCACTCGGTCGATGAGCATGTGGACGTCAGCGAGATCCATCAGGTCTACGCCAAGGTGAGTGCCTGGCTCGACACGGCCGAGAACTTCTAGGTGCGCGCCGTGCCCCGATCGGTATGCGTCTTCTGCTCTTCTAGTGAGCTCATTGCGCCTCGGTATCTGACGTTGGCCGACGATGTCGGTGCGGCTCTCGGGTCACGAGGCTGGACGTGCGTCTCAGGTGGCGGGTCTGTGTCCATGATGGGCCGGCTCGCTCGGGCAACGCGTGCAGCAGGCGGTCACACAGTCGGGGTGATTCCGGAGGCGCTGCGGGGGCGAGAAGTGGCCGATCTCGATGCCGACGAACTCGTCGTGACGCAGAACATGCGGGAGCGCAAAGGCATCATGGATGAGCGCTCGGACGCCTTCCTGGCCTTGCCTGGGGGAATCGGCACCTTGGAAGAACTCATGGAGGTGTGGACAGCAGGAGCCTTGGCCATGCACGACAAGCCGGTCGTCGCTTTGGATCCGTGGGGCGACTTCGCCTTGCTTCGAGCGCAGGTGGACGCGTGGATTGATGGGGGTTTCGTGAGCCGGGACAGTCTGACCCGCGTGAGGTGGGTCGCCACCGTCGACCACGCGATTGAGGCCCTGACGGCACCGTAGTTGCCGTCCGCCGATTCCGTGATGGAATAACGACGTGGGCGTGGTCTTCTTCCTGATCGGTGCCGCTGTTGTGGCGGCCATCGCATGGTTTGTCGTCGGCAAATTCGAGGTCTGGCTTCCCGATGCTGGGAGCGATCTGAAGCCGGATACCCGAGATGACGACCCGGCCTTCGACGTCGTCCTTCGAGGCTATCGAATGGACGAGGTCGACAGCACGATCGCGCAGCTGCAAGCAGAGATCGAGTCCTTGCGCACGAACGATCGCCAACGATGACCGCTCATCTCTCCCTCGACGTCATCGTGAACGCTCCGGTGGAATCGGTTTTCGATGCGTTCACGCAATGGTCTCGACAAGACGAATGGATGATGGGAACGCGGGTCGAGGTACGCCACGGAGATGGCCGCAGCCGCTATTCCGAGATTGCCGGGTGGACGGGAATCGGTCCGATTGGCTTTTGGGACACGATGACGATCACGCGGTGGGAGCCGCCTTATCGGGTGGATGTGATGCACACGGGAGCACTGGTGCGAGGGACCGGAACGATGGAAGTGCTCGCCCTTCCCGATGGCCGTAGTCGTTTCGTGTGGAGCGAAGGGCTGGTTCCACCCCTCGGCGCTCTCGGTCGAGTGGGGTGGCCAGTAGTGAAGCCGGCGTTCGCCGCCGGTGTCCGCAAGTCCCTTCGGGTATTCGCTGCCTTGGTGGAGTCTGGCACCCTGCCGCGNTGACATCTCGGCGNCCGGGGATAATGGAGNCCTCAGGNTGGCGTGNGTGCGCGAGCCGTGATTTCCCGGGGCGCTTCCCAGGCGTTTCGAGGTGACACACGGAAGGGGACAGATATGGCCGCGATGAAGCCACGAACGGGCGATGGCCCGCTCGAGGTGACCAAGGAGGGTCGGGGTTATGTCATGCGGGTACCCCTCGAAGGTGGCGGTCGCCTCGTCGTCGAACTGAATGCTGAAGAGGTCAAGAACCTCGGCGAAGCGCTCACGGGCGCACTTCCGTCCTAGTCCACACCCGCAGGTTCACCGACCTGTCGTGCCATTANGGCGGGTGACGTCCCGCTATCGCAGAAGGATTTCTAGTCTCGGCGCCTCAGGCACGCCACGAGCATCCCGTTTCCCTCGGCGAGAGGCGTTGCGGCCCAATCTGCGTCCCGCCTCATCAGTTCGGCGAGCTCTTTGACGGCCATCGCCTCGACGTCCCGGCGGGCGGGATCGGCAACCATGTCGTCCTCCCCGATACCGAGAAAAGCAACCACGCCACCGATACGCAAGAGGCGTTTGGCCTGGTCCAACATGGCTGGGTACTCATCTCGATCGGCGTCGACGACAACGACGTCGTAGGCACCGTCGGACATGCGAGGAAGAACATCCAACGCCCGACCAGCAATAAGGCGAGCGCGGGACGGCTCATGTCCGAGAGATACCAGTGCCTCACGCGCGTGCCGTTGGTACTCGGCTTCGGTGTCGATGCTGGTCAGCACGCCTCCGGGCGTCATTCCCTCGAGAAGTGCCGCTCCGGATACTCCTGTCCCGGTGCCGACCTCGACGACTGTCTGGGCTTGCACGCTTGCTGCGAGGAAGGTCAGGAAGCGACCGGTCGCGGGAGAGGCGGGTGAGATTCCGAACTCCCGGGCCCGTTCCCGAGCAGCTTCCACCGGCTCAGGTTCGGGAATCCAGGAGTCAGCGAATTGGGCGAAGGTGACGGTGGGTGGGGAGTTCGGCGATGTCGATGACATGGGGGACGCCCTCTCTTCCTCGTCCCGGTAGTGACGGTTTTCTCCGCCATCCTTTGGGGCCTCTGCCGTGCGACGCCCCCGTGGATGTGCCCCGGGATCGATCGCAGCCTAGCCTTAGAGGCGACAGGGTGAGGTTTTCCAGAAAGGCGGCTGAGGTTCGTGAGTGACGACAGGCCCCCCGAGGGCTCGGGCGTGCCCCCGCAAGGGGCAACCGACGGACCTCCTGCGACGCCCGACCCCCTGCCGATGCCCCGTCCTCCCGCGGCGCCGCAGGGCCCGCCCACGCCCGCGATGCCGGCGCGCTACCCGAATTTCGTGGCCTACGGAGCAAGCCAGCCACCTCCGGGCGGTTACCCGCCATCGGCCCCTGGCCAGCCGTCGGGCTCCGGTGGCTCCACCTCGAGGCGATCGGGCATGGGCCTGTGGGGCGTCATCGCAGTCGCAGCCATCGTGTCGTTGATCGTGGGGTCTTTCGCAGGGCTCGCTGGTTACGTCGTCGGTCAAGCGGTGGACTCGGCGAATTCGACGAGTTCGGCAACTCTCGCGGCGCCGGCTCCTCAGCCATNGACCATCCCGTCGGACCCGATCCCCGCGGATCAGATGCCGGAGTCGGTGTCGGAGATGGTGTCNGCGGTGCTTCCCGGGGTGGTTTCCATCGCCATCGAAAATCGCGATGAGCGAGGCAGCGGATCAGGCTTTGTGATTCGTCCTGATGGATACATCTTGACCAATAACCATGTCGCTGCTCCCGCGGCCGATGGTGGATCGTTGAGAGTCTTCTTCGAAAACGGCGACAGCGCGAGCGCGGAGATTGTCGGCCGAAACTCCGCATATGACCTGGCGGTGTTGAAGATCGACGCGGACAATCTTCCGATNGTTCGATTGGGAGACTCCGATGCGGTCACAGTTGGGGATCTCGCCGTCGCCATTGGAGCGCCGCTGGGTCTTCAGGGAACGGTTACCGCCGGCATCATCTCCTCCTTGGACCGACCAGTGACCGCGGGTGGTCAAGGAGAGATGGCCTACATCAACGCGTTGCAAACCGACGCGGCGATCAACCCGGGGAACTCCGGTGGGCCGCTGCTGAACAGCGCGGGGCAGGTGATCGGAGTGAACTCAGCCATCGCCACGTTGGCTCCGACGTTCACCGGTGAAGCCGGGTCGATAGGTCTCGGGTTCGCGATCCCGGTGAATTCCGCGCGACGCATCGCCGAGGAGATCATCGCGACGGGTGACTCCAAGACACCGATCATCGGTGTCACGCTCGATACGTCCTATACCGACGGTGGATCTCGGATCAGCGAGGTGAATCCGGGTGGGCCGGCGGAAGCTGCCGGACTACGCAGCGGCGACATCATCACTTCTCTCGCGGGACGAGAGACGACCGACTCGACGGAGCTTGTCGTGGCGATCCGGGACTTCGCTCCCGGAGACACCGTGAGCATCACCTACCTGCGCAGCGGGGAGTCCCAGACCATCGATCTCCTTCTTGGTGGCTCGGAGGACATCGGTTGAGATGTTCGACATCGGCATCGGTGAGTTGGTCGCCCTCGCGGTGATCGGACTGTTGATCTTCGGGCCCGAACGGCTGCCCAAGGCAGCCGCCGATGCCGGCCGGTGGGTGCGCCAGATTCGCGACATGGCATCGTCGGCGCGCAAGGAGATCGTGGACTCCGCCGGCGTCGACCTGGCGGACTCGGTCAACAGTGTCAAGAGTTTGAGCGAACTGCATCCCAAGCGCCTCATGTCCGGGCTCTTGGACGATGATGACGCCCCGGCAGCGGCCGGTGCTGCAGACTCCGGCGACAGCGGCACACCGGCAGACGCACCAAAGAAGCCGGCGCAGACCTTCGACCCGGATCTTTCCTAAGCCTGATCTTTGGTGAGTCTTCTCAGGGACGTTGCGGCGATGCGCGCTCGGCTGGCCGTGATCAGCGTCCGGTAGGCGAAATACCCAATTGCATTCCGGCGAGGCCGCGGGGCCGGGCTCCGAGGTGCGCGGCGATGTCCGTCAGCGCGATACTCGCCGAAGCCTGCGGCTCCGAAATGACCAGAGGGTGTCCGCTGTCCCCACCCTCGCGGAGTCGAGGGTCGAAGGGGATCTTGCCGAGGACGGGCACCTCGGTCCCGAGTGTCGACGTGAGTTGCTCGGCGACGAGGTCGCCCCCGCCCACACCGAAGAGATCCAGCGGCTCCCCGCAGTGCGGACACGGAAAGGAACTCATGTTCTCGACGACACCGAGGACCTTCTGGTGAGTCTGCTCGGCGAGGGTTCCTGCCCGTACCGCCACATCTGATGATCCCAACTGTGGCGTCGTCACGACGATGATCTCCGCATGCGGCAGCAGTTGAGCGGTGGAAATCGCGATGTCTCCGGTACCGGGGGGGAGGTCCAAAAGCAGAATGTCGAGATCTCCCCACCACACATCGGACAGGAACTGCTCGAGGGCTCGGTGCAGCATCGGCCCGCGAAACGCCACGGGTGTCTCGACGCCTCCCGGTTTGAACGGCAACATCGACATAATCCGGACCCCATGAGCCTGCGGTGGCATCAGCATTCCCTCGACCATGGTCGGAGGGTTCGTGGCGCCGAGGATGCGAGGTATGGAGTGCCCGTACACATCGGCATCGAGCAGGCCGACGCTCAGGCCCTGGCCTGCGAGGGCGACGGCGAGGTTCGCGGTGACTGAAGACTTGCCGACGCCGCCCTTCCCGGAAGCGATCGCGAAGATCTTGGTGGTCGATCCGGGTTGGGTGAAGGGGATCTCGCGCTGATCATGACCGCGGAGAAGCTTCTTCAGGTCGGCGCGCTGTTCGTCGCTCATGACGTCGAGCTCGACATTTACCGTCGACACGTCGGGCACCTGCTCGACCGCTTCGACGACCCGATCGGTGATGGTGCNGCGCATCGGACAGCCCTCGACGGTGAGGTAGATGCCGACATCGACGACACCACCGTCGTGGATGTCGACGCCCTTGAGCATGCCGATCTCGGTGATCGGCCGATGGATTTCGGGGTCGTGAACGGTTGCGAGTGCCGCGTGGATGGCGTCGGCGTCAGGGTGAGTGGGCACGCCCCGATGGTATTGGCCGACTAGGCGGGGGGCGAATCCTCTGGATCGGCTTCGGTTGCCGACGTCGAGGCCCGGGGACGGTCANCGGATTCCTGCGAGTTCACAACATCGGAANTCACAGCGTCGGAAGTCACAGCGTCGGAATTGAGATCGCGCCGATCGGCTTCGAGTTCATCCAGACGAGTCATGATGGCGTCCAAAGTCTCGCTCAATTCACTGCGAACGTAGTCCCGGGTCGCGAGTTCTCCGAGAGACGTGCGTAAGGAGGCCACCTCGCGGGCGAGATAGTCGCTATCGGCGAGCATTCGCTCATTGCGCTGACGATCCTCTTGATACTGGACACGATCGCGGTCGGTTTGCCGGTTCTGGGCGAGGAGAATCAGGGGTGCCGCGTAGGATGCCTGGACGGACAGCAGCAGAGTCAAGAAGATGAACGGGTAGGCATCCGGCTGGATTCCCCCCGGTGCGAAGACGTTGAAGGCAACCCACATCAAGATGACGACCGTCATCCAGGCGATGAAGGCCCAAGAGCCGATGAACCGGGCGACCCTTTCCGATATGCGACCAAAGCGCTCAGAGTCGTAACTGGGGCGAATGCCGCGGGTCGTCTCGATGGGCTGGTCGACAGCGCTGTGACCGCGGCGACCGGCGCTAGCCATCGGATGCTCCCGGGGTCGATGGTTCAACCTGCTCGCGCCAGTCCGCCGGCAGCATGTGGTCCACCACGTCATCGATGGTGACAGCACCGACGAGATGGTTGTCCTCGTCGACGACGGGAACAGCGACAAGGTTGTAGGCGGCGAAATCGCGGGTCACGTCCGCTAGCGGGGTGTCAGGTCGAACAGGGTCGACGCTGGTGTCCAGCAGCGATGAGATCAAAGTCGACGGCGGCTCGCGAAGCAGCCGCTGAAAGTGACACGTGCCGAGGTACTTGCCGGTCGGGGTTTCCGTTGGTGGACGGCAGACGTACACCTGGGCGGCGAGGGCGGGTGGCAGGTCGGCTTGTCGAATGCTGGCGAGAGCCTCGGCGACCGCGGCGTCGGGGGGAAGGATCACGGGCTCACTGGTCATCATGCCGCCGGCAGAGAACTGGTCGTATGTCATCAAACGGCGAATACCTTCCGCCTCTCCCGGCTCCATTTCCTCGAGAAGAAATTCGGCTTGATCGGGGGGTAGCTCGGAGATGAGGTCCGCGGCGTCGCCGGGGTCCATCTCCTCGAGAACGTCGGCGGCACGTTCGCGATCCAGCGCCTGCATGATTTCCACTCGATCGTCATCGACGAGTTCCTCGAGNACGTCNGCGAGTCGCTCNTCGTCGAGTTCTCGCGCTACTTCTAGTCGTCGCTTGGGTACCAGCGTGTGTAGCAGGGAAGCGACATCGGCCGGTCGCAGAGAATCGATGGACGCGAGAAGTTGTTCAGCCGGCTGAGCGGTTTCCGGCAGCGATAGTCCGGTGACGTCCGGCCATTCGACCATGAAGCGCTCGGACCGCCGTCGCAGNCCGGTTCCCGGCCGGCGCACGAAGAGCGAGTCGACCAACCACTCTCGGCTTCGGGAAGTGGTGACACCGATATCCACGACCCGCACCTGCTCACCGGATTCGCGGAGCGTGATCGAGTGGTCGAGGAGCTCGGCCGTGGCCAGTGATTCGTTTCGGCGCTGCTCGAATCGACGGAGGTTCACGGTTCCCGTGACGATCACCTGGCCGGCGTCGATGGCGGTGACCTTCGTCATGGGCACAAAGATGCGGCGCCGGGGCGGAACCTCCACCACCAGTCCGGTCAGACGTGGCGGGTTGTCACCGATACGCAGAACGACGACGGCATCACGCACCTTTCCGACCTGATCGCCTCGTGGGTCGAACACGCCCAGGCCCGCCAAGCGGGCCAGGAAAACGCGGCTGGTGTTCGCCGTCATGGGGGTCAGGCTACCGTCGCCGCAGCGAGTTCCTGCCGAGTCAGTGTGCGGAACGCATTGGGAAAGGGGCAGGTGTGATGTCCGACGGTTCTGCGCCACCGTCCGGCCTGTCTCGGCCGCCGGCTCCGGATGTGGTGCGGCTCGGTGTGGCCGTTGTCTTCATTTCGCTCAGTGGGCCGATGATCGCGGCGACAGCGGCGCCCGTCCTGGCCATTGCGTTTTGGCGATGCCTCATCGGAAGTGGCATCACGGGGGTGTGGGTCATCGCGCGGCGGTGGAGTTCGCTCGGCGCTTTGACCAGGCGGGAGATCCGGCTGACGGTGATCGCGGGTGTCTTCCTGGGGTTGCACTTCGCAACGTGGATTCCCTCGTTGACGTTGACCACGATCGCGGCGTCGACGGCCCTGGTGGCAACACAGCCGATCTGGGCTGCATTGATCGCACGGGCAACGGGTGTGCGCATTTCTTCTCGAGTGTGGATCGGAATCGCAATCGCCTTCTCGGGAGTGATCGTCCTGACCGGAGTGGATCTGTCTGTCGATCCCGCGCACCTATGGGGTGATGCGCTCGCCCTGGTGGGAGCCGTATTTTCCGCCGCGTACGTGTCCGTCGCGGAGCGAGTCCGCAAGACGGTGGACACATCGACGATGACGTTCGTTCTCTACGCCGTCTCGGCGGTGACGATTCTCCCGCTCGTATTCATTTTCGGTCAGCAGCTCGTGGGCTTCGATGCTCAGGCCTGGGCCTTGATCCTTGCGGTGACGCTCGGCGCGCAACTACTCGGTCATTCGATGATGACCCGGGTGCTGTCGAGTACGTCGGCGACGGTCGTTTCGCTGGCCATCTTGTTCGAGATGCCGGGGGCCACCTTGGTTGCCGCCATCTGGCTGGGGCAGGTGCCCCCGTTGGCGTTGCTCCCTGCTGCCGCGTTGATCCTTGCCGGCCTGGTGATCGTGATCAAAGCCGCGGATCGTGGTCCTGCTGCCGCCACGGTTACCGAGACTTCTCCCATGTGAGTATCGAGCTCAACGGCAGCAAGATGAGCGCTGCTATGACGGTAACGCTGATACCCCACGCCACCGAAAAGTTCTCTGCGATGACACCGACGATGAGTGGTGCGGTGACGAAACCGGCACGCGACAACCAGCTGATCGTGGCAACGCCCGTGGCCGGTCGGATACCGGGCAGGTGAGCAGCGGCTCTCATGGCGGCNGGAAACAACGTGGCGACGCCAAATCCGGTAACGGCACAGCCGATCATGAACAGCCATGGTGATTGCGCGAGAAGTGACAGCCCGAGAACGACGGCGGTGCCGGACATGGCGACCCGCGTCCAGCGACGCTCGCCGAGGGCGTCGACGATCCGATCCCCGCTGAAGCGTCCGATCGTCATCGCCATGGTGAAGGCGACGAATCCCCATCCGACGGTCGCGCTGGGTGCGCCGATGTCGGTCAGATAGATCGAACTCCACCGTCCGGGAATGTCCTCGATCATGACGGCGAGAATGATGAAGAGCCCCAGGCCCCAGATGATCGGCCGGTGGAGAACGCGGGTCGTGGCTGACCGCTCGTCGGCATTCGCCGGGCCGGCCGCCAGGAGAGAGCTTGGGTCCGGTTGGGCGTCACCGATGGGATCGTCGTCGGTATCCAGAAACGAATCCGGATCCTTGCCGGGAAGCAGCCAGGGCCGTGCCACCAGCACAAGCACGCTGCACAGAAGTGCGACCGCGGCCAGCATCCACGCGATCGGTAGCGAGATAGCCGCGGTCGCGACCCCGATGAGGCCTCCGGCGACGGCTCCCAGAGACCAGTAGCCGTGGAAGGTGTTCAAGATCGAACGGTGGACACCCGTTGCCCTCATCTCATGTTGAACCCGCATGGCATGTGAGTTCATGGCGGCATCCATGACGGCGTCGAGGCCGCCGACCAGCAGAAGGACAAACCCCAGAGTCCAGGCGCCGGGCACCAGACCGATGAAGGGAAGGATCGGGGCGACGATGAACAGTGCTGCCATCGCAACGCGCTGACTGCCCCAGCGGTGAATGAGGGGACCGGCGGATACTCCGGCGGCGATACCGCCGGCGGCTCCGGCGGCCAAGGCGGCTCCTAGCGCGACATCGGTCAAGGAAATGTCAGCCTGGAGCTCAGCCAGTCGCGGAAGCCATGCGGACAGCGTGAGCGCGTTGGTGAAGAAAAGCACGGAAACGGCGATACGTGCGCGACGAACAGCGTCGTCGGCCCCGCGCGGGTTGCTCACGCGGCTGAATCTAGGGCACGCAAACGCGGGCGCTACAGCGCAGGCACNGATCGCTGCGCCGGTGCCCGAGCCGGGCCCGGCTAGGCTGGAGAGGCGTTGCGTGCGTGGAGTTAATCCAGAAACCGTCGATGACAAGGGGTGAATTCGGTGACCGATGTCGCAAGAAGCATCAGACCTCGGCGCTCGAACCTCGCGGTGCCGGGCTCGAGCCCGAAGATGCTGGACAAAGCCAAGGGCCTGCCGGCAGACCAGGTGTTCATGGACATCGAGGACGCGGTGGCTCCGCTAGCCAAGCCGGATGCCCGGAAGAACATCGTGGCTGCTCTCAACGAAGGTGGCTACGACGGAAAAGTGCGCTCGGTGCGAGTGAACGACTGGACCACCGAGTGGACGTACCTGGACGTCATCGAGGTCGTTTCCGGCGCGGGAGCCAACCTCGACTGCATCATGCTCCCCAAAGTGCAAGGCCCCGAGCAGATTCGCGCCTTGGACATGCTGCTGACGCAGATCGAGAAGTCCGAAGGCTTGGACGTTGGGCGCATCGGTATCGAAGCGCAGATCGAGAATGCGATGGGTTTGACCATGGTGGACGAGATCGCCGCCGCCAGTCCCCGAGTGGAGACGATCATCTTCGGGCCCGCTGATTTCATGGCCAGCATCAACATGAAGTCTCTGGTTGTTGGTGAACAGCCTCCCGGGTACGACGTCGGAGACGCGTACCACTACATCCTGATGCGGATCCTGATGGCGGCTCGCGCATACGACAAGCAGGCGATCGATGGCCCCTACCTGCAAATCAAGGACCTCGACGGCTACACCCGAGTCGCGGAGAGAAGCGCTGCCCTCGGCTTCGATGGCAAGTGGGTGCTGCATCCAGATCAGATCGCAGCGGCGAACGAGATCTTCTCGCCACGTCAAGACGACTACGACCACGCAGAACTCATCCTCGACGCCTACGAGTGGTACACGTCGGCCGCCGGTGGTGCGCGTGGAGCGGCCATGCTCGGTGACGAGATGATCGACGAGGCATCGCGAAAGATGGCACTGGTGATCGCCGGCAAGGGTCGCGCCGCCGGTATGCAGCGCACCCAAACATTCGAGCCTCCTCAGTCCTGATGGCGCGTCGCACCGACATGACTCGGGAGCATGCGGCTCTCTTGCTAGGTGTCGACGAGAGCGCCTCGGCCAATGATGTTCAGCGGGCATGGAAGGTGTGGGTCCGGCTGGCACACCCCGACGCAGGTGGCGACCGAGATCACTTCGAGGCGCTGATGCGAGCACGGCGCGTTCTTCTGGCGAATGTTGTTCAGGCGAACGCGGTTGAGATGGATACGGCACCGGCGGCTGAACACGTCGCAGCGGATCGCCCGTCGCTGCGTTCGGTTGTCCGTCGACCGTCCCGCAGTGCTGCGATCGTGCTGGTGGGTGTGGCGGTTATCGCCCTCGCGAGTCCTGTGGTGACACTCTCCCTCGCGCCATGGGTGAGCGCACTGATCATGGGTGGGTGTGCTGCGGGCTTCGCGGTAGGTGCGACCCGTGCGCTCTTGGGCGATCGTGGTGATGTTGGCCACCGGATCATGTGCATCTCGGCCCTGTGGCTGCCTGTGGGGTGCGGGCAAGTTGGACTCAGCGCCAGTCTCGGCTCCGACATCATGTTGATGCTGCCGGTGTTCGCTGTCCCACTGGTCGCTTCGGTCGCCTGGATGAACGCAGGTGCGGGCCTGTGGACGCCGGTGAGGTCCAGCGCTCTCTANAGGCGAGATCGCACGGGGGGCGTTAGCATGCTGGAATTCCAGAAGGGGGTTGGGCATGGGTCGTCTCCTGCAAACCGAAGGTCTCACTGAGATACAGCGCGACATTCTCGATGCCGTCCGCGACTTCGTGGACGCGGAGATCCTGCCGGTAGCCAGCGAGTTAGAGCACAACGACGAGTACCCCAAAGACATCGTCGACGGTTTGAAGGAACTCGGCGTGTTCGGCCTGATGATTCCGGAGGAGTACGGCGGGCTCGGCGAGTCACTACTGACGTACTCCCTCGTGGTCGAGGAGATCGCGCGGGGATGGATGAGCGTCAGTGGTGTGATCAACACCCACTTCATCGTTTCGCACATGGTGCTCCATCACGGCACCGAGGAGCAGAGGCAGCACTTCCTGCCCCGNATGGCCACCGGTGAGGTGCGCGGAGCGTTCAGCATGACCGAGCCGGGTTGCGGTTCGGATGTCTCCGCCATCACCAGCAAGGCCGTCGTCGATGGCGANGACTACGTGCTCACTGGGCAGAAGATGTGGCTGACCAACGGCGGCTCATCGACGCTCGTCGCCGTGCTGGTTCGCACGGACAACGCCGCTAGTGAGGACAGCAGCGTGTATAAGCGCATGTCCACGTTCCTCATCGAAAAGCCCGAAGGCTTCGGTGAGGTGCGGCCCGGTCTGACGATTCCGGGGAAGATCGAGAAGATGGGTTACAAGGGCGTCGACACCACGGAATTGGTGATGGACGGCTTGCGCCTTCCCGCGTCGACGATTCTTGGTGGCGAACCGGGCCAAGGCTTTTATCAGATGATGGACGGAGTTGAGGTCGGCCGCGTGAATGTCGCCGCCCGAGCCTGCGGTCTTGCTCTTCGGGCCTTCGAACTCGGCGTGGAGTATGCACAACTACGCAGCACGTTCGGCAAGCAGATCAGCGAACATCAGGCGGTGGCGTTCCGTCTCGCTGACATGGCAACGAAGGTCGAGGCAGCGCACCAGATGATGGTGATGGCTGCGCGGACGAAGGATTCTGGTGCCCGCAACGATCTCGAAGCAGGAATGGCGAAGTACCTGGCCAGTGAATATTGCAAAGAGGTCGTCGAGGATTCCTTCCGGATTCACGGCGGATACGGCTACTCCAAGGAATACGAGATCGAACGGCTCTACCGCGAAGCCCCCATGCTGATGATCGGTGAGGGCACGGCCGATATCCAGAAGATGATCATCGCGCGACGCTTGCTCGAGGACTACAAGATCCGTACGTGATGGCGGACATTCCGTGCATCGGTGCGGTCGTGTTCGACGACCAGGGACGATTGCTCCTTGTCCAGCGCGCGAACCCTCCTGCTCAGGGATTGTGGTCGCTACCGGGCGGGCGGCAAGAGCCGGGGGAGACCGCCGAGCAGGGCGTGGTGCGCGAGGTCCGCGAGGAAACGGGTCTCACCGTTCGCGTGGAGCGGGAAGTCGGGACGGTGGTTCGTCGAGCCCCGTCGGGTGATGACTACGTGATCCGAGACTTCGTCTGTGTGGTGCGTGGGGATGACGCAGTGGTGGCCGCGGACGATGCAGCCGACGCACGCTTTTTCTCCGTTTCGCAACTTGCCGACCTGCCGACGAGTGAGGGTCTGATCGAAGCGTTGACCGAATGGAACCTCGTGACTGCGTGACTGGCGAATCTGCACGCAGTCGGCCTGATCGCCGGGCCGCGTCCGAGCACCATCTCTACAGACACTGCACGTCGGCCCACACGCACAACGTTGAGCCTCGCCTAACGTGACCCCAGTCGCTTGCAAGCTTCTCGATCAGCAACAAGCCCCGACCCTCCGGTGACTCGTCGCTGCTCGCTACCTGATGCGGAACTCCGTCGGAGTCTGAGCACACCTCGAGGCGCATAACGTCGTCTGCGACGGTGATCGTCATCGTGATTGCGCCTGTGCCACGTCCGTGCGCCCACGCGTTGGTGACCAACTCGGAAGCAACGAGTTCGGCATCGATGACTTCGTTAGTGGTCGATGCCACGTCGCGTACGTGCTGTCGGGCTATCGCCGCAGCCGTCGATTCCATGGGTAAGTCCCAGGTGAACGTGGCCGTCATCACGCTCCTTCGTCCACCCTCCACAATAGACGCGTGGCACGAATCATCGCGGTGGCGAACCAAAAGGGTGGAGTGGCGAAAACCACGACCGCCATCACCCTCGCTGCTGCGCTCGCCGACACAGGGCACGCGGTTCTGGTGATCGATCTCGATGCGCAAGCGTGCGCGACCTTTTCCCTCGGTATCGACCCCGAGGACCTACCCCCGCGGACCGTTGACTTTCTTCTCGACGATCTTCCCTCCGGCGAGGGCGCCGCCCAGATGCGCTCTGCGATCCGAACAACCGACGAGGGATTCTCGTTGCTCCCCGCAACGTTGTCCCTTGCTTCGGCGGATGTTTCTCTCGCGGATAGACCTGCGCGTGAGCGAATACTTTCCCGCATACTCGACGAGATCCGAGACACTTTCGATGTCATCGTGATCGACTGCTCGCCCTCCTTGGGATTGACCACGATCAATGCCCTCGTTGCGGCCGACGACGTACTCGTCCCGTTCAAGTGCGAAACCTTGTCCCACCGCGGATTGGGTCAACTGATGGAGAGCATCGACGAAGTAAAGCGATGGAGCAATCCCGACCTACGGGTGGCCGGAATTGTTCCCACGATGTTCGACGGCCGAACCGCGCACGCACAAGCCGTGCTGGCCGACATTGGGCCCCGATACGGCGTGCGGGTTTTCGAGTCGATTCCCCGAAGTATCCGTTTCGCCGAAGCGCCGGCGGTGGGGAGGACGATTTTGGCTACCGCCCCCGATTCACCCGGTGCTCGCGCGTACCGGCAACTCGCCGAGGACATCTCCGGGGTGTGATCTAGCTGGCGCGTGATCTAGCTGGCAGTGTTCCCGCCGGTTGGTTTGCCACCGTGCGTGCGGCGACGACGACGGCGGCGCGGCTTGCCCCCGTCGGATGAAGACGACCCCGACGAGTTGCTTGACGCCTGTGTTGAGGGGGACTTGCTCGAGGATGATTTCCCCGACGATGACTTCCCGGCGGACGCGGTGGAGCCACGTCGCGTCGAACCACCCGAGCGTTGTTTGTTGCCGCCACGACGATCGTCCCGCGAGCGCGGACCGCCGGTGCGCTTCCCGGTCTCTCCGACATCTTCGACCTGCTCAGCAGACAATCCAGCACGAGTGCGCTGGCCTGTGGGCAGTCGACCGGTGGTTCCCTCAGGTATGCCGAGTCCGGTGAACACATGGGGGCTGGTGGAGTAGGTCTCCAGAGGATCCTTAAACGGCAGCTTCAGTGCCCGATCGATCATCTGCCAGCGCGCGATGTCCTCCCAGTCGACGAGCGTCACTGCGACTCCTGACGCTCCGGCTCGACCGGTGCGACCAATTCTGTGCAGGTAAGTCTTCTCGTCATCTGGGCATTCGTAGTTAATGACATGCGTGACGCCATCGACATCGATGCCGCGGGCGGCAACATCGGTGGCGACGAGAACGTCGACTTTGCCGGAGCGGAATGCGCGCAACGCTTGTTCACGCGCTCCCTGCCCTAGATCACCATGAACCGATCCCACGGCGAAGCCCCGCTCGGTGAGATCGTCGGTGATCTTCTGCGCTTTCCGCTTCGTGCGCGTGAAGATCATCGTCAAGCCGCGGTCTTTTGCCTGCAGAACACGTGCTAGCAGCTCCACCTTGTCCATCGGGTGCGCGCGCCAAACGTGCTGTTCGATCGCATCGACGGTTGCGCTGTCATCCCCGGGGTCGATCGCCCGCATGTGGGTCGGCTGGTTCATGTAGCGACGCGCGAGAGCGATGATCTGGCCCGGCATGGTGGCGGAGAACAACATCGTCTGCCGGTTGGTGGGAACGAGTGCGACGATTCTCTCGACGTCAGGAAGGAACCCCATGTCGAGCATCTCGTCCGCCTCGTCGAGCACGAGCTCGCGCACGTGCGACAGATCGAGGTCGCCTCGACCGGCTAGATCGATGATGCGTCCGGGCGTGCCGACGATGACGTCGATTCCNGCGCGAAGTGCGTCTATCTGCGGCTCGTAGGCTCTGCCTCCGTAGATCGAGAGCACCCGAATGCCCAGCCCAGCTCCGGCTTGCTCGATGTCGGTAGCTACTTGGAGAGCCAACTCACGAGTGGGGCAGACGATCAGGCCCTGAGGCTTGTTTTGTGCTGCTTCAGGAAGTTGGGCGTAGTCATCGCTGGCGGGCGCCGCGATGCGCTGGATAAGTGGGATACCGAAACCAAGCGTTTTGCCCGTNCCNGTTTTCGCTTGGCCGATGACGTCGCGGCCTTCGAGCGCCAGACCCAGACACATCTCCTGGATCGGGAAAGCGGTGGTGATGCCGTGGCTGGCCAAGGCCTCGACGATTGGTGTGCTGACGCCGAGTTCGGCGAAAGTCTTGGGTTCGGCTGGATTCGGGTCGGCGGCTACCGGGTCAGCAGTGCCCGGATCCGTAGCGCCAGACGGCGCGGTTTGGTCGATGAGTCGGTCGTTCGTGGTGCTCAGGGGAACTCCTGGGTTCGGGAAGCACCGTGAGTGCGTCCGAGGTGGGCCGGTGAAGCGACACCGACGGCGAGATTCGATGTCCCGCGATGGCACNATGGTACCGGCCGGATGAGATCCCTGCCGTCACCAGGGCTGAGTGGCTACCCTGGGCCCACCATGATCGACGGCTCGACACCTTTCGACTCGACGGATGCGGCCCTGTCCGATCCGTCGTACCGGGCCGCCCTCGTCGACCTTTTCGGCGTGCTTGCGTATGGCGAACTTGTGGCGTTCGAGCGTTTGGCGGCGGATGCCGCGATGGCTCCGCGAGTGGAAGACAAGGCCGCTCTGGCAGGCATGGCGACGTCCGAGTACCGCCACTTCCTCTCGCTGACGAATCGCCTNTCCGACCTCGGCGTCGACCCAAACGAGGCGATGGAGCCGTTTCGACAACCAATCGATGAGTTTCATGCGCACACGAAGCCTGCCGATTGGTTGGAAGGGTTGGTAAAGGCGTACGTGGGCGACGGCATCGGTACCGACTTCTATCGCGAAATCTCGGCGTTTGTGGATCCGGCGAGTCGTGAGTTGGTGCTCGATGTGTGTGAGGACCTCGGGCACTCCGCGTTCGCTGTGGATCGTGTGCGCTCGGCGATTGCCGCCGACCCGCGGGTGGCTGGCCGGCTCGCGCTGTGGGGACGACGTCTCGTGGGTGAAGCTCTCTCTCAAGCTCAGCGAGTGGCGGCCGACCGCGATGCACTGTCCGCCCTGCTTGTCGGCGGTGCTGATCGCCCGGGTGTTGACCTTGCAGAGATCGGCCGGATGCTGGCCAGACTTACCGACAACCACACGCGTCGGATGCAAGAGTTGGGCTTGGCCGCCTAGGACGATGTCAGGTCACGCCAAGAGCGAGCGTGACGTTAGGAAGCGCTCCCGAAACCAACTTTGCGGCTTGCGGCCGGACCTATCTCGACGTACGCGATCTTCGCGGGCGGAACCAGAACCGTGCGTCCCCGGGAATCGGTGAGCGAGAGAAGCGTTCCTTTGTCGATCGCCGACGATACGGCTTTGGTGATCGCCTCCGCAGTCTCGTCGCTCTCAACCGTTATCTCTCGGGGTGTATCGACGACTCCGACCTTGATCTCCACCGCTGTCATCCCTTTCCTCGACTCTTCGTGTTGCGCTGACGCTGTGTGCTCGCCGGGCGATNACGAGACTACGCGACGATGGGCGATAGCGCCTATTGCGAGGGCTCTCCCGGCGGATGGGTGAGAGGAAAGCTCCGGATGCCGCGCCAGGCCAGTGATGCAACGAGGTCGGCGGACTCCTCCAGAGTTGTCTCCGATTGATCGGACGTTAACCAGCGACTGGCGGCTACTTGGGCCAGCCCCTGAAGCCCCGATCCAAGAAGCATGGCCTGCTCGTGACGAAGGCCGGTGTCGGCGGAGATGACGTCCGCGATCTTGCTGGCAATGGCTTCGTGTACACGATCGACGCGTTCTCTCACGGCTGATTCGTTCATCACGTCACTTTCGAACACCAGTCGAAAAGCACTGTTCCGGTCCGCGACGAAGGCGAAGTACGCGCGCATGGTGGCCCCGACTCTCTCCTTGTTGTCGGTGGTGCTGGCCAGTGCGGCGTCCGCTGAGTGAAGAAGTTCTTCGATCCCTCGATCCAGCAGTGCGAGATATAGCTCGAGTTTGCTGGGGAAGTGCTGGTAGAGCACCGGCTTCGTTACCCCGGCGGCGTCGGCAATCTCGTCCATTCCGGCGGCGTGATAGCCGCTTTCCATGAATACCTTGCGCGCCTGCGTCATGACCTGCTCGCGCCGCTGCTCCCGCGGCATCCGGGTCCCCTTTGTGCCGGAAGCCTCCGTGGGCACAGAAGTGTCCGAAGCAGGATCGGTCATCCGTTCAGATTAGCCCCCAAGCGTCGTACTCTTGCTGTGTGAGTGCGGCTGCGCCCGAGATCGTCCTCGATATGCGGGGCGTCACGGTCATGTACGGCTCAGCCCGGGGGATCGAAGACGTCTCGCTATCCGTGCCGGCAGGACAGGTCACAGGGCTTCTCGGCCCGAGCGGGTCGGGCAAGACGACATTGCTGCGGGCGGTGCTCGACCTTGTTCACCCACAACAGGGCTCGATCGACATCGTTACGACGAGTTCAAAAGACCGGCGTGCCCGAGGCAACGTCGCGTACCTGCCGGGAGACTTGTCCCTGCCGGGCCGGCTGACCGGCGNAGCCCTCCTGCGACGATTCAGTGCGGCCGGTGGTGGGTTGGATACGACCCGGGTGGAATCACTAGCCAAGCGCCTCGGNCTCGATCTGACCAGGCCCGTGGGGACATTGTCCAAGGGCAACCGGCAGAAGGTCGGCTTAGTCCTCGCCTTCGCCAAGAACGCCCGAGTCCTCCTGCTCGACGAGCCAACATCCGGACTCGACCCGTTGCTTCAGAGAGAATTCGCCGCGCTCGTCCACGAAGCAGTGAACGCCGGCGCCGCGGTCGTTCTGTCCAGTCACGTGATGTCCGAACTCGAAGATCTCGCTGACCGTGTTGCCGTCCTTCGGGAAGGCCGATTGGTCGCTGTGGAGACGATCGATCAGTTGCGTGCACGGGCGCGACAACGTATTCGCATCCGGACAGTGGACGCGAATGCAACCGACGCTTGCCGAGACAGTCTCGCTCGACTGCCGGGCGTCGATGCGCNTGTGGCAGACGCAGTGATCGACGCGACCTTTACGGGAGAGGTTGATCGGATCATTAAGGCGCTGGCGGAACACTCCGTGCAGTCGATCGAATCCGTCGGCGGCGAACTCGATGAAGTCCTCCTGGACTTCTATTCCGATGAACGCTACGCNCCGAAGGTTGGTGAGTAGGCCGATGTCGCTGCTTGTTTCCGATCTGCGTCTTCGATGGCGATCATTGCTGTGGTGGACAGTCGCAGTAGTGCTCCTCTCGGCTCTCGTTGCATCGTTCTACAAGTCCATCGCAGGAGATCCCGCCTTTGAGGACATCTATGGGAGCTTGCCGGAATCCCTNGAGGCGCTGCTGGGCGGAGCGGACCTGGCCAGCCCGGTGGGCTACCTCTCATCGCAGATGTATGCATTCTTCATGCCAGCCCTACTCCTCGTCTACGCGATCGGACGATCGACTTCGAGTCTTGCGGGGGAAGAAGAGGACCACACGCTCGACCTGCTGCTGGCCCAGCCGATCAGTCGGACAGCGCTATACGTGCAGAAAGTGGTCGGTGTCGCGTTGGGTATCGCTGTTCTGGCGATCGCCGTTGCGGTACCCGTCATCGCGCTAGCGGACTGGTCGGAACTGAAGGTTCCCGCAGCGAATCTGTGGGCCGCGACGGCCCAGTTGTTCGCTTTCGTTCTCGTCCTGGGAATGCTCGCGATGACGGTGTCGGCGAGTGTCGGTCGCCGTGCCGCCGGCGTAGGAGTGGCGGCCGGACTGGCATTCGTGACCTACCTCCTCGATGGATTCGGAAAGTCGATCGAGTGGCTGGAGCCCTGGCGGGTTCTCACCCCCTGGTATTGGTACGACATTGACGAAGCGCTCTCGGAGTCGATGCCGTGGACGTCCTTCGCCGTTCTGCTGGGCGCGACCCTCATCGTCGGTGCCCTTGGCTTGTGGGGATTCAACCGTCGTAATCTTCGATCGTGACGACGGTGCTGAGGCCGGAACGGCCTTTCGATCGACACGAGGCGCTGCTGGCTCAGCGGACCTTGTTCTATCGGCACGCCCCGTCGCGGCAGACGGATGCTCCTGCGGCGCTTTTTGTCCATGGGCTGGGCGGCTCTGCTTTGGATTGGACGGACTTCATGGGCCGCATGAGCAGCCGCTTGGATTGCTACGCGTTGGACCTGCACGGATTCGGCTCGTCACCGCCTCCTCGCGACGGCGACATGACACCCCGTGGGCATGCGCGAGCCGCGGCTGACTTCATCGTTGAGCGCGATCTGGGCCCTGTGCACCTGTTCGGAAGTTCGATGGGTGGCGCTGTCTCCGTGCAGCTGGCCGCGCGTCGACCGGACCTTGTGCAATCGGTGACGTTGATTTCTCCCGCGTTGCCGAATTTGAGGTACGCCACGAAGAGGAATATCCATCTCCCGGTGATCTCGGTTCCTGGGGTCGGGGAGCGGTTGGTTCCCAAGTTCGTGGAGACGACNAGTCCTCAAGAACGGGTGCAGGCATCGATCGACGGCGGTTTTGCCGACCCCTCCCGAATGCCTGCGGATCGATTTAGTGAGGCCATCGGTGAGGTGGAGGCGCGCGATGCGCGACCGTACGCCAACGATGCATTCTTGAGCTCCTTGCGAGGCTTGATGCGAACCTACTTCGACCCTGGCCCCCAGCGGCCGTGGAAGCTCGCCGAGAAAGTGGTGGCGCCGACCCTGCTCGTCTACGGGCGTCAAGATCCGCTGGTCGACTCTCGAACGGCGCATGGAGCAACAAAGCACTTCTCGAACGCCCACGTGGTGGTCCTCCCGGACAGCGGGCATATGGCCCAGATGGAGCACCCGGAGCTCGTCGAAGCAGCCTGGGATCGCTTCATCGCGCCGACTCTCGACTCGTAGTAGTCGCGAGCCCTGCCCTCTCCGGTTTTCCACAGGGCGATTTCGCATAGGAACGCGGCTGAGTCGTAGTCTTGCGCCTCGTGGCCTCTCTTGAAACCGATGAACGGATCTCCACGGTCGTGGCGACACTCGCCAACGTGGAGAAGGTCTTCGACATCGAATCGACGCAGGCTGAAATCGGCGAATTGGAAATAGCGGCATCGGCGCCCAACTTGTGGGACGACCAGACGAATGGACAAAAGGTGACATCCCGATTGTCATTCTTGCAAGGAGAGCTGCGACGAATGACAGAACTGAGGTCCCGCGCCGATGACCTTCCTGTCCTCTTCGAGCTGGCAGAGGCAGAGAACGATCAGAGCGCGCAGGACGAAGCGCTGGCGGAACTCGATGCTCTCGAGCGGGACATCAACGATCTCGAAGTGCGCACGTTGCTATCGGGGGAGTACGACGATCGGGAGGCGCTTGTCACCATCCGATCGGAAGCGGGTGGAGTCGACGCAGCTGATTGGGCGGAGATGCTGATGCGCATGTATCTCCGGTACTGCGAGAGGCATGGATGGGCAGTGGAGATGTATGACACGTCCTATGCGGAGGAAGCGGGTATCAAGTCCGCGACTTTCGCGGTGAAGGCTCCCTACGCCTACGGAACTCTGTCCGTTGAGCAGGGGACCCACCGCTTGGTGCGCATTTCACCGTTCGACAACCAAGGGCGCCGGCAAACATCTTTCGCCGGCGTGGAAGTTATTCCTGTGGTCGAACAGANGGAAAGCATCGATATCCCTGAGGATGACCTCCGGGTGGATGTGTATCGATCGAGTGGCCCAGGTGGGCAAGGCGTGAACACGACGGACTCTGCGGTTCGACTCACGCACGTTCCCACCGGCATCGTGGTGTCGTGTCAAAACGAGCGGTCGCAGTTGCAGAACAAGGCGACGGCCATGGGAATCTTGCAAGCGAAATTACTCGAGCGGCGACGGCAAGAGGAGCAGGCGAAGATCGATGCCCTGAAGGGTGATTCTCTTGGCTCCTGGGGTAACCAAATGCGCTCGTATGTTCTGCACCCCTATCAAATGGTCAAAGATCTTCGAACGGAGTTCGAAACGGGAAACACCCAGGCGGTCCTTGATGGCGAGATCGACGACTTCATCGCATCGGGAATCCGGTGGCGTCGGCAACAGGCGGCCCCGTCCTAACCGTCTTCGCGGGGGCGTGTGCTTAGACTGCTGACGACCCCAGAAAGCCCACCGCCGACCCCGAGGCAACCGTGATTCTCTTCGACCACGTCANCAAGACCTACGCCAGCCAGAACCGGCCGGCATTGGATGACGTGTCGCTGGAAATCGAAAAGGGCGAGTTCGTCTTCCTGGTGGGCCCCTCCGGCTCCGGGAAATCCACATTCCTGCGGTTGGTGCTGCGGGAAGAGCGGCCGAACTCCGGGCAGGTTTGGGTGCTGGGCAAGGAACTCAATCGCCTGTCGAACTGGAAGATCCCAACGCTACGCCGACAGATCGGAACGGTCTTCCAGGACTTTCGACTACTGCCCAACAAGAGTGTTTTTGAAAATGTCGCTTTCGCACTCGAGGTGATCGGAAAGCCGCGATCACACATCAGGAAAGTCGTACCGGAAGTCCTCGAAGTCGTCGGCCTCGAGGACAAGATGGAGCGGCGACCTGATGAGTTGTCCGGTGGCGAGCAACAGCGCGTTGCCATCGCCCGCGCGTTCGTCAATCGCCCGATGCTGCTCATCGCCGACGAGCCGACCGGAAACCTGGACCCCAATACGTCGGTCGGCATCATGAAGTTGCTCGACCGCATCAATAGGTTGGGAACAACGGTCATCATGTCCACCCACGACGCTCAGATCGTGGATCAGATGCGCCGCCGGGTGATCGAACTCGAGACCGGCCATCTCGTGCGTGATCAGTCCCGTGGCGTGTACGGATACGCTCGCTGATGCGCGCCACATTCGTCACCAGTGAGGTCGGCGCGGGCCTTCGNCGCAACCTGACCATGACCTTTGCGGTGATCATCACCGTTGCCGTGTCGCTCGCACTCTTCGGGGTGAGTCTGCTCGTTCGGGCACAGGTCACCACCATGCAAGACTTCTGGTACGACAAAGTTGAGGTGTCCATCTTCCTGTGTGCACGAGGNAGTGACGCAGCATCGTGCGCCAGCGGAGCCGTGACTGCCGCACAACGCGATCAGATACGAGCCGACCTCGAGTCGCTTCGCCCGCTGGTGGAAGGGGTCTACTACGAATCGAAAGAAGAGGCGTACGAACGGTTTCGGGAACAGTTCGCCAATTCACCGATCGTGGAGAATGTGACGGCCGAGGCGTTGCCGGAATCGTTCCGCGTCAAGCTCGCCGATCCCACGCAGTATGACGTGGTTGCCTCTGCCTTTGCCGGCCGTCCAGGAATCGAGCAAGTCAACGATCAACGTCAGATTCTCGACAAATTCTTCGCTCTTCTGAACGGGTTGCAGGCGGTCGCGTTGATCATCGCCGTCGTGATGCTCGTGGTGACGGTGCTGCTGATCGTCAACACGATGCGAGTAGCTGCGTTCAGCCGCCGTCGAGAAACGGGCATTATGAGGCTGGTCGGAGCCTCAAACTTCTATATCCAACTGCCGTTCCTGCTTGAGGCGGCGGTGGCGGCCGCGCTCGGNGCGGGTCTCGCCGTCGTCGGCCTGGTGGCGGTCAAGAGCTTCGTCATCGACCGTGTCTTGGCTCCATCCTTCCAATTCACGGCCTTCGTGGGCTGGGATGCCGTCGTAGCCATCGCCCCGATCCTGCTGGTGACCGGTATCGCCTTGGCCTCCGTGGCGGCCTTCTTTACGCTGCGTAAGTACCTCCGCGTGTGACAACTGGGGTTTCTGGGGTTTCTGGGGTTATCCTGAAGCGGTGCTTCCCCGCCGCGTGATCACCTCTGCCCTGATGGTGGCGGGATTCGGCGTTGTCGCATCCGTGCTCGCCGGCCCCTGGGGCCCCGCCCAAGCCCTCCTCCCGGCCGATGACAACCACGGGAAGTCCAGTTCCGAACTCAAGGCTGAAAAGCGAGACGTTGAGAGCGACATCGAGGCGACCGAGGATGCGCTCGCCAAGGCGGGCAAAAAGGTCAAGAAGGCCGTCGCCACCTTCGAAGACGTCAACGCTCGATGGGAAGCAGCGAAAGAGGCGCGACGAGCAGCCCTGGACGAGGCTCGCGCGGCTCGCGAAGAAGCACAAGCATCCGAAGCTCGGGCCATGCGTGCCCGTCAGGCGTTGAGAGTCGCGCAGGAGCAGAAGGTCGTCGTCGAAGGGAAGCTCGACGACATCCACGGACAGATGGACGATATGGCGCGTGCCGTTTACACCCGTGGCCCTCTCGCCGAGATAGAGGTCATCCTCGACGCGAGTAGTCCGGGCGACTTCCAGGCGCGACTGGCCAGCGTCGACACCGTGAGCCGCATGCAGGCCGGGGTGCAGCAATCGCTGACGCAGACCAAAGCCGACCTCGTGATGCAAGGCGTGCGCTTGGAGGCGCTTCGTCTAGAGGCCGAGGCCGAGGACGCCAAAGCCGAGCAAGCCCTCGCCGAGGCGCGCGTCGCCCTGCGTAAGGCCCGCGCTAAGCAAGCCAAGGTCAGCGCCCTTCGCAAGGAACGACGAGCGGCACTCGGGCAGGCCCAAGCGTTCAAGTCGAAGGTCAAGAAGCGCTATGACAATCTGGTGGCCGAGCAACAGCGTCTTGAGGCGGCGGCGCGAAAGGCGGCGGCCGAGGAAGAGCGACGACGTAAAGCCGCGGAAGAGGCAGCCCGCAAGGCTGCCGAGGAGGCGCGTCAACGAGGAGAAGAGCCCCCTCCGCCGGCGCCCCCGGCGTTCACGGCGACAGGATCATTGATGATGCCTGTTGCCGGGAGGCCATCGTCGAATCCCGGGCCGCGAATCCACCCGATTTTCAAGCGCAAGTCCTGCCACACCGGCTGGGACTTGGCGGCTCCGACGGGCACCCCCGTTGTTGCGGCAGATAACGGATCCGTGGCCACGATCAGTAAGGGCGGCGCCTACGGGAACGCCGTAATGCTTGCGCACGGTGGCGGCATGATCACGTTTTATGCCCACTTNTCATCGGTGAATGTCTCGGTCGGCCAAGTAGTGACCCAAGGTCAGACGATCGGTGGGGTCGGCTCCACAGGATGGTCGACCGGACCGCATCTGCACTTCGAAGTGAGAATTGATGGCGCGCCGTATGATCCTCGCGGCTGGTTCGGCGGAGCGCGAACACGGGTGTATTGCTAGGGGACCCATCGGCTGCCGCAGTGGNTTCACAGAAGGGATGCGACGATGCGAAGCTTCCCTACTTCAGTGGTTCATGCTGACAACGCGTGTGTCCAGAGCGCGGGNGCGTGACGTGCCTCGCGAAACAGGGAGGAAGNTCATAGCCCAAAACCGGAAAGCTCGACACGACTACTCGATCGATGACGTATATGAGGCGGGAATCCAGTTGACGGGAACCGAGGTGAAGAGTTTGCGGGCGGGCCGAGCCACCATCACGGACGGGTACGGCTTTTTCGATGGGACCGAGTTGTGGTTGAAGGGAGTGCACATTCCCGAATACGACCTCGGAACCTGGACCAACCACGAGCCGCGTCGGCCGCGCAAACTCCTCCTGCACAAAGAAGAGATCCGTCGCATCGCCGGGAAGGTTAAGGACACCGGAATCACACTCGTGCCGCTGTCGCTGTATTTCAAGGATGGCTTTGCGAAAGTCGAGTTGGCTGTTGCTCGTGGTCGGAAGAGCCACGACAAGCGTCAGGCGATTGCCGAACGTGAAGCCAAGCGTGAAGCGCAGCGAGCCATCGGTCGTCGAGACAAGGGAATCGAGTAGGGGGTGAAACGACTGTCGGGGACCGGGTTCATTCCCGCCCCTCATCGAGGTTTCTACGGCTGGCGCGTGGTTCTGTACGCCAGCATCGCTCTCGCCCTGACNGGACCCGGCCAAACGTTCGGCGTCTCGGTCTTTGTGAATCCGATGATCGACGATCTCGGCATCTCGCGAACCACGATGACGACGTCGTACCTGATCGGCACCCTGGTGGGCGCGCTTGCGTTGCCATGGATCGGGCAGGCGATCGATCGGTACGGAGTGCGTCGCGTCATGATCATCGTCGGTGCGCTTTTCGGCGCCTTCTTGATCGCTATGTCCTTCGTGTCCGGNATTGTCGGCCTGACCGCAGGCTTNATCGGNATTCGCATGATGGGGCAGGGCGCTCTGAATCTGACGGCGACAACATCGGTGGCGTTGTGGTTCACCCGCAAGCGCGGGCTGGCGATGGGCATCGTCACCGCCGTCGGTGCTGTGGGCATGACCCTGGTGCCGCTACTCGGTGAATCCCTGATCGCCGACTACGGCTGGCGTCAAACATGGGTGATCGAAGGTCTCGTCGTGTGGGCGCTGGTTCTACCGATAGCCATCTTCGGCATCCGCAATCGCCCGAGTGATGTGGGTCAATACGTCGACGGCGACCCGGCCCCGGTCGACGGGAGTGACGATGTCTGGGGCGTCAAGCGCAGTGAGGCTCTTCGGACGGGCTTTTTCTGGTTGGTCACCGCGGCGGTCGCCACCATCTCGGCAATCATCACCGCCGTGGTGTTTCACCAAATCGACCTGCTGGGAAGTCGAGGTCTGACGCCGACCGAAGCCGCGGCGAACTTCATCCCACAAACCGTTGCAACCCTGATCGCCACGCTGGGGATAGGCGCTCTGGCAGATCGGTTCTCTCCCCGAGTCGTTTTGGCGACGTCCATGGTCATGTTGGCGGGGGGATTGGCCCTGGGCACAGCGGTAACTCCAGGTTTCGTTGCGATCTCCTTCGGCATGCTCATCGGCGCAGCGGGTGGGGCCATGCGGGTAGTCGAGGCAACCGAACTTCCCCGCTATTTCGGCACCTTGCACATCGGAGCAATCCGGGGCGTGGTGACATCGGTGGGTATCGCCGGTGCTGCCGTCGGACCCCTGGCCTTCTCCCTGATTCACGACATCACGGGCAACTACACCACGGTTCTGGTGGTCAGCATCATCGTTCCGGCAGCGGTCATGGTCGCGACCTTTATCGTCCGGTTACCGCAGCACAGCGAACCGGACGCTTCCGGTGAGTCCCATGTGGTGAACAAGGCGTAGGAAAGAGCGCGTGGCAAACCGAGTACAATGATGTGATAACTCAACAGGGGGTGACAGGTTTCGACGGACAGTCGCTCTGCCCGGAGAAGCGTGCCGAGAAGCTCAGGTAATCTCGTTAAACATCCTGGGAAACAAATAACTGCCAAAAAGACGCAGTCTGCAGACGCTTACGCCCTCGCGGCCTAAGCTTTAAATCTGCCGTCAGCCCAATGCGTCCCCGAGTTGGGGCCTGACGTCGTTAGGGGACTCACCAATCGCTCCGGTCACGGGAGCGGGCGGAAAACCAAACAGTGACTGGGCCGCCACCGCGAAGTGCCGTACAAAGCGCGGGGGCCGAGATAGCGACAGCACGGCTACGCACGTAGAAGAACGGAAAGATCCTGCACGGACCCGGGTTCGATTCCCGGCACCTCCACCAATTGGCGCTGCACGCACAAGCCTGTAGTCGGATGGCCTGGCTGATTGCGTGCACGCGTTGCTGCAGCCTGTGAAGCGGAAAGGCAAGGTGCGCATTCGTGCGAAAGTCCTCCTGCGCCACAGCAACGACGGCCCTTGCCGCGGCCGTCCTGGTCGGTTGCTCGTGGGGAAACACGGATGGCGGTGCTGCAGCCCAACCCGCTGATGCTCCCTCAAGCAGTGAGTCCCCGGACGACGTCGCTGAGGGAGGCGCTGACTCGTCCGAGTCTGTCAAGTCGACTGAGCCGTTGTCGTCGCAAGAGACTCCAAGCACCCCCAATGGGACGGACTGGACTGGAGATCTGCCGAACACACTGACCTTCGAATCCGCCCTGGCGCATGTGCACGGGGCAGTGCTACGCGACCGGAGTCTCCTCGTTGCTACCCACGACGGCTTGACGAGTGTGGACGTTGTCACGGGGGTAACTGAGTCGGTGGGGGACTCACGCGATGATCTGATGGCTTTTGCTCAGGACCCGACGGGAGCCTTGTTCGCAAGCGGTCACGCGGGACCCGGATCGCCTTTCAGCGAGCCGATGGGGCTCATTCGAAGTGACGACGCTGGGCGTGCCTGGTCGGAAATATCACTCGGTGGAGAGGCCGATTTCCACTCCTTGGCTGCGGACGGGACGGCTATTGCGGGTTGGGCAACCACGGGCGCACTGTTGTGGTCGGAGGACGAGGGAGACAGTTGGCTGCCCGGTCCGGTGACGACTGCGTTTTCGGTGGCCTTGTTCATGGAGCAGTTGTGGTTGGCCATTCCCGACGTGGGGCTCGCCATGTGGAATCGCGACGCGAATGCGATCGAGCCCGTGGGGGAGGAAGGCGTTCTACTTGCCACGGCCGATGACGGATCGGCCATGTGGCGTGTGGATCCGGACGGCTTCGTTCATCGAACACTTGACGGTCGCAAGTGGCAGCAGGCCGGATCTGTGGGCGCGGCGGAAGCCATCGCCGCCTCACGAAACTCCGCCTTTATTGTCACAGCCACCGGTGTGCAACGTCTTCAGGTTGGTGGATGAAATACCGAGTGGCTGCACCGATCGGTGCTATCGATTGACCCGGCTAGCCCGTGAATTCGACACAAGTGATGGAGCAAAGAAGGCCGCCAGCACGAGAACGGCCGCCATGGCCGTAGCAAGAAGCCGGAGGTCCATCGTGCTGGCGACTGGGTCCCCCACAGCGCCAAGCACACCGATGATCCAGATCGTCACTCCGATGACGGCGACTGCGTAGTTGACTCGGATGAAGGCGACGAAAATGGTGGCTCCGAGCAGGCTGACGAACAGGAATACTCCGAAACTCGGCGACAGGGCAACGTCGAAAGCCCACATCATGACAAGGCCGACGCATGTTCCGGCCAGTCGGTGGATAACCCGGTCCACGGTGCCGTCGCGGTCCGGTTTGCACATGAAGGCGACCGTCATGGGTAACCAGTATGGATGGGGAAGCGCTGCCGCCTCTGATATCGCAGTGGCGATGACCATGACGATCGCGAGGCGAACCCCATGGACAACAAAGGCTCGGTCCCACCCCGCTGGCCATCGCTCAATGATCCATGTTCCCCGATGTTGGCCGCGAGCGATACCCATTGCCACCGCGGCAACGGTCTGAGCGAAACCACCCAAACCGATCAAGAGGACCGTAGCTCCCGCGTCCTGGACGCGAACGGGCATTCCGATGTAGATGGTGAACGTCACCAGAGTGAACATGCCACCGAGGGCGGCCCGTGCGCTCTTGGTGCCGATGGCCCCGCAAGCGAATGCGATGGGGGCGGTCAGAGCGATGGCGACGATGGCCCAATCGGAGACGGCATGGCCGACGAAAGCAGCCACCATCAGCGCCGCGGTGGTCCACAGCATCGTCCGCCACCGCTGGCCGAACGGTTGCCCCGCTTCGCTCACCGCAACAAAAACAGCCCCAATATGCAACGGGATGGCGAGAGTCCAGTCGCCGTTGACAATGGGAATGGCCGTCACGATGGTGATGACTGCCNCGGCGCGCAGAGCATCGGGCCAATCGGCCTTGGAGAGGTCGAATCGAATGAGGCTGGCAAACCTGCCTCGGTAGTTCGACATGACAACTCCCGCGATCGTGGGCTGTGGCGGCAAGTTTAGGGTTCACCCCATGGAGCCACTGAGAATCGGAGTTCTGGGAGCCGCGCGAATCAGCGACAAGGCCATCATCGAACCCGCACGCAACACCGGACATCGATTGGTGGCGGTCGCCGCCCGCGATCGGAGCCGAGCCGAGCAATTCGCCCAGGACGGAAATGTCGAACGGGTCCTGGACTCGTATCAGGAAGTGATCGACGACCCGGAGGTCGAGGCGATCTACAACCCGCTTCCGAACGGCCTGCATGGGCCGTGGAACCTCCGAGCAATCTCGGCCGGCAAGCACGTCTTGAGCGAAAAACCCTCGGCCAGCAATGCTGCCGAGGCCCGTGATGTTCGAGACGCCGTGAATGCCTCCGGTGTGAAGTTCATGGAGGCATTCCACTACCGGTACCACCCCGTCATGAAGCGCATGCTCGAGTTGGCGAGCTCGGGTGAATTGGGTGAGCTGACCAACATCGACGTGCACATGTCCTTCCCGAACACCGATCCCACCGACCCTCGCTGGGATTTCGCCCTCGCCGGAGGGGCCACGATGGATGTGGGCTGTTACGCGATCCACGGGCTCAGAAGCCTGCGCGACGTGGGTGGCGGAGAGCCATCATTGGCGTCGGCGACGGCTGTCGAGCGCCCCGGCTCCGGTGGTGTGGACGAGCAACTAGAAGCCTCCATGAGGTATCCGTCGGGTCTCACGGCGCGGTTTGAGTCGAGTTTCGTCGTTCCGGAGATGGACTTCACCATGAGAATCACCGGCACCTCAGGTGAGGCGTTCGCCCACAACTTCTGCGTTGCCTCCTTCGATGACCGCATCACGGTCACCGTCGATGGAGTTCAGCGTGTCGAGGAGTTGGGGACGAAGACGAGCTACACCTATCAACTCGAAGCCTTCGCCGATTACCTGCGAAACGAGACGCCCATCTTCAGTGACGCGGACGACGCGGTTGTGCAGGCGGAATTCATCGACGCTTGCTACACCGCCACCGGACTTCCGCTCCGCCCGACGACGCACCTTTAGTCTGCGCGTATGAACATCGCCATCGTTGGTGCGACGGGCAGTTGCGGTCGCCAGGTCGCTGCCCAGATGGTCGAGCGTTCCTTGCTGTCCGAAGACGCGAACCTCCACCTCGTGGGTCATGCGGGTGGCGCCCACGAGTCGGAACTGTGGGGATTGCGGGCGGACCTGTACGACGCGTTCGCCGACGCGGCTCCGACGATTCACCTGGGCACCGATGTCGGCGATACGGGTGCTGATGTTGTCGTCATGATGGCTGGCGCCACGGTTACACGTGAGACCACCGACCGTGCTGCCTTGGCGGCAACGAATCACCGGATCTTCGACGACGTTGCTACGAGTGTTGGACGAATGACGGGCGACGTCACCGTCGTAGTGCAATCGAACCCCGTTGAACTCGCCGTGCAGTCGTTCGCATCTGTCGTCCCTCGACATCGGCTGATCGGCGCAGCGGCCTGGTCTGATTCCCTCCGCTTCCGGCGTGAGATTGCCGCCGACCTGGGGGTACGTCGGCCCATGGTGTCCGCCCAGATGTGGGGGCAGCATGGGGACCACCTGGTACCGATTTGGTCGGGCATCCATGCTCGCGGGGTGAGCGAGCAGAAGCTGGCCGACATCATCGGGCGGGCGCGCGAAGGACGATCACTTGCGGACTTGAGTAGTGAAATACCCGAGGTTCGATCGCGCGCACTGGAGTTGGTGAATGCTCACGACGTGCACGGAGCCTTCGAGTTCATCCAGGGGCAACCTCCGGACATTCGGGCGGCCGTCAAGCCGTTCTTCACCCACTTCACCGCCGGTCGCACGACAGAACTGGCNACGGCGCACGCGGTAGTCGACGTCGTGGGCTTTCTCGTTCACGGAGAGCAGGCGGCCATCCCCGCGCAGGTGATCCTCGATGGTGAGTTCGACGACCTTCGAGGACCCTTGGCCGTCCCGGTGTTACTCAGCCCGGTCGGCTGGTCGCAGACGGTGAGTACCGAGGTGGCCGACGATGAGCGTGCCGCACTACGTCAGGCGCATCAGGCGATCGAGTCAAACTTGCAGACGTAGGCGCTCGGGTCGGCGGCGGCGCATTCTGGCTCAATCGCCCTAGGCGTTGACATCTTCGCGGGTTCCCGCGATCGACGCTCCATCGATGAACCAGCCGTCATCTTCAAGGACGAGCCGATAGATCAGGACTATCGATGGTGAGCCGGCCACCTCGACCCTCATCAGCACGGTGTCTGTTTCTCGTTGGCACTCAGGGAAAGCGAGTTCCGGGCTGTCGATCAAGAAGGGGTAGGTGCCGACGATGATTTCCTGGAACTGTTCAACGCTCACGCTACTTTGGAACGATTGCGACGAGAAGGTCCGTGCTGTCGCGAAGTCACCTGTCGCAAAAGCCTCTTGTTGGCCTTCGATTGTTTGACGAGTCGCGTCGAATGTTTCTTGCGTGCACTCAGCCACTTGAACGTCGGGCTGACTCGGTGTCTGACTCGGTGTCTGGCCGGGTTGCTCGGACTGTGATGGCGTGGGCTCGCTTGATGGTGATGGAGCGGGAGACGGCTCTTGCGTCTGCGTGGGGGTCTGCGCTGGCGTCTGCGTGCTTTCCTGCCCACCGGTGGTTGAGCCCGTCACGCATGCCGAGAGGAGGGCGGCTGCGAGGAGGGGATAGACGACGCGCATACAGGCACGGTAAGTCAGATTCGGGTGAACCACATGTCGACCACGGCCCTTCCCTCGCGAATCGCTCGACGCTCGTAGTGCGTCACCGGACGCCAATCGGGGCGAGGGATCACTCCGCCCTGCCATCCAGTGTGCTCGTCGAATGCCGCGCAGATGGATTCCGCATACTCGGCCCAATCCGTCGCCAGGTGCCAGAAGCCACCGTCGATGACACGTTCGGCGACGGCGTCGATGACCGGGGCTTGCACGAGGCGTCTCTTGTGGTGTCGGGACTTCGGCCACGGGTCAGGGAAGTAGGTCCGCACACCCGATACCGGGCCGGGAATGGTGGGCACGAGTTCGAGGGCGTCGGCTTCGATGACGAAGACGTTGTCGATGTCCTCGACTCGACAGCGATCCAGCAGGTCCCCGATGCCGGGTGTGTGCACGTCGACGGCCAGGATGATCTGCTCGGGGAAGCTGCCTGCCATGGCTGCAACCGGCTCACCTGATCCGAATCCGATGTCCACAATGACCGATGAACCGGAAGCCCACGCGTCGCCGAGCGTCTCCTCGGTCAGCAAGCAGGGGCCCGCGTCGGCGAGTGCCTGCTGCTGGCGGGGCGTGATTCTGCTGCGTCGTGGCTTGAACGTCTTTATCCCCGGACGCAGGATGGGGGTCAACACGTCGTCAGTGTGGCCCATGACAACCAAGGAACCTACGGTGGCTACATGCGTCGGACAGCAATCGTTATCGGAGTGGTGTCTGTGTTGGCCATCGGCGCCTGCTCCTCGGCATCGATTGACGAAGACGCTGCTCTCGCCTGCGGATGGAACGAGGAGGGCGAGCCGGTGGTGTCGGCGCTCGAAGCCTCACCCGATCAGCGTGCGGAGTACGCCGAGCGGGCGCGGGTCCGACTTGAGGCCGCACGGCGGGTGTTCGCGGCGGACGATCGGTTCGCCCCGCTTGTTGAGGCCCTGTCGGAAACAGCGGCGTTTGCTTCCACGCTGGAGACGCTGAGTGCCGAGGAGATAGCGGCGGTACCTGACGACGAGTGGGATTTTGCCAAGTACACCCAGGCGGTGGCGCGGGACCAGTGCGCGCAGCTTGCCCGGGTAGTGGATGGAAGGCGGGAAGCGTCGTAGATGGCGCAAAGTTCGGGGAATTGCCCCAGGGGGCTCGGATGCGCGATGGGTGGGTGGAAAATCGCCGACGCGATTTGTCCGTTACACGACCGATAGCTCCATGGGTGAGTTGACGCGGTACTTGCGGTCACTTTCGATGCGCCAACACGATCCCCGCCCCACGCCTCGAAAGGACCACGACTGCTCGAGGTCCTCGGGAGGTTCGGCGCGAAAAGCCGTCTGCTCGTCGATACCGATGACCGTCGTGGATTCGCTCAGTAAAGGCCGCATGACGATGTCGGGAATCCACTTGCCGTAGACGTCGAAATGGGGAAGGACCCGCAGTTCGGGAACGAGTCCGAGGCCGTCTTGGCCTCCGGAGCGGGGGTGCCGAATATCCGGCACNTAGCCGCTGAGTGCCATGGCGCCGGCGGAGCAACCTGCGAGAGACGTTCCTTGCCTCCAGGCTCGATGGATGGCCTCCCACACCGGAGTATCGATCAGTGTTCGGGCGAGGTGTTTGGGGTTGCCTCCGGACAGATAGATCAGGCCGGAACCGCTGATCGCCTCGGCGTAGTCTGCGTTATCTGCGTCCTGTCGGGTTCGCACGTCGACGATGACTTGCTCGACACCGAGTCGCTCAGCTGCCCGAGCTCCCAAATCGTGCCAGCGGCGAAGTGATTCTTCGCCCTCAAGGGACGCGGCCGTAGCCAACTGCACATAGCGAGGCGGCTTGTCGGTCAGTAGCCACTCCTCGAGGTCCTGCATCTCGGGCAGGTACTCGCCACTACCGACAAGGGCGATCTTCCCGGGCACGGAGCCGCTCAGGACGCATCCCCTGACGAGGGATGTTGGGCGTCGTAGTACTCGCAGAAGGCGTCGTAAGCGCGTGGTCCGTACACCGTTGCCGGCCCTCCCTGCATGAGGAACGTGACGCCGATGGCCTCGGCGACTTCCTCCTTGGTGGCCCCGGCCCGAGAGGCGCTCCGAGCATGCGCCGCGATGCAGCCGTCGCATTGGGAGCCGATCGACAGGGTCAACGCGATCAGTTCCTTGACCTTCAGGGGTAGGGCGCCGTCCGCCATGGCACTCGAGTGCAGTTCCCGGAAGCCCGCGTAGACCTCCGGAATCGCCTGGCGCAGGTTGCGTGCCAGGGGCGCGAGGGGCTCTTGAACGGCTGTTCCGTGGTTGTGTTCCATGTTCGAGATAATACCCCAGAGGGTATTGGGGTAGCATGGGGTCATGGAGATAGATCCAGCGATTAGCCGCGATGTTCTCGTGCGCCTGAAGAGGGCGCGGGGGCAGCTCGATGGCGTCATCAACATGATCGAAGACGACCGCAGTTGCGGCGAGATCGTCACCCAATTGGCGGCCGTTTCCAAGGCCCTTGACCGGGCTGGCTTCAAGGTCGTTGCCACTGGGCTGAAGCAGTGCTGGGAAGACGGNGACAAGGCGCCCATGACGCCGGAGGAACTCGAAAAGCTGTTTTTGTCGCTGGCATAACGGCCCCTCAGGGCTTCCTGCCCGCACGGGCGTGCGCATGTCGAAAATTTCTCGGCTCGCAGTGCATCCATCGAGGGCGCGCAATGCGTANTCCTTAGTGACCGCCCGTCTGGGCGGGCCNAAACGCCTATGGGGAGCCNATCATGAGCAAGAGTCGTCACCGGGAGTCGTGCACTCNCGTGGGGGACCTGCTGGTGGCGGAGTTGAACCGATGAGCGACAGTAGTNCCACGNCTACGGCGGGCGTGGCGGATGCCACCTTGCCTGCAGAGGCAACGGAGGTCCGGTCGGTGCGCTCGGAAGCTGATGCGGAAATCGCGGCGGCTTTCACGCGGGGGGACGAAGGGTCCTTCCGCGAGGTGTATGACCGGTGGTCGCCGCTGGTGTACTCGGTTGCCCGGCGAAGCCTGCGCAATGACGACGACGCTGCCGATGTGACCCAGGCCGCCTTCGTCGCCGCATGGCAAGGCCGGCATCGGTTCGACCCCAACTCCGGAAGCCTCCCCGGCTGGCTGCTTGCGATCACTCGGAACAAGATCGTGGATCACTACCGGGCCAGTGGCCGCGTGGCTGATCCGGTCGACGAGGTCCCCGAGGAGGTTCAGCAGGATTATGCGGTGGAGGGAACGGTGGATCGTGTACTCCTCGCGGATGAGATCGCCCGCCTCGGTGAGCCGCAGAAACGCATTCTGGAACTTTGCTTTTATCAGGACATGACCCACGCCCAGGTGGCTAGCTTGCTGGACTTGCCGCTGGGCACGGTCAAGAGTCACATACGCCGGTCGTTGGCCCGGCTCCGCGATCGATTGGAGGTGGACGGTGTCGCAGCATGAGGGTAATGGAAATGCCCGAGACGACGAGCAGATGAGTCACGTGGACGAAGACACGATCGCGCTCCTCGCCCTCGGGGAGAGTATGTCGGCGCGAGATGACGATCACGTGCGGTCGTGCGTGTCGTGTCAGGCGAAGGTCGATCAACTCGGTGCCATCGTCCACAGTGCTCGGTCGGTGACCGACGAAGACAAGCCGGTAGAGCCGCCGAGTGAGTTGTGGGATCGGATCGCCATGGAGNTCGACTCCGACGAACAGATCAANAAGCCGGCCGCCCCGCGTGGCGCTCGGATGGGTTGGTTCGCTCTGGCCGCCGCGGTCGGTCTCTTGGCAGGGAGCGTGGGCACTGCGGTGGTGATGAACCAGTCCGAGCCCGCTCCCGCCATCGCACAGGCCACCTTGGAACCCCTTCCTGGGAAGGACTCAAGCGGGGTCGCGCAGGTGCTCCAGACGGCCGACGGCCCCACGCTGGTCATCGATGTGCCCGACCTGCCGGAACCGGACGGGTACTACGAGGTGTGGATGCTCACCCCCGAAGCCGACTCCATGGTGTCCATCGGTGTTCTCGGAACTGGCGATGTGCAGGAGTTCTCCCTTCCTGGCGGGATGGACATGGAGACGTTCCCCGTCGTCGACATCTCCCTCGAGCAATTCGACGGTGATGTCACGCACAGCACGGACAGTGTGGTCAGGGGTGTCCTCGAGGCGTAGACAGTAAGGGGTCGTTCGAACGCGACAACCTTCGGCATGCTTGTCTCATGGCCATCGACGAGGTATCCCTCGCGGAGTTGAGGCGTCGCTCCAGTGCGAAGTGGCGCACATATCCGCCGGATGTCTTGCCGGCCTGGGTGGCCGAGATGGACTTCACGCTTGCCGAACCGATCGCGCATGCTCTGCGTAGCGCCGTGGACAACTCCGACACCGGGTATCTTTGGGCGGACGGCGTCCCCGCGGCTTTGGCCGAGTTCGCGAGCGCCGAATGGAACTGGCAGATCGACGCGGGCAACGTGACGGTGCTCGCTGACGTAATGAGTTCGGTCGGGCAATCGCTACTCCACCTCACCGATCCGGGGTCGACCGTCGTCATCAACCCGCCGGTCTACCCGCCGTTCTTCTCAACGGTGGAGAAAGTCGCGTCTCGACGTTTACGTAGCGTTCCGTTGACCGTGGACGCTGGTCGCTATCGGTTGGACATGGATGGGCTCGCAGAGGCCTTCGCCGATCCATCGGTTCAGGCTTACGTGCTGTGCTCGCCGCACAACCCCACTGGGACAGTTCATTCGGCGGAGGATCTACGTCGTATCGCCGAGCTCGCCGCCGAGCACAATGTCGTCGTTATCGCCGATGAAGTGCACGCTCCGATGACGCACGCGGGGGCAAAGCACACACCATTCTTGAAGGCTGCCGCCGACGTTGCGGACATACACGCGGTAGCGATCATGTCGGCATCGAAGACGTGGAATATCCCCGGCTTGAAGTGCGCTCAAGTGGTGGCAGCTCCGACCGTGGTCGAGCGATTGCGCGAGCGCTTACCCACCGAAGTGACGTATCTCGTGGGGCATTTCGGCGTCCTGGCAAGTCTCGCGGCGTATCGGGAGGGGGCGTCCTGGCGACGCGAAATGCTCGCTGCGTTGGATAGTCGTCGTCGTCAGTTGTTCACCGCACTCCAGGACATGGCTGGAGTGTCGATGACCTGGCCGGAGGCGTCCTACCTTGCCTGGGTGCGNGTGGAAGGGCTGGGCGACGACCCCGCCGAAGTGATCCGAGAGCAAGGCAAGGTCGCGCTGAAATCCGGATCGGCATTCGGTTCTCCCGGTGTTGGGCACGTACGCATCAATTTCGCGACGTCCGAAGGGGTCCTTACCGAGGTTGTGTCCAGGCTGGGATCCGTGGTGGTTGCCCGTGCGTCGTAGCGTTATGCGGCTCGTGCGGTCTGCGGTGATCACGGTCACGGCGTTGGCGGTGAGTCTGCCGGCGGTGGCCGTCACGCAGGGGGCCCATGCTGATGAGCACCGGAAATTGGATGCCGTGGTCATCGGTGACTCGGTGATGCTCGGTGCCAAATCTCAGAGAAAGGCGGCCGATGTCACGAAGGTTGATGCGGCTGTGAGTCGCCAGGCGTCTGTGGGTCCAGGGCTTGTTCGAGAACGAGGAGCCTCCCTCCCCGAGCACGTGGTTATCCACAAATTGGATGCTGTAGGTATCGGTGACTCGGTGATGCTCGGTGCGAAATCTCAGTTGAAGGCGGCCGGTGTCACGAAGGTTGATGCGGTTGTGAGTCGCCAGGCGTCTGTGGGTCCAGGGCTTGTTCGAGATCGGGGAGCCTCCCTCCCCGAGCACGTGGTTGTCCACTTGGGAACNAACGGGACCTACACCCTGAAGATGTGCCGTCGGCTCGTGCGCGCGGCCGGANCAGCAAGAACCGTGTACTTGGTGACCGTCAAGGTCCCCCGCNCCTGGGAAGACGTGAATAATCGGATGCTGCGCCGGTGTGATGCGAAATTCCGGAGTGACCAGGTTGTCCTTGTGGATTGGAACTCTGTAGCCTCCAAGAACCCCGAGTACCTGTACGCGGACGGTTACCACTTGCGCCCTGAGGGAGCAAAGGCTTTCGCGCAGATGGTCCGCAAAGCGATCTTGACGCCACGAGCGCCGTACCTCGACCGGCTTTAGCCATCTCATTGCCCGTTGGATCGGTCCATTCGTTAGTCACGTCACACCGGCCCTGTGCCATTGCTCACAAGACAGCGTTTACACNCGAGTGTCGAGGTGCGAATTGGGGCCCCAAGCGGCAATCTCGTAGCCTTCCCACCCGCCACGGGTTACCCAACTCGATCGGACAACGGAGTCACGATGGTTTTACAGGGACTAGAAGACGCACCCACACGTAACAAGCAACTTCTCGAATGGGTCAAGGAAGTCGCGGAGTTAACACAGCCAGACAGCATCGAATGGTGTGATGGGTCGACCCACGAATGGGACCGATTGACCGGGGAACTGGTCGATGCCGGAACCCTGATTGAGCTGAATCCGGAGCATCGACCGAATTCATTCCTTGCACGCAGTGACCCGAGCGATGTTGCGCGCGTCGAACGGCGGACCTTCATCTGCTCGCAACGGGAAGTCGATGCGGGCCCGACGAACAATTGGGCCGATCCCAGTGAGATGCGCGCCACGTTAAACGGTCTGTTCGCCGGGTCGATGCGTGGTCGCACCATGTATGTCATTCCGTTTTCCATGGGTCCGCTGGGTTCTCGCATCTCCCAACTAGGCGTCGAAATCACGGACTCGCCATACGTGGTGTTGAGCATGCACATCATGACGCGCATGGGAACACCGGCACTGGAGGAGATCGGGGAGTTTGGAGATTTCGTCCCATGTCTGCACTCGGTGGGCTTTCCGCTCATCAATGACGCTGGAATTTCCAGGCAAGACGTCTCGTGGCCGTGCAGCGACACGAAGTACATCGTCCACTTTCCCGAGACGCGCGAAATCGTGTCCTACGGGAGTGGTTACGGCGGCAATGCTCTCCTCGGCAAGAAGTGCTATGCACTCCGCATCGCGTCGGCGATGGCGCGTGATGAGGGCTGGCTTGCTGAACACATGCTCGTCTTGCGAGTGACGTCGCCCGACGGTGATGTCTTCCACATTTCCGCGGCGTTCCCGTCTGCCTGCGGAAAGACCAATCTGGCAATGCTTNAGCCCTCGATACCGGGGTGGACGGTCGAGACTATCGGCGACGACATCGCCTGGATGCGGTACGGCGAGGACGGCCGGCTGTACGCCATCAATCCCGAAGCCGGCTTCTTCGGCGTTGCTCCGGGAACAGGAATGGACACCAACGCGAATGCTGTTCGCACCCTGGAGGGGGGCAACAGCATCTTCACCAATGTTGCGTTGACGGACGACGGAGACGTGTGGTGGGAAGGCTTGACGCCAGAGCCGCCAGCTCACGCGATCGACTGGAAGGGCCGGGATTGGACGCCGGACTCGGCGGAGCCGTCCAGTCACCCCAATGCACGGTTCGCTGTCCCTGCGGCGCAGTGTCCGACGATCGCACCGAACTGGGAAGAGCCCGCGGGAGTTCCGATCGATGCGATCTTGTTTGGCGGTCGGCGGGCAACGAATGTTCCGCTGGTGGCGGAGTCGCGTGATTGGGCGCACGGTGTCTTCATGGGCGCGACGATGTCCAGTGAGAAGACGGCGGCGGCCGAAGGCAATCTCGGGGAACTGCGTCGGGACCCCTTCGCCATGCTGCCGTTCTGTGGCTACAACATGGCGGACTATTGGGGCCACTGGCTCAATGTTGGCTCGTTTACGCAACCTTCCAACCTTCCTCGCATTTACTCGGTGAACTGGTTCCGTCGCGACGCCGACGGGCGATTCATCTGGCCCGGTTTCGGCGATAACTCACGGGTGATCGACTGGATCGTGCGGCGACTGAGTGGGAAGGCGGAAGCGGTCGAGACCGCTGTCGGTCTCCTTCCCGTGATCGATCAGTTGAATCTTGACGGGGTCGACCTCAGCGACGACGACGTGCGGGAGCTCTTCCGAGTGGATGCGGAGTCGTGGAGAGCGGAGNCGGAACTCACCGAGCAGTACTTCGAGCAGTTCGGCGATCGCGTGCCCAGTGAGATGTGGAACCAGTTGAGCGAACTGCGAGCGCGCCTCGGCTAGTTGGAGTCCGAAGCGGACAACGGGTCTTGTCCACCCTGCATGGTTGCAACGAGCACGGACTTAATCGTGTGCAGCCTGTTCTCTGCCTGGTCAAAGACGATGCTGGCGGGGGAGTCGAACACCTCTGAGGACACCTCGACTCCGTCGCTGAGGCCGAACTCCGTGGCAACAAACCGACCGATGTCGGTGTTGGTGTCGTGGTAGGCGGGAAGGCAATGCATGAAGGCGGCNCCGGGGGCTGCTTTCGACATCAGCGCTGAATCCACGCGGTAGGGGCGCAGCAGCTCTATCCGTTCAGCCCAGACGTCCTTTGCTTCCCCCATGGAAACCCACACATCGGTATGGACGAAATCGACACCGGTGAGGCCGTCGTCGATGTTCTCGGTGAGTGTGATTCGAGCTCCGGACTCCTCTGCGCGCTCCTGCGCGATCTGCTGAACGTCCTCAGCCGGCCATAGGGATTGTGGAGCGACGATGCGGACATCGCTACCGAGGATCGCCCCGCTGACGAGCAGCGAGTTACCCATGTTGAAGCGCGCATCTCCGACGTAGGCGAAAGAGGTGGTGGCTGAGCGTGCGTGCTCCCTCATCGTCAAGAAGTCGGCGAGCATCTGAGTGGGGTGCCACGTATCGGTCAGCCCGTTGAAGACCGGAACGGTCGCGTGTCGGGCGAGTTCGACAACCGTCGCATGATTGGCGCCGCGATATTCGATCGCGTCGAAAACCCGTGAAAGGACTCGGGCGGTATCCGCCGTCGACTCCTTATGTCCGATTTGGCTCGATGACGGGTCTAGGACCGAACTGAAGCCCCCTTGCTGGGCGATGGCTGCCTCGAAGGACACCCGTGTTCGCGTCGATGTCTTCTCGAGGATCAGCGCGATGCCTCGACCGTTCAGGCGCTGCTTCTCTCGTCCTGTGTGACGCTCGTGCTTGAGTTGCTCGGCAAGGTCGATTAGATACGTCAGTTCCGCTGCCGAAAAGTCCTTCTCGGCGAGGAAGTTGCGGCCCCGCAGGTCGATCGTCTCTCTCACCCACCGAACCCTAGCGGCGCTGCGCCGCACCTTGGCGGCTATGCCGCGACCCTAGGAAGGGTCGCTGGCGGAGTCCTCGGCGAGTTTCTTCTTGACGTCGTCCATGTCTACGTCCCGCACCGCTTGCACCAGGTTCTCCAGCGCCGGTTGCGGGAGTGCGCCCGCCTGGGAGTACAGGACGACGCCGTCACGGATAGCCATCAGAGTGGGGATCGAGCTGACCTGGAAGTAGCCGGCAAGTCCCTGCTCGGCCTCGGTGTCGACTTTGGCGAAGACGATGTCGGGATTCGCTTCGGCGACCTTCTCGAACACCGGGGCGAACGTCCGGCATGGGCCGCACCAGGATGCCCAGAAGTCGACGAGCACGATGTCGTTGCCACCCACGACGGTGGCGAAGGTTTCTTCTGTCAGATTCTGCGTTGTCATGTATATACCCTAGGGGGTATCATGTCTGATGGTGTCACCGGGGTCGGAACAAGTTACCGAGCATCCGAAGACGACGTGGCGGGCCGTCGTGCGTGAATAACGAACGCAGATGCGAGGAACATGCCGCGCCACCCAGAGGAGTCGTCTTCCAGCGCCACATCCGCACGTCGAAATGCATCGGGATCTTCTGACTGCAGGTAGGGCATGCCTGCGTGGTAGTGGAAGTAGTGAACCCGAACATCGTTGAAACCGGCGTCGGCGAATAGAGTGGGAACCGTCAAGGGATTGTCGAAAGTTTCGAGGATGTCATCGCCTGCGTCGGCCGATCGCGCAACGGAACCGGGAACGTCCATGCGAAGGCGTGACGCGAGTTCGTGGTTGACCGCGTCACGTACGGGACCAGAGACCTCGTGCAGCAGCTGATCCATGAACAGGCTGTGGGTGAAGCGATTGAAGGTGGACATGGCGAAGAGCAGGTTCCTGAACTCGATGAACACCTGACCACCCGGTTCGGTGACGTCGAAGAGATTGCGAATGCTCGATTCCTTGTCTGCGATGTGCGGCAGGACGCCCATCGCGACGATCCCGTTGAATCGTCCCTGTGTGCAGATCGAGCGATAAGACGGGGGCTCCCGCAGATCGCCGTGAGTGAATCTCTCGGCATCGAGACCGAGGGCGAGCGCCTGGTTCTGTGTCTGAGCAACACATGCATGGTCGATATCGAATCCCGACACCTCGAAACCGGAGTCGGTGAACACCGACAGCGCGGCCCCCTGGCCGACGCCGATTTCGAGAAGACGCCGCCCAGGTTCCTTGAGGAGAGCGGGAAGCACGTAGCGGAAGGCAAAAGCGTTCGCCGGGTAATCGGTGGTCGGGTCAGCGACATCCTGCGGGACAGGATCGATGAAGGTGCTCATGGGGAGATCTTGGTCGTGGGTGGGCCGGATGGCGGCTAGGGGGTGAGTATCTGGGGTGAGTATCTGGGGTGAGTTCGAAGTCTGGGCACGGGATCGAGCACGTACACTCAAGGAGTGACCGATTCCGGGCCCCTCGAGCCGCTTGCCTCGCCGGGTGGCGACACGCTCCTAGAAGAGCGCACCTCCTCGGTTGACGACGGCGATCACGAACGGTTCGCCCACTACGTCGAGAAGGACAAAATCGTNGAGAGTGCTGTCACCGGTAAACCTGTCACGGCGCTGTGCGGCAAGAAGTGGACGCCTGGGCGTGATCCGTCGAAGTTCCCCATCTGCCCTGAATGCCAAGAGATCCATGCCTCGCTGCCGCGGGGCGGAGACTGACAGGTGCGTGGTCCGCTAGTTCTTGCTCTCGGATGCGTTTTGTTGAGCGCATGCGCGACCGATGGTGCCTCCGGCGGCGCCGCGGGCGTCGCACCCCCGCCCGACGATGATGAATCAGAGCTTGTTCTCCTGGATCCGTGTTCCAAGCCGAACTTGACGACCGTCGAGCCGGGGGCCCTGACGTTCACCACGTCGGCTGCGCCGGCCCCGCCGTACTTTCTTTCCGATAAGCCCGCAGACCGGTTAGGGCTCGAATCAGAAGTCGCCTACGCCGTCGCTGAACAGATGGGTTTTCGACCGCAGGAAGTGACGTGGGAGTTCGCATCGGCCGAGGATGTTCTCACCGGAAGCTTTCTCGACTTCGATTTAGCGGTGGACGGATACGTCGCTCGCCCCGATGAGTATCCGGCCATCGCGTACTCAACCCCGTACTTGGAGACGACCACGGTGCTCGATGTCCCCGATGACGAAGCCCGCCGGGTCCTTCTTGGAGTCAGCCAACAGACGCAGCCCTCAAGTTTGCGCTTTGCCGCACCAGTCCAAGGAACGGGGCGGCCATGGCTNCTAGGCAAGGGATGGATCCCCGAGGGTGGGGGACTGGCGATGTGGGCACGCGCCGGATCAGAGATGCAGGAGGCACGAATCGTCACCGATGCGCAGCTCATCGACGAGCCCACACGGCAATGGCTGGAAAGCATCGCGAACATCGACGTCTCCAATGTTGCCGGTGTCGATCCCCCGGATATCGCGCTGTCTTTCGCCATGGTCCAAGGAAATCCACTTGCGGCCTGCGTTGACCGCGCCCTTGCGGAATTGTCCGAATCGGGCGAGTTGGAGACCATCGTCGAAACCTGGCTGGACCCGGAAATGTGGCGCATAGACGACTGAACGAGGCTCTGATCGCCGGACATAGGGGTCGATCGGGCGGTGACATCCCCAAAATTCGGGCTATCGCCCCTAGCATTGGGGCGGCATTTGGGGAGACACCCCGTCGCCGGCATCGGGAGGANNCGCATGTCGAACTCGGACGTAGTGATAGTAGAAGACGACGACCTGATGGGGTCGATCGGCAAAAACTGGTGGATCCTGCTCGCTTTGGGAGCCGTCACCTTGATCCTGGGAATCTGGGCGGTCGTGAACACGGCGTCGGCTGGCAAGCTGCTGGCGGTCATCTTCATCATCTGGCTCATCGTGTCCGGCATCTTCAGCGTCGTTCGCGGCTTCGCTCCTGGGCTGACCGGCGGAATGCGCACCCTCTACTTCATTACCGGTGCGCTGTCGATCTTCCTTGGCTTGCTTGCGACCCGCGCCGACTCCGGTTTGGGTGGCGAGTGGCTGCTGGGAATCTTCATCGGCGTCGCTTTCCTCTTCCAAGGACTCGCTGCTCTTCTCGAGGGCTTCTCGCACAAGGACGGACGCGGCTGGAACATCTTCTTCGGTGTCATCTTGCTCATCGGCAGCGTGATCGTGCTCGTGAACCCGGTGACGTCCTACGGCGTCGTGGTCTGGATCGCTGGCATCTGGCTGATCATTATCGGCATCTTCGAGATCGTCGCGGCCTTCCGAGTGAAGTCCGTAGCCAAGGTCTGAGTTGGTCATCACCAGCTGACACAACAGAGTCGACGAGGGGCGGGCCATTTGCCCGCCCCTCGCTTGTTGCTGGCATGCATGGTTGGCTGACCTCATGGCTGCCGAGACGTCACAAACGCTCGATCGAGGGCTGCGGGTCCTCGAGGAGGTAGCGGATGCGGCCGAGGGTTTGACCATCACCGAGATCGCTGGGCGGATGGGAATCGGGCGCACGGTGGTGTATCGACTGGTCGTCACGCTGGAACAGCACGCGCTGATCCGGCGAGGATCCGATGGGCGCTGTCGGCTGGGGCTGGGCGTTCTCGCCATGGGTCGCCAATTGCAGCCCGTTGTTCGAGACGCGGCGTTCCCTGCGCTTCGGATGCTGTCGGACGCCGTCGGATGCACCGCGTATCTCTGCCTCGTTGATGGAGGGGAGTCTGTCGCCGCTCTCGTTGCCGAGCCCACTCGATCAGATATGCACGTGACATATCGCGTCGGTAGCCGCAGTCCGCTGGAGGCTGCCGCCGCCGGCCGGGCCATCTTGGCTGCCAGGACAGCCGGAACGAGGCCGTTGGACCCTCCGTGGGTTGTGGCGAGCGAGGACGGAGCACCGGGGGTGTTTGGACTCGCCTCTCCGGTCACGGGCGTTCCGGGTCTTGAGGCAAGCGTGGGGGTGGTGTCCTTCCGCGAACTGGAGGAATCTGAGGTGGGCCCCCGGGTCTCTCGGGCAGCGGGGGACATCGGCCGGGTCCTGCGCTAGGGCAGACACTCCCGCACCCCCCGGGTTCGACGCCCGAGGGTCGCTATGACGCACAATGCTTGGATGCGCCGTCTTCCCCCCATCGTGTTGACCCTTACCGCCCTGATCGCAGGCTTATTGGTGGGGCAGGCCGGTGCAGCGTCTCCTGCGTATGCGAACACTCCCGACAGGGTGATCAGCGGATGGATGCCGTACTGGATGACCTCCCCGAGTCGACCCGTGGGAATCGACAGCGCTGTCGCCAACGCCGATCTCTTCGAGGACGTATCCCCGTTCTGGTATTCAGCGATCGCCCGTACGGGCGGCGGTGTTCAAGTAGCGCTCAATCCCAACTTCACGAACGGCAGTGCCAATGTGGCATGGGCGATGGAACGCTTGCGGGCTGCGGGGATGGTGGTCATCCCCGCTATCGCCGATGCCTCGGGCAAGGGGCGCATGGCCGCCACGCTGGCCGACCCAGCTCTTAGAGGTCAGCACGTGGCAGACCTTGTGGCCCTGGTGGTTAACAATGGTTACGACGGGCTTGATCTTGACTATGAAAACTTCGCGTTCGTCGACGGCAGCAAGACGTGGGACGCCACGTTGCCAAACTGGACGACGTTCGTTGCGGAATTGGGTGCCGCGCTTCGCGCGCAGGGAAAATTGCTATCGGCGACGGTGCCGGGACCGTGCGACACGCGAAATCGTTGCGGTGGTCGGCACGGATACTGGGTCTACAACATTCCGGGGATCGCTCCGCACGTGGATCGAATTCGGATCATGGCGTATGACTACACGGTGAGGTCGATCGGCCCGATCGCTCCGATTGATTGGGTGCGCGCGAATGTCGAGCACGCTGTCACGGTGATGGATCCCGCCAAGTTGCAAATCGGAGTGCCCACCTATGGCCGGGCGAGGACCAGAACGAAGCCTGGCGGCAGCTACCGGCTGTCCGGCGTGTGTCCGAGCAAGAATGGTTCGGCGTCAGAAAGGCGCGCGTATCGATCGGCAACGTCCATGGCCGCGGTCACGGCCGCCAAGGTTCCTGCGCTACTTGAGCGCTACGGCCTGACCGAAGCGGATGTCCGATGGGATCCGGTGCGTCAAGAGAGTTCCTTCCGTTACACCAAGAATGTGGACTGGACCGACTCGTCGGGAACGCCGCAGACATGCCAGGCCAAGCGTCAGGTCAACTTCGTCGGGCCTGACGGTGTGCTCGCGCGCACACAACTGGTGGGTCAGTACGGATTGAATGCTGCCGCCCTGTGGACCATTGGTGGTGAGAACCCCGCGCAGTGGCCGGGCATCAGGGGCTATGCGCAGTCCCTTGCCCCGGCTGAAGCGGTTGTCGCCATCGCTGTCACCCCGGCGGCGGTCTTCGGCCAGCCGACATCCATTGCCGGAGGGGTGACGTTCAACGGTGCGCCGGTACCCGCTGTGCCCGTGACGGTGGAATTCCAGCCCACCGGCAGCGAAGCGTGGCAAGCCCTGCAGGTAGCGGCGAGCGGACCGGATGGTGCCGTGGCGTTCCAGGTCCTGCTGCCCTCCTCAGGACGGGTCCGGCTGACCGTGCCGGAGACCGCGGGCATAGCCGCATCGCAGAGTCCTGCCGCCGANGTCGCCGTGGGTGCAACGGTCAGCGCCAAAGCCAAGACGAAAAAGGTTTCGTCGGGTGCCCCGATTCGGGTCCGGGTGATTGTGCGACCAGCCCAAGCGAAGCAGAAGGTGATCCTGCAAGTTCTGAAGAAGGGAACCTGGCGAAAGGTCAAGGGTGCGCGCACGAATGCCAAGGGTCGGGTGACGATCAAGGCGAAGGCCCAGAAGGCGAAGAAGCGGTGGACTTACCGGGTGGTGTCGCGAGCCAAGGGCGGGCTAGCCCCCGGGGTCTCGCAGGAATTCGTCATACGGGTTAAGAANANATANGCGATCAGTAGGCGGTACGACGCGGGACTAGACGCGCGCTATGTCGAACCAGCGCAAGGTTTCGAAGTCNTCGGAAGCACCGGGAACATGAGTGATGAGGTCCGGCTCCGCTAGCGAGCGAAGCAGCGCGCAGGCGGAGGACAGATAGCCCTCGAGAGCCGATTCGGGTGCTCGCTCGTTGTGCACGGTGTAGGTCAGTCGGCCGTTCGCGTCGTAAGACAGATGCTTCAATCGAAGCGGAGGTTCGATCGGTCCGTCCTGGTGTTGCCACAAACCCGACGCGGCATCGAACCGGTAGTAGGGCAGCAGACGGTGGCCGAACTCCGCTGTGAGATGCACGGCGGTGACGAGGTAGTCGAATACTGGCTCGGAGATGAAGTAGTTGAAGTTGATTCTGGTCCAGCCCGGTTTGATGCCTTCGCAGCCCTGACTGATCTCGCGCTCGAATTCGTGGGACAGGTCCACGTCGATGCCAAGCAGCCGGTGACCGTAGGGACCCGCGCAGGAGCAGCCGCCGCGCGATTGGATACCGAAGAGGTCGTTCAAGACCGCCACGATGAAGTTGTGGTGAAGATATCGACCGTTGGGTCGACGAACGACGAAACTGATGATTGATAAGCGCTGGGCGCCGGTGTTTCCGAGAACCTCAATGGCTGGGTTCGTGTTCCAGCTGTCGATGGCGCGGCGCACGAAGTCTTCTTCGCGGGCCTGAATCACATCTACTCCCACAGCGTCCTTGAGGTCGAAAACCAACCCAGCGCGGATCGACTCGACGATGGCGGGGGTGCCCGCTTCTTCCCGGTGCTCAGGGTCGGTCAGGTAGAGGTGCTCGGTGGGGTTGACGTAGGCAACGGTGCCGCCACCGACGCTGTCGGGAACGGTGTTGGTCACGAGCTCACGTCGGACGAGCAGAACACCGGGTGTCCCTGGCCCGCCGACAAATTTGTGCGGGGACAAAAAGACGGCGTCTTTGTAGGACAGGGGGTGCTCAACGCCGCGCGGATTCATGTCGATGTCGACATACGGACCGCATGCGGCGTAGTCCCAGAACGCGAGAGCCGAATGCTCGTGAAGGAGCGTGCTGATGGCGTGCGTATCGGTGACGATGCCGGTCACGTTGCTGGCGGCACTGAACGAGCCGATCAGCAGCGGGCGGTCGCTGAATTCCTTGAGCCGTTGGTGAAGGATGTTCAGATCGAGGTGCCCGTCGGCGTCCTCGGGGATCGGGACCACATCGGCGATGGATTCCCTCCAGGGGAGCTCGTTGCTGTGGTGTTCGTAGGGGCCGATGAAGATCACGGGTCGTTCCGACACGGGCACGTGATCGCTGAGATGGTACTTGTTGTTGAGGTCGGCCGGTATCCGAAGTCCGAGCAGACCGATGATTTTGTTGACAGCTGCAGTGGACCCGGAGCCGCAGAAGATCAGGCACGTCTCGTCGCCGGCGTTGACGGCCTTCTTGATGCGCGCTCGAGCATCCTCCCGAAGCCGCGTTGTCTGAAGTCCGGTTCCACTGGATTCGGTGTGGGTGTTTGCGTATCGAGGGAGCACCTCGTCACGAATGAATTCCTCGATGAATCCGAGCGCGCGTCCGGAGGCGGTGTAGTCGGCGTAGGTGACACGGCGGGGACCGAAGGGACCGTGCATCACGTGGTCGTCACCGATCACGGATTCGCGGATCCGGTCCAGAATGCGCCGGGAGGGGAGGTCGTCACGAGGCGCTGGAATGGACTGGCGTGTCCGCTCCAGGTCGATCCCGCAATTGCCCTCGTCCATGGGAGCAGCGTACGGGGGCGTGGCCGCCTTCGCAGGCTCCTGCGAGACTGAGGCCGTGGTTTATGCGTCGATTCCCGTGGAAGCTGCTCCCCAAGGGCAGGTGGACGAGGTCGTCGAAACCCAGCGTCCGTGGATAACGATCGTGTGGAACGACCCGATTAATCTGATGTCCTACGTCACGTACGTCTTCATGACGTACTTCCACTTCTCGCGCGAGAAGGCCGAGAAACTCATGAACGACGTCCACCACGAGGGTCGGGCGGTTGTCTCGTCTGGCACGAGAGAAGAAATGGAGCGTGACGTCAGTGCCATGCACTCCTACGGCCTGTGGGCCACGCTTCAACGGGACGATTGACGAGCAGCGACGATGACGTACGGATTCCAACGAACCGCGACCGGCCGCGTTGTCTTGCGCGTTGATCAGGTGGAACGCGGCTTGCTGATGTCCGTGGCGCGTCAAGTGATGGATCTCGTTCAGCCGGCCGAAGCGTCCCCTGATCAGGACCCATTGGCGGCGCAATTGGGCTGGGTCGATGGGGATGTGGGAATTTCCGACGACCCCGCAGTGGCCCGACTCCTACCCGACGCATACGACGATCCCGATGATGCGCGGGAGTTTCGTAGATTCACCGAGAACGATCTGCGTCAGTCGAAGATGCAGCATGCAATGACCGTGGTGGAAGAAATCGAGCGTTCAGGAGAAAAGGTCGCAGTGACATCGACCGATAGTTGGCTTGGGCTTCTGAGCGATGCGCGCATCGCTATCGGCACACGCATTCAGATTTCTGAAGACAACCACGAAGAGCTCGCGGGGCTGCCGGACGACGATCCCCGATCGGGCTTGTTTCATGTCTACGACTGGCTCACGTTCCTTCAGGAGTCGCTCGTTCGCTGCATGGATCCCGCGCTCTACGGATTTTCCGATGACGACGTCCCTGTGGCGGAGGAGGAGTAGTAGCCGGGACGAATGGCGAGCCTTACAGACAAAAGACAGCGGATCGGATGCTGAGCATCCGATCCGCTGTCGTCGTTCGGGTGGAACCCGACGGGGCAATCCCTACCTGCTGGAGGGTGCCTCTTCGAGTTCTGCCGCGTTGAACTCCGCTGAGTCCACCGAGCTCTTCTCGCGAGCTATCTTGTAGATCAGTAGGCCGAACAGACACTTGGCGAGCACGTCCGCGACGGAGTACCCAACCTGGCGCCAGACGAACGCATCGGCACCCTCGATTCCGAACATTGGAATCAGATAGGAGATGGGGTAGACGCCCCACGTCGCGAGGAGCAGCCAGCGAAGGCCGTTCACGTCCTTGCCCACCTGGCCAGGCTGTGTCTTCGTCGCCTTCGTAAGCTCGACGAACAGGATGTACAAGATGTACAAGAACGGGATGGTGGACAGCGCGCCCCAGATGGCCTTGGGAGCGGTGTCGACTGCGATCTCGCCCGGGTAGCCCAGGATGATCATCAACGCGGATGCGGGGATGAGCTTCATGAGCAAGGACTTGCGCACTGCACGCGGGAGCGCGAGGACAGCAATCGTCTCAAACAGCAGCAGCGGCACGGTGAGCAGCCAGTCGACGTAGCGGTAGCCCTCGTTGAAGCCTTCGCCATTGACGAAGACATATTCCATCGCATTCTGCGCTGCGGCCATTTCGCCCGCGTCGACGGCTACGAAAGACCCCTTGAAGGAGTCGAAGATCCGCCAGTAGTGGTAAGCGGCGATCAGACAGACCATCGCCGAGACGACGAGGGCCTGGCGATAACGGGGGAGGACACGCCCCTGCACCGCGAGTAGGAATACGAACGTCGCCAGCATGGACGCCAGCGCGAACGAGAGAATGTTGTAAACAGTTTGATACTGCGAGTAGTCGAGATTAACGACGTCCACTCAAGCCTCCATGCATGAGAGGTGGCCGCCGAGAGGCCGCCACCAGTTATCTGTTAGTTCCTCCGCACTGTGCCACGCATGGCTCAGCGCCCCTAGCGTGGTGGTCGTCTCAGTCGAGGTCAAGTGCAACGAGACAGGAAGTACAAACTGCGACATAAATAGGTCCGATATGCCCGTTTAGTCGGAACCTGATTGGGGGCTGCGTCCCGAATCCTGGATCTCCTAAAGCGCTACTGACTACGCCCCCCTACATTCCTGCCCTGACGAGAGAGAGGTCTCGAGATGTCCGTCGATGTTCGTATCCCGATGGTTCTGCGCACCCTCACCGGTGGCAGAAGCGTGGTCAGTGCCGAAGGTGGGTCGCTACAGGACGTCATCACGAACCTCGACATTAACTACTTTGGTATCGGCCAGCGGCTCCTCGACGAGGCAGGCCTTCGGCGCTTCATGCATGTGTATCTGAACGGCAAGGACGTCCGACTCCTCGACGGCCTGGACACCAACGTTGCCGTCGGAGATTCCGTGACGATCTTGCCGGCTGCTGCCGATGGGTTTCTCGCCTAACCGGAGACGGGCAGTTCAACGTCGCCTTCCTAGGCCTTTATCACGTTGACAGGTGCGTGTGCGTATGCCCAACGGCGCTCGCGCACACGCGAAAGGGCACTCGGTTCCCTTTCGGGATGATCCGAGTGCCCCATCGAGATGAAATGGCTGCCCGTTGGGCTAGGCCGTTTGGCTAAACCACAGTTTCGCCTTGTGCGTGTTGACGATCAGGACGACGATCAAGTTGATGACGATCTGCGCCGCACCACCCGAATCGAAATGGAAGAACCCAAAAACGATGTTGATGACGGCGAAGACCGAGATGAGCACCTGAGCCGTCTGGCTTCCGGCGAATGTCAACTGCGTCAGCCAGAAGTAGATCAAGCCCATCACTACGGCGAGGAAGCCGTTGAACAGGAGCCAGAACACGGTTTGGCCCTCGAAGAGCGTCCCGAGCTTGATTCCCAGCCAATACATCAACATCCACACACCGAAAACGATGTTGATGACGCCGAGAATGGCCGTCAAAATGCCCACGATCGTGACGCCCACGGGGCGCTTGATTGTGGTGTCCGACATGTTCCCTCCTCAGGGAAAGTCGCGCAGTCTCCTTGACTGCGCGGCTTCGAGGGTAGAGACCAGGACCCCTTCGGTGGCTGCGGCGCGCCGTACGCTTAGCGGGCCATGACCAACAACGCGCCCATCGGGGTATTCGATTCTGGTTTCGGAGGCCTCACGGTCGCTCGGGCGATTATTGATCAACTCCCTGCGGAGTCGATTCGTTACGTCGGGGATACCTCTCGAGGTCCGTACGGTCCACTACCCATCGCCCAGGTTCGCGAGTATTCACTCGAAATCATGGATGGCTTGGTCGACGACGGAGTCAAAGCCTTGGTCATCGCCTGCAACTCCGCCAGCGCTGCAACCCTGCGCGACGCTCGCGAAAGGTACGAGGTTCCCGTCATCGAGGTCGTGCATCCAGCCGTGCGTCGTGCCGTCTCGGCGACGCGTGGTGGCCGCGTCGGTGTTATCGGAACCGAAGCCACCATCGCATCCGGGGCATACATCGACGCATTCGCGGCAGCACCGCAGGTCACCGTGCACTCGCAGGCGTGTCCGCGCTTCGTCGAACTCGTGGAAGCGGGAGTGACGAGCGGCAACGAAGCCATCGCGGTGGCACGTGAGTACCTGGCTCGATTCCAGGAGTCCGAGGTCGACACCCTCGTGCTCGGGTGCACGCACTATCCATTGCTGACCGGTGTGCTCGCGTACGTCATGGGGGACGACGTCACCCTGGTGTCGAGCGCGGAAGAAACAGCGAAGGACGTCTACCGGGTGCTCGTGGCCGGGGATCTTCTGCGCAGTGAGGGCGAGGGGTCACCAACCTATGAGTTTCTTGTCACCGGCGATCCGGATGCTTTCGAAGACCACGGTCGCCGGTTCCTCGGTCCGGAAATAGGGCGCGTTAGTTCTCTATAGGTCGATCGACGTCGCGAATAGCAGAGAGCGAAAGCGTCACCATAAGCGTGACAACGAGCACTGCCGCGAGAACCGGATAGACGGCTCGGACTCCCCATTGCTCTGACGCAGCCCCGGTTGCCAGCATCACCATTGGTGGAAAGACGTAGAAGGCCGTCAATTGGATGCTGAACACGCGCCCTTGTTCGTGGGCGGGAATGCGTGCTTGCACCAGTGTGTTGAGCAGAGGCTCCATCGGTCCCCAACTGAGGCCGAGAACAAGGCCGAAGACCACCAGCAGGGGGAGTGGGGGCAGGAACGACATCGGAATCACGCTTATTGCCGTCCCGATCAAGGCGGCACGAATGATCTGGTAGGGCGTCCATCTCTTGCTCAGCCACCCATAGGACAGGGCACCGACAACGCTCCCGCCAGCCAGACCTGCGATAACCAATCCCAGGCCTTTCGGCTGACCGAGGCTTTCGAAGTAGACCGGAAGGATCACGCTTTCCGTTGGCAGATAGACCCCGGCGAGGACCATGAGCGCGATGGTCAGCGTGCGTAGGGCCTTGTCGCTCCACAGCGCAACGAGTCCGCGGGTGAGTCCCACCGCACCGGTGTCGGAGCCAGCGAGGATGCGGGACTCCTGGCCCGCGTCACCCACGCGCATCGCCCAGATGCATGCCGCGGCGATGACGAAGAGGCCACCGGGAATCCACATGGCTTGTTCGGCTCCCATCGTTGCGATGAGGCCAGCACCGACGAGGGGCCCCACTGTCCAGCCCACCGCGAAGAGCGCTTCGTGCACTCCGTTCAGCGCTTCCAACCGGACGCCACCGGCCCGAGCAGCATCGACGATGAGCGATTTGCGAGCGGTGTAGCCGGCAGGATCGAGACTTGCTCCGACGATCGCCAGGACCAGGATCCAGGCGAGATCGAGACCGACAAGCCAGCCGACCACGGGAAAGGCAAACACGGACACGGCCGACGCGATGTCCGAGAGCACGCTGATCGACTTTCGGCCGACGCGATCGATGGCCACACCGACAGCCGGGACGACGATGATGGCTGGAATGGTGGAGAGGGCGGCGACGAGCCCAGCTGCCGCCGCCGATTCTGTTTCCTCAAGCACCAGCCACGGGATGATGATCATTACCGCGCCGTTTCCCACTCCGGACACAAGGTTGGCCATCTGAAGGAGAACCACGGGCGTCCGGCTGTTGTGCACGCTGGATAGTGTCGCGCCCATGAGCAGATCCGATGGACGCACCTCAGACCAACTTCGACCCGTCTCCTTCGAGCGGCATTGGTCGGAGCACGCCGAGGGATCCACCCTGGTGTCTTTCGGAAAGACGAAGGTGCTGTGCACCGCGTCCTTCACTCCCGGCGTCCCACGTTGGCTGAAGGACTCGGGAACCGGGTGGGTCACTGCCGAATACGCGATGTTGCCGCGGGCGACCACCACGCGCAATCAGCGTGAATCGGTCAAGGGCAAACTCGGAGGCCGGACTCAGGAAATCTCCCGGCTGATCGGTCGCAGTTTGCGTGCGGTAGTAGACATGTCGGTGCTCGGTGAAAACTCCATCGTTATCGACTGTGATGTTCTGCAGGCCGACGGTGGAACGAGAACAGCGGCCATCACGGGCTCTTACGTCGCACTCGTCGATGCCTTGTCCTGGGCAAGAAGCGAGGGGCATATTTCCACCGATCCTCTAATCGACTCGGTGGCCGCCGTGAGCGTGGGCATCATCGATGGTGAACCCAGACTGGACCTGCACTACGACGACGACGTTCGTGCCGAGACTGACATGAACGTCGTGATGACGGGTACAGGGAACTTCGTCGAGGTGCAGGGGACTGCCGAGGGTGAGCCTTTCGACCGCGGACTGTTGGACGAGTTGTTGAATCTTGCCGCCGATGGCATCGCCGACCTGACGCGTCAGCAGAAGGCGTCGCTGTCGGCATGACCCACCGCGTCGTGCTAGCGACTCGAAATCAGCACAAGGTCGCCGAGCTCAGGCGAATCCTGGCGTCGTCGGGCCTCGACGTCGACCTGGTGGGAACCGAGAGTTTCCCCGAATTACCCGATGTAGCCGAGACGGGCAGCACATTCGCCGCAAACGCTCTCCTGAAGGCCAGAGATGTCGCCCAGCGCACTGGGCTGGTCGCCATTGCCGACGACTCAGGATTGTGTGTCGACGCCCTGAACGGGATGCCGGGAATCCTCTCGGCTCGTTGGGCCGGATCACACGGGGACGATGCGGCGAACCTGGAGCTGCTCCTTGCCCAACTCGCCGACGTTCCGAGCAAGAGGCGAGGAGCGACCTTTCATTGCGCGGCAGCCGTGGCTACACCCGACGGTGACGAGCGGGTGGTCGAAGGCGTGCTCGAAGGAAGCTTGATAACCGAGCCTCGGGGCAGCAACGGCTTCGGATACGACCCGATCTTCACCCCACGCGGCTACGCACTCACCACCGCGGAGTTGACTCCGGAGGAGAAAGACGCCATCAGTCACCGGGGACACGCCTTCCGCGCGCTTGTGCCGGTCCTGGGTCAACTACTCTCCGGGGTGACGACTTCCTAATGCTGACGTTTCTCGACACCGACGTTTTTTGACACCGAAGGATCTAACGATGGCCCAGGTCAGCGACCACTATGACGGCTCTGCTCCGTCGTATCACGAGCAGTACGACCCGGAGAAGATCTGGACCAACGCCGAATATCCCGCGAATTACTTCCGGCTCAACAAGGTGATGAGGATCCTGAAGAGTCGCAACGTTGCGAGTGTGTACGAACTTGGCGCCGCAGAGGGAAGCCCGATCATCCGCATCGCCCAGGAACTCGGCGTGAATGTCCGCGCCAGCGATCTGTCCAGCGAGATGGTCCGCCTAGGCAAGGAGAACTTCCAGCGCAACGGTCTCGACCCTGATCTGCACACGCAAGTGGACATTAACGATCGGGATGCGGTCCGCGCCGAGGCCGATCGGGTGGGTCAATTCGATGCTGTCATCGCGCTCGGGGTCATCCCGCACGTGGAAGACGATGCATGGTTCGTCGAGGCGATGTCGTTATTCCTCAAGCCCGGCGGAACACTCATTCTTCAGTTTCGCAACGCAATGTTCTCCATGTTTACGTTCAACCGCCTCACCAAGGAGTTCATCCTTGACGACCTGATGGCGCCAATCGGGCAGCAGTTCAAGGACCAGGTGGCTCACGACCTTGATCAGCGCCTCGCCGTGGACAAGCCCCCGAAGAGAGAGTGGGACAAGGACGCTCCGGCCTACGACGAGATCCTGGCTCGCTTCCACAACCCGTTCGAACTCTCCGATGTTGTGGCCCAACAAGGCTTCGTCGATGTGTCCTTCACCTGGTACAACTTCCACCCGACGTACCCGATGATCGCGGGTGGTATCGATCCCACCGAGTACCGGCGACAGCAGATCGAGCTGGAAGACGACGAATCCTGGCGTGGCATGTTCTTGTGCTCGGCAGGAATGATCGTCGCTACGAGAGCGGCCTGAGGGGCGCGTGCCTCGTGCGGAAGGCGGGAGTTGAACCCGCACGCCCGAGGGCACTGGTACCTAAAACCAGCGTGTCTGCCGTTCCACCACTTCCGCGTGGGAACGAAAGCCTAGGGCACCCGACGTGCGGCGAGAATCGACCGGCGGACGCTTAATGCAAGTCTTTTGCAAGAACGTGGCCTTCGCCATAAACTCTTGGTATGCGTCCTTTTCCCGTTGTCATCGCCAGCGTTTCCGCCGCCGCCCTCGTGCTGTCCGGGTGTGGAGGGTCCGACGACTCCGCGCCGGAGTCTGATGGCGACTCGATTCTCGTCGCCACCACCGTTTCCCCGATCACCTCGATCGTGTCTCGAGTGGGCGGCGACTGTGTCGATGTGCGGGGCATCGTGCCGGAGGGAACCAACTCGCACACCTTCGAACCTGCGCCGTCCGTTGCCGCTCTCTTGAGCGACGCGGATGTTGTGTTCATCAACGGTCTGAAGTTGGAAGATCCCACATTGGCCATGGCGGAGGCCAATATGGCCGACGGCGCCGAGTTGGTGGAGCTGGGAACGGTCGCCCTCCCCGAGGAGGATTACATCTTCGACTTCTCCTTCCCCGAAGAGGATGGCAAGCCGAACCCGCATCTGTGGACCGACCCGACGTACGCCACCATCTACGCGGACATCGTTCGTGAGGTCCTCAGTGAGCGCGACCCCGAGTGCGCGGACCAGATGCAGGAGAACTTCGAGGCCTTCGCTGCGCAGGCTGAGGAACTCGCCGAGGCCGTCCGTCTGGACCAGCAAACGGTTCCCGCCGGGGGCCTGAAGCTCGTGACCTACCACGACGCATACGCCTATTTCGCGGAGAACTTCGGTTGGCAGGTGGTCGGCGCAGTCCAGCCCAGCGACTTCGCCGATCCGACCCCGTCCGAAGTCGTCACCTTGATCGAGCAAATCCGTACCGAGGGAGTTCCGACGATCTTCGGGTCCGAGGTCTTTCCTTCGAATGTGCTCGAAGAAGTCGGCAACGAAACCGGCGTGCGCTACGAGCAGTCGCTGCGCGATGACGATCTGCCTGGTGCTCCGGGCGAGGAGAACCATTCATGGCTCGGGTTGATGCAGTACAACTTCGCCACCATGATCGAGGGCCTCGGCGGTGACGCCTCGAACGTTCGGGCGGTTGACATCACGAGCCCGGTTCCGGATAACGCGGACTATCCGCAGTGACCGGCACCGGTGTCGGCCCCGAACTCATCAGGCTGATCGGAGTCGATGCTGGCTACAACCACCAGGCAGTCCTGCATGACGTGAATATTCACGTCCATGAAGATCAATTCACTGGGATCGTCGGACCGTCTGGGTCGGGAAAGACCACCCTTCTGCGGCTGCTGCTCGGCATCATCCGGCCCTTGTCCGGCTCGATCGACCAGATCGAGAATCTTCGGACTGCTTACGTGCCCCAACTCGAGACAGTCAACTGGGATTTCCCGATCACCGTTCTTGAATGCGTCCTGATGGCCGGACAGCCGGCCGACGGGCGGCGCTTCACCACGCCGTGGGGCAATGCTGGAGAGAAGGCGAGTGCCATGGAGGTGCTCGAGCGGTTGAACATCGCGCAGTTGGCCGACCGGCAGATTCGACAGCTGTCGGGTGGGCAGCAGCAGCGTATGTTCCTGGCGCGCGCCCTCTATCGCCGACCGCAACTGCTTTTACTCGACGAGCCCACCAGTGGCGTGGATGTGTCCACCCGGCATGACGTTCTTCATCTACTCGCAGACCTGCACGAGGACGGTGTGGCGATCGTCTTGACGACACATGACTTGAACGGGATGGCGGCTCACCTGCCGCACCTCATCTGCGTCAACCATCGGGTGATCGCCGATGGAACACCAGAGGACGTGATTCGCCCGGAGGTTCTGGAACAGACCTACGGAGCGCGCATGGAAGTTCTCGAGCATCTGGGTATGCGNGTGGTTGTCGATGACGGAGGCGAACGAGGAGATAGAGGCGAGCGANTAGATAGAGGCGAGCGAGTAGATCGAGNGTCGCAGGTGGAGGCGTGATGGAGGCGATTCTCGAGCCGCTGGGNTACACCTTCTTNGTGAAGGGNCTCTTCGTNGCGGGGCTCTCCGGGGCGCTACTCGGCTTTATCGGCGTGTACATCGTGCTGCGTGGCATGAGCTACATCGGNCANGGGCTCTCCCATTCGATCTTNGGGGGTTTCGCCGCTGTGCAACTCTTCGCCACGCAGTTCTACATACTCGGCGCGGGGTTGTGGGGAATCGCATCCGCGCTNGCGATCAANGCAGTATCNAAGCGGAGCCGACTGGGTGCCGACGCCGCGATCGGAGTCATCACAACCGCGTCGTTCGCCCTGGGTGTTGCCCTGTTCGCGCGGTTCGGGTCCAGTGGTCCGTCCTTCGAAAATGCACTNTTCGGATCCATCCTGGGGATTTCCGTCGAGCAGATCGNNGGGCTNGTCGCCGTCTCNCTGCTNGCAGTGATCTTCGTGTTCGTGCGCTATCGGGCGCTGTTGTTCACGACGTTCGNCCCCGACGTTGCCAATGTCTCAGGGGTGCGCGTCGGCCGGGTGGAAGCCCAGTTGATGATCATNCTGTCGTTGTCGATCTTGGCCACGTTGACNGTNATCGGTGTCACGCTCGTCGCCGCGATGCTGGTGATCCCNGCAGTGGTGGCGCGAATGCTCACCGATTCCTTCTCTCGTATGTTGGCCTGGAGCACCGCTGTGGGAACGGTCAGCGGACTGGTGGGTATGTATGTCAGTTACTACGCCGAAGTTCCATCGGGAACCATGATCGTGCTGGTGGGCACCGCGATATTCCTCGTGGTCTTTGCCTTCGCGGGGAATGCTCGGCGACGAAAGTCAGCGGGCTTGGACGCGCATATGGAGCCCGTTCCCTCATCGGCGGCCGCGCGGTAGTCGTCNAGAGCTTCCACCGACGTTCGTGAGTCCTGGCACTCGTCGTAGGCTTGCANCGTTCAACGCCCGTCAGAGGAGACCCGCATGGCCGACACCACGCACGCTCCACCGTCACTGCTCGTCGATGAGCGAACGCACGTCGCCGCTGCGCGAGAAGAACTGTTGGCGTCTTTGGCCAACTTGAAGGCAGAGGCGGCACCAGGAGCGCTGGCGCAACGTGCACTCGGTGCAGCCAAAGGATGGTTCACCGATGAGTACGGCGGCATTCGCCCCGAACGAGTCGCCATCGTGGGCGCGGTCGTCGTGGGGTTCGTCACCATCAAGATCTTGGGGCGGCGCGGCCGTTGACCTCGACTCAGGAAGAGACGAGCGCCGCTTCGACGGTGCCGGACACGCGGCCACGATTAGACGGCTCAGTACCTATCAAGTTGCTGCATGACCGCGTCCTGGTGCGAGAAGGCGGAGAGGACGGGGAGCGCCGCTCGAGCGGCGGCATCGTGATTCCGGCGACCGCGCAGGTAGGTCGCCGCCTGTCATGGGCAACAGTCGTCGCGGTCGGCCCCAACGTCCGAAGTGTCGAAGTCCAAGATTCGGTGCTCTTCGAGCCAGAGGATCGAGGAACCGTGGAGCTTCAGGGGATCGACTACGTCCTCCTTCGTGAACGCGACCTGCACGCAGTTGCCTCGAGTCGTCACGCAACGTCCGGCACGGGCCTGTACTTGTAGGTATGAGTAGCGCGGAGCGGCCGATCCTCGTCGGTGGTACCGGGCGCAGTGGCTCCACCATCGTTGGGCACCTGCTCGATCACCACCCGGACCTGACCCTGACCCGTCCGATGGAAGTCCGGTTCATTACCGGCAACGACGGAATTGCGGATGCACTCGCCGTGGCGATGCGCAAACCCGGCAGCGCGAAGGCCGAAGCGGCGGCACGTGTGGCAGCCACTCGGATCATGGAGCGGTGGTTCAGGCGGGCCCCCGATGTCGGCCTGCATACATCGGTGGGGCGCGAGGAGCTTCAAGGATGGTGCGAGCTCTACCTAGAGCAGTCGGAGACCGATCCGCTGGGTGCGGCCCAGACAATTACCCGCACCATCATGACAAGCATCGCCCGTTCGATTGGCGCCGATCGTTGGGTAGACACCACNCCGGCGAANGCTCGAAAGGCGGACCGCGTCNAACCGATCTACCCGGACTCCACGGTGNTCGTGGTGAACCGTGACGGCCGGGACGTGGCCGCCTCGTTCGTTCACCAAACATTCGGTCCCGACAACGTCTTCGAAGCCTTGGCCCAGTGGGAGCAGCGCATGGGGCGCATACACGCCGCGACACAACGCTCACGCCCTGATCGCATATTGAGCATNGATCTTGTCGATCTCGTGCGGACTTCGCGCTTAGAGACGATCGAGCAGATCTGTTCGTTCGTCGGAGTGAGCGTCGATGAGGACATGTGCGCCTGGTTCGACGCGAATGTGACAGACGAGAGCTCCCATGCGGGACGTTGGCGCCGGGATTTCGATGCGGATACGTGCGCGCAGATCGATGAGGCATATCTCGCCGCCTGCGAGCGTCTGGTGAGTGCCGGAGTGCAGTTGCCGTCGGGCGAGTAGTGAACGCCGATCTCCGGCATGATCATCACGTGATCGATTGCATCGTGGTGGGAGCCGGACACAACGGATTGGTGACGGCTGCGTATCTCGCACGATCGGGGTACTCGGTTCTGGTGCTAGAGGCCAACTCGTCGGTGGGCGGCGCTGCTGTTTCCGCCGAGGTGTTCCCCGGCATGGGGGCCCGGGTGAGCAAGTACTCCTACCTGGTGTCGCTTCTGCCGCCGGCCATCGCGCGAGATCTGGCCATCGACGTGCCGCTGGCTCGGCGCCGCGTCGCCTCGTACACCCCCGATCCGGCCGACCCTCGCCGCGCCTTGGTCATCCCCTCCGACGATGAGCAGTCCCTCGCGGCCAACATCGAAGACTTCACCGGGAGCGCGAAAGAAGCCAACGCGTGGCAACGGTTCTACGCCCGGACCACAGCGATGGCCGAGGTGATGTTTCCGTCGCTGACGAAACCACTCGTGTCTCGAGAGGACATGAGAACGCGAATCGACGCGGCCNACTGGTCGGACTTTGTCGAGCGCCCCCTCGGTGAAGTTCTGGAGAACACTTTCGAGGACGACGTGATTCGCGGTCTTGCTTTCACCGACGGGTTGATCGGTACGTTCGCAGACGCCCACGAGGACTCCCTGCATCAGAACATCTGCTTTCTCTATCACGTGATCGGGCAGGGCACGGGGCAGTGGGATGTCCCGGTGGGTGGCATGGGAGCGATCACCACTCAACTCGCCGACCGCGTGCGCTCGGCCGGCGGTGAGGTGCGTACCGGAGCCGAGGTGATGGCGATCGAGGACGACGGTGAACGCGTCTCGGTGACGACCCGCGAGGGAGATAACGAGGTGACCTACACCGCACGAACGCTCGCAGCGAATTGCGCGCCGGATGTTCTCGCGAAATTGCGAGGACACGAAACAGCGACGATCAGCGATCGAGACGGCGGCGCACAGGTGAAAGTGAACATGCTGCTCTCGCGCCTTCCCCAGTTGAGGGACGATTCAGTCGATCCAGCGGATGCCTTCAGTGGCACCTTCCATGTGAACGAAAGCTATCGGCAACTCGAGTCGGCCCACCGAACAGCGGCCGGCGGACACTTGCCCACCCCCTTGCCCGCGGAGATCTACTGCCACAGCCTCAGCGACCCGAGCATTCTGTCCGAAGACCTTCGAGCCGCAGGGGCTCACACACTGACGTTGTTCGGCCTGCACACGCCGCACTCGCTCTTCGCCTCCAACGGAACTCACCAGACCCGTGCTTCCGGACACGCCCTCGATGCTGACGATGCCCTCGCCGCCGTCCACGCCACCCTCGATTCGGTGCTGGCCGAGCCTGTCGCGGACTGCCTGATGACCGATGGCGAAGGAAACCCGTGTATCGAGGTGAATACGACGGCTGATGTGGAGCGCGACCTGCGCATTCCGACGGGCAACATCTTCCATACGCCTCTGGCGTGGCCGTGGGCCGACGATGACCAACAGATCGGAACGTGGGGAGTGGAGACGGATTCACCGCGGATCGTCGTGTGCGGCAGTGGAGCCGCTCGCGGGGGAGGCGTCTCCGGTATACCCGGTCACAACGCTGCTCGGCACCTGACTAGCCTTCTTCGTTAGTTGCATCCCCAACGCTGATTCGAGGTTCCTCATGACCGCACTCACCTCCGACGCACTCGCCGGGAAAGTCGTGCTCGTCGTCGGCGGCACCCAGGGGGTGGGAGCAGCCATCGCTCGCCGTGCGGCTCAGTCGGGAGCGGACGCCGTCGTGGTCAGTGGTCGTAGCGAGGACAAAGGGCGCGCCGTGGCCCATGAACTCACATCTCTTGGCACCAAGGGGGCTTTCGTTCGGGCGGACGTCAGTGATGCGGAGGCCGCGCTCAGCCTCGTCGAGCAGGTAGTCGCCACTTTCGGTCGGGTGGACTGTGTGGCGAACGTGGCCGCGACGACGAGTCGCGGAAGCCTGGTGGATACCACTCCTGAGTTGTTCGACACCCACATCAACGTGAACTTGAAGGGCCCCTTCTTCGTGATGCAGGGAGCCGTGAAGGACATGCAGCGGCGATCGGCTCCGGGGACCATCGTGAACATCATGAGCATTGCCGCGCACGGAGGCCAGCCGTACCTGGCCCCGTACGTGGCCAGCAAGTCTGGCCTCGGGGGGCTGACGAAGAACGCTGCTCACGCTCATCGGTTCGANCGGATTCGCATCAACGGGGTCAACATCGGGTGGACGATTACCGAGGGTGAGGAAGTGGTGCAGCGAACCGCCCACGGTGCCACGGATGGGTGGCTCGAGGAGGCCAGTGCGAATCAGCCGATGGGAAAGCTGGGCCAGCCGGACGAGATCGCCGATTTCATCGTGTATCTGCTGTCGGATCGCTCGGGTGTCGTAACCGGTTCCATCATCGACTGGGACCAGATCGTCATCGGCGGGCACGACTAGTCGGTCGCGCGATAGGCCCGNGCGCAAAAGACCGGCGCGCGACTACGCGAGTTCGGCGTCCAGGAACTTTCCGACTCGCTTGATCGAGTTGCTCCAGGGCCCGTAGAAGTAGTGGCCGGCTCCGTCGTATTCCACGAGTTTGTTGTCGACACCGGCACGGTCCAATGCCCGCTTGGTTGCCCGCGCCCAGGAGATCTCGCAGGTATCGTCCGCGGTCCCGTGGAAGGCAAGAATGGGCTCGGTGATCCGGAAGAAGTAGTTGCGTGACGACATTCGCTTCCACGCTTCGGGATTGTCGTCGGGCTCCCCGTACTTCTTCAGTATGCGATCACCGATCTCGTAGCGTTTTCGCTGCCACCTGTTGAAGTTGTCTTCGGCGTNGGTGCTGACCGATGCGTACGTGATCGCCGCGTCGAAAACCCCCGGGGCGATGGTGAGCGCCTGGTAGGCGACACCGCCCCCCATTGATCGGCCGAGCAGGGCGATTCGTTCTCCATCGATCCATCCGATGTCGGAGTCGCGGATCGCCAGAGCCGCGTTGATGACGTCCTCGGCGTACCCAAGTCTCATGTTGACGTCGCTACGCGGATCTCTATCCGAGCACGCGTGGTTGCGGTAGTCCACATGGAGAACGCCGTATCCGTTGCGGGGCAACCAGTCCTGCTCGCGTCGGAACCCTTGACCGGACACATACACCTTCGGGTCGATGTATCCGTGGGCGAGAACAACCATCGGGAATGGCCCGGCGCCCTTGGGCTCGATCAGAATGCCGCAGATCTTCAGATCACCGCTGATGTAGGTCGCCTTGTATCGGGTGTACGCGGAGTTCTTGCTGAGCGTCCGCCGGATTCGCAAATTCGATCCGTTGTACTCACGCGTCATCGCCACCGGAATGGACGAGGACGTGATGTTCGCTGTCTGCGCCGCGGGCGGCTCTTCCGCGTGCGCGGCAGGTGCGAGGCAGGCAGCGAGCAGCGCTGCTCCCACCGCCGATATCAGCACCCTCACGTCATGAGGGTACGTCAGCCGAGAGAGCCTGTCTCGGCCAGGAACCGCGTATCAGAATCGAGACTGCAGTGACTTGCAGACGGCATTCATCGGCGATGTTTCGAGCCGATCCATCGAGGGGTCGGGGTTGTCCTGACAGAACAATCCCTGCGGGTTCGGGAACTTCGCGAGGTAGGCGTCGACGACTGCGCTGGTCGCGGCGACGCTGGGCGCCGGCGTGACTGCATCGAATTGACCGAACTCTCCGACGAGGTAGCGCGTGACCCCCGAGGCCTGAGCCCATGCCCACGCGGTCTCACTTTGCGCGAAGAGACGGTCACTCAATTGTCCAGTCTGCTCATAATTCTGGGCCTCGCGAAGAATGTCGCCATCGTGCAGGCTGACGAGGTCGTAGCCAGACATGTCGGGGACGATCCCGGCCTCTTCGTACGTGGTAACGAGGGGCTGCGTGACGAGAAGACCCTTGAAGGACTTGGCCCGCTTGGGTGCTGTCTTCACGATGCGAGCAGCATTCGCCGCAGTGAAGCCCTTATCGGCCTCGTTGGCTGGATCGAACCAGTCGACCTTGTATCGCTCGGCGAACTTCGCAATCCGTGGAACCGCTGCGAGGTATTCCTTGCTGAGGCGGCTTTCGATTCCGTCCGGGTGGTCGAAGTTCGGTGGCCCGCCACCGCTTTGTGAGGCCTTCACGGTGGAGTAGTTCAGTAGTTCGACGAAGAGAGCGACAGCAAGACCGGCGCGCTTGGCCTCCCGAATCTCATCGCTATGGGAACACAGCCACTTGTTTAGCTTCAAGCTCAGGATGCCGTCACCTTTACCGTGCAGAAGGCGACCGGTAGAGCCGTCGTAGTACATCTGCATGGTGTAGCGAACGGCCGTGTAGCCCTCCTGGGCGAGAGTCGTNGGGGAGTAGTAGAAGGCTCCGGGGTTGTACGGATACTGCCCGATGTTCACACCAAGCCGGTTCGGTGACCCAGTCGACTTCACGTACCGCTTAAGGCCCGTGGTGGACGCACACTTGCTCTTGGGAACTCTTTGTTCTGACCCTGACGAGGGCCCTCCGCTCTGGCCGCCCCCGCCGTTTCCGCCGGCATTGCCACTGGACTGGAAGCACTGCCGAATGACCGCCTCCTGCTCGGCGTTCGCCCGCTGCGTCTGGATTTGTTGGGCTGCCGCTGGGCCCAACTCGCGAGCCACGCACTCGATAACGGAGTCGGGCAAGTTGGGCTGCGCGTGCGCAGGACTGCTGACGAGTGACGCCGCCAGTCCTAGCGTCGCGGCGATAGCAAGAGTGGAACGTTTCATGGCGTCGACGTTACCGAAACCGACCACAGGGATGACGAGAACCAGCGCACTTGTTACCGTCGATTCATGAATCAACGCACGCGAATTCTTGCTATTGCCGTGGCTGTTGGTGTGGGCGTGTCCGCCCTCTCCGCACCTGCTAGCGCTGCGCCGCGGCCGGTCGGCTCGCTGGGAACCCCCACCGCGCTCGGCTTGAGCGGAGCGAGCCCCCACGCCGACCTCATGGAGGACGGATCGGTTCGGCTGTACTTCCCGAGCCCCCAAACGCGGGGAACTGCCGTGGCCACCTGCACGGTCGCGGGGAACTGCTCGATCGTNGGTTCTATCGAGAGGGCTGCGGACCTGACCGATGTCGTCCTGACCGACGGATCACGGCGGGCCTACTTCGTCGACTTCGACCCAAACACCAAGTTCAAGGGGATCTACACCGCCCCGCTGTCCGCTGACGGCTTGACCCTCGGCGACCGGGTGTCCCTGGGTATTTCCAGTGAGGGAGCGATGGCCTGGGGTGTGCCAGACGCTGTGTTGCTGCCNGACGGCCGCGTTCGNATNTATTGGGTGGAGCCNAGCCCNCANGGNGGNATGGCNACGGAGAACATCGTCAGCGCCACGTCGACCGACNNCACCGGCACCGTGTTNGTTCGNGATGNGGGAACCCGCACCACCGGNGGGCTGGTNGACTTTGAGGTNCTTCGNGCGGAGCCCGGNAACTGGCTCGCGATCATGTCGACATCTCCCGNGGACATGNAGAANTCCGCAACGGCTCCTGGTGGGAACCTCGGATGACGGACTCACGTGGCGGGTCAACCCGAAGTCGTTGACGTCTCGCAAGATGAGCTACCTGGATCCGACGGGCATTCCAACGGGTGTCGACAGGTTCCTGGTCTACTACGCCAAGGCGCCGAATGTTCTGGGGGATCGCGAGTACGTCTTGGAGCAAGCGACCCTTCGCGTGGGTGCCAAGGCGAATAAGCCGTGCAAGACGAAAAAGAAGAAGAAGAAAAAGAAGAAGTGCTGATCGGCGCCGGTCAGCCTGCTGAGCAACTTTTGCTGTTGTTGTGCAGGCCTAAGGTAAGTCACCGCCTCATGAATTGCTAGTCGCGATCTCGCCGCTTGCGAATCAGGTCGACTGCCTGGAAGGAAAGGACGGCGATGGTGATGGGGATACCGAAAGCAATAAATGCCCACAGAATGAGGGTGCTGTAGACAGGATTTTCGATAAATCCTCGCAGAAGAAAGGCGAGCCACGAAAAGGCTGTAATGAGCCACATATTTCTCATCCATTGGCGGCTCACGCGGAGAAGTTAGCAAAGAAGGCCCTGCGGCGAGGCAGTGTGAGGGAAGATTCGGGTCATCAGAGACAGCCTTTGATGGGCCGCGAGTTCGCTCTGACGTTCTTGTTGCGGCGAATATGGCGCTCTGACGGCACTACGTTGGTGTCGTGCTCACTCCGAAGCGTTTGAGGAATCTTGGTATCTGGGCTGCCGTGGTTGTTGCCTTTTATGTAACTCTCGGTGCCTGTGATGTCGGAGCTTTGTGGGGCTGACATTTCCTGGGGGTACGAGACGCGGCAGTGCCTCACTCAGGCGATTCGCACGAGCCAGACCGTGATTACGGCCAGAGACACGAGGGCCAGAGCAGCCGTAATCAGGGAAGCTTTGGAGGCCCGGCGTGACCCGGGCGGCTGTGGGCGCATGCGGACAAGCCCTGTGCTCGTATCGCTGTCGTGTGAGCCGCACGAGAAGCAAATGGTGGAGCCGATGGTCTCCGTTCCACACTCATCACAGATCATGGTCACCCAAGCTTTCATGGCTAAAGCTGATCCGCAGTAGACCTTCAGAGCCCAGCGTAGAAGATCCGTCGATGGCGAGAAAGAAATGCACCAAGGCGGGTTCTGCTTGCGCTAGGCGCTTTGCTTTTGTTGAATCTGAGTCGTGTCCTTTTCTTGGGAAGCGCAAGCCCCCCGAGTTCGGCTGTCCGACGCCCTCATGGTGGTCTTACTGCGGCACATGCGCCTTCAGGCGACGCAAGCGACCCACTCCCAGGCGAATCAAGAGCCCGCGAATCCGGCCCAATCGGTCATTCCGGGTTTGACTTTGGACACCTAGGGATGGCTAGCGAAGTTCCTTCTCCACTTCCATCTTTTCCTTACAGTGGTGCAGCCTTAGCTCCTCGTCATTAGCCAATTCTGCTTCGCAATAGACGCAGGTGTACGACGGCACGGGGAAAGTTTAGGGGACTGTTGAGGGGCACTCCACCTGAGTGGGCGGAAAAATGCGTGAATTGGGACCGGTCAGACGGCAGCCGCGGATGGAAATGACTCGAGAGCGGACGCTGCTTCTCGTGCCGCTTGCTGCTTACGCAGCTTGTCCAAACTCGCCTGCAGCTTCCCGTTTTCTTCTTCAAGAGCCGTTACCTGATCTGTCAACTCCTGGATGGTCTCCTGGCGCTGAGCTTCCTCACTGGAGTGCTTATCTTCCAAGTCACTAATTTCCCGTCGGAACTGCTCGGTAGCCAGTAGGTGCTTCAGTTCCAGTTTTTCCGTCTCATTTTTGGTGTAGCCCAGCATGCCCAGAACGCCCAGGGCAGCAATGAGAAGCACTAATACCAATGCCCACATCTCCATAGGCAAAAGCATAGCCCATCTGGTGCCGCTGCACTAGGAGTGGTCACCGGTTGCATGGGCCAATCAGGATCGGGCAAATTGTGGGTGTGAAGACACTACGGTGGGGCGAATTTCCTGTCCTGAAGTGGGAACATTAGCGAGTGCGCGGGCGTGTAAGTGGCCTTCCGGTCGAGAGATACATCGGGCTTGAGCGCGGCATGGGCCTCCCTGTCATGGTGTGTAGGGATCAGGGAAATCGGCACTGGATCACGGATGGAACCCGCTCGGCGTTGATTTTTCCACCTGAAAGGGACGTCGACGAGTTTGATTCAAAGAGGTACATTTTCGACTACAGCATCGATCGGGCGGAAGAGTTGCTGTCAGTCGTTGATCCCATCATTCGAGAGAACTTTCCCTACGACGAGTGGGTCCATGCGAATTGGCTCCTACTCACAGTTTTTCAGTTGCTCTCTGAGTATCCGCGAGGATCGCTTCAAGTGGATCGCATGTCGCTTGAACACGACTCGTCGGATTCAAGCGGCCAGCTACAAATCAAGATTCAAGGAACGGAAAAACTTTTTCGGGTGCGGCGATTCAGACCCCGCCGCCGAGGAAGAATGATTATTGAGATCTACGTGCAGCCTGACGCGAGCGTCACGTTGACCGCTCAGCAAGCAACCCTGGGTTTAATGACCCGCAACACCTGGCAACCGGATCCGCGCGAAATTCAGGGACAGGCGCGCTGGGTAGCAGACGTCGCGCTTGAATTCATGTGGGAGTGCGTCGAAATCGGCCAATAATCGGCCCCTCCGCTCGCCGACGGATCGCTACCCACGGAAGTAGTCGCTGGTGAGTTCGACAACCCACCAAACGAGNAAGCAAAANAGCAGAACCTTNACGGCCTTTANTGCCGTGGAGGCAACAAGTGTTNTCCTGCCGGACCGTGAAGCGAGGCGGCTCCGTANCGANACCTTTGCGCCCTGNTTCCACGGCTTNCTCAGATCTACGCGTCGNTTGGGAGATAGATGCAGAATTGCATCGGTCGGTATGGCAAGTGCNACTACGCCAGCNGTGATGGCAACNATACTTATCGCTAGATCGGCNGGCACAGGTCGATTGTGCACAATGCCAGCCGGTNGGCAATGAAGACCGGGGTGGAGGCGTNCTTTCCGTCTTTCGCATGGTCGCTCAGATGTGGGTAAGCATTGCCGACAATAGAATTGAGGAAGTGGGTGCGATCNGTTTGGACCAATACCCGCGAGGTGTGCAGGGAGGAGAAGGCCAGTGCTAAGCCCAGTGCCCGACGGTGTCACTGTCGTTGCCTCTTTCGAAAAGGCCGAACGATTACGTGAGCGCAAAAAGCCCGATCCGCTGCTGATTCTGGAGCCGCTTCAGGAGTATTTCGATGAGAACGGCTTCGGGGAAGGGGATCTGTTGTGGGGGCGCTTGGGGCTTCAGTCGACGTCGGGCACCTTTCATTTGCAACGCGATGAGGGCTTTCAGGTCGTCTTGAAGCGCCGCTTGGGGGGACCCCAGCCGAGCGAAGTAATGGATCTGCTGACGGAGGTCGAATTACTGTAGATGTTGAGGGGGCACGGGCTACATTCTCCCGAGATTCTCCACGTGTGCAACGACACGTCCATCATTGGCGCACCCTTTTACCTCAGTGCGTTCCTGCCAGGTGAAGCCGCTGTCAAGACGGTACCCAAGGGGCTCGATTCCGTCGAGGAGAAGGTGGGGATGTCTCGTCGTGCTATTGACGATTTGGCGCGCATNCAAGTCGAGATTACCCCGGACGAGGTGAAGCGCTTCGACCGTGGAGGTGGTGAACTGAGAAAGATGGTTCTGGAATCAAAGCGGATGGCTCGGCAGCTAAAGATGCGCCGCATTCCGGGATTCGAGATTCTCGGGGAGTACCTCCTCGAGAATTCTCCGGAGCCTCGTCCTTCNGTAATTTGCCACGGTCGTTACGCGATGCAAAACCTNCTGTTCGGGCCTCGCCCCCCTGCGTCCATTACGGGCATTTTTGGGTGGGAACGAGCGACAGCCAGTGACCCCCTCATGGACTTGGGGTACTTCACAGCCACCTATGCGGCGAAGGATTTACCGGAAACCCCTCTCGATACCGCGGTGGTGACCCGGGAAGAGGACGGTTTTCTGTCTCGCAATGAACTCAGCAACGTCTTTCGGATTGCCACGCATTTGGAGACCCATGATCTTCCCTGGTTCCAGACCTTCAGCCTGTGGAGAGAAGCGGTTCGTCTCGAGGAAATGTTTGAACGCCTAATGAACAAGGAGGCAGTGCCGAACAAGGCTTTCGCGCTGTCGCTTCGCGATGGGGTACCNCAAATCCTCGCCAACGCCGCTCANTTTTCTCAGGTCGAAGGNGTTGAGGCGANAGTAAATTGACATAGCGGTCATCTTTCCCCTCAGATGCGAGGNGCTTGAGCCGATAGGCCNAGTGAAGANGAAGAGTNNGTCGTAGGAGTTCACGTGAGCGTCAATGAGGTCCTCGCGCGCGTTGGGGAAATTAGAGCTCGAATGGAACTCGCCCCCATGCGCGCGCTAGCACCCATGCCTGCAGCCGTTGCCACNGCGCGAACGGGGCAAGTGCCCGACGCTAGTTTTCAAGCGACCCTGGAAAACGTTCAGAACCAGGCCCTAGCTGGCACCGTGCCTGTGGCACCGACAAACCCCTTAGGTTTCTATCCGGGCGCCGGGTACCTGGCACACGACGCTGACTTGGGGACAAAGATGGCGACTCAGGCCGTCCANTACGTCGGGACGCCCTACGTGGCNGGNGGAAACAGTCCTNCGACAGGGTGGGATTGCGCGGCGATGACCGAGTGGGTCGCGGAGCAACATGGGGTCAACATCCCTCCGGTGTCGTGGGAGCAAATCAAGGTGGGCGAACAGATCGGTTCTCTCAGCGAGGCACGTGTNGGAGATCTGGTNTTCTTTCACCAACCATCGGGNCACAGGCATGATCCGTCGCCACTGAAAGTGAATCACGTAGGCCTNTATCTCGGTGATGGAAAAATGGTGGAGGCCGCCAATCCCAGCGCGGGGACCCGGATTAGCGATGTTGACGTGAACAAGCTGGTTGGTATTCGGCGTCTTGCGGGACCGGTGGGGGCATAACTCTCCCCACCCCTNACTTGGTGTGGTGAGGGTCGAGAATCAAATTTGATTTTCACTTTCCCTCAGGTTCCATCCCCGCTTGCCGACGAGTCCCTTGAGCAGGAGGCTCACCAGATTTGCCATGGATTTGGCCCGGATGCCTAACGGTAGGTGGGGTTCCCATGGATTTGGGTCTTGTCAATCCAGCGGTACGCATTGCCCTTGATGGATTGATGGCGCGCCAAGAAGCCATCGCCCACAACGTGGCCAACTTGACGACACCGAATTTCACCGCGACGAATGTTGAGTTCGAAAGCGAGCTGAAGTCNGCTCTCGAGACCCCCCACGCCGCAGGGGTNGCATCCACGGCCGANTTCCTCACAACCGAAGCGTCNAGTGCACCCCGTCAGCAAAATGGCAATAACGTGAGNCTNGAGGAGCAGACACTGCTCGGATCCGAGACTAATCTCCGGCTTGAACTGGCTCTTCGGGCGGCCGAAGGGCGATTCAACGCTGTCAAGAACGTTATCGGAGGTCAGTAGTCATGCTGTCGATTTTCGGGGTAGCGAGCACAGGGGTTAACTTCTACCGCAGTTCGCTTGACGCGATCGCCCATAACGTGGCNAATCTCAACACAGTGCGCGCGCGAGATGAGCTCGCAGTGCAACGACAAGTTGTCGTGGGGTCCGCAAACGAGAACCCTGCGCCCGGCATCGTGGGTGCTGGTGGGGTAGTTGGCTCTGGCGTGTCTTTCCGTGTCGCCCATGGTTCCAGCACTGAGGGGCGCTTGGTTCATGACCCTGAGCACGTGCTCGCTGATGAGACCGGCTATGTGCGTCACCCGGATATTGACTTATCTCAAGAAATGACGGACATGATNATTGCGCAACGCGGCTACCAGGCCAACTTGGCGGTCGTCCAGCGAGCCACGGAGGCCTACCAGGCCGCCCTCAGGTTGGGTAGGTAAGTCACATGTCCTTCAGCATCCCGGGCGTCTCAATCTCCGCACCGCTCCCTCCGATACCGCCTGCTCCCGCGGCTACGGCGCCGACTGTCGACCCTGTCGGGTCCCCTTNNGTNTCGCCCAGTGGTGCCCCNGGGGTTTCTGCNCCGGATACNGGGNTGAANTTNGGTGAAAGCTTGTCCANTGCGATGGAGCGCCTGGGTGCGCTGCATGAGAACGCCGACGCGCTTGCCACCAAGGTGGCGACCGGCGAGTTGAAGAATCCCCATGAGTACCTGATGGCTGCACAGGAAGCCTCGATCACGACACAGGCAGCTGTGGCCGTGCGAAACAAAGCTCTTGAGGCCTTCAATGAGATCATGAGGATGCCGCTGTGATCGAAACCTTGACCATCTTCGGTCGCCGAGCGTTGGCGGCTCTTCGCGGCTTTACTCCGGGACAGATCACCGCGATCGTTATTGGCTTCCTGGCGCTCATAGCTGCGGCAGTGCTCTTGTTTCGTTTATCTGCAGCACCAATGACCCCGTTGTATTCAAATCTCACGAGCGAAGACGCTGTTGCGATTTCACAAGAGTTGGACGCACAAGGCACCAGTTACGAAATGAGTGCCGGAGGAACGCAGATTCTTGTAGCCCCGGAAGACGTCTCGCAGGCACGTCTGGCCGTGAGTGCAGCGGGGCTTCCTGCTGATTCAAATAGTGGCTATTCCCTTCTAGACGAGCAAGGAATGACCACGTCAGAATTTATGCAGAATGTGACTTTCCAGCGAGCTCTTGAGGGTGAGCTAGCTTCGACGATCGAAGGCATTGACGGCGTTCGGTCGGCGAACGTACTCCTTGCGATACCCGAAGATTCCGTATTCACCCAATCCTCGGATAAGCCGTCAGGGTCAGTGCTGGTCGTTATGGGTGGCGGTCAGATGCTCAACGGTGAACAGGTACAAGCTGTCACGAATCTCGTAGCCTCCTCAGTGCCCGGACTGATGGCAGATGATGTAACTGTTACTGACTCCAGCGGCGTCTTGCTGTCGGGCGGGGGTGCCACGGGTGCGGCGTCTGTCGAACAAGGCAGAAGGCTCGAAGCAAGCCTGATTGATTCCGCACAGACGATGCTCGACAAGGTTCTAGGTCCCGGTTTATCGACAGTCAGTGTGAATGCCGACTTGGATTTTGATCAAAGGTCGACAAAGACGCAGCAGTACCAATACCCCGAGGAATTGCCAGCGCTCAACGGCCAAACAACGACGGAGACGTACACGTCAACGGATAACAGCGCCAGCGACGGCCCCGTTCTTGGAGATCCGCCGCAGGTCGTTGGTGAAGGCACTACAGCTGACGCCCAGTCTGACTACGAGAAGACCACTTCGACACAAACAAACCCGATCGACAGCACCATCACCGAACGGGTGGGAGCTCCTGGAGATATCCGTCGCTTGACTGTTGCGGTACTGGTGGATACCGCGGTTCCCGCAGAAACTTATGGCGAGGTTGAAGCACTGGTTGCCAATGCCGTTGGGCTTGATGTCGAACGTGGAGATGCGATTCAGGTTGCCCAGGTGGCTTTCGACACGTCTGCTGCCGAAGCGGCGGCAGAAGCCGCGGCTGCGGCAGAGGCGGCGGAGCAGAGTGCGATGCTCTGGAACATCGGTCGCCAAGCGGGAATTGCCCTGTTGGTTGTAGCCATCATGGTTCTTGGAGCTTTGTCGCTTCGCAGGCAACGTAGAACCTTGTTGGACATGGAAGCGTTGGAATCCCGCGGCCCCAGCGAGACAGTTCTGCTGGAGCGCTTGGATGAAACTGGTCAACCTGTCTACGCCTCGGTTGGGGCCGGGGCATCCGAGGAAGAGGGGGATGAAGAGGAGGAGCTGCCCACGTACATCCAAAGTCCCGGCTCAGCCACGTATGACAGTCTCAAGGATTTCGCCACGAAGGAGCCTGAGCAGGTGGCGCGTGTCCTCAAGACGTGGATGTCGAGTTAGGAACCCGCTCCATGGCCCCGATAAGACCAGAAGAGATCACTGCCCGTTATAAGGCAGCGGTGATCGTCGCTCAACTCGGCCCCGAGGTCGCCAAGCCAGTCTTCGCAGAAATGCAGGCTGAAGAGATTCAAGAGCTCGCCAGTGAGGTGGCTCGACTGAAGGAAGTGGATCCGGCGCTGGCTCTGGAGATTATCCGAGAGTTCGTGACTTTTGCGGCTAGTACTCGGCTTGCTGGAAGCGGTGGTCTCGATGTGGCACGAGAACTTCTTGAGCAGGTATTCGACGAGAGCGAAGCCGCCGACATGTTCGAGCACCTCGAAAGTTCTATCGCCGAAGCTCCCTTTAACTTCATGCGCAAAATGGACCCGTCGCAGATCATTTCCTTCATCAAAGATGAGCATCCGCAGATCATCGCCATTGTCTTGGCGTACCTGCCCTCGGATCTTGCCTCGAACGTGCTTGCGTCCATGCAAGAAGAGGTGCAGGGCACGGTGGCGGAACGAATCGGCATGATGGGGCGGGTCAATCCGGATGCAGTACGGCTGGTGGAAAGCATTTTGCAGCGCAAAATGTCAAACGTCCTCGTGACAACTGAATCGTCGTACATTGGCGGCATTGATCCCTTGATCAGCATCATTCAGCGGACCGATCGCCAAACGGAAAAGATTTTGCTGGAAGCGATTGAGGAACGTGACCCCAAACTCGCCGAGACCATTCGAGCAAACCTGTTCCTGTTTGAGGACGTTGCCAAGATTGACGACCGCTCCTTGCAGGTGGTTTTGCGTGAGGTCAGCCCGCAAGACCTTGCGATGTCTTTGAAGGGGGTCAGCGAGGAAGTTCACGAGAAGGTCTTGGGCAACCTGTCTCGGCGTGCGGCGCAAATGTTGGAAGAAGAATTGGAGTTGATGGGCCGGGTGCGCCGCAGCAGCGTGGAGGAGGCTCAAGGAAAGATCGTTGCAGTCATTCGGCGGCTTGAGGACAAGGGCGACATCGAAATTGATGTGGGTGGTGTTGATGATTTCGTCGCTTAGAGTCACTCGTGTCAGTCCAGATCGAGCGCAATCACTGTCGCCCGCTCGACTTGACTACGCCTTGAGCGATGGTCCCCTTGCTCAGGGAACGGTCATGGACCCTCGAATCGTGAACCCACAACTTGAGGAAATTGTGAGTGAGGCTGTGCGACGAGCAGAGACCGAGGCTCGCGAACGAGGCTATGACGCCGGTTACCAACAGGCGCGCGATGAAATCACTGCGACGGTTCGTGATGAACTCGGTCGAGAGAACGAGATATTGCGCGCTGAGCACGAAGCGTTGATGGCTAACCAAGCTGACGTCCGCAATCAACTACTTGAGGCTGTGCAACTTATGCAGGCACTTGCCCGAGAGATGGATGCCTCATTCGTGCCAACCTATGAATCTGTGGGCCAAGATCTTGCGGACGTCGTCGTGGCGCTCGTTGAGGACCTGCTCGGACGGCGTCTCGAGGAAGACCGCGCACACGTACTGGGAGCGATCACGCGAGCGGTTGCAGAAATCCCTGAGAGTGGCGAGATTACCGTGCGTATCCATCCAGACGACGCTTCTCTGCTCGAAAGATTTGATGTTGATTTGGCGCGTTCCTTAAGTAGACCCGTACACATCGAACAGGACTCCTCAATTGATCGCCATGGAGCAGTCGTATTGAGTGGTAACACGAACGTAGATGGGCAAATCCGAACCCGTTTGGCGCGACTGCGAGAGGCATTGGGTCAATGAAACTCAACGACGTGCTCGAGCGGGGACAGGAGGCAATGCGCCCTCCTGTTTCGGGCCAGGTTGTGGGCGTTAGCGGCCTGACAGTGTGGGTTGAGGGCGCGCGCTCGGCCATCGGCGACGTCGTGGAAATCTCCGCGAAGGGCAAACGACTGCCAGCACAGGTAGTTGGAGTGTCGGAAGACCGCCTCGCGTGCATGCCACTGGGTGAGATGGCGGGTATTGCGCCGGGGGTTTCAGCGGAGGCCACAAACGCCCCGCTGCGGGTCCCCATAGGTCAGGGACTATTGGGGCGAGTAATTGATGCTTTGGGTAATCCCATTGATCAAGCAGGACCGTTGCCACCCATGCCGCTCACTGCCACCGATAATCGGCCCCCTGATCCCTTGAAACGCAAGCGCATAGATGAACAACTACATCTCGGCATCAGGGCGATCGACACTTTAGTGCCGATCGGCAAGGGGCAGCGGGTGGGGATTTTTGCCGGATCAGGCGTGGGCAAATCCACGCTCATGTCCATGATGGCAAGAAATACCTCGGCGGACGTAGTCGTGGTCGGGCTCGTGGGCGAGCGCGGACGAGAAGTGCGCGAATTTATTGAGAACGATCTTGGTGAGGAAGGTCTGGCTAAGTCCATTGTGGTCGTCGCGACATCGGACATGCCGCCGATGGTCCGGCTGCAAGCGACATTTACAGCTACCCGCATCGCGGAACATTTTCGAGACGGGGGATCAAACGTCCTATTGTTCTTGGACAGCATCACCCGAACGATGACAGCGCAGAGAGAAGTAGGGCTGTCTGCAGGTGAGCCGCCGGCATCGCGGGCGTACCCACCGTCGGCCTTCGCCATGCTTCCTCGTCTTCTCGAACGAGCCGGAGCTTCAGAGCATGGTTCAATCACGGGCATCTACACCGTTTTGGTGGAAGGTGACGATCTCCAAGATCCCGTGGCCGACAGCGCGCGATCTATCCTTGATGGTCACATCGTTTTGGATAGAGATCTTGCGACGTCGAATCATTATCCGGCGATTGACGTCTTGAATTCCGTATCGCGCGTAGCGCCAGCAATTTCATCTCCGGACCTAGATTTGCAGGTAGCGACAGTCAAACGGCTTCTCGCCGCGTACCGCGACGCTCAAGTACTGATTGAGGTGGGTGCCTACGTGCCGGGCACAAACTCAGATGTTGACACAGCGGTGCGTTTGTTACCGCAACTAAATGACTTCTTGCGACAGTCGACTAGCGAAACGCCGTCACTTGAAGAATCTCAACAGCAACTAGCTGATTTGGTTGGTGCGGCATGAGGCGGAAGAACGTTGATGTCTTGTTAAAGGTGAGGAGTGCCCGCGAGAGCAGGGCCCTTGCAGATCTCGGTGCCGCTCGACACGAGGTGAACGGACTGGAATCGAAGCTGGAGGAAGCGACCTCCAATCTTGCACACCTGGTGATGTCTGGAGCTAGGAATGTCGATCACGCCAAAAATTTGGCGACCCAGCGATCCAGCTCGGTAGCGCGTTTGCGTCAAATCAACGACAGCTTGCTATTGGCACAGTTTCGTGAGGCAGAAGCGCGCGACAAATGGATCACAGCGAACAGAGACAAAGACATCAGTCAGCGCCTTGTTGATCGTCAAGAGCAGGAGTTCGCTGATGCGGCCACTCAAGAAGGCCGAAAAGAAACAGAAGATCTATCGCGAGGTCGCCTCACCATCAGGGGCAGCGCGATGAACAAAGGGGAGTCCTCATGACAACCGTTTCACCCGTTTCCTTCTTTCCTCCAACAGGCGTGTCTAATGTGGACGGCGCTTCGCCAGGGGATGGGAATGATGAGTTCGCAGCCGCCTTGAGTCAAACAACGCGGAAGTTGACGGGTGACGAGGGAGGAAACGAGGCGTTCACCGACAAACCGCCAAGCGGCGATTCAATCGGCGCCACCGAAAACTCAAGCGATGCTGATGGGTTCGTATCGGAATCGGCAACTATGAAGATGGTCGAAGGCGGAGTTGGCGGTGCTGGTGGGAGAGACCTGTTGTCGGCATCTGACGCAGCGGTAGATGTCCTTGACGTTCAGGGAGCAACAACGGGCGTTTACGCAGGTACCGAGGAATCTGCCACCGCCTACTCAACGGGAGACGCTGACGCTGGATCTCCCGCAGAGATCGGGCCGACAGGTGTCTCAGCGGAGGCGTCTTCAACAGGCGAGCTAGGGGAGAACAACCCAACACCTGTCATGGTGGCCAACGCGCAATCCCCAACAGAACAGGTCGGCCGCGCGAACTCCCGTGTAGCAATCTCAGAGCAGGTGACTGCGGGCACGCACACCCAACTGGCCAGTCAGGCATCGACTGAAGGCAAAAGCGCGGCTCAGGGTGCTGCCCAGAATCCGGCTCAGGGTGCTGTCCAGAATCCGGCTCAGGGTGCTGTCCAGAATCCGGCTCAGGGTGCTGTCCAGAATCCGGCTCAGGG
>PBWE01000029.1 GCA_002728915.1 Micrococcales bacterium
AGCACCCCGGCGTCGTACTTCCACCTTCTGCGCTGGCAGGTGTTCAGTCGTCTGACTCGACCGCTGATCATCTTCACCCCAAAGTCGCTCCTGCGCGCCAAGCAGGCGGTCTCCACCACGGACGAGTTCACGTCCGGAACCTTCCAGCCGATCTTGCTTGACCCCGAGCACGAGGGACCGGAGATCACCAAGGTTCTGCTGTGCAGCGGGAAGATCTACTACGACCTCGCGGCGCACCGCGACGAGCATGGATTGCACAACACTGCGATTCTGCGCTTCGAACGGCTTTACCCGCTCCCCTTCCGCCTCGCGGAGGTTCTCGACCGATACCCCAATGCCGAGATCCGGTGGGTTCAAGAGGAGCCGGCAAACCAAGGAGCATGGAGTTTCGTGGCGATGAACGCTCCACCCATGGTTAATCGCCCGATCGAAGGCGTCACGAGGCCTTCGTCATCGTCTCCGGCTGTTGGCACGCACCAGCGTCATGTGGCCGAGCAGCAGGCCGTGGTCGAGCAGGCATTCGCCTAAGCAGCGGACATGTACTTCACGGACCGCGGTATCGAGGAACTGCAAAGCCGACGAGGCGAGGAAGAAGTCACCTTCGACTGGCTCGGAGATCGCATGCAGGAGTTCGTCAACCTGCACCCCGATTTCGAGGTTCCGGTCGAACGGCTCGCCACCTGGCTCGCTCGCCTGGGCGACGACGAAGACTAGGAGCGGCTTCCCGTCCTCGCCGCACGGGCATTCATCGATACCGGAAAATCAGCCGCCCGATGATCAAGTTGTCCGGCACCACCCCGAAATGCCGACTGTCATCACTCTCGCGTGGGTTGTCACCGAGCACCCACCACCCAATACCTTCTCGGTGACTCAGGCGCTTCACCACGCTCAGATCCGATCGCGTCGGGTGTTGCAAGAGAACAACATCCCCCTGCCGAAGTTTCACGCCCCTACGCACGACCCACCATTGCCCGTTTCGCACTGCTGGCTCCATGGACGGACCGACAACACGGACAGTGGTGAGCGAGAACACCTCGCCATCCTGCCGCGTGCCGAGTGTGTTCCCGAGCGCTAGGGTCAGAGCAGGCATTCATTCACCACCTCGAAGGAGTCTCATGCTCAACAGCATCTTTCGGGCCCTCCAGCCCCGCACCACTGCCTATGCGCACTGCGATTTGCCTTGCGGCGTCTACGACCCCTCCCAGGCTCGCCTGGAGGCCGAATCCGTGAAGGCGTGCATGGAGAAGTACCACGCCTCCGACGACCCTGAGTTCCGTGCGCGCGCTGTCTCGATTAAGGAAGAGCGCTCACACATGGTCAAGGAGCACCTGTGGGTGCTGTGGACCGACTACTTCAAGCCCCCGCACTTCGAGAAGTACCCGCAGTTGAACGAGCTGTTCAACCAGGCGACCAAGCTCGCCGGGGCCGGAGGCACCAAGGGCTCCCTGGATCCGGCGGTCGCTGATGATCTTCTCGGAAAGATCGACGAGATCGCCGACATCTTCTGGGAGACGAAGCAAGCGGCCTANCGTCAANCTCAGCAGCACAGACCCCCGTTNCCTTCGTGGAAGCGGGGGTCTGCCATGACGTTCGACATTNGATGTGAGGCGACACTGCTTAACGAGACCACTCTTGACGTCGCCGTCTCCGTGAACGGCAGACAGGTCCAAAGGCCTTCCATCAACCGTAGCCACGCTCCGGTGTTGACTCGAGCACATTGCTGACGTGACCTCGAGGGGGCCAAAAACGCAGCGTGACGGCACGCTACTCCGAAAGCCCCCGTCGGTCGCCAGGACNGCCCGATCCCNTCCTTCGATGCGGNGATGNGTTTCGCCATGGCGCAGCGGCACCGCCGCNGAGCGNTATTCGCCTCGTCGGATGAGGTTATGTGTCTCAAAGACCTCGGGCTCGCCGGGGTCGAGGCGCATGTCCTCAAGAATGGGGGTCAGTCCATTGGCGTGACGCTCCATGGCTTCCATGGACTCGTAGACCACGGTGACCTTCATTTGATCCCCAGACCCGAAGCACACTTCGAGCTCGAGACCGTCAACGGGGTGGACACCCAACTCTCGCTCTCGAGCCAAGATGGCGTCGTATTGCTCAGCAGTGAGCGAGGGGGGTGAGAAATGTACGACAACAGCCATGGGGTTTCCTCCAACGGTCGAGAGCGGCTTACACCCTCGAGCCTAATTAGTTATTCCGAGCGAATGGCTGAACTTTGGGAGACTTCTCTCTAAACGCATCTTGACACTTGCTCTGCTCGCATCCGGTGTTTCTCCTCGCGCCAAGCCGACAGTAGGTACTGCTGCTAGCGTCAACAAGTGACAAACCTGCTCTCCGTAGCCCCGCTGCTCCCGGCCTACCGCTATTCCCAGGGCGAGATCACGCAACCCCTCGTCGATGCGTTGAGCGGCGACCAGCAAACCTCGGCTGTTATTCGTCGCATTCACGATGCCACAGGAGTCGAATACCGCTCCTTGGTCATGCACCTTGACGCGTACCGACAAATCAACGACTTCACTCACGCGAATCAACTCTTCCGGGAACACGGACTGCCGCTCGCGCTCGCTGCCACTCGGCAAGCACTAGACGATGCTGGTGTGGAGCCCGCCGACATTGATTACCTTTTCTTCACGACGGTGACCGGAGTCGGCGCGCCCTCACTGGATGTCGAACTCGCACAGGCACTGGGGTTTCGATCGGATGTGAAACGAATCCCCAGCTTCGGTTTGGGCTGTGCAGCAGGCGCCGCTGGGATTGCGCGAGTCAACGATTTACTTCGCGGTGATCCCGGTGCATTGGCGGCTCTCGTCTCCGTAGAACTGTGTTCCCTCACGATCCAATGGGACAACGCCTCCATGGCGAACATCGTGGGTACCGGACTGTTCGGAGACGGTGCGTCGGCACTCATTTTTGCCGGTGCGGACAGGGCGCAGCAACCGATCGCCAGCGTCTTGGGGTCGCGTAGTGCGCTCTACCCCGAATCACTGGAAACGATTGGCTGGAACATCGGCACGTTCGGCCTCCGACTGATGCTGACCCCAGCGGTGCCGGAACTGATCCACCGCCACCTCGCCGATGACATTGACGCCCTCTTGTCGAAGCATGGACTCGCACGGAGCGACGTGAACGAGTGGATTGCTCATCCGGGAGGTCCACGGGTGTTACAGGCCTTTACGGACTCCCTAGAACTCGCCCCCGGCGACCTAGCCACGAGCTGGGATGTGCTCGCAGATTCTGGGAACCTGTCTTCCAGCGCCGTGCTACACGTGCTGGCGCGTCACTCGACGAAGCCGGCTGGCCATCTCGGAGTGCTCTTCGCTCTCGGACCTGGAGTAAGCGTCGAAATGGTGTTATTGGAGTGGCGGTGATTCTGTACACACTGTTCGTTATGGCCACCGGTCTCGAACGGCTCTACGAACTCCGTATCTCAAGGACCAACGCGCGAATCGCCACTGACAATGGTGGCAAGGAAGTCGGTCGCGATCACTTCCCGTGGATGGTCGCGCTGCATACCGGCCTTTTGGTGGGAGCGGTCGCGGAAGTGTGGATTTTCGACAGACCCTTCATCGTTTGGCTCGGCATCCCGATGCTCATCATCACCCTCGCCTGTCAGCTCGGGCGTTACTGGATCATCTCAACACTGGGCTGGCAGTGGAATACACGCGTCATCGTGGTGCCCGGTGCGCCGCGCAACCGGAAGGGTCCGTATCGATTCCGGTGGCTTCGTCACCCAAATTACTGGATCGTGGTGGTAGAGGGCATTGCCCTTCCGATGATTCACACCGCCTGGATCACTGCACTCGCTTTCACTGTTCTCAATGCAGTCTTGCTCCTGGGCTTTCGAATCCCCACCGAGAACGAAGCACTCAAGGAATTGGCGTGACGGGAACCCGCGTGGCCATCGTCGGCGGAGGCCCGGTGGGGCTGGCGGCTGCTCTCTTCGCTAAGCGCGCAGGCATGACTCCGATCGTCATCGAGTCCAGGGACTACGACGGAGACAAAGCCTGCGGCGAAGGACTCATGCCCGGGGTGATGCCCCTGCTAAGGGAACTTGACCTTGACCCGCCGGGACGTGATTTGCTCGGGGTGTCCTACCGCCAAGGGGCAAGGCAAGTCGATCATCTCTTCCCAGGCGCCCCTGGGCGGGGCGTCCGGCGAACGGTTCTCGTCGACGCAATGCGCGCGCAAACCGAACGGCAGGGCATCGAACGAATACACGCCCGAGTCACCGGACTGACCCAAGACTCGTCAAGCGTGCTCTTGCGGTGCGCTGACGGCGACGACGTCACATCAGATTACGTGCTCGGCTGCGACGGGCTGCACTCCACCGTTGCTCGCCAACTGGGCCTCGTCGCGCGACCTTCACGACGCGCACGTCGATACGGACTACGGCAGCACTTCCAACGCACCCCCTGGACTTCGATGATCGAGGTCTACTACGCCGGCGATGCAGAGCTCTACATCACACCGGTGGACGACGAGACCGTGGGCGTCGCGGTGCTAGGTCCGAGGGGAATCAACCTGAGCACAACGATCGCCCGGGTGCCGGGGATCAGCGCAAAACTCGTCGGAGTCCCCACTGCATCCAGCCTGCGTGGCGCCGGTCCGTTTCCCTACCGCGTGCACCATGCCCAGTCCGGCCGGGTGCTGCTGGTGGGCGACGCCGCTGGCTACGTCGATGCAATCACTGGTGAGGGCTTACGGGTTGGATTCGCCCAAGGTCGAGAGGCCATCGCCGCCCTGCAGGCCGGACAACCTGCTTCGTACCCACAGCGTTGGCGAAAGGTCACACGCGAGTTTCGACTTCTTACTCGTGGGATGGTGGCGCTGGCCTCTTCTCCACTGCGCGAATCGATCGTTCCACTAGCCAGCACAGCGCCTCGGGTGTTCGGAGCCGTCGTCAATCGATTGGCCCAATAGTCGTGATCGGCGCCGTCCTGCGGTCGAGCCACCCCGTCCCCACCTTTGCGGTGACGCTGCTGACATTGCTGCTAGCAGTCGCCTTCGGCGTGGCACCCGCACAAGCGGTCGTGGTGGTGGTCGCAGTCTTCCTGAACCAGATTGCTATCGGCTTAAGCAACGACATCGTCGACGTCGAGCGCGACCGGCGGGCCGGCCGGGCCGACAAGCCGCTCGTTGCCGGGGCGATACCTCGAACAACGGCATGGGCGATTGTGATCACGGCTACGACGCTGTCGATTGCGTTGTCTGTGAGCATCAACCCGCGGGTGGGACTCTGGCAGGTGGTGTTCTTGATCTCAGGATTCGCGTACAACGCTGGACTCAAGGCAACCGTCTTCTCGGCCGTCCCGTACGCCACCGGCTTTGCAGCCCTTCCCGCTCTGGTGAGCTTGAGCGCGAAGCCGCCCGAGTTGCCCGGCTGGTGGGTGATGCTGGTCGGTGCAATCTTGGGGGTCTCTGCGCACTTCGCCAACGTTCTGCCAGATAGAGAAAGCGATAAAGCCGAGGGCATCCGTGGGCTTCCACAGCGCCTTCCCCGGGTTATTACTGCCGCTGCTTTGGTCGGCTTGACCGGAGTCGCCTCAGCCGTCTTGATCTGGCAGGGCGGTTTTGCTTCCCTTTGGGTGACAATCCCCGTTGGCGTTGCCGCCTTCGTCGTTTCCATCGTTGCTGCTGTGCTCTCGCTTCGAGCGCCCTTCACTTTGTGGCCGTTTCGATTGTCGATAGCGGCCGCCGGCTTGATTGCTGTGGGCTTGCTGGGCGTCCTGCGCCTTACCTGACGGCCGGTCCCCGCAAGACTCGGAGATGGCTCCCTGTGGGCGAGAAGACACATCGAGAGGCGACAGGCGATTGGTACGCTTGGTGCCTCTGCAAGAGAAAGGGCACCGTGGCACGCGTGCAGTTGGCTTTGAACGTCTCCGACCTTGACACCGCGGTCGAGTTTTACTCCCGAGCCTTTCGGACCGCCGTTCATAAGCGGCGCCCCGGTTATGCCAACTTCGAGATTGCCGATCCGCCCATGAAATTGGTGCTTTTCGAGGTGGACGACCGCGGCGAGGGCTCAGGCAATGCCCTCAACCACATCGGCATCGAGGTACAAACGACCGAGGATGTTGGAGAGCAGGACGTCGCATTGAGTGATGCTGGTCTCGCCGTACGACGCGATGATGGCGTGGTGTGCTGCCATGCGGAGCAGGACAAGATCTACGTCGTCGACCCCGATGGCCTGGAGTGGGAGACCTACGCAGTGACCGATGATTCCCCTGATGGTCTGGATTTGTTGGGCATCAACAATTGTTGCGCCTAAGTCCGCAGGTCGCCGAGGCACGATCGTAAGGTCATGCCTTGGGTAGCGTGACGGCGTGATCCGAGAAGCCACACCAGACGACGTGGCCGCAATTCACGACATGATCGTGGGCCTTGCGGAGTTCGAGCTGGAGCCCGATGCCGTCACGGCGACCCCGGCTGATCTGCACGAGGCGCTTTTCGGACCGCGGCCAGCACTGTTCGCGCACGTCGCCGATGATGCCAAGCACGGGGTCGTCGGTTTCAGCCTCTGGTTCTTGAACTATTCAACGTGGCTCGGTACGCACGGCATCTACCTTGAGGATCTCTTCGTTCAACCAGAGCATCGGGGATCCGGGTACGGCAAAGCACTACTGGCGAACCTCGCACGTATCTGCGTCGAGCGCGGGTACGGACGCCTGGAATGGTGGGTGCTGGACGAACCGAATATGCAGTCCTCATGGCGCTTCTACGAATCGCANGGAGCCCGAGCGCTCCGAGAATGGGTACCNCACCGCGTCACGGGTGATNCTCTGATCGCCCTCGCCGGNNNAACTACGTCCCAAAAATGATCTGAGAAAGACCCCAGATCACAAGCCCGACACCCAACGCCATTCCAATCCAGCCTCGCTTGGTCACCTCGTAAGTGTTGCAAAGCGCTGTGAGCGACCACCCATCCGCATACGTCACAGCGCCAAAGGCGNGCGGGGTTGACCTGTCGACTGCNGNCCNANGACCCGCATCCCCGATCACATCAGGGGTAGCGCACCTCGCCGGGAACCTCTCGATAGCCGACGGAGATCACTGTTTCGACCACACGCTTGGACCTGGCGGACACATTGACCCGGTACTCCCCCGGTACCGCGTCGGATTCCACACGCGAGAGATACAGGTAATCGGTACCGCCGTACGGCTCGTAGAACTCCGTTCGTTCGTTGATAACCATCCGCGTCTTACGACCCCGGGGGTCGGTGATCGTCACCCGAGGCAGACGGGCATTGCGGATCNCGTTGCTGGGCGGCCTATCCAGGATCAGCAGCTGCACGGCCATCCGGTCGCCTTCGTCCAAGCGAAAACGAAAGCCTCGGCGATCGCCCCGCTTGATATCGGTGAAGAGCGCGAAAGAAATGGTGCCGTCCACGAGAAGCGGGCCCTTCGCCGGAGACGATTCTGCTGGGCCGAGCGGAACCGGCTGGTGAGCCGCCGCCGGTGGCGCCACCACCAGCGCCGCCGCGGCGATAGCGGCTGCAAGGACAACCCGAGACATACGCAACATGATTCCACTGTGCCAAGAATTCACTGCGNGAGCATCTTGGAGCGCGCCTTTGGCCGCCGAGGGGCAGAGGGTGCGACACTTCGGCCATGGATGGAACAGACCTAAAAGCCAAGTCAGAGACCGGCATTTCGTTCGCGGGCCTTCGCAAACTCAATTTGGTTGCCGGATTCGCCCATCTGGCGCAGATGGTGCTGGTTCTCGTGCTGGCGAGCGACTTTTCCCTACCCATCACCGCGGCATACGTATTTGGCCCGCCGGGAACTCCGCCGAACGACCCGGTCACTATCTTCGAATCCCGCATCGCGTGGGGCGTGGCTTTGTTCTTCGCGCTGTCGGCCTTCTTCCACTTTGTTGTTGCAAGCCGGTGGTTCTACCCGCGTTATGTCGGCGGCCTGCAGTCAGGACACAACTACTTCCGCTGGGTGGAGTACTCGCTGTCGTCATCCATCATGATCGTGCTGATTGCTCAGATCACCGGAATTTCCGACGTTGCTGCGCTGATGGCGATCTTCGGCGTGAATGCGTCGATGATCTTGTTCGGTTGGCTTCAAGAGAAGTACGAGCAGCCCGGTGGCGGAATGCTGCCTTTCATTTTCGGGTGCATGTCCGGAATCGTTCCGTGGCTCATCATCGTGGTCTGGGTGCTCGCCCCCGGGTCGTCAAACAAGCCGGAGATTCCAGGCTTCGTCATCGGGATCATTATNTCCCTGTTCGTGTTCTTCAACACCTTTGCTCTCGTTCAGTGGCTGCAATACAAGCAAGTCGGTAAGTGGCGGGACTATCTGCGCGGTGAACGCAGCTACATCCTGTTGAGCTTGATTGCNAAGACGGCCCTCGCGTGGCAGATCTTCTCGGGAACCCTCGTGCCGCCGGCCTAGGTCGTCGGCAGCAGCGACTGACCGGCGGGTACCGCAGCCGGTACCTCGGGCTGAAATATTCACACAACCGCGTCGTCATTCAGTGATTGAATGACGAGGTGAGCACCGCACCGGACTGCGTTCGGGTAGACATCCCCGCCGCAACGATCAATATGGCCATCGCTCGCACGGTGGCCGCAGCTATGGCCGCCCGGGCCGACTTGACGCTGGACCAAATCGAGGATGTTCGTCTCGCCATGGACGAAGGCCTCGCGTACATCATCGAGGTGGTTCCCGATGGAGCGATGGTCACGTGCGAGTTGTGTGTCGCCGACGGCNTCGTGTCCGCGACACTCACCAGCACCGTCACCTCATCGACTGTTGCCGAGCCCAATCCCTTCGCCTGGACGGTGCTGACCGCACTCGTCGGCGACGTGGACCTGCGGGTGGACGATGGATCCATTCGGCTGCAGTGGAACGTGGCTCGCGACGCTTCTGTCNAGGCCTAACGACCCATGTCGCAGACACGACAGTCCGCCGATAATCAGCGGTTGGCGGCTGAACGAGAACTCTTCGAGCGACTGCACGACGCGGACACCTCCGATACTGAGCGGTCCGCAGTGCGCGATGAGCTCATCGAGACACACATGCCGCTCGTCCACCACCTCGCGCGTCGATACGCCGATCGCGGAGAGCCCCTTGAAGACGTCACGCAAGTCGCGACCATCGGATTGATCCAAGCCATCGACAAGTTCGATCCCGAACGTGGTTCCGCCTTCTCCACATACGCCGTTCCCACGATCCTGGGCGCCATACGACGCCACTTCCGCGACGCCACGTGGTCGGTGAAGGTGCCACGACGTGTGCAGGAACTGCGGGGAAAGATCGACGCTGCGCACGACGCACTGGCTCAAGAGTTGGGGCGCTCCCCCACCGTCGCCGAGATCGCCGCACGCGCCGATGTCGATCCAGCCGACGTTCTCGACTCCCTGGAACTCAGTCGCGCTCGAAGCACGGCACCGATCGACGCAACCTCCGACGGCGAGGTTCCCCTCGCCGACACTCTCGGAGATCTGGATGCCTCGTTGACCGACATCGAGAACGCCGAAACCATCAAGCGACTCCTTGCGACGCTCAGCGAAGATNAGCGTGCCGTCGTGACGTTGAGATTTTTCGACGGCCTGACCCAAACCCAGATAGCCGAGCGCGTCGGCGTCTCTCAGATGCAGGTCTCGCGGATTCTCACTCGATCGTTGGAGAAGTTGCGGGCTGGCCTGGCCGCCGGCTAACTACGCTTCCCCCGTGTCCAACGACGACCCCCACGCCGTGACCGGCGACCTCGCCCGACTGCGTGACTGGTGGGCCGAGCGCCGCGGTGACAGAGAACGATCGATCGCCTGGATCCTCGACCCCGAAGACGAAGATGAGGCGCGAAGAGCCGTGGACGGCGCGATCGACAGCGGCGCCACGCTTATCGCCCTGCACATCGACGGAGACGANTCCTCATCGCGGGCCGTGATCGCCTTCGTAGCAAATGTGCNGGCAACCNACGTCGTCGAACAACAGCCAGGAACAACCGATCACGCATGGATGGAGGCCGTGGCCGAGGTTCGCGACCTCCTGGAGCCCTTCCGGGGTGTTCCCCCCGAGGACGATGGCGTCGATTCGGCAGCACACGCTCTCCCTACCCCCGGAGTCCCTACCCCCGGAGTCCCTGCACCCGGAGTCCCTGCACCCCGTGCCCACGCCGCAAAGGCCGCGATCACGTCCGCTGCCCAGCGCGAGACCGCGATCATCTTCGATGGTCTCGCCGCCCACGCGGGCGCGGCGCTAGTGAGCACTGCTGACTCACGCGCCCGAGAGTGGATGCTGCCTGCCACGTCCTCCACCGACCCGGCTATTCGCGAGGCCCAAACTCTTCTCGATATCGAGCCGGCTACCCATTTCGGCACCAAGGGTGGCGACGCGACGTCGCTACGCGCAGTTCTGTCGCTGCTCGATGTCGTCGATCCTGCGTGATCCCCGCTGATCGAGGATCTCTCGCTGATCAACCGGGCTGCCTCAGCCGTCTGCCCGCACGTTGCTCGCGACGAACGGTGCCTTCACCACCGCGAACGGGACGTGTCGGCCACGAACATCGACCACGACCTCGTCATCGATACTCACCGATGCGTCCACCAGGGCCAACGCGATTCCCTCCTTCAAGGTCGGAGAGAAGGTGCCGCTGGTGACCTCCCCCACCGNCGCGCCCTCGGAACTCAGAACATCCATGTGTGACCGAGGGACGGCCCTTTGCGTGGCACGCAACGCTCGTAGTCGGCGCGCAGGACCGCTTTCCCGCTGACTCACCAGAGCCTCGCGTCCACCGAACGTGGGCTTGTCCCAGCCGATGGCCCAGGACATGCCGGCCTCCACCGGAGTGATCGACGGTGAAATGTCCTGCCCGTGCAGCGGGTAACCCATCTCGGTTCGCAGGGTGTCGCGGGCGCCGAGGCCCGCCACTCCCCCGCCGACGTTCTCGGCCGCTCCCGCTAACTCATCCCACAACTGCTCCACCACGCTGTTCGGAACGATCAACTCGAAGCCGAGTTCTCCGGTGTAACCGGAGCGGCACACCGTGATCGGCTCGTNNCGCCACGACGCCACCGCGAACGCCATGTAGTCCATGTCCGTGGGCANGTCCACGGCTGCNAGNACGTCCGCGGANTTCGGTCCNTGAACCGCGATGATGCCGTGCGTCAACTGCTGATCATCGATCGTGATCGATTCAGAAGCCGCGTCCTCGAAGATCCCCACGATGGTCGCCGCGTTCGCAGCGTTCGGGACGATGTAGACGCCATCGTCGCCCCACTTGTAGACGATCAAGTCGTCGACAACACCTCCGGCGTCGTTACACACCATCGAGTACTGCGCCTGACCGGCGCCGATGCGATCGAGATCATTGGCCACGATGGAATTCACGAAGTCCGCGGCCCCGGTGCCGAAGATCGCCACCTTGCCCATATGGGAGACGTCGAATATCCCAACCGCCTCGCGCACACTCGCGTGCTCGGCGACCGTTCCGTTGTATTCGATGGGCATATCCCAGCCACCGAAATCGGCCATCTTCGCGCCGGCATTGAGGTGTCGGCCATGCAAGGGAGTGCGAGAGAGCATCGTCCGACGGTAGTCCTCGGCCACCGACGAGCGCCGCAGATTAGGGTTCTTCGCATGTCTCTACTCAGCCTGGCCACCACCAAACCGACCACGACCTCTGCCGACTCCCTCCTCGTCACCATCACCCCCGGTCGCGGGAAGAAGGTGGTGGTTCACGGCGCGGGCATCACCGCGAGCCAGGGCACAAGGATCGCCGAGGCCCTGCAGGCCGTGTCAGCCACGGGCAAGGCCGGCGAGATCACCCGCGTGCCATCGCCCACCGCGATCAAGGCATCGACCATCGTCGCCGTCGGACTCGGCGATCGAGACGCGGACACCGACGGCGAACAGCTCCGCCGCGCGATCGGCTCGGCCGTTCGCGGGTCAACGGGACAGCGCAAGATCGCGATCCTTCCTCCCGACACCGATGACTCCACGATCGCCGATATTGCGATGGCCGCCCGCCTCGGTGCCTATGCGTTCACCGCGTTCAAGTCCAGCGACCCGGCGACCGCTCGTCCCGTGCGCACCGTTGCAATTCTCGTTCCGGCTCCTGCGGGCGCTGCCCGAGACATCATCGACAGAGCTGAGACGGTCGGCGAGGCGGTGTGCTTCACCCGCGATCTCGTCAATACCCCGCCGAATGCCCTCGCGCCGGCGGACCTCGCCCAGGCGGCGAAAGACTCCGTGGCAGGTCTGCCGGTCACGCTGAAGGTCTGGGACGAGAAGGCCCTTGAGAAAGACAACTGCGGCGGGATCCTGGGAGTCGGCAAGGGCTCGTCGCGGCCGCCGCGCCTGGTGCGCATGACGTACGCGCCCCGCGGTGCCACATCGCACGTGGCCCTCGTCGGTAAAGGAATCACTTTCGACACCGGCGGCATCTCCATCAAGCCGGCGGCCAACATGGACGAAATGAAAGCCGACATGTCCGGTGCAGCTGCCGTGATCGGCGCCATGCGTGCGATCGCCTCGCTCGGGCTCGGCGTGAAGGTCACCGGTTGGGTGCCGGCCGCGGAAAACATGCCCAGTGGCACCGCGCAACGCCCCGGTGACGTGCTCACGACCTACAGCGGGACCACCGTCGAGGTTCTCAACACCGACGCCGAGGGTCGACTTGTTCTCGCCGACGCCCTCGGAATGGCCGTCGAGGACACCCCCGATCTCATCGTGGACGTCGCAACCTTGACCGGTGCGCAACGCATCGCGCTTGGCTCGCGAACCGCGGGAGTGATGGCCAACAACGATGACGCTCGCACCCAGGTGATCGATGCGGCGAGCGCAGCCGGTGAGGCTATGTGGCCGATGCCACTACCGGAGGATCTGCGTCCGTCGCTGGATTCTGCAACCGCGGACATTGCGAACATCGGCGACCGCCTCGGCGGCATGCTCTCGGCGGGCATCTTCTTGTCCGAGTTCATCCCCGCCGACCAACCCTGGGTCCATATCGACATCGCCGGACCAGCTTTCAACGAGAAGTCCGCCTACGGCTACACCCCCAAGGGCGGCACCGGCGCAGCCGTTCGAACCTTCGTCGAGCTCGTCGAGGACTTCACCCGGGACTGATGTTCACCGCCGGGGGACTCGGTGGAAGAATGAGGCCACCGAAACCCGAACAGGAGTGAGACCTGTGCCCCAGGCAGACATCGTCATTCTCGGTGGAGGCAGCGGCGGATACGCCTGCGCTCTCCGAGCAGCAGAACTCGGCAAGTCCGTCATCCTCATCGACGCCGACAAACTCGGAGGCACGTGCCTGCACCGGGGGTGCATACCGACCAAGGCACTCCTGCACGCAGCCGAGGTCGCCGACTCGGCACGTGAATCCGATGAGTTCGGCGTCAAGGCGACGTTCGAGGGCATCGACATGCCTCAAGTCAACAAGTACCGCGACGGCGTCGTCGGTCGCCTCTACAAAGGACTACAAGGACTCATCAAGTCCCGAGGCGTCACCCTCGTCGAGGGCTACGGGAAGATGGTGGGGCCGACGACAGTTGAGGTGAACGGCGAGCAGTACACCGGTGAGAACCTCGTGTTGGCGACCGGCTCCTACGCCAAGTCGCTACCCGGCCTCGAGATTGGCGGCCGGATCATGACCTCCGATCAAGCACTCACGCTGGACTACGTACCCGAGCGCGTCATCGTCCTCGGCGGCGGCGTGATCGGCGTGGAATTCGCCAGCGTGTGGAAGTCCTTCGGCTCCGACGTGACCATCGTCGAGGCGCTACCGCACCTCGTTCCCAACGAAGACGAAGCCTGCTCCAAAGCTCTCGAACGGGCATACAAGAAGCGAGGCATCAACCTCTCCCTCGGTGTCCGCTTCGCCGGGGCAACCCAGAACGAATCCGGGGTGCAGGTGTCGTTGGAAGACGGCACGACCATCGACGCCGACCTACTTCTTGTTGCCGTGGGTCGAGGCCCCAGCACCGATGGCATGGGCTACGACGAGCAGGGCGTGGCAATGGACCGGGGCTGGGTGCTGGTCGATGAACGCCTACGCACGAATCTTCCGGGAGTCTTCGCCGTCGGCGACATCACCCCCGGCCTGCAACTCGCGCACCGCGGCTTCCAGCACGGCATCTTCGTCGCCGAGGAGATCGCCGGCGAGGCACCGATGCCTATCCCGGACATCAACATTCCGCGCGTCACCTACTGCGAGCCGGAAGTTGCCAGTGTCGGACTCACCGAGGTCGAAGCGATCGAAGCGCACGGCGCAGACAACATCACCACCTACGAGTACAACCTCGGTGGCAACGGCAAGAGCCAGATCCTCGCCACCGCGGGATTCATCAAGCTCGTCCAACTCACCGACGGTCCGGTGATCGGCATACACATGGTCGGATCACGTCTCGGCGAGCAGGTCGGCGAAGCGCAACTGATCGTCAACTGGGAGGCGCACCCGACCGATGTCGCGTCGCTCATCCACGCGCACCCCACGCAAAACGAAGCCATGGGCGAGGCACACCTTGCTCTCGCAGGGAAGCCTCTGCACGCACACGCCTGATCGCACTTCACGCACCCACAAGGAGCTCACATGCCGGTCACCGTGACCATGCCGCAACTCGGCGAAAGCGTCACCGAAGGAACAATCACCCGGTGGTTAAAGGCAGTCGGTGACACCGTCGCCGCAGACGAACCGCTCCTCGAGGTCTCCACGGACAAGGTGGATACGGAGATTCCCGCACCCGCATCCGGCGTGCTGCTCAGCATCGATGCCGCCGAAGACGACACCGTCGACGTGGGCGGAGTACTGGCCGTCATCGGCGAATCCGACGACGCTGCCCCCGCGCCCTCGAGTGCACCGGCCGAGCCGAGCGAACCGGCCGAGCCGGCCACACCTGAGCCCGTTGCCGCGGATACACCCGAAAAGCCCGCCGCACCGGCAGAAACTGCACCGGCAGAAGCTGCACCATCCGAGCCGGCCACGCCTGAGCCCGCGGGGGCTGAGCCAGCTACGTCAGAGCCGGTATCCGGTGGCTCAGAAGTCTCTGTCGTCCTTCCCGCACTCGGAGAGAGCGTGACCGAGGGTGTCATCACCCGCTGGTTGAAGTCCGTCGGCGACGCGGTCGAGGCGGACGAGCCGCTCGTGGAGATTTCCACCGACAAGGTCGATACCGAGATTCCCGCTCCTGTGTCGGGAACACTCGCGGCGATTGCTGCCGACACCGACGCCACCGTAGAGGTGGGTGCGGAGATCGCTCGAATCTCCACCGGAGCCAGCGCACCCGCACCAGCGGCACCCGCACCGGCCGCCCCTGCACCGGCCACCCCGGAAGCGAGTGCCGCCGAGGCTGGTACTCCGGACGCCGATTCCTCCGACTCGAACGCCGGTGCGTACGTCACGCCCCTGGTCCGTCGGCTTGCCGCCCAACACGACATCGATCTCTCGACCGTTACCGGTAGCGGCGTTGGCGGTCGCATTCGCAAAGCCGATGTTCTCGCTGCCGTGGAGGCACGCGGTGGCACCACAGCGCAATCGGCACAACCCTCACTACAACAGCCAGCAGCATCGGCGTCCGCTCCGGTTCCGGTAGGGAGCAGCGCACCTCCGGCCGCACAGACAGCACCGGCATCACCGCCGACGACCGCCGAACCATCCGCGCTGCGCGGGCGCACCGAGAATCTCAGCAGGCTGCGCCGAGTCATCGCCGAACGCATGGTCGAGTCGCTGCAGACGTCCGCCCAACTGACGACCGTGGTTGAGGTGGATGTCACCCGCATCGCTGCCCTCCGCGGTCGGATCAAGGCCGACTTTGAGTCACGCGAGGGTGTCAAATTGTCGTTCCTTCCGTTCTTTTGCAAAGCCGCCGTCGAAGCGCTGAAGGTGTACCCGCAAATCAACAGCTTCATCGACATGGACGCCGGCACCATCACCTACCACGACTCAGAGAACCTCGGCATCGCCGTAGACACCGACCGCGGGCTCCTCGTTCCCGTCATCCGCGACGCGGGTGATTTGAACATCGCCGGCATCGCACGGCGGATCGCCGACCTCGCCGAACGCACCCGCACCAACAAGGTCGGACCCGACGAACTCTCCGGCGGCACGTTCACCGTCACGAACACCGGAAGCCGTGGCGCGCTGTTCGACACTCCCATCATCAACATGCCGCAGGTCGCGATCCTGGGGATCGGCTCGGTCGTCAAGCGGCCGGTCGTCATCAGCGAAGGTGGGCAAGACGTCATCGCGATTCGATCGATGGTCTACCTGTCGCTGTCCTACGACCACCGGATCGTCGACGGCGCCGACGCCGCTCGATTCCTCAGCACCGTCAAGTCTCGCCTGGAGGAAGGCGCGTTCGACGCCGAACTAGGTGCGTAGCGCTCCGTAATGTTCATCACCGGCATCTGGTTCGTCGGGTCGATGGTGGGCATCATCCTCGTCGCACGCTTCGCTCTCTACATTCCCGCGCGGAAGTTGGCGCACGCCGGTGGGCTCTCGCAATCAGCAACCGGCCAACTGCTGGGTTACCTCACCAGCGCACCCGAACTCGTCGCCACGGTCTTCGTCGCTTCCACCGGACTGTTCACCGTGGTCAGCACGAACATCCTCGGCAGCAACATCATCAACACACTGCTCGCCACGGTCGCCGCGGTGCTGTTCGGTCAATTGCGTCGGATCACCGGCTCACGATTCCGGTTCGAGCAGGCGGTGGTCGCCGGCAGCATCGTCGTTCCGGTGCTGCTGCTCGTCACCGGCCAGGACAGCGCCCTGTGGAGCGGCATTGCCCTCGGCGCCGGGTACATCGCCTACATGCGCGTCATGCGCTCACGGCAGGAAACGTCCGGGCCGTCGCAATCCGAGAGCGCACAGAAACCGTGGAGCGGACGCCGTTCGCACATCGTGGTGCAGGTTCTCATCGTGATCGCCGGGCTCGTCGGTCTGTATTTCCTCGGCGACGTCCTCGGTGATTCAGTGTACGAACTCGGCGTTGCCTTCGCCGTTCCCGCCGTCATCCTCGGTGCTCTGACGGCTGTCGCAACGAGCCTGCCCGAACTCACGACGTTCTTCTCCTCCTTCGCCGCGCACCGCAAAGCCGGAACCGACGGGAACTCCGAAGTGGTGCACAACCTGATGGCGAGCAACGTCGTCAATCTCCTCGTCGTCCAGGCGGTGGGCGTCGTGGCCTACACCGTTTTCGCTTAGCCCGAACAAGCCGCACGTCGACAAGCCCACGGGGCCGTTATGCGCCATGCTTAGGGCATGAAAATCGCTATCACCGGAGCGTCGGGGCTCATCGGATCGGCCCTGGTGCCCCACCTGAGGGCCCGCGGCGACGACGTTATCCGCCTCGTTCGGCGCCCCGCCACCGCGCCGGATGAGGCGTCCTGGGACCCCAACGCCGGGACCGTCGATCTCGACGCACTCGCCGGAGCCGAGGCCGTCGTCCACCTCGCCGGTGCCGGCGTGGGCGACCACCGCTGGAGCGATGACTACAAGAAGCTGATCCTGGACTCGCGGGTGCACGGCACCCACACCATCGTGCGTGCGATGACCGAACTGGACCTTCCGCCCCGCGCGTTGATCGCCGGATCGGCCATCGGGTGGTACGGCGACACCGGTGACCACGCCGTCGACGAATCAGCACCGGCCGGGACCGGCTTCCTCGCCGACGTGGTGCGCGCCTGGGAAGCCGCCGCCGAACCCGCAATCGCCGCAGGCATCCGGGTGGTCCACGCCCGCACCGGACTCGTCGTCAGTGCGCCCGACAGCACGATGGGACCCCTGGTATCCATCCTGAAAGTCGCGGTCGGCGGGACGTCCGGTGGCTCCGGGGGTGCCTTTGGCCCGCTCATCCCGTCCGTCCGATTGAACCTCGCCGGCCGCCTCGGCCCGGGAACTCAATACTGGTCGTGGATCTCGCTGCGCGATGAGGTCAACGCCTTGACGTTCCTGCTCGACAACGACGACATCAGCGGGCCCGTCAACCTGACCGGCCCCACCCCGGTCACGAACGCTGAAGTCACCGAGGTGTTGAAGCAGGAGATCGGTCGCGCCTGGCTGCCGCCGATTCCAACGTTCGCCATCAAGGCGCTGCTTGGCGAATTCTCGATCGAAGTGCTCGGCTCCGCCCGGGTTCTGCCGTCGGTCTTGACCGAGGCGGGCTTCTCCTTCCAGGACACCACCGTCGAGTCAGCGATACGCACCGCCCTCGAGAGCTCCTAGCCGATGACGCACCATGACGTCGTCATCGTCGGTGCCGGGCTCGCGGGTTTGGCCGCGGCCCGGGAACTGGCGATTCACGGCGTTGACGTTCAGGTATTCGAAGCCGCGGACGCTGTGGGAGGCCGCGTTCGCAGCGACATCGTCGATGGTTTCACCCTGGATCGTGGCTTCCAGCTCTACAACCCGGCGTATCCCGAAGCGGCGCGCGTCCTCGACCACGAAGCCCTGAACCTGCATCCCCTGACCCGGGGAATGGACATCGTTCGGTCCACCTCCACAGGCCGCGCAGTGCTGCGGCTCGCTGACCCCCGATCACCGGGCAATTGGCATACCTCTGCACTCTCCCGCGCGGCGGGCACGATCACCGGCAAGGCGCGGTTCGCGGCGTACGCGCGCACCGTCGCCAACTTGTCCGGCCACCAGTTCGACGAGCGGGTCGACGAGCCAGCACAGGTAGCGCTCGCTCGGGCCGGCGTCGACGCGACGATGATCGACCACGTTATCCGCCCCTTTCTGACCGGTGTGTTTCTCGAACCGCACTTGATGACGTCGCGTCGCTTCATGGACGTGGTGCTCGCCAGTTTCGTAAAAGGAACGCCATCGCTGCCACAGACGGGCATGCAGGCGATCCCCGACCAATTGCACGAGGCGCTACCCGAGGGGACCGTTCACCTAGCCTCACCTGTTCGCCGACTCACNCCCGCGAGCATCGANACNGACTCCGGCACCATCACGNCGTCGGTTGTCATCGTGGCAACGAACGCCANGCACGCNTCNGCTCTGCTGGAGGACGCGGGGCTGACCACNGAACTGAACACNGCGACCAACTCCGTCACNACCTGGTATCACGCGGTCGCGACGACGTCGTTGCCCGAGCCACTCGCCCGCGGGCGGAGCGTGATCACCGTTCCCGACAAGCGATCCGGGCCGGTGATCAACACGGTGCCGCTGACATACGCCGTGCCGAGCTACTCCCCCGACGGCCAGATCCTGATCTCGTCGTCCACCCTCGGCGTCGACGACTCTGCCGAGGTCGCGCAGGCCGTGCGAGGCCATCTGCAGTTCCTCTACGGCGCCGACACCTCCGGATGGGAACTCGTGGCCCGCTACCCGATCCACGGCGCGCTGCCGTCCATGCGCGGTCCGCTCACCGTCGCCGGTTCCGGCGAGCACGGCCCGGTGATTCTCGCCGGTGATCACTGCGCCACCGCGAGCATTCAAGGAGCCATGATCAGTGGGCGCCACGCCGCCGACGCGGCATGTCGTCGCCTGGGCGTCGTGCGGCCGGACGACCGTAGGATCGCCGTATGAGCGTGACGGAGGCGACCGTTGTCGTTGAGCACGTTGGGTTCGGACCCGACGCGGTCGCGTACCAGGACGGGTGGGACCTGCAGCGCGCGACGCACGAGCATGTGGTCGACGGTGGGCCCGACACAGTCCTGCTCCTCGAGCACCAGGCGGTCTACACCGCCGGACGCCGGACCGAAGACGCCGAACGCCCCCTCGATTCCACCCCAGTGGTCGACGTCGACCGCGGCGGGAAGATCACCTGGCACGGACCCGGACAGCTAGTGGGCTACCCGATCCTCCGGCTGCCAGATCCCATCGACGTAGTCGCCTACGTGCGCCGGATCGAGACCCTGCTCATCGACGTCTGCGCGGAGTTCGGCGTCACCGGCACCCAGGTGGAGGGGCGAAGCGGCGTCTGGGTTCCGGCCGACGCGCACGGACCTGATCGCAAGATCGCAGCGATCGGCATTCGCGTAGCCAAAGGCGTGACCATGCACGGATTCGCACTGAATTGCGACTGCGATCTGACGGCGTTCGACCGGATCATTCCGTGCGGCATCGCCGATGCTTCCGTCACGTCCCTCTCGCGTGAGATCGGCCGCGAGGTGAGCGTTCGCCAGGCTCTGCCGTTTGTCATCGATCGCCTCGGCAGCCTGCAGGGAGTCACGCCATGACCGTGTATTCGGGAACCAACGCCGACGGCCGCAAGCTACTGCGCATCGAGGCGCGTAACGCCGAGACGCCCATCGAGCGCAAGCCGCCGTGGATCAAGACGCGCATGCGCACCGGGCCGGAATACCAGCGCATCAAGGAACTCGTCGGCAACGAAGGCCTGCACACCGTCTGCCAGGAAGCCGGGTGCCCGAACATCTTCGAGTGCTGGGAGGACCGCGAGGCGACATTCCTCATCGGAGGAGAGCAGTGCACCAGGCGCTGCGACTTCTGTCAGATCGACACCGGCAAGCCCGAGCCACTCGATGTGGACGAGCCGCGGCGAGTGGCCGAATCGGTCCAGAAGATGGAGTTGCGGTACGCGACGGTGACCGGGGTCGCCCGGGACGACCTCGAGGATGAGGGTTCGTGGTTGTATGCGGAGACCGTTCGACAGATCCACGGCCTCGGCATCGGCACGAAGGTCGAACTCTTGATTCCGGACTTCTCCGCCAACCCCGCCCTCCTCGGAGAAGTCTTCGACGCGCGTCCAGAAGTCCTCGCGCACAACGTCGAAACGGTGCCGCGCATCTTCAAGAGGATTCGTCCCGCGTTCCGTTACGAGCGCAGCCTGGACGTCCTCACCCAGGCGCGCAGTGTCGGACTGGTCGCCAAGAGCAACCTGATCCTGGGCATGGGCGAGAGCCGAGACGAGGTGGAGCAGGCCCTTAGTGACCTCGTCGAGGCCGGCTGCGAACTCATCACGATCACTCAGTACCTGCGGCCCTCACCCCGTCACCATCCGGTCGAACGTTGGGTGCACCCGGAGGAATTCGTCGAACTCGCCGATGTCGCCACCGAACTCGGTTTCTCCGGAGTGATGAGCGGCCCGCTGGTGCGCTCGAGCTACCGAGCCGGGAAGCTGTATGAGCAGGCTCTTTCGGCCCGTGAGTCCGGTGCCGTGGCGCGCATCACCGTCACATGAGCGCCCGCGTCGTCGCTACCCACGTGTGGCCATCCGACATCGACGAGCCGGTCTCGGTCGATGTTCTGGAACTGGATTGGGGTGGTCCCGTCGGAGATCGCCACCACGGTGAGCGAATGGCCTCCGATACGCGGCAGTCGTCGGTGTTCACCCGCGGAACCTCCATCCGCAACCACCGCCAGGTGTCGATCGTGGACACCGGAGAGCTCGCGCAGATAGCCACCGCGATGGGCATTCCGCGCATCGACCCCGGTGTCATCGCCGACAACATCTGCACCGAGGGCATCGACGCACTCACCGCGCTGCCTCGCATGACGCGCCTGGTCTTTGCCTCCGGAGCGGTCATCATGCTGGGGGGACCCAACGCTCCGTGCACAATCGCCGGCGGAATGCTCGAGCGCGTCTACGGCTCTCGCCCCGAATCCTTCCCCAAGGCCGCGTGGGGCCTTCGTGGAGTCACCGGCTGGATGGAGCATCCCGGAACGGTGCGACCCGGTGACGCCGTGACCGTGCGCGAGCCGGACTAGGCTCCCTGCCCATGGGCAAGATCAAATCCAGCCTCGCAGCGATCGGCCAGAACTGGTCGATGACCCAGAAGGTCTACAAGTTCTTGTGGGCCGAGGTCCTCGGCATCGTGCTCGCCACGATCATCGTGCTCGCGGTCCCGGTCTCGATTTTCATCAACTGGTTGACCGCCGTGCTCATCGCCATTCCGATGGGTCTGCTCGCCGGGACATTCTGGTTCAGTCGTCGCGCGATGCGGGCCGCGTACTCGCGCATCGAGGGCCAACCCGGAGCAGCGGCCGCGGTCATCGAATCCATGCGCGGGAAGTGGGCCGTCACACCGGCGGTCGCCGTCAACCGCAACCAGGACATGGTCTCCCGAGTGATCGGCAAACCCGGGGTGATCTTGGTTTCCGAAGGTGCGCCGACCCGGGTTGGTCACATGCTCACCAGTGAGCGCAAGAAGACCGCTCGGTGGGTTCCCGACATCCCGATCTACGAGATCCAAATCGGAGACGAAGAGGGTCAGATCACGCTTCGGCAGATCCAAAAGACCCTCGGCAAGCTGCCGAAGAACCTGCGCGGAAGCGAAGTGACCGAGGTCCGTCGTCGACTGGAAGCGATCGGGAACGCCCAACAATCCATGCCCATCCCCAAGGGCCCGATGCCGACCAGTCCGCGCCAGGTGCGGCGGCAACGCAGGTAGCGCGCCGCTAGACAGCACGCCGGTAACGCGCCGTTAAACGGCACGCCGCNGGGAACGCGCCGCTAGGGAACGCGTTGTTAGCTAGCCCCCACCCGAACGACCCGGGTGTGCGCGAGTCGGTCGTGCACCCCTCGTCCATCGTCGTCGTAGACCACGGCCGGGATGACCAGGCAGATCAATAGCGTCCGCACGAGTACCCGCCACAGCGGCACCCGCCCACCGTCGATGGACACCACCCGCAGTCTCACCAGCCGCTGCCCGAAGGACGCCCCCGTCAGCCAGGTGAGCACCGTGATCTCGACGACGAACACCGCCAGCGTGGCGAGCATGGAGCCGTTGGAGCCGTAGGGGAACTGGGGGAAGGCCAGGAGGGCCACCAGAACGCTGGCGAACCAGTCAATGAGGAAGGCAACGACACGTCGGCCGAACCACGCGCGCTGCTCCTCCATAGCCCCAGCGTAGGAGGCCGGACGGTTAACACTCCCGAAACAGTTGAGATACCGGCTGGACACGCCCTGTCCCTAGTTTCTGCCGTAATCCGGCGGCACAGGGCCGCCGAGCGAGGCGATGCACGCAAGTGCAGGAGGTAGAAATGTTCAGCAACGCTGATGAAGTTCTGAAGTTCGTCCAGGACAACGGGGTGGAATTCATCGACGTGCGATTCGTCGACCTGCCCGGAATCATGCAGCACTTCAACGTCCCGGCGAGTTCGTTCGGGACCGGTGCTTTCGAAGACGGCCTGATGTTCGATGGCTCGTCGATCCGCGGCTTCCAGTCGATCCACGAATCCGACATGAAGTTGATCCCAGACCCGGCCACCGCGTATCTCGATCCCTTCCGTTCGGCCAAGACGTTGGTCATGAACTTCACGATCCGCGATCCCTTCACCAACGAGCCGTACAGTCGCGATCCACGCAACGTCGCCGCGAAGGCTGAGGCGTACATCGCCTCGACCGGTATCGCAGACACGGCGTACTTCGGTCCGGAAGCCGAGTTCTATGTCTTCGACGATGTCCGCTTCGAGACCAACCAGCACTCCGGCTACTACTTCATCGACTCCATCGAAGGTGCCTGGAACACCGGTCGCGTCGAAGAGGGCGGAAACCGCGGATACAAGACCCGTTACAAGGGTGGCTACTTCCCCGTTCCCCCGGTCGATCACTACGCCGACCTCCGCGACCAAATGGTTTCAACGCTGCTGCAAGTGGGACTGCAGGTCGAGCGCGCTCATCACGAAGTCGGCACCGCCGGCCAGGGCGAGATCAACTACCAATTCAATTCGCTGCTGCACGCGGCCGACGACGTCATGCTCTTCAAGTACATCGTCAAGAACGTCGCCTGGGCGAACGGCAAGACCGCCACGTTCATGCCTAAGCCTCTGTTCAACGACAACGGCTCCGGTATGCACTGCCACCAGTCGCTATGGAAAGACGGGCAGCCGCTGTTCTACGACGAGATGGGTTACGGCGGACTGTCCGACACCGCCCGTTGGTACATCGGCGGTCTTCTGGCCCACGCACCCTCGGTACTCGCGTTCACCAACCCGACGGTCAACAGCTACCACCGACTGGTGCCGGGCTTCGAAGCTCCCGTCAACCTGGTGTATTCCGCCCGCAACCGCTCCGCCGCGGTGCGTATTCCGGTCACGGGTAACTCCCCGAAGGCCAAGCGCGTGGAGTTCCGCGTGCCGGACCCGTCCAGCAACCCCTACCTCGCCTTCTCCGCACTGGTGATGGCCGGACTCGATGGCATCAAGAACAAGATCGAGCCGATCGCCCCGGTGGACAAGGACCTGTATGAGTTGCCGCCTGACGAGTTGGCGAACATCCCGACCGTTCCGGACTCCCTGACGGGGTCTCTCGATGCTCTCGAGGAGGACAACGAGTTCCTGCAAGCCGGCGGAGTTTTCCCCGCTGATCTCATCGAGACATGGATCGACTACAAGCGGACCAACGAGGTGGACCCGATCCGTCTGCGTCCGCACCCGCACGAGTTCGAGATGTACTACGACATCTGATCCCACTCGACTCCCTCCGCGTCGATTCGCCTCGCGCGCCTGGGAAACGCAGAAGCCCCGGATTTGTCCGGGGCTTCTGTCGTGTTCGCCTACTGCTCGCCGTAGAAGACTCGTTCGGTGACCGAGCGTGCCCGGCGCGTTGTCCGCAGATACTCATCCTTGAGTTGACTCCCATCGCTGCCGTGGTGACGAAGGACGGCCGCGAGAGCCGAGAGTTCACCCATGTCACTCGGGAGTGAATCACCTGGTCGCGCCTTCACCAGCATGATTGCGTTTCGGATCGCCATCGCGAGTAGCCACGCTTCCCGAAGTGTTCGGGCATCCGCNCCGGTCAACAGCCCCACCTCTACGCAGGCCTGCAGCCCACCGAGGGTGGTCGTCGTTCGCAGGGCCGGGTGTTGCCCGGCGTTCTCCATTTGCAGTAATTGCACCGTCCACTCGACATCGGACAGTCCGCCGCGACCGAGCTTGGTGTGAACGGTCGGGTCGGCGCCTCGTGGCAATCGCTCCGCCTCCATGCGGGCCTTCAGACGTCGGGCCTCGCGCACGGCCCCGAGATCGAGCCCGTCCGCCGGCCAGCGCAGGGGATCGATGAGGTCGGTGAATGCCTGCCTGAGTTCCTGCGGTCCGGCGATGGGCAAGGCGCGCAGCAGCGCTTGCGCCTCCCATGGTGACGACCACCGTTCGTANTAGGCCGCATAGGACGCCAGTGATCGCACGAGCGGTCCNGCCTTGCCTTCNGGTCGTAGGTCCGCGTCGAGATCCACGGGTGGGTCGCTCGAGGCGGACATCAGCAGCGATCGCAGTTCTTCCGCGATCGAGGTGGCTTGTCGTCCTGCGTCGGTTTCGTCCGATCCCTGCCGTGGTTCGTGGACGAACATCACATCCAGGTCGCTACTGAAGCCGAGTTCGCAACCACCGAAGCGCCCCATGGCGATCACGCCTACATCGGTGAGTTGCTGCCCATCACCCACAACGGATCGGGTCGCTACGGTCAGCGCGCTGTCCACGGTGACGCGGGCGATGGCCGACAGTGCATCCCCCACCTCACGGACGTCGATGGTGTCTGTCAGGTCAGCAACCGCGATGCGGAAGAGCTCCCGACGACGCAGGCTTCGAATGGCGGCCACCGCGGCAATCGGGTCGTCTTGCCGTTGCACGAGCGCCGCCGCCTCGGTGGCGAGCGAGGCTTCGCTTCGCGGCCGAAGTTCCTCATCATCGGCGAGCATCCGAACCGACTCCGGTGCCTGCAAGAGCAGGTCGGTTGCGTATCGACTCGCCGACATCATGAACGCGAGCCGTTCGGCCGCAGCGGATTCGTCCCGCAGAAGCCGCAAGTACCACGGTGTGGCGCCGAGTGCATCGCTGACTTGCCTNAAGCCCAGCAGCCCCGCATCGGGGTCAGGGCCATGGGCGAACCACCCCAGCATGACCGGAAGCAGTGTTCGTTGAATGGCTGCCCGTCGCGACACACCACTGGTCAGCGCCTGCAGGTGGCGAATGGCCCCGGCTGGGTCGGAATACCCGAGAGCCTCAAGTCGCTCTTGAGCCGCCTGAAGGGATAGTCGTGCTTCTCCGGCTTCCAGGCGCGCGACGGAGGCCAGCAACGGCCGATAGAAGAGTTTCTCGTGCAGGCGACGAACTTGACGCTGGTGTGATTTCCATTGGTCGATGAGTTCGCGAACCGGTTCGCTTCGCAACCCGATGGAGCGCGCGAGAACCCGTAACTCCGCGTCGTCTTCGGGCAGCGTGTGTGTTCGTCGCAATCGACGCAGTTGCAAGCGGTGCTCGAGTGTGCGCAGGAATCGATAGGCGTCGGTGAGTGCCGATGCGTCCCCCCGTCCGACGTACCCCCACGTAGCGAGCGCCTCCAAAGCGACGAGGGTCGTGGCACTGCGAAGCATCACGTCGCCGCGACCGTGCACGAGTTGCAGCAACTGAACCGAGAACTCGACGTCGCGCAAGCCGCCAGGGCCTAGCTTGATCTCCCGTTCGGCGATGTCCGCCGGGATGTGATCCTCCACCCTCTTGCGCATGGATTGCACATCCGCAACGAAATCGGGGCGATCGGCTGCTTTCCACACCATCGGAGATATCGCGTCCATGTAGCGGGTGCCGAGGTCGGCGTCACCCGCGCAGAACCGCGCCTTCAACAGGGCTTGAAACTCCCAGGTGCTGGCCCAGCGTTCGTAGTAGCCAAGGTGCGACGGGAGGGTGCGGACCAGCGCCCCTTGCTTTCCTTCCGGACGCAAAGCGGCATCGACTTCCCAGATCGATCCCTCCGCCGTTACCTCCGAGCAGACCCGCATCAACCCTGCCGCGAGCAGCGATGCTGCGCGAAGGACATCGGATTCGTCACAGCCGTCTGCTGCTTCGGCGACGAAGATGACATCGACATCGCTGATGTAGTTCAGTTCCCGCCCGCCGCACTTACCCATACCGATGATGGCGAGCCGGCACGTAAAGGCCGATTCACCCACCTCGTGGCGGGCGATGGCCAGAGCCGCTTCCAGCGTTGCATCGGCGAGATCACTCAGCCACGCCGCCACGGACTCCATGCCGGCCAGGCCGCTGAGGTCCCGAACAGCAATGCCCACTAACCACCGCCGGTATGCGACCCGCAACGCATCGGCCACCGATCCACCATGGGCGGGCGCCTCGGCGACGGGTTCTTGCGATTGGGGTATCGCACCGACGGCACCCAACAACGTGGCTCGGGCTTCCAACGGGGACGGGGGTTGCGTTAACTGGTCTGCATCCGCGAGCAAGTCCAGGCTCGCGTGATCGCGCACCAGGAAATCACCCAACGCCTCTGATGCACCCACCACGTCGATGACGCGACCGCGAAAAGCCTCATCAGCGCCGAGACCAGCCCGAAGGCGACCGTCGCATCCTTCGACGATGCGTAGGAACTGACGAAGGGCCAGGTCGGGGTCGGCTGCGGCGCCGAGTTGGTCGGCGACTCCTGCGAGTACCTCGTCGTCATCGAACGGCGGGAGTGTCCGCAGCGAATCCAGCAGCGCTCGGGCCTTCTCCGGCTCGACGAAACCGCCACGAGCGAGACCGCCTGCAGCCGATGCGTGACGATCGCCCATGGAGCCCGACCCTAGGCGTCCGAGTTGCCCTAGAGCTTCGGCAGGTGGCGGTCCAATTCCCAGGACGTCACTTGCTTTCGGTACTCCTCCCACTCCGCGCGCTTGTTGCGCAGGAAGAAGTCGAAGACGTGCTCACCGAGGGTTTCGGCGATCAATTCGGATTTCTCCATCGCCGTGATGGCCTGGTTCAGCGATCCCGGGAGCGGATCCATGCCCACTGCGCGCCGTTCCGCGGACGTTAGGCCCCACACGTCGTCCTCGGAGCCGGGCGGCAACTCGTAACCCTCGTCGATTCCCTTGAGCCCGGCGGCCAGTAGAACCGAGTACGCCAGATACGGATTGACCCCGCTGTCCATCGCTCGGTATTCGACCCGCGTGCTGTTGCCCTTCGATGGCTTGTACATCGGCACCCGAATCAGCGCGGAGCGGTTGTTGTGACCCCAGCAGATCCACGCGGGTGCTTCTCCCCCGCCGGCGAGCCGCTTGTAGGAGTTCACCCACTGATTGGTGACCGCGGTGATCTCCGGAGCGTGCGTGAGAAGTCCGGCGATGAAGGAACGCGCGACTTTCGAGAGCTGGAAATCGGCTCCGGCCTCGTGGAACGCGTTGCGATCGCCCTCGAACAACGACAGGTGCGTGTGCATGCCGCTGCCGGGTTCGTCCCGGAAGGGCTTCGGCATGAAGGTGGCGAACAGCCCCTGCTCCATTGCAACTTCCTGAACAACAAGCCGGAACGTCATGAGGTTGTCGGCGGTGGTCAGGGCGTCCGCGTACCGCAGGTCGATCTCTTGCTGCCCGGGTCCGCCCTCGTGGTGACTGAACTCGACCGAGATCCCCATCGCTTCAAGGGTGGTGATCGCCTGTCGACGGAAGTCGTGGGCGACGCCGTGCGGAGCGTTGTCGAAGTAGCCGTATTGGTCGATCGGCTCGGGGACGCTTCCCGGGCTCGGGCGTTCCTTGAACAGGTAGAACTCGACTTCGGGGTGGGTGTAGAAGCTGAAACCCTGATCCGCGGCTTTCGTCAACGTGCGCTTGAGAACGTACCGAGGATCGGCGTACGAAGGTGAACCGTCCGGCATCAAGATGTCGCAGAACAGTCGAGCAACTCCCGGTCCCTCACTGCGCCACGGCAGGATCGCGAACGTGCTCGGATCGGGTTTGGCGAGCATGTCGGACTCGTGCACCCGGGCGAAGCCTTCGATCGCGGATCCGTCGAAGCCGATGCCCTCTTCGAATGCGCCCTCGAGTTCCGCCGGTGCGATCGACACCGACTTCAAAGTTCCGAGAACATCGGTGAACCACAGTCGAACAAATCGAATGTCGCGCTCTTCGATCGTGCGCAGCACGAACTCTGCTTGCTTTTCCACGAGTCCATAGTGTGCCCTCTCGTGTTACAGCCGCGTAACAGACTCCCAGGGGTAGGTACCCTGCACGGGTGAACGTCCTGCGCATCGCCCTGGGCCAGGTGAATCCGACCGTGGGCGACTTGGCAGGCAATGCCCGCCTGATTCGCCAGGCGGCCGCCGACGCTGCCGCGGGACAGGCGGATCTGCTGATTCTTCCCGAGATGGTGCTCACCGGATATCCCGTCGAGGATCTGTCACTACGCCCGTCCTTCCAGCAGGCATCCCGGCTCGCGATGAGCGCCCTGGCACGCGACCTTGCCGACGATGGGTTTGGGGACCTCGCCTGCCTGGTCGGCTATCTCGACCACAGCGATGACGACGGTGCCGATGCGGTCGGGCGACCCCGTGGGGGTCCGGTGAACAGTGCCGCACTCGTTCATCGTGGCGCGGTTGTGGCCCGGTACGACAAACACTTCCTGCCCAATTACGGCGTCTTCGACGAGGCCCGGTATTTCGTGCCCGGCGAGGCACCTTTGGTGTTCGAGATGAACGGGCAACGCGTGTGCGTCGCCATCTGCGAGGACTTGTGGAGGCAGGGAGGCCCGGTCCAATGGGCCCGGGAGTTCGACGCAGACCTGTTGGCGGTGTTGAACGCATCCCCCTACGAGCGGATGAAAGACGACCGGCGCCTGGAACTGTGCGTCGAGCAAGCCCAGGCCAGTGGATCAGCCGTTGCGTACACCAACATGACCGGAGGACAGGACGAACTCGTCTTCGACGGTGACTCGCTCGTCGTCGATGCCGCGGGGCAACTTCTCCAGCGAGCCTGCCAGTTCGATTCCCAGATCCTCTTCGCCGACCTCACAGCAACGAGCGTCACACCGTCGTCGCGCGATGACGTGCCGGTCTCGCTTCCGGCCTCGCTTCCGGTCTCGCTACCTGCGTCGAACACATCGGCACGCGAGCGTCAGCCGCTGACTCCCACCAACACCCCGCGCCTCGATGATTCCGCTGAGTTGTACGCCGCGCTACGCCTGGGGCTGGCCGACTATGTGAATAAGAACGGTTTCACGAGCGTCCTGCTCGGACTCAGTGGTGGGATCGACTCGGCGTTCGTCGGTGCACTCGCGGTCGATGCTCTGGGTGCTGATCGAGTGTTCGGGGTCGCGATGCCGAGTCGCTACTCCTCGACCCATTCGGTGCAGGATGCACACGACCTGGCGGAACGCACCGGTCTGACCCTGCGCGAGGTGCCTATCGGCCCGATGTTTGACGCCTTCCAGTCGAGTTTGCACCTCACCGGGCTCGCCGAGGAGAACCTGCAGGCGCGCATTCGAGGCATGGTGTTGATGAGCCTGTCCAACGCCGAGGGGCACTTGGTGCTGGCGACCGGCAACAAGAGCGAGCTGTCCGTCGGCTACTCCACCATCTACGGCGACGCGGTCGGTGGCTTCGCACCTATTAAGGACGTCCCGAAGACGCTGGTGTGGGACTTGGCGCGGTGGCGCAATGAGCAGGCTGGGTCTGCTGGGTCTGCTGGGCCGATTCCGCCACGATCCATTACCAAGGAGCCATCCGCGGAGCTCGGCCCCGACCAGAAGGACTCCGACTCGCTTCCTGACTACCACGACCTCGACAGCGTTCTCGAGGCGTACGTCGACGAGGACACCGGCGCGTCGGAACTCGTGTCCGCCGGCTTCGACGCTGCGCTGGTCGAGCGCATCGTGCGCCTGACGGATGGCGCCGAGTACAAGCGGCGCCAATACCCCCCGGGAACCAAGATCGGGGTTCGCGCCTTCGGACGTGACCGTCGACTACCCATCACCAATCGGTGGCGCGAACGCCCCGATTCGAACTCCTAAGCCTCCGACTCGCGCCGCTTGTCTGCCGAGGGTTCGCTCTTGGTGGGGACAGGTATGTGGGGTAGACCGAAGCCGACGATGAGAGCGGCGATCACGACGACGGACGCCGAGATGACCGATGTCACGTGGCTGGCGGCGAGGAAGTCGGCATAGGCGATGGCCGTCAACGAGTCGATGACCGCCGCGGGGACGCCGGACTCGGCCGCCGAGGTCAGCACCTGCTGGGTGGCCACGATGGATTCGCTCGCTGCGGCGAACGCTCCCTCGGGCAGCGCCTGGGAGGCGTCGTCGGGTAGTTCGGTGCTGCTCGCCGCCAGGTTCGCCGCGTACTGGGTCGCCAGCACGGTGCCCACGATCGCTACCCCCAAAGCGCCACCGACCTGCCGCACCGTGTTCTGCACAGCCGAGCCCGCCCCGGCCCGGGCCAAGGGCAGAACGTTCTGCATCACGGTGGAAGCCGGAGCGATGACCAGTCCCATGCCCAGTCCGAACAGGAAGAAGACCCCCAGGAGCAGCCACAAGGGCGTGTCGATCTGAACGAAGACCAGTGATGTCAGGGCGAAAGCAACGAACACAAGGCCGCTGGTCATCACCGCTCGGTAGCCGAATCGTGCGACCGTCGTCGCACTTCGAGGTGCGGCAAGGAGTTGTCCGACAGCGAAGGGGATGAAGCACAGCCCCGCCGTCAACGTGTCGAATCCCCGCAAAATCTGCAGGTAGAACGGGAGCGTGAACGTGATGCCCGTGAGGGNGAAGAACGACAGCGACACGGCCGCGATGCTGATGGCGTATCCCCGNTTGCGGAACAANCTCACATCGAAACTCGGATGGTCGCTTCGGTACTCCATNTANAGGAACAGCGCNATGACGGCGANGCCNGCGANCATCGGNCCGAGAACCATCGCATCGATCCACGTGCGGGTTTCGGATGCGTGNATGATTCCGTACACCAACAACACCAGCCCGACGATCGACAAGACGAGCCCGAGCACGTCCAACTTGCGCCCGTCGGGGTTCCGCGTCTCCGGAACAACCCTCCAGATAGCGATCAGGCCGACGGTCACGATCGGCACGTTGATCAAGAAGACCGAGCCCCAGGCGTTTCCGGTCAGTGGCGCGAACCATTGCGGGTTCTGCAGCAATGCTCCACCCAGAACAGGCCCGAGAGCCACGGCCGCTCCTACGGCGCCCGCCCAGGTGCCGATCGCTCGTCCTCGCTCGTGAGGAGGGAAGACGACCGTGATGATCGCCAGCGTTGTCGGCAAGACGGCGGCGCCACCGATACCCATCACCGCTCGGAACCCGATCAACATCTGCGGCGTCGAGGCGAACGCGCAGGCTGCGGAGGACAAACCGAACACGATCAAACCCACGACGAGGATGCGCTTGCGGCCATACCGATCGCCGAGCACTCCCCAGGTGAACAGCAGGGCTGCGAACACCAGGATGTAGGAATCCACCGCCCACACCAGCTCGCCCTGGGTCGCCTCCAGGTCGCGCTGGATGGTCGGCAGCGCGATGTTCAAAATCGTGTTGTCGAGAACGACGACCAGAAGACTGACGATGAGAACGCCGAGGATCGCCCAACGCCGGGGGTGTCCCTCGCCTGAGACCATCCAGCGGTCGGCGTCCTCCGGCGCGGGCTGCATGCATCCTCCGAACGGGCCCGGTGGGCTCCGCTGCAGGAGGTCCACGAATGAAGATCTCATGTTACTCGCGGGTCGGTTGAGCCCGATCGTCGATCCGTGGCATGCTTTTCTCGTCCGGGGACTTCGCACGGGAGCCTCGAGATGGGAGTTTCACTATGTCTCGTCATTCTTCTGTTCGGCGCGTGACGATGCGCGACCTCCAGGTGCGCACCGATGATGGTCAGCCCTGGACCATGGTTACCGCGTACGACGCGCTCACCGCGGGTGTCATCGAGCAGGCTGGTGTCCCTGCGTTGTTGGTGGGTGACTCCGCCGCGATGGTGGTTCACGGCCACGACTCGACCATTCCGATCACCGTTGACGAGATGCTCCCGTTGGTGTCCGCTGTGGTTCGCGGCACCGAGCAGGCTCTCGTCGTCGCCGACCTACCGTTCGGTTCCTACCAAGAGGGCCCGGCGCAAGCCCTTGCCACCTCAGCTCGTTTCATGAAGGAGGCTGGCGCGCACGCGGTTAAGTTGGAGGGCGGCCAGAGTGTTCTGCCCCAGATCGAAGCACTCGCAGAGGCGGGGGTTCCGGTCATCGGTCACCTCGGGCTCACCCCCCAGTCGGTGAACCTCCTCGGGGGTTACCGGGTGCAAGGTCGCGGAGAGAGCGGACAACGACTGCTCCAGGACGCGAAGGCATTGGAGTCGGCCGGTGCGGCGGCGGTTGTTCTCGAAGTAGTCCCGGCGGACCTCGCGGCCTCGGTAACCGAGGTCTTGAGTATTCCCACCATTGGTATCGGGGCCGGGGCGGACACGGATGCGCAGGTGATCGTGTGGCAGGACCTCCTCGGTCTCACCCCAAATCCTGCGCCGCGTTTCGTTCGCCGCTACGCGAACCTGCGAGAGGTCATGTCAGGAGCCGTGTCGGCATGGGTGCACGACGTCGAGACGCGCAGCTACCCGGCTCAAGAACACACGTACGCCTGAGCGTCGGAATCACTGTCGGCAGAAACTGAACTGGCGACCAACCGTTTAGACGTCGGTGACTCGTACTCCGGCGTGCACCTTGTATCGGCGATTCATCGAGATCAGGTTCGCGGT
>PBWE01000030.1 GCA_002728915.1 Micrococcales bacterium
GTCGACTTCTTCGCGGTCGACTTCTTCGCGGTCGACTTCTTCGCGGTCGACTTCTTCGCGGTGGTCTTCTTCGCAGTCGACTCGGCAGCCTTGGACGACGTCGCATCCGCGCTTGTCGTTGCTGGGGTGGTCACCGCTGAGGCTTGCGTCACCGGCGAGTCCATCGCATGCCATTGCGGCGATGCAGCGGGCTCAGTCATTCGGCGCCATAGGTACCAGCCACCAACAGCTGCACCGCCGAGCACTGCCACACCTAAAAGTCGCCGCATGGCCCGCACGCTAACAGCCGCTCGTTACTCGCGTCATCGGATTCCCACGCCTCAGCCCGCGCTGAGTGCCGAACGGAATTTCTCTAGCACGGCGCCACTGCTCCAAAAAGCCTGCTGCTGATCTTCGGGCAAGGTCAAGGCGTATTCGCAAACCTTCGCCCAGGCGATTCCAACGGCGCGGGTCAAGGACGCGGCAACCGCGGCCGAGATTGCGGATCCGGCGACCGCACCCCCGGGGATGAACTTGAGCAGATTCGTGACGACGTAACGCCCCGCCATCGTTGCCCCGCCCGTCAGAATGAGCGAACCCGCCACCGCCATCGTCCTCGAGCGCTGCGGCGGTAGTCCGTAGGCGGCGGAGATCCGCGCGATCATCGTCACCTGATTGGGAACGAGAAGCGCCGCATCAGTGAAGGGGATCGGGACGGCGCCGATTCCAGATGCGACGGTGACCGCTTGGTTGATCACCGCCTTTACCGCTTTTTTTTTGCGCTCCATGTCCAACTGCTGAGCGGCGGTGAGAGCCGCCTGGGCTGCTTCGGGTACTACCTCGTACGTCGCGTCCAGCAACCGGTCGAGTCCGAACGCCGGTGCATGCGTGAAGTCGTCTGCGAGCGCATTCGTCAACACCGGTGCCCCGCCGGCGCGAATCGGTAGGCCGAAACCGGTGATGAAGTTCGATAGTTCCACCGCATGTGGGTGCGCCTGACCGTCCTTACTCGGCACCTGGGTCAACACCACGATCACCGGGAGCCCCAGCTCGGCGAGGCGTCGGACGAAGGCTGCCTGCGCGTCCTCGAAGCGTCGATCCGACCAACGCACCACGTACCACGCGGCATGGATTTGCTGATCAATCGCAGACGTCCGCCGTGCTTCGACGACATCGCGAAGGCCTTCCAGGATCTGGTCACCGGCGGACCCGGTTTCGAACCCCTCGGAATCGAAAATTCCCAAGAAGCCATCGTCGCGACGGTGATAGTCGACGCCACGCGTCACCGGCTCCCCCACCCCTGTATCGGCGACATCTCGACCAAAAACAGCGTTGACCAGAGTCGACTTGCCCGCCCCCGTGGCTCCGAAGATCGCCAGGTTGAAGCAACCCAGAGCAGCGAAAGCGGTGGACAACTCCTTCGTGAACATGCCCTCGAGAGCAGGGGCGTCGATGTCCTGGACGCCTTCCTTCTCGGGCGACGAATCCGGAGCCATGCCTTGAGAGTACGCGGGATGACAACGAGCCTGGGTTACCGTTGAGTCGTCATGGCTCCCCTCCGCTCGCCCGAACAATCCGGCATTTCCCGCTCCATCGTGAGTTGGATCGTCGGACTTTCACTGATCGCGGTGGTTGGTCTCGGTATTGGGCTGGGCCTGCTCCATGCGTTCGGCCTTGCGGATTGGAACAAGATTCAGCAGGCCCGTGACGTCGGGAAACTTGGAGGCACTCCGACCATCCCCGAGGCCTACCAAGAACTCATCGACGAGGCAGCCGAACGGTGTCCGGAGGTGCCGTCGCGGGTTCTCGCCGCACAGATCGCCGTGGAAAGTGGATGGCAGGCGGACGCACAGAGCCCCGCGGGAGCTCAAGGCATCGCACAGTTCATGCCCAGCACCTGGCGTCAATACGGTCTGGACGCCAACGGCGACGGCGTCCGCGACGTGTGGGATCCACGCGACGCGATTCCGTCCGCAGCAGAGTTGAATTGCCTGAACAGACGACTGGTCTCGTCCGTCTCGGGAACCCCGCTGCACAACATCCTCGCCGCCTACAACGCCGGACACGGCGCGGTTCGCAAGTATGACGGCGTACCGCCGTTCCCCGAGACCGAGCAATACGTGGAGAAAGTGATCGAACTAGCGCAGCGCTACCCAGCGCCCTAACTGAAGATCACCGAAGCATCGGTGGTGCGTTCGCTACTTGATCACGACGATCGATTGGTGATTCTCGACGACAAGTCGACCGTCCGGTGACCACAGTCGCCGCGTTTCCGAAGTGAACCCCTCCTCCATCGACGACACCCATGATTCGAATCCCAGGGGTTGCTGGGGATCGAGTGTCTGAGGCGGAACAAGCAGGTGCGCACTGAAAGACACCGTGGCCATCGGACGCAAACCGGTCATGGCCACGTAACTGGCCGGCCACCACGCATCAACCAGCCCCAAAGTGATTCCGGCTGTCCATTGCTCGGCATTGTCTGCCGGGTCGGGAACGGGCGATACCCATCCGAGGGCACGAGGAGTATCCCCCGAGCCGGGTACGCCGGAGGCGGGTCGGTAACCGATGTGTAGGCCGAACTCCGGACCCATCGGAGGACCCAGAGGGAAGCTCGGGACCGCACGCCAATCGGGGAGATCCGGCATCGATACCGTGCCCCACGGCTCGTCGATGTCCCCAGCGCGCGGAGTTCCCGTGATGATCACACTGTGGGCGGCGGCAGTCCCGTCAGATCCGGTGACGCTCGCCTTCCACGTCGTCATCGCCGATCCGACGCGAAGGGGCGTCACGTCTATGCGGGCCGTACCCGCAGGCAGGGGTCCGAACATATGGGCCGTCACGCTGCGCATACGCCGATCGGCGCTTTGCTGCTGCGTCACCTCGACGGCGTTGACGGATGCAGCGATGACTAGACCGCCCCACGCCCCGCGGCCCTGAAGCCAGCCAGCAGGAACGTCCCACGAAAACACGCCGGGCTCTGCCTGGTTGATGCGGCAGGCGTCACTGAATCGGTCAGTCATGGAAACGGTCGGTCATGCGCCGTCGGGGCGCACATCATCGACAGAGCCATCGTCACTCGTCGTATCTACCGTGCCGCTGGCATTGGATAGCGCGGACTTCTTCAACCACCGGTTCCACGGAATATTCCACAGTCCACCAGGACCATTCCATGGTTCCACAACGTCGCCGCCGGTCTTGATGTAGTTGACGACGTCGCCGGGGATCGTGTTGTCGAAGATCCACTTGGCGTCCTGCTCGAACATGTTGGTGCAGCCGTGCGACCCGTTGTAACGGCCGAGTCGGCCGTATGCCCACGAGGCGGTGTGCAGGAACTCACCCGACGGCGTCAACCGGGTGTTCCACTTCGACGGGAGCTCGTAGAATTCGACCTCCGGATCCAGCCCCAAGCTTTCACTCCGGTAGACCTTGTAGTCCTCTTTATCGGTGCTGATGACCTTCGCGCCGTTGCGTGTCTCCCAGCCCCACTTCCCTAGCGACACCTTGAATTTCTTCCGCTTCTTGCCATCGACGTGCACGGTCATGGTCTTCTTCGCGCCATCGACGGTCGCGATGAGCGATCGGTCGGTACGGAAGACATACGTCTTGCGCAGCGCCTTCGAGCCGACGAGATACTTCTTGCCACTCTTGCCCAACACAGTGTCGTTCACCGTCGACGTAATCCGAATCGTGGAGTTCCCCGGCCAGTAATTCTTCGGCCGGAACACCACCGTTTGGTCGCTGATCCACCCCCAGGATCCAGGGACATTCACGGTGCGACCACTCGGCAACGTAGCAGCCACCTGCAGGTGACGCTCAACGGCGGCTTTGTTCGGGATGTTCGTGCTGAATCGTAGGCGCGGCAAGGTGCCAACTCCCAATGCGACCCGGTTTCCGGAAACCCCGAGCCCGTTACCCGCTGCCTCGAACGTCGCCGTTACCCGCTTGCGCGGCTTGGGTAGGACTTTCGGCTTGGCCCAGTCGGACGTGGCGGGAATGGTCGCGATCGGACCGGCCGGGGCAGACTGGCCAGTAGGTCCCGTTGATCTCAGCGACACGAGATACTCCCGATTGTTCGTGAGCGACGAGAGTCCACAGGTGCCGCTGAGATCGGGACAGTCAAACCACAAGTAACCATCCGGCGAGATCTGATACCCGGTCACCGAGGGGTCATCGATAGGCAGGTAGGTCGCGATCGCGCTGGCATCTGCGGGCGTCACTGCGATCAGCACGGGCCGAAGCGGCAAAGCGGCATCCGGTGGAGCCACCGATGGGTCGGTCACGGCTTCGGGCGTCGGCTCCACACTGGACTCCGAGCCAGGATCGGCGGATGGATCGACGGTTGGATCGTTGGTTGGGCTCGCACTCGGTGACGAGGTTGATTCCACCGAGTCCGTGTCGGCAGACTCGTCGGCAACCGCAGCACCGGGCGATGCCGCAGCGAGCACGCCGGCAGCCAAAGCTACAGCGACCACTGAGCGCAGGCGTCGAGACAAAGAGCCCCCCACGGAAGTCACGATGACAATGTACGTTGCCCACCCCCCTCGAGATGAACCCGGCGTGCCTGTTCTCAACTTTTGCGGCCACCTATATCAATGGGTCGGGGACACCGTCACCTACAGACTCGTCTCATGGGTCTGTTCTCTCGCTTCACTTTGCCGTCGGTCAAGCCGTCTGAAGCTATGGACATGCTGAGTGCGGGAGCAGGGCATCGAGGCCTACAGCCTGGCCGGCGGTTTGGCCGCGTGGGAATCGGCCGGCGATCGAGTCGCGGGTAAGGGCAACAGGCCGGGGATGATCGCCTAATTGGGCAGGGCGCTTAGCGCCGATCCATCACCACGGAACGATCTGCCTGTCCTCCCACAGCACGCCGGTGGGAACGACGTTGCCTTCATCATCCGTCGCGTCTCGATCGGCCAGCCACACGATCGTGTCGGCGCCCTCCTCTGCGGATCGCGGAGCGTCGGGTCCACCCATGTCGGTCCGGCAATGCCCCGGGCACACGGCGTCTACCAGGACGCCGCGTTGCCCCCATTGCATCTCGGCGGCGAAATTGCGCACCAACGCATTCACCCCCGCCTTCGAAATTCGATACGGAGCCAACCCCCCACTCGTTCCGGGCCCGGTGAACCGACCTAGGCACGCAGACAAAGCGATAACCCTGCCAGAGCGGTTCTTCACAAGATCCTGCGCGAACGTCTCGATGCTGTAGAACGCGCCGTCCAGGTTGATGCTTATGACGCGTTGCCATTCATCGGGGCTTGTGCGGATGGTGCGTGTCATCTTGGCCGCCATCACTCCGGCAGAAAGCACAAGGACATCCGGTGGTCCGACATGGGCGACGGCGTCTGCAGCCCGAGCGAGCGATGCCGGGTCTGCGACGTCCGCCGCTACAGGGATTGCCTCCACACCGTCGTCAACGAGTTCTGCTGCGGCAGCAGTGACGCGCGAGTGGTCTCGACCGAGCACGATGACGCGGGCGCCCCGGCGGCCAATCCCCCGCGCTGCAGCCAGTCCCAGGCCTCGACTGCCTCCCGTCACCAGCGCCACCGTGTCTGACCCGAGGAAACTCATAACGCAACTGTGGTGCCTGTCGACGGGACGTGCATCCGGACGCGTTCGCGCATGCGCCGAGGGCTACTGTTAGGACGACATTCATCTGCACGTGAGAGGAACGCCTCCGTGGCGAGCGAGCCCCCCAATTCCCTTGTCAGTCGCTTCGGCCCCAACGAGTGGTTGGTGGACGAGATCTACGAGCAGTACCTAAGGGACAAGAACTCCGTCGATCCGGCGTGGTGGGACTTCTTCGAGGACTACGCCCCAGTGGAGTACTCACCCGCGGCCGTGCCGCACGCCGCCGCGGCCGCCGCTGCTGCCCCCGCACCCGCACCGGCATCCGCTGCGCCCGAGCAGAGTTCTTCGACACCGACGACTGCGACGCCGACGACTCCCCCAGCCCCGTCGACGCCTGCCNCGACTCGGGCGTCAACGCCNNCNTCNACGCCCGNGTCNACACCNCCGCCGGACGCCGCCACGCCNCCGTCNNANGACAGCNCCGATGCGTCCGTGGTTGAACCAGAGGTGCTTCGCGGAGCGGCNGGTCGCGTGGTGACGAACATGGAGGCCAGCCTCTCGGTGCCCACCGCCACCAGCGTGCGATCGGTGCCGGTGAAGTTGCTGATGGATAACCGGGTGGTGATCAACAACCACCTATCGCGCGGGCGAGGCGGCAAAGTGTCGCTCACCCACGTCATCGGCTTCGCGGTGGTGCGAGCGATGGCAACGATGCCCGAGATGGGTTACGGCTTCACTCAGGTGGATGGCAAGCCCGCCGTACTCCGCAACGAGGACGTGAACCTCGGCTTGGCAATCGACCTCGCGAAAGACGATGGCACNCGGCAGTTGCTTGTTCCGAACATCAAGGGTGCCCAGCGGATGGACTTCGCCGCTTTTTGGGCTGCCTACGAAGACGTGGTCCGGCGTGCNCGCGGCGGCAAACTNGAGGTGACNGACTTCNCTGGCACCACGGTCTCGTTGACCAACCCGGGAACGATCGGCACCAACCATTCGATCCCCCGCCTGATGGAAGGACAGGGGTGCATTGTCGGNGTCGGGGCNATGGAGTACCCNGCGGACTGGCAGGGCGCATCGTCGGAGACGATCGTCCGGAACGCCGTGTCGAAGATCATGACTCTCACGAGCACCTACGACCACCGCATCATCCAGGGTGCGCAATCGGGTGAGTTCCTACGCCGTATCCATCAGCTTCTTCTCGGCGAAGACGACTTCTACGGAGAGATCTTCCGTTCCTTGCGCATCCCCTACGAGCCGGTTCTCTGGGCCAACGACATCTCCGCCAGTCACGAGACGGACCTAGACAAGACGGTCCGGGTGCAAGAGATCATCCACGCCTACCGTGTCCGAGGGCACTTGATGGCCGACACCGATCCGCTGGAGTACGAGCAGCGTTCGCATCCCGACCTCGACGTGCTCAGCCACGGATTGACCCTGTGGGATCTGGACCGGGAGTTCCCCACCGGAGGCTTCGGCGGTCGCGCCCTGATGAAACTTCGGGAGATTCTTGGCGTGCTGCGCGACGCCTACACGCGCACGGTCGGCATCGAGTACATGCACCTGCAAGATCCCGATCAGCGCCAGTGGATCCAGGAACGAGTCGAGATCCCGCACGTGAAGCCCGACCGCGATGAGCAGCTGCGCATGCTGAACAAGCTGAACGAGGCCGAAGCTCTCGAGACCTTCTTGCACACCAAGTACGTCGGACAGAAGCGATTTTCACTCGAAGGCGCAGAGTCCCTCATTCCACTACTCGATGAAATCCTCACCGACGCGGCGCACGATGACATCCTCGAAGTCGCCATCGGCATGCCCCATCGCGGTCGTTTAAACGTTCTGACGAACATCGCGGGTAAGTCCTACTCGCAGGTCTTCCGCGAATTCGAGGGCGACTACGGCGACGACTCGGTCCAGGGCTCGGGCGATGTGAAGTACCACCTCGGCACCACCGGATCGTTCTTGACGCCCGACGGCGCGTACACGTCCGTGTACCTCGCGGCCAACCCCTCGCATCTGGAGGCGGTCAATCCGGTACTTGAGGGAATCGTGCGAGCCAAGCAGGATCTGCTGCCGAAGGAACGTAGAAACGACATTCTCCCTGTCCTCATTCACGGCGATGCCGCGTTCGCGGGCCAAGGAGTCGTCGCCGAAACACTCGAACTTTCGCAACTGCAGGGCTACCGGACCGGCGGCACGGTGCATATCGTCGCGAACAATCAGGTGGGCTTCACAACGTCACCCAAGTACGGACGCTCCAGCGTGTACTCCACCGATGTCGCCCGCATGGTGCAGGCGCCGATCTTCCACGTCAACGGCGATGACCCCGAGGCCGTTGCTCGCGTGGCCAGCCTCGCCTTCGCCTTCCGACAGGCGTTCCACAAAGACGTGGTCATCGACATGGTGTGTTACCGCAAGCGCGGCCACAACGAGGCAGACGATCCATCGCTGACTCAGCCACGGATGTACAAGATCATCGACGCCAAGCGTTCCGTGCGAAAGCACTACACGGAATCGCTCATCGGTCGTGGCGACATCACCATCGACGAGGCCGAGCAAGCTCTCAAGCACTTCCAGGAGCAACTCGAACGTGTCTTCCAAGAAACCAGAGACACCTCGGAAGATGAAGCCGAGGATTTCGCCGACCGCGCGAAGGACATCATCGAGACCGGCCAGCTCGACTTGACCCCACAGACACCCTTCACAGACGTTGATACGGCCATCAGTCAGGAGCAGATCGAAACAGTTATCGACTCACAGATCACGCTGCCGGACGATTTCCACGTGCATCCTCGTTTGGCACCTCAACTGCAGCGTCGCGAGCAAATGGTCTCCGACGACACGATCGANTGGGGAATGGCCGAGGCTCTGGCCGTGGGTTCNCTGCTCATGGAGGGTCGCACCGTTCGCCTCGCTGGCCAGGACTCTCGACGCGGAACGTTCGGGCATCGCCACATGGTCATCGTGGATAGCGAAACAGGGTGGCAATACAAACCACTGAAGTCGTGTTACCGCGACGGGGCGAAGCTCTACGTTTACGACTCACTCCTCAGCGAGTTCGCTGCCCTGGGTTTCGAATACGGATACTCCGTCGCNCGCCCCGATGCCCTGGTGATGTGGGAGGCGCAGTTCGGTGACTTCGTCAATGGTGCCCAGACGATCACCGATGAGTTCATCTCTTCCGGTGAGCAAAAGTGGGCGCAGCGGTCAGCCGTCACCCTCCTATTGCCGCACGGGCAAGAAGGGCAAGGGCCGGACCACTCGAGTGCGCGNGTCGAGCGCTTCTTGCAGATGTGCGCTCAGGACAACATGACGGTGGCGATGCCNAGCACCCCGGCGTCGTACTTCCACCTTCTGCGCTGGCAGGTGTTCAGTCGTCTGACTCGACCGCTGATCATCTTCACCCCAAAGTCGCTCCTGCGCGCCAAGCAGGCGGTCTCCACCACGGACGAGTTCACGTCCGGAACCTTCCAGCCGATCTTGCTTGACCCCGATCACGAGGGACCGGAGATCACCAAGGTTCTGCTGTGCAGCGGGAAGATCTACTACGACCTCGCGGCGCACCGCGACGAGCATGGATTGCACAACACTGCGATTCTGCGCTTCGAACGGCTTTACCCGCTCCCCTTCCGCCTCGCGGAGGTTCTCNACCGATACCCCAATNCCGAGATCCGGTGGGTTCAAGAGGAGCCGGCAAACCAAGGAGCATGGAGTTTCGTGGCGATGAACGCTCCACCCATGGTTAATCGCCCGATCGAAGGCGTCACGAGGCCTTCGTCATCGTCTCCGGCTGTTGGCACGCACCAGCGTCATGTGGCCGAGCAGCAGGCCGTGGTCGAGCAGGCATTCGCCTAAGCAGCGGACATGTACTTCACGGACCGCGGTATCGAGGAACTGCAAAGCCGACGAGGCGAGGAAGAAGTCACCTTCGACTGGCTCGGAGATCGCATGCAGGAGTTCGTCAACCTGCACCCCGATTTCGAGGTTCCGGTCGAACGGCTNGCCACCTGGCTCGCTCGCCTGGGCGACGACGAAGACTAGGAGCGGCTTCCCGTCCTCGCCGCACGGGCATTCATCGATACCGGAAAATCAGCCGCCCGATGATCAAGTTGTCCGGCACCACCCCGAAATGCCGACTGTCATCACTCTCGCGTGGGTTGTCACCGAGCACCCACCACCCAATACCTTCTCGGTGACTCAGGCGCTTCACCACGCTCAGATCCGATCGCGTCGGGTGTTGCAAGAGAACAACATCCCCCTGCCGAAGTTTCACGCCCCTACGCACGACCCACCATTGCCCGTTTCGCACTGCTGGCTCCATGGACGGACCGACAACACGGACAGTGGTGAGCGAGAACACCTCGCCATCCTGCCGCGTGCCGAGTGTGTTCCCGAGCGCTAGGGTCAGAGCAGGCATTCATTCACCACCTCGAAGGAGTCTCATGCTCAACAGCATCTTTCGGGCCCTCCAGCCCCGCACCACTGCCTATGCGCACTGCGATTTGCCTTGCGGCGTCTACGACCCCTCCCAGGCTCGCCTGGAGGCCGAATCCGTGAAGGCGTGCATGGAGAAGTACCACGCCTCCGACGACCCTGAGTTCCGTGCGCGCGCTGTCTCGATTAAGGAAGAGCGCTCACACATGGTCAAGGAGCACCTGTGGGTGCTGTGGACCGACTACTTCAAGCCCCCGCACTTCGAGAAGTACCCGCAGTTGAACGAGCTGTTCAACCAGGCGACCAAGCTCGCCGGGGCCGGAGGCACCAAGGGCTCCCTGGATCCGGCGGTCGCTGATGATCTTCTCGGAAAGATCGACGAGATCGCCGACATCTTCTGGGAGACGAAGCAAGCNGCCTAACGTNAANCTCAGCAGCACAGACCCCCGTTCCCTTCGTGGAACGGGGGTCTGTCAATGCGTCAGACAGTGACTGTGAGACTCATGAAGCGAATCTGTCTCATCTCTTTGAAATCCCTCCTTGTCGTGAAACAAAGAAAACGCGCTCAATACAGGCGCTTACAGGTCCAACACGAATGGTGGGATTCATGGCGCACGTGAAGAAGGCAATCGCGGCATTTGGAGCGGTGGCGCTCATGT
>PBWE01000031.1 GCA_002728915.1 Micrococcales bacterium
AAGCGCTACACAGGCCGCGGCATGTTGTTCCTGGATCTCATTCAGGAGGGCAACCTGGGTCTGATTAGGGCGGTTGAGAAGTTCGACTATACGAAGGGTTACAAGTTCTCGACATATGCAACGTGGTGGATCCGACAGGCGATCACCCGTGCGATGGCGGATCAGGCCAGGACGATCCGAATCCCTGTTCACATGGTGGAGGTCATCAACAAGCTAGCGCGGGTGCAGCGGCAAATGCTGCAGGATCTTGGCCGCGAACCCACGCCCGAAGAATTGGCCCGGGAACTGGATATGACCCCGGAGAAGGTCGTCGAGGTGCAGAAGTATGGACGCGAACCGATTTCGCTGCACACCCCGTTGGGAGAAGAGGGAGACAGCGAGTTCGGAGACCTCATCGAGGATTCGGAGGCGATCGTTCCCAGCGATGCCGTGTCGTTCACGCTGCTGCAGGAGCAACTCGAGTCGGTCCTCGAGACGCTCTCCGATCGAGAAGCCGGCGTGGTCCGGATGCGCTTCGGGCTCACNGACGGCCAGCCCAAGACGCTGGATGAGATTGGCAAGGTCTACGGGGTNACNCGGGAGCGGATCCGNCAGATCGANTCNAAGACGATGTCGAAACTTCGCCACCCNTCACGTTCNCAGGTNCTCCGCGACTANCTNGACTANNNCNTCGCGGTANTCCGNNANTNANTNCTGCGGTNNGTCNGTNCCNTCNNCCGNCNCACCCGCGTCNAGNCGGTGNGTCTCGTCGATGATCTCCTCGGCCTGGGGCCGCAGNGCCTCCTCGTGGCGACTCCAGTGGTGACCGCAGAACTGCAGGTCGGCTCCGCCGGGCAGCAAGACGCGAACATACGCTTGAGCACCACATCGATCACAGCGTTCCTCTGCGCTGAGTGTTGGGGCCGTAAGCGTCGTAGTCATGGCACCTCCTGGTCGCGATACTGCTGGCCGTGCACCGTTANTACCTCAGTCTTACACGGTATTCCCCATTTCGCCGTGTTCCAAACGGTGAATTCGCCGGTGGCGAAACGTGTCGGTGTGGGTCACGACAACCCCGCACGAGCAGCTGAACAGGTTCAGATCGGCAGCGAGCCGATCCGGAGAAGTCCCGTCCGAGGGCGATAGCGTTCAGGAAATGGCAGCGAAGAAGACCACGGGGGCCTATTCGGCCCGGGATCTGGCCGTTCTCGAGGGACTCGACGCGGTTCGCAAGCGGCCCGGCATGTACATCGGCAGTAACGATGGCCGCGGGCTGATGCACTGCTTGTGGGAGATTTTCGACAACTCCGTGGACGAGGCGCTGGCGGGGCATTGCACCAAGATTGAGGTGGTCTTGGAGGCCGGCGGGTCGGTCCTTGTCAGTGACAACGGACGAGGTATCCCGGTCGATAAGGAGCCGAAGACCAAGTTGTCCGGCGTGGAGCTTGTGATGACCAAGTTGCACGCCGGAGGCAAATTTGGTGGCGGGTCGTATACGGCGTCCGGCGGCTTGCACGGTGTGGGTGCATCGGTTGTTAACGCCCTGAGTTCCCGGCTCGACGTCGAGGTGGACCGGTCAGGAAAGACCCATGGAATGTCCTTTCGTCGCGGTGTCCCGGGAGTGTTCGAGGGCACTTGGCCGGACGCGGAATTCCAACGAGCCAAGGGTTTGAACGTGGTGGGTAAGGCGCCGCGGACGAGAACGGGCACTCGGGTGCGGTGGTGGGCCGATCCGCAAGTGTTCACCAAGGATGCCGACTACGACAGGGTCACACTCAGAGAGCGGGCGGTGCAAAGCAGTTTCCTGGTTCCTGGACTGTCGATCACGCTGCGCGACGAACGGGACGAAGGGGATATCTGGGAAGAGACGCTGGTGCACAAGGGCGGCATAACCGAATACGTCGAGTACCTCGCCGAGGGAGCGAGCGTGTGCTCGGTGATCCGATTGCGGGGCAGTGGGAACTTCCACGAGACGGTGCCCGTTCTCGATGGCAAAGGTCACATGACGTCCCGGGATGTTGAACGCGAACTAGGCGTGGATATTGCCCTGCAGTGGGATGAGGGATACGACGCCACCACCAAGAGTTTCGTCAACGTGATCGCTACCTCTCAGGGAGGCACGCACGTCGCCGGTTTCGAACGAGCGCTTGTCAAGGTCGTGAACGATCAGTTAAAGAAGGCCCGCATTCTAAAGTCGTCAGAAGCTTCGGTTACAAAGGACGACGTCATCGAGGGGCTGACAGCCGTTGTCACCGTCCGGCTCGCTGAGCCGCAATTCGAGGGCCAGACGAAAGAGGTTCTCGGGACGCCCGCGGTGAGCAGGATCGTGGGCAACGTGGTCACCAAGGAGTTGGGGCAGTGGTTCACCAAGCCCCCCCGAGGTGAGAAGGCTGCCGCACGTGCGGTGCTCGACAAGGCTGCCGCAGCTATGCGGACCCGGGTTGCCGCGCGCGCACATCGGGACACTCAGCGTCGTAAATCGGCACTGGAAACCTCCACTTTGCCGGCCAAGCTTGTCGATTGCCGACGCAGCGAGGCCGAAGGGACCGAACTCTTCATCGTCGAGGGCGATAGCGCACTAGGCACGGCGAAAAGTGCACGAGATGCAGACTTTCAGGCCCTGTTGCCCATTCGAGGCAAGATCCTGAATGTGCAGAAGGCTTCGCTTGCGGACATGTTGAAGAACGCTGAATGCGCAGCCATCATTCAAGTGATCGGTGGTGGATCGGGTCGAAGTTTCGACCTCCACAGCGTTCGCTACGACAAGATCATCTTGATGTCGGATGCCGACGTCGATGGAGCACACATTCGTTGCCTGCTGCTCACGCTCATCCATCGATACCTGCCGGGCCTNCTCGAGGACGGCNGGGTTTTCGCGGCCGTACCNCCGCTCCANAGGATCGAAATCCTCGGAAAAGGTGGGAAGGGAAGCGAGGTGGTGTATTCGTACTCCGACAAGGAGATGCAATCCATCGTCAAGACGGCCACATCCAAAGGCAAGCGCGTAAAGGAGCCCGTGCAGCGGTACAAGGGACTTGGTGAGATGGATGCCGGGCAATTGCGCGAGACCACGATGGATCCAGCGAAGCGCACGCTGCGGCGCATGACGGTGGGCGACGGGACCGAATCGGCTGGGGTCTTCGATCTGTTGATGGGGGAGCACGTAGCACCGCGCAAAGACTTCATCATCGCGGGAGCGCGGGAACTGGATCGAACGCGAATCGATACCTAAGCCCGTCACCGGGATTACTCGATGCCCTGCCAGAATGTCGCGAGTTGATGCGGACCCGCGTTCGGGCCCGTGTGAAAGGAGGAAGCGTCCATGCTCGACCCGATGCAGCGGTCGTTCCCCAGCGCTGAGTTTTGGGACGTCCTCGAGGCGAACCGCGCCTTTGCCTCTACGTTCGACACCCCGAATGCAACGGGACCTGCAGCCAAGGGTTTGGCCATCGTCACGTGTATGGACGCACGGATCGATCCTCTGGCCGTGGTCGGAATGCGGGTCGGGGATGCCAAGATTTTGCGAAACCCGGGTGCCCGCGTCACCGAGGACGTGCTTCGGGCGCTTGTCCTTGCGACCAGCCTTCTGGGCGTGAATCGAATTCTCGTGATGCCGCACACGGATTGCCGGATGGCCAGTGGAGACGAAGCGGCCGTACACGAGGCGATATTCGACGCTTCGGGGATTGATTCCCGTTCGCTCGAGATCCGCCCGGTGTCGGATCAACGCCTAGCGCTGACGTCGGATGTCACACGGATCAGAACATTCCCGTTCGTGCCGGAAGGGGTGGTCGTGGCGGGAGCGATCTACGACGTACACGAGGGAACGTTGACTACGGTGGATGCGTGACATCGAAAGTCGCCGTCGTGGGGTCAGGTCCCTCCGGGATGTATGCGGCAGACGCCCTGCTACAGCAGGGTCTTGAGGTTGACGTCTTCGACAAGTTGCCTGTGCCGTTCGGGCTGGTCCGGTACGGCGTTGCCCCCGACCACGTCAGCATCCGTTCGGTGCGCGACACGCTCGATCAGGTCTGGGATAAGCCCGGGATTCGCTTCTTCGGGAATGTCGAGGTCGGTCGCGACATCTCGATCGAGGAATTGCGGTCAGGTTACGAGGCGGTGATTCTGACCTACGGTGCATCCTCGGATCGGCGTCTGGGGATCGAGGGCGAAGACCTCGCCGGAAGCGTCGCGGCGACCGATTTCGTCGCCTGGTATACGGGCTACCCCGATTATTCGGGCCCCGACTTTGATGCCCAGTTGCCCAACGTGTCATCTGTTGCCGTCATCGGTGTCGGCAACGTCGCCGTGGATGTTGTGCGGGTGTTGAGTAAGTCCGAAGATGAACTCGCGCAGACCGACATGCCACGGCACGTCCTCGACACCCTCCGCGATGCGCCCGTTCGTCGAGTCGTTCTGGTGGGGCGGCGTGGTCCCGTCCAGGCGTCTTTCACGACCAAGGAGTTGAAGGAGCTTGGTGAGCTGGCCGAAGCATCCGTGGAGGTTCGAGGCGCCGATCTTGATCTCGACGAGTGGAGCGAAGGGCAGCTGGCGGAGAACAAGGTTGCCTCAAGAAATGTCGGTGTTCTCCGGGAATGGATTGAGCGACCGGCTCGACAGGACGCCGAGCGTTCGATCGACATGCGTTTCTTCTCCCGTCCGGTCAGTATCGACGGAAGTGACCGTGCCGAGCGACTGACGCTCGAACGGACACACCTGACCTCTGAAGGGCGATTAGAAGGAACCGGCGAATTCGAGGACCTTGACGTGGATCTGGTGGTCCGGAGTGTGGGCTACCGCGGTGAACCGATGCCCGATGTCCCTTTCGACTCCGACAACAATGTGATTCCCAACGTCGATGGCCGAGTGATGGACGGGGATACAGCTCTTATCGGTGTGTACGTCGCNGGGTGGATCAAGCGGGGACCGACGGGGATCATCGGTACCAACAAGAAGTGCGCGGTGGGAACCGTCGCTTCGGTGCTGGCAGATCGTGAGGCGGGGCTGCTCACGCCCGCGGACGGATCGGCTGTGGTCGATTCACTTGCCGATCGAGGCATCGTGCCGGTGGATATCGCGGGGTGGCGGGCTATCGACGCGAAGGAAAAGGAGCACGGCGCCGCACAGGGCCGGCCCCGGGAGACAGTCTCCTCTACGGCGGAGTTGCTCGCGATNTCNGCTACTGCTCACGCCACTTGATGCCGCAGCCCATCGACGGCTTGCCACCGGTGTACGACTGACCCGAGCGTGCCGCCTCGACGGCCGACAGCAGGTGAGCACCATCCACCGGTTGTGGTTGTCTCGGGCGCGCGTCATCCATGGCACCTCGGTAGGTGAGATTCCCCGCGGCATCGAAAACGAAAAAATCCGGCGTGCAGACAGCGCCGAAGGTGCGCGCNACATCNTGGCTGNTATCCACTAGATAATCGAAGTGCCACCCCGCNCGCGTTGCCTGATCGCGCAGTCCAGGAACGTCATCATCGGGATGCGTTTCGACGTCGTTGCTGCAAATGGCTACCCAGGCGACGTCGGGATGTGCATCGGCAATTGCTCCCAATTCNCTTTCCACCGATTGGACGTACGGGCAGTGGTTGCACGCGAAGACGACAACGCACGGNCGGCCCTGGGCGAGCGCACTGACCGACGTGGGCTCGCCGTTGAGATTCGGGAGGGTGACATCGGGAAGGGTGCGAAGCTCGGTTGCGTTCGACTCAACAGCCACGGGTCCGCCTAAGGGGTGTCAGGGTGCTTTTCGGACGGGGCACCAACTATCTCAGCCTGCCACACGGTACGCATGGTGGGCGGGGCACCGCAGGACGCGGGAGCTTCGATCGTGTTGTCCGTGCACCTTACGTGCCAGGTGCCGTTATCGGCGGTTTCCACGTTCACTGTTGTGGAATGTTCTGAGGCCCCATCGGGACCGACACGAAGGTACGTGCGGGCGTTGGCGGGCATCGCGAGGGCGGAGCGCACCGCCTGATCGGCGGCTTGGGCAGCGGGGCTGAGGTAGCTCGCGCCCCGCAGGAAGTCTGCGGACGGTTCGCTGCCGGCTGGGTAGAACCCAGCAGCGTCGAGACGACCGTAGAGCCGCCCGGAGGGAAGAAACAGACAGGTCGGGGCGAACCGATGTCCTCCCAAGTGGCTGCATTCCCACACGTGAGCATCGGGGGCGGCCGCTTGTCGGGCGAGGGCATACCCACGGCCCGACGTCGCACAACACACGTCCCGTTTGCCATGCGTACAGACGAACTCCCAGGCTTCTTCCATCGCCACCCCGAAGACCGGTAGGACACGCTGTCCGAGAGCTTCCAGATCCCACTCCAGCAGCGTGGACAAGTCCGTGATCTGGCCGTGCCGGCCGATGCCTCCCGACGGGCCACAGGCGGCCACCCACACGTGGCGCGACGGCACGGGACCGCCCCGTTCGTTGTGGGCGCTATCGCGTCGCGCGCCACTGGGCCGAGCCAGGATGGTGCGCACTCCGTGCGTGTCGAGAGCCGTGCGCAGGTGCTCGACGCAATCGCTGTTGAGCCCCGANTCCTCGAGTGCGTCCCGACCCCACGGCCCGAGATGCTCGATGACGATCCACGCAGTCGCCGACGGAGCCGATCCAGCGAGGGGCTCGTGGGTGTCGACAGAGCGCTGAGAGCACGGTGCGTCGGTGGAGGTCATGAACCTATGGTTCCGCCAAACGCAGCGACGGGGGCGCTCGGGGGAGTACCGGTAGCGTCTCGTTTGTCGGTAGGTGCGGGCAGCGTCACGGGCTTTCCAGCCGCGGTGGCCCCTCGAACAGGACCGAGCCCCACCCACGCAAGGGCGATCTCGTCCTCACTCGTCCGAAGTTTGTGACAGCGCACTCCTTTCGTTGCTCGACCCTTATCGGGAAAAACCGACAAGGGACTGATCTTGACGGACCCGAGTTCAGTCCCCGGGAGTGCGCTTGACGATCNCGCCAGCGTCACCACCATGGCNTCATGNCCGGCGTCACCGGCGCCAGCAACNGCGCCGAAGAAGACGGCTCGTGCATCGCTCGGCATCGAGATGCCCGCCATCCCAGAGGCGCCGGCACCTTGCACTCGGACCGAGGCTGCAGGAAAGGTCAGCACGTTGCCCTCGGATGTCACGAATGCCAGGCGAGCGTTCTCCGCCATCGCCTCGGGGGTGAGGGTGGCTCCCACCACGAGATCGCCGTCATCCAGGGCAATGAACGATGCCGATCGCGTACGCGCCGACGGTGCGGGCACGGTCACTCGTTTGACAACGCCGCCCCGGGTGCCGAGCGCCACTGTTGCGGTGCCGTCCACCGGAGCGAGACCTACGACACGCTCGTGAGGCTCCAGATCAACGAAGGCACCCAGGGGTGCACCGGAGGCGAGAGACGGGATATGTGCAACAGGGGGAATCGAGGGGAGGTCGACGACGTCGAGGGAAACCACCCGTCCGGTGGTGGTCAGTGCACCGACGGTGCCTCGCGTGGTGGCCGGAGATGTGGACGTGATCACGTCATGAATAGAACGGCTGTCATCTGATGCCGCTGCGGGTGTGACCGCCGAGGTGCGGGCGATCAATCCAGCGCTCGAAAGCAAAACGATGCACGGCTCGTCCTTGACCTCAAGAGCTGCCTCGCTGCTCCGCGAGGCGGCGGGGGATTTGGCCGCTTTGGTGATGCTCGGTGCCGCCCCTTCGCGCAACTGGGTGCGTCGCGGGGTCGCTAGGGCCGCGTTCACCTCAGCCAACTCCGTGGAGACAACATCGCGCAAGCGATCGTCGTCCGTCACGATGGCGTGCAGATCGTCGATTGATGAGCGCAGTTCGTCTGCTTCCGCCTCGAGTTCGATCCGACTGAACTTCGTCAGGCGCCGCAGGGGCATGTCCAGGATGTAGGTGGCTTGGACCTCGGTGAGATCGAAGACCGTCATCAGGCGATCCTTTGCCTCCGCGGCATTGTCGCTGGCGCGAATCAGTTCGATGACTTCGTCGATGTCGACGATGGCCACGAGCAGACCGTCCACCAAGTGCAATCTGTCAGTGGCCTTTTGCCGACGGAATTCACTGCGACGACGAACGACCTCGCATCGATGGGTGACGAACTGCTCCAGCATGTCCCTCAGTCCCAGGGTTTGCGGTTGACCATCGACGAGGGCGACCGCGTTGATCGTGATGCTATCTTCGAGAGGGGTCATCCGAAAGAGCTGCTCCAGCATCGGTTCGGGAGCAATTCCGCTCTTGAGTTCGATGATCAGTCGAAGGCCGGATTCTCCATCTGTCAGGTCGACGACGTCGGATATGCCGGTCAACTTCTTGGACTGGACGAGATCCTTGATGCGCTCGATGACCCGTTCCGGTCCAANCCCTGCGGGAAGGGATGTCACGACGATTCCGCGGCGGCGCGGCGTGACGTTCTCGACGGTCGTGGTTGCCCGCAGCCGGAACGATCCACGGCCAGTGGTGTACGCGTCGCGCACACCGTCGAGTCCGATGATCTCGCCGCCCCCGGGATAGTCGGGGCCGGGAACGAAAGCCATCAGCTCTTGGACGTCTGCAGCCGGGCTTTCCAGTAGATGTCGTGCCGCGGCAATGACCTCGCCGAGGTTGTGCGGAACAAGATTGGTAGCCATGCCGACGGCGATACCGCTGGCACCGTTGACGAGCAAGTTCGGAAAAGCAGCGGGCAAGACGATGGGTTCGCGTTCCCGCCCGTCGTAGTTNGNAGCAAAATCAACAACGTCCTCGTCGAGTCCGGCGGTCAATTCCAGAGCTGGATNGGCCAAACGTGCCTCGGTGTAACGCATGGCGGCCGGTCCATCATCGGGAGAACCGAAATTGCCGTGGCCATCGACGAGGGGCAGACGCAAGGTGAACGGTTGGGCGAGCCGGACCAACGCGTCGTAGATAGCCGAATCACCGTGCGGGTGAAGACGGCCCATGACCTCTCCGACCACTCGTGCGCTTTTCACGTGTCCCCGGTCGGGTCGCAAGCCCATTTGGGCCATCTGGAAAAGAATGCGACGCTGCACGGGTTTCAGGCCGTCGCGAGCGTCTGGCAGGGCTCGGGAGTAGATGACCGAATACGCGTACTCCAGGAAGGACGCGCTCATCTCCTCGGAGACGTNGGTATCAAGNATCCGGCCACCGGCGGTCGTGGACTGAGAAGGACGTCGTCGAGTGGTCTTGCGTGCCGGCTTANCCGCCACTGACGTGCACCGTCCTCTCCGTCATCCCGTGTGGTGGTGTGCCCGCGCCGTGGCCCGGGTGACAGCTGATGGGTCCTTGTCTACCGGAGCGTGCCTGGTTCGGTCAGCAATGACGCTCGCCGCGTGCGTGCTGGTCTCGCGTCGCGGCGTCCCGTGCCTGGGCGATACCGAGTTGGGTCTGTTGTTCACTAGCCCGGGTTGCCGCCGGTCCGGGTGACGGCCTGCGCCGCGAGGTCCGTTCCGGCCTCTAGGGCCGCGATGAGGGCTTCATCGGTCATGCGGGACGCGACCGGAGCCGGGGANGAGGTCCATTCCGCGAGAAAGCCAGCGGTGAAGGCATCGCCAGCCCCGGTGGTGTCCACTGCCACGACGTCGCGCGCGGGTACGTGAAGCCAGGCCCCGTGGTGGACAGCATGAGCGCCATTCGATCCGTCTTTGACAACCAGCACGCCGCCGAAGCCCGTTTGACTGATCATCTCGTCCACAGATTCCTCAAAGCTGATCTCGACGCTTGCCGGAACGTTGCTCTCCTGGCCCACGGTTACAGGATGTGCGCCGCGGGTGTTCATCACGGTTGTCAACTCGACCCGGTTGGCCACAAAGACGTGGCAGGAGGCCGCGACCTGAAGAAGGTCGAGTCGTTGCTGAGCGTCGAGAACCAGAGCGGAAGCGTCGATGCTGACGGTGACGTCGTCGGGGAGGTCGTGCAGGAACGCTTTGGCCACGTCGGGGAGTCGCGCGAGAAAGTAGCCGGACAAGTGCACATGACGGCGTGCCGGGGGAGGCGTCGTCGCGAGAACGTGTCGGAACTGTTCACGGACGTGGCCGAGAGTCATGGATGCGTTGGCACCAGCATCCGGATACATGGTCCGCCCGCCGTCGGGCGCCACGACGATGACGCATCGCCCGGTGGGATCGTCGGTCGTTTGCACCCGGGGGGTGATGTCGCGGGCAACGAGTTGCTCCGTGACCCACGCGGCCTCACTGTCAGCGCCCACCGCGCCGATGAGGTGCACCGCGCCATGGCCAGAGCCACGGGTCTGGGTTGCGAGCCAGGCGGACGTGTTCGCCCCTTGGCCGCCAAAAATGCGATGGAAGTGGACGGGGTTGTCGTGATCGAGGACGAGCGGTGTNNCCAGGGGTGCAATGTCGTCGACCATGACGTCCCCGATAACGACAAAAACTGTGTCGACCACGAGGTGTCTCTTCTCGATCTACTGAGTGTCAGCCCAATGCCCGAGCACAGGCGATACGAGCCGCAAGCCCGGCATTGGCGATGATGAGCGCGGCGTTGGCCTCCAAGCTGGCGCCGTGGGTCGCACGATGGAAATGATCGAGCAAGAAAGGTGTGACGTCTTTCCCGGTGATGTGCTGCTCGCTCGCCAGGCGCAGCCCTTCGTTCAACGTCGCATCGTGCAGGTCGGGGTCAAGCTCGTGCTCTGGACTGATGGGATTGGCGACAATGAGGGCGGAGTTGAGATCCAAGCGTTGACGTGCAGCCATGATGTCGGCGATTTCACTCGGTTCGGCCACCTGCCAGCCCATCGGGTGCCCGGAGTCCGCGAGGTAAAAACCAGGGAAGCGCTCCGTGCGGTACCCGACCAGGCAGATGTTGAGCGTCTCGAGTCGTTCGAGGGTGGCGCCGACATCCAAGATCGATTTGACACCCGAACACACGATCGTGATGGGCGTGTTCCCCATCGTGGTGAGGTCAGCGGATTCATCCCAGGTCTCTCGAGCCTGACGGTGGACACCGCCCAGACCTCCGGTCGCGAACACTTCGATGCCGACGCGTTGCGCGATGATGCTGGTCGCCGCGACCGTTGTGGTGGCGGTTCCTGAGCGTGCGAGGACAACGGGCAGATCTCGCACGCTGGCTTTGACGACGTCGTCACGGTTCGCGATGGATTCGAGTTGGTCGTTCGTCAGTCCCACGTAGATTTCGCCGTCGAGAATGGCGATCGTGGCCGGTGTTGCACCGTTGGCGGCGACGATGGATTCGATTTCTCGGGCCACACGAATGTTCTCCGGCCTCGGCAATCCGTGGCTAATGATGGTGGATTCCAATGCGACGACGGGAGACCCGCCTTGAATGGCTTCCTCGACGCTCGGATGTAGGTGAATGGGAGAGGAGTCAGACAGCACGCCAGGACACTACTCGTATCTGGCAGCATGGGTCTATGAGTCAGTCGGGCCCGGGCGTGGCGCTGCGCGCCGATATTCAGCGAAGTGGCTATTACCCGGAGATCGTGGGGGAGGCCCTCGACACCGCGCTCGGNAGCGAGGAAGTTATCAGCTACGTCGTTCACCACGAGGCGACCTTTGATCGTGATGAGTTGCGGCGGCATGTGACCGTGCTGGTCCTGTCCGCAAACCGATTGATCGTGTGTCACGTCGACGAACACTCGGGCGAGGAAGCAGAACTGCACTACGCGACAGCATCAACCGAGGCGGTGCGGTTAGAGCGGGTGGATTCCGTCGTGGTGACTCGTGTTGTGTCGAATCCAGCTGATCACCGACCCGGAGGGCCAACGGCGGAAGTCGTGCTCACCATTGGCTGGGGCGCGGTCAGTCGNATCGACCTCGAACCCGCCGGTTGTCAGGATCCCTCGTGCGAGGCAGATCATGGGTTCACGGGAACCTCAAGCAACGACGATCTCGCTGTGCGCGTCTCGGAGGCTGCGGACGGAGCGGACGTGGTGGCCCAGGTTCTCCATTTCGCCGGGGCGCTCTCGGAGGCGACTGCGACTCGTCCCTCGTCATGACGGTTCTCCCCGGAGTGGGACTCGGGGATGTGATGACCTCGGCTGCCGCTGCTGTGGGTGTGCCGGACTGTCATGACGCTCTCGGCGTCGGAGAAACAGACTGCGCGGTGGTGTGCCTCGTCGATGGCCTNGGGGCCACGGCCATCGAGGATCACCGCGAGATCTTCCCTTCCCTGCTCGACGCTGAGGGCGGCTGGGTGGAAGCGCCATTCCCCTCGACGACAGCGACGGGTTTGGTCACCTTGGGGACGGGCCTGCACCCCGGACGCCACGGGATGCTCGGTGCGACCTTCCTGCTCCCGGACACGAACGAGGTACTTACACCCTTGCGTTGGGGCAGCAGTCCGTCACCGCACGCGGTTCAGCCGGAGGCAACAGTTTTTGAGCGAGCCAACCGATCGGGGGTCGATTGCCTGAGCGTCGGCCCATTGGCGTACGCGCATTCAGGGTTGACCAGAGCTGCATTTCGCGGAGCCGACTACTTCGATGCTGAGAACATCCAGCAGCGAGCGGAAGCCATTTCAAGCGCCGGGCAGGGGCGTCAACTGATCTATGTGTATTGGCCGGACTTGGATCGGGCCGGGCACGAGTACGGCGTGGATAGCAATGAATGGCGAGCCGCGGCGTCCGACGTAGATGTGTTGATCGACGCATTACGTTTGGCCCTACCGAGTAATGGGCGGCTCATCGTGACCGCCGATCATGGAATGCAGACTGTCGTCGAGCGCCTGTGGATGGAAGATGACCATCGATTGATGATGGACGTGGACGCGGTTGCCGGTGAGCCTCGTGCTCGCTTCCTCTACACCTCACAGATTGACGACGTCGCAAATCGCTGGGCAACCGTGCTGGGTGAACGCGCTCGTGTCCTCACTCGCCACGAAGCAGTGGGTGAGGGGCTATTCGGGGACGTTAACCCTGACATGATCGACCGGATTGGTGACCTCGTCGTGCTGCCANCGCCGGGGGTCATCGTGGCGAGCAGGTCCTTCGANCCGCTCTTGTCATCACTGGCNGGCCAACACGGTGGCCTGACCGATGCGGAGCGGCGNATACCCGCTCTNATCCTGNNTTAGCCGCTTGTNGACGCTGTGGCAGCATTCGGCCCGTGGCTGAGCTCGTGTTCTACGCCGGAACGATGGATTGCGGCAAGAGCACCCTGGCNCTGCAAACAGANCACAACCATAGCTCCCGAGGGCGGGCCGGCATCGTCTTCACGCGACTTGATCGCGCGGGNGAGTCAATGTTGTCGAGCAGGTTGGGGCTCGCTGTACCGGCCATCGAAGTAGGAGACGACTTCGATTTCCGGCGATTCGTCGTCGATGAGTTAAGTACAGGTATGCGCATTGATTACCTCATATGCGATGAGGCCCAGTTCTACACCCAGGCGCAGGTCGAGCAGTTGGCACGCCTGGTCGATGAGTTAGCTGTCGATGTCTATGCCTTCGGAATCCTGACGGACTTTCGGACGCGTCTCTTCCCAGGATCGCAACGCCTCGTTGAACTCGCCGACCGGATGCAGGTATTACAGGTGGAAGCGCTGTGCTGGTGCGGAACACGCGCCATCCATAACGCACGAACTCTCGATGGAGAGATGACCACCGAGGGTGATCAGGTGCTCGTGGGCGATGTGTCATCCGCCAAAGGCGAACCTGGCACCATCGCCTACGAGGTTCTGTGCAGGCGTCACTACCGCGCCGAATTGACCGCCCGGAAGGCCGGAGTGGAACATATATCGCGACAGCCGCTTCCGTTCGAGGAGTGACCGAAGGACCGCTAGGTGCTACTCGCTGTCTTTCGTTGCACCGAACAGGATCTCGTCCCAACTCGGAACACTCGCTCGACCCCGCTTGCTCTTCGTGCGCTTCGCCCGCTTGGGCGCCTCGGCCTCCTCCGGAATAAGGGTGTCCTGTGCCGTCGCTGGTGTCGGANTGTCCGACATCTCCTCACCCTCGGGCATCTCATCGGAGGTCGCCTCCGGGGTGGGATCCGACGTCGGGTCAGACGTGATGGACACCAGGCGTGGTCGTGGCGCTTGCTGGGGCTCATCGTCAGTCGTGGTGTCGGACTGCTCGTTGGCGTCCGCCGGTGGTGTCGGTGTGGCGACCGACTTCGCCGCTGGTGGTCGTGCGTCGTCCGCTACTTCGGTGGGTCCACCACCCATCAACGCGCGGGCGGATGCGTCTGCCGGGTGCACGGTTCGACCAACGGCCTCGTAGTACCACGTGCCCACTCCTTGCTGTGCGTGGTAGGCCGTGACGACCCAACGGCCGTCGTAGGAGCGGTAGGAATCCCAGGTGACGTCCGGCCCTTCGGGATCTACCGACAGGCGTATGCACACGGATTGATGCAGAGTCGAACCGCCTCGAGACCGGGAAATCTCGACGTCACGGGCCTGCTCGGCCATGTAGGCACGCTCACCCAAGGGCGGATCGGCATAGCGGGTGACCTTGTCCAGTGGCCAACCGGTTTCCGACGCGACGACTTCCGGCGACGCGCCTGCGCGAACGCGTGCCTGAATCTCTCGCGGGCTCAGCGGTTGCAGAGTGACCTCCCGATACGCAACAGCAGAAACTTACCGCGTGCCGCTGGGTTGGGTAGGTAGGCCGGGGGATTTGTACCTAGGCGTCTGGATGTGGCCCCGGGACGGGATCGTCGTTCCATGCCGGTGCAGGCGGGCCTTCCGGCGGCGTCTGTGGCAGCAGATCGACATTTCGACCGATGGCGGTCGCTCTGACCAGGACGGCGGTCGCGGCACACAGAGCGCCGGCCAACCCGGTTCCCAGGCCGATGCGCGGACCGTAGGCGTCGACCAGGATCCCTGCGACGGCCGATCCGAGGGCAAAGCCGGTGGCGAGTCCGGAGTTTGTCCAGGTGAGGCCCTCAGTCACATTNCGGGCCGGCACCAAGCCCCGGGTAAGGGTGAACAGGCCAATCAACGTGGGGGCTACGCAGAAGCCGGCAGCGGCGGCAGCGATGGCGAGGGTGGCATTCCCAGGAACGAACGGCACGATGAGCATGACCGCGGCTGTTGCAGCGGCGGCGATTTGCGTATGACTAAGAACGGATCCGGGCCATGGGCGGATTCCATAGAGGATCCCTCCGACCATTGATGCGGCCGCGAAGCAGGCGAGCGCAATACCGGCAAACTCTCCGTTGCCCTGCTCAGCGGTGAAGGCTACGACCCCGACGTCCAGTGAGCCGAAGAGAACTCCAAGGCCGAGGCCGGAGAGGACGACGGGCCGAAGACCGGGAGAGCGGAGAACTCGAGTGAGGGAACGCGAACCCGTGTGCGATGACACAACGGGTGGGGTTGTCCGGCGCGCAGTCGATAGCCAGATGGACCCCGCTGCGACGCACCCGGCCGCGATCCACAACGGGGTGGCCAGGCCGTAGGTGAAGGCAACGTACGTTGTCAGGAGCGGTCCGATGGTAAAGATGACTTCGTCCAAGATGCTCTCCCACGCGAAGCCGGCTCGCGCGATCGACGGATCACCCGGTAACCCAGCCCAGCGCGCACGTACGTAGGAACCAATCGCGGGCGAGGTAGCCCCTGCCGCGACCACGAGGAGTATCTGCAATGCAACGGGCGCTTCCACGACGATCGATGCGGTGAAGGCNACGATCAGGCCGCTGTGCAGTACCCCGAGTACTCGCAGGACGATCGTCTGTCCGACGNNGTCCGCCCATCGACTGGTGACGATGCTCACCAAAGCTGCGGTGACAGCGAACAAAGCACTCAGCAGGCCCGCGTATCCGTACGAACCCGAAACGTTGCTGACCAGCAGGACCGTTGCCAGAGCAATCATGGCGACCGGGAGGCGGGCGAGAAGCCCGGCGCTGGTGAAGGTGACGGCTCCCGGTTGCCGTAGTGCATAGCGAAATCCGTGCGCCCTGTCACCGGTCATTGAGGCGCAGACTAACGTGCGGTGTCGAAGTCGACGGGGTTCTGCGATGACCGGAAGAGGGGGTGCCCATGGGGACGTCCACAGATGCACCCACACGCACACTCGCGGAGGTGCTCGCATTGCACCCCCTCGCGGATCTGGCCTGGCGGGCGGCTTCCGAAGCGGGTCGATTCCTCCTCACCGAGCGTCCGGATGAGTTGTCGGTGGAGTCCAAGTCGACACCCACGGACGTGGTCACGTCGATGGACAAGGCCGCCGAGCATCTTCTGTTCGAGCGCCTCCTGGGCGAGCGTCCTGGTGACGGGTTGATGGGCGAGGAGGGAAGCGACCGTGCGTCGGAAACGGGAATCCGCTGGATTGTTGATCCTCTCGACGGGACGGTGAACTACCTCTACCGGATCCCTCTGTGGGGTGTCTCTGTTGCGGCGGAGGATCAGGACATCGGTGCCATGGTTGTCGGCGTGATCATCACTCCCGAAACAGGCGAAGGTTTCATCGGTATCCGAGGAGGCGGCGCATGGCGGGTTGTCGGCGACGTGTGTGAACGGCTGCACGTCCGCGCCTGCACCTCGCTAGGCCAGACCATGGTGGCGACCGGCTTTTGCTACGAACCTGACATTCGTGCAGAACAGGCGTTCATCGTGCAACGACTCATCTCTCGGGTGCGGGACATCCGCCGAACGGGATGTGCGGTTGTCGACTTCACGTGGCTGGCCAGTGGACGAACCGATGCGTATTACGAGGCGCACCTGAATGTGTGGGACGTCGCGGCCGGCTTACTCATCGCGCGCGAGGCGGGGGCAGAGATTGGCGCGTTTGGCCCAAAGGAGGATCCAGGATCATTCCTTGTCGCGGTGCCGGGAATCGCGAAAGCCTTTCAAGGCGCGCTTGATGAATGCAGTGCCGGGTTGGGTATCAACAAGCGTGATGCCTGAGTAATCCCGTTCGCTTAGGGCTTCATCAGTCGAGGCGNCGCATATCNGAGGCGTACCAGCGCGCNTTGTGGCAGTACACGTCAACGTTGGCGGCGAATTCACCGGCATCCACAGCATCCTCGGTGATGCGAGCCGGAACGCCGAGGGCGCGGGCGTGGGGTGGCACCACCGTGCCGGGGGAGACGACGGCGCCGGCCCCCACGAGCGCTTGGGGGCCGACCCGCACTCCGTGGAGTAGGACGGATCCGGATCCGATGAGCGAGTCGTCCTCCACGCGGCATCCCTCCAGGTGAGCGTTGTGCCCGACCACGCAGCGGTCNCCGATGATCGTGTCCTGCTTGTCGGTGCAGTGCACGATCGTNCCGTCCTGAATCGACGTCTGAGATCCAACGACGATGGAGCCGTGATCGCCGCGCAGTACGGCAGTCGGCCATACCGAGGACTCGGGTCCCACGCGGACATCGCCGATGATGACGGCGTCCGGGTGGACGAAAGCCGTGGGGTCAATATCGGGGGTTTTGTCCCCGAGTGCGTAGAGGGCCATGGCTCCATTGTCACGCTGTGAGCGAACCCACGCGACATGCGCGGGGGTCAACGGGTGAACGGGCGGGGCATAGGGCACAATCTGCGCCGAAGAACGCCGACAGGAGGACATCCGGCTATGGCNACCGACTACGACGCTCCTCGCAAAACAGACGAGGAACTCGCCGAAGACAGCCTTGAGGAGCTCAAGGCGCGGCGCGCGGAGAAGACCGCCTCAGCCGTGGATGTCGATGAGGCCGAACTTGCCGAAAACCTCGAGCTTCCGGGGGCGGATCTCTCCAGCGAGAACCTCACCGTGACCGTGGTGCCGAAGAAGTCGGACGAGTTCACCTGCATGTCGTGCTTTCTGGTGCATCACCGCAGTCAACTCGATCACGAAGGCAAGGGCGGACCTATCTGCAAGGACTGCGCTTGATCACTGTGCCGCTCACTCGCCGAAGAAGCGAGCCATCGAACGGAAAGCGACGACCTCGATAACGGCGGCGGTGGCACTACCGAGNGCCGCCCACGCAAGGACGCGACCCAGGGGAACTGACCGGTCCGTGTTGGACGGGGGAGCGGCACCTGTCGCCGCACGGTAAGCCGACGCCAGAGTCTTGCGTGCCACGTACGTCGCGCCCATGGCAACGAACGGAGTNACAAGACTNGCCATCGGTGTCTTGGCGGATGCCTGTGCTGAATCCGACGACTCCGATGCGTCCGGTGCATCCAGGGCAGTGGTGTCAGCGGCGCCGGAACCGCTCGCGATGCTGTCGTGCGTAGAAGAAGCGCTCATGACCCAACTGTGGCGCATGGTGCTGCATCTCGGGACGTCGGGTCACCTTTCCCCTGGCGAAGCCACGACACCTGTGCACCGATCGTGGTGGCAGGGTGCGAGTGGAGCGTCATTCACCGGACCGTCCGTGACAGGCGGCGATGGCTTGGGTGAGCTCCCTACCGAAGTCGTCGGCGTGACGACTCGCGACGAGCCAGCCGCTGTGAGGATCGGAATCATCGGCCACCTCCACCCAGACGGCGTGTGATGGCCCCCATGGTGGCAATCGTGTGAATGCGGTGTCAGTCACGTGTGGGTCGAATCCGCGGCGGGCTCGAGCAACGTCATCACTGGCGAGAACGCGGACCGCGCCGAGGACGTGAAGCGGCACACGCGCACGGCCGACACTCAACTCACCATCGGCGATGACGATCGTGTCGGTCGCGGTCCGCGTTCCAATGAGGACAATTCCTGAACCGACAACAAAAACAACGAGGCCGACACCGGCGCCGAGCGCCGCCCCGTACGCGACAGACACCATTCCAACGACGAGGAATGCGACAACGATCCACCACACGCCGGGGACCACTCGTTCTCGATACNTCTGNGTCACGCCGTCATCTTCCCAGCCCCCTTTAGTGGACGGGCAGTACAGTCGCGTGCCATGACAGGCGTGTTGGCGTCCGGCACGCTCCCGCCGGGGGCTAACGGATGACGGCTCGCGTTCTTATTCAGCGCCTCGATCCGGACCTTCCGCTTCCGAGTCGCGGCAACCCGGGTGATGCAGGCTGGGATCTCTTTGCCCGGCGCGATGCCCACTTGNCGCCCGGAGAGCGACAGATGATTCCCACCGGCGTGGCCATCGCCCTGCCGCCGGGCTTCGTTGGTCTCGTGCACCCTCGAAGCGGTTTGGCGTCTCGCTATGGGTTCACCCTCGTGAATTCCCCGGGAACAATCGATGCCGGGTATCGCGGAGAAATTTGTGTCATCGGTGTGAATACCGATCCGACGATTGACGTGCGGTTACAACGGGGCGATCGCGTTGCGCAACTGATTGTTCAGCGGGTGCACGAAGTGGAATGGCATGAGGTGGACGAGTTGCCGGGTTCGCACCGTGGTGACGGTGGCTTCGGCTCCAGCGGCCGGTAGCGTTGTGTTACTGCGGAACGTGACTCGGTGTCAAAGGAGAAGATGTGGGTCTCTTCAGTCGTCGTAAGGAGCCGAATGCCGGCACGGATGGCATGAGTGGCACAGACGGCACGGATGGCATGAGTGGCATGAGTGGCACAGAAAATCCTGACGGCGCAGCCATCGGCCATTCCGACAGCGGTGCGGTCCCGGACGGTGATCCAGCGGGTGAGGAAACGTCGAGTGACGTCGCACGGGCTCATGGCCCATGGGATTCAGCGGAGGACTACCCACAGCAGCCACGCATCGACATCGGTTCGCTCTTGGTTCCTACCGATCCCGCCGATCCGACGGTCAAATTGCAGGTCCAGGCCGATCCGAACACTGGAGTCGTCTCGCAATTCAGTTTGGTGACGCAAGACTCCGCGGTGCAGGTCCAGCCGTATGCGGCGCCACGCAGCGGGGGGATGTGGGAAGAAATCCGGGGCCAGATCGCGTCGTCCATCAACAAGTCCGGCGGGCTCGTAGAAAAGGCCGATGGATCTTTCGGCGTCGAGCTTCGTGCGCAGGTAACCGGTCAAGATGGAAAGGCCCAACCCGCGCGCTTTTGTGGAGTGGACGGCCCGCGCTGGTTCCTTCGGTTCGTGTTTCTGGGGAAGGCTTCCCGGGATAGCGGTGCTGCAGAGGCCTTGGAGAAGGCGATCAGAGGCATGGTGGTCGTGCGGGGCAACGACGCGATGCCCATGGGGAATGCGATGCCGCTGCGTGTTCCTCGTGACGAGACCGGATCCGCCCCTGAGCCGACCCCCACGCCCGAGCGCACCACCATCACTTTGCCGGAGCGCGGTCCTGAGATCACGGAAACGCGATAGTGGCCGAGGACTCCATCACCCAACAGCCATCGGCCGCGGAGGCCGCAACGCTTTCCGCGTCGTCCAAGGAAGGGGCCGGGGGATTCGTCGGGCGTGCCTGGCGTCGACTGACGGAGTCCAGCCACGAACGGTTACTGCGGGAGTCCGCGGCTGACCATCTGCGCCGACACCCGGGCGAGCGAGTACTGGACATCGAATCGTGTGTCCCCGGCGAGGAAGTCACGATGGCGGGGTCGGTGACGTCCGTGGGAAACCTCAGTGAGGAGCACCCCGCGTTGGAGATCGAACTAAGCGACACCACCGGTCGAATTTTTGTCGTCTGGCTGGGGCGTCGTCGCATTCCTGGGATAGACGTGGGACGGCGCATGGTGATCCACGGCCGACTGAACTGTGTCTCGGAGCACCCAACAGTGTTCAACCCGCGATACGAACTGTTACCGGACTGAGTAGTTGATGCAGTCACACAACCCCGCGGCGCCCGACGACGAGCCGCACGACGCCTCACCCGATGACGCCTCATCTGACCAGGCCCCGTCCGACCAAGACCCAGCCGGGGCCGCCGTGGCTCCAGACGCGTTGGCCGGCGACGAGCTCCGCGCGGAGGGGCTCATTCTTGAGCGGGCGATCGGCGGTTGGCGAGGAATGGTGGACAGCGGCCTGCCCACCGTTGTGTTCATCACCGTGTACATCGTCGCCGGGCGGGATTTGGCTCCGGCGCTGATCGCAGCAGTCGTCACCGGGTCGGTTCTTGCTGTCTACCGGCTCATCAGGCGCCAACGCTTGCAACAGGTGCTGACCGGATTTCTTGGGCTCGCCGTCGCGGCTGGCTTCTCGGCCTGGACGGGTCAGGCGGAGAACTTCTTCCTCCCCGGGTTGATCACGAACGTNGTGTACGGCAGTGCGTTCATTGTGAGCATCCTGGTCGGGTGGCCGTTGTTGGGCGTGGCGATGGGCTACCTCACCGGTGACGGAACGAGTTGGCGCTCCGATAAGCAATTGGTGCGCACGTATGCCGCCGCTTCATGGGTGTGGGTGGGAGTCTTCTTCGGACGTCTCATCGTTCAGGTTCCGTTGTACTTGGCCGCGGCCGTCGAAGTCCTCGGAGTTGCTCGAATAGTCATGGGGTGGCCGCTGTTCTTGGGTGCGGCCTACGTGACCTATCGCGTTCTCGCGCCGGTGTACCGGGAGCGTCGCGAGAGCAACGAGTCGGCTTCCGACCAGTGAGGAGNGCGGCCCACAACGTGCGCTAGTGGCCGAGGAGGGCCTGCAGCTCCGCCTCACGTTCCGGTGCGGCAACGAACAACAGCTCGTCACCGGCCTCCAAGACCAGCGACGCGTCCGGTGTTTTGACGTGAGTACCCCGCACAACGGCGACCGGGACGGTGTCCTGCGGCCAATCAATGGACGAGGTGCTGTGTCCGACAACGGGGGAGGTTGATGGCAATGTCATCTCGACCAACTCGGCAGCTCCCTGGCGGAAGGTGAAGAGACGGACGAGGTCGCCGACCGAGACTGCCTCTTCGACCAGTGCTGAAAGCATCCGGGGAGTCGAAACAGCGACATCCACCCCCCACGACTCGTCGAACATCCACTCGTTCTTGGGGTGATTGACGCGAGCGACCACTCGCGGGACGCCGAATTCNGTCTTGGCCAGAAGGGACACCACAAGATTGACCTTGTCGTCTCCCGTGGCTGCAACGACCACTTGGCATTCCGCGAGCCGCGCTTCGTCGAGCGTGGAGACCTCACAGGCGTCCGCGAGGAGGCTCCCTGCACCGTCGACAACCCCGGGTCGCGCTAACTCCGCATCCTTGTCGATCAGCAGTACCTCGTGGCCGTTACCGACCAACTCACGTGCAATGGCGCGACCGACTTTTCCTGCACCGGCGACGGCTACGCGCATGTCAGATCACCGCCCCTTCTCGCAGATGCGCTCGACATCATCACGCCGGTCGGGGTCGAACAGCAGATGCACGAGGTCACCCTCTTGAATGACCGTCCGCTCATCGGGCAGGAGTGCCTGTCCGTAGCGGGTCAGGAACGCCACTCGGCCGACGGTCGCATCGGCGAGGTCGCTGGCCTTCCTTCCAAGCCAGGGTTCACCGATATGCACTTCGGCAAGACACAACGAACTGGTCGCGTCCACGAATTCGGTTTGGGCCCCCATCGGCAAAAGCGCTCGCATGATCTGCGTGCTCGTCCAGGCAACGGTCGCAACGGTGGGAATTCCCAAGCGCTGATACACCTCGGCGCGGCGAGGGTCGTAAATCCGGGCGACCACATGTTCGACGCCGTACGTCTCCCGTGCCACGCGCGCCGCCAAGATGTTGCTGTTGTCGCCGCTACTCACCGCAGCAAAGGCATGAGCCCGCGTGATCCCTGCATTCTCCAGAGTCTGACGGTCGAAACCGACCCCCTTGACGGTGATCCCGCCAAAATCAGATCCCAGCTTGCGGAAAGCTTTAGCGTCCTGATCGACCACGGCCACCGAGTGGCCTTGGCTGTCGAGTTCACCGGCGAGGAGTGAACCGACCCGGCCGCAGCCGAGGATCACGATGTGCACAGTCGAACGCTACACGCGAGGAAATCTATGCTGCCGTTGTGCCCGACGCCGCAGACGATCACGCCGGCAAAGCCGACGACGACGCTGCAGCGAGCGCGGGACAGGTGAAAAGACCGGCGTATCAACCCGGTGACCTGGTGCGAGTAACCATCGGCAACGTCGCCCACGGTGGGCACTGTGTAGCTCGCGATGGAAACCTCGTGATCTTTGTCCGGCATGCCTTGCCGGGAGAAGACGTGACGGTGCGCATCACGCAGACCGCTCGTTCCTACGCCCGCGCCGAGGTCATTGACGTGCACGAGGCGCACTCCGGGCGCATTCGGCCACCGTGTCCGGCGTTCGGCCCCGGAGGTTGCGGTGGCTGCGACTTCCTGCACGCCACGAGTGATGTGCAGCGGGAACTCAAGTTGCAGGTATTGCGAGAGGCCCTGGAGCGGCACGGCGGACTGCCTCCGGCCGCGGTGGAAGAGTTGACTCGCGAGGGCATCATCGATCTCGGTACGACGACCGGATGGCGAACCAGGATGCGCTACCGCGCGACAACGGTCGATTTCCACGGGGAAGTGCATGGTGTCCCCGCGTTGCGGGCGTATCGAAGCGACGATGTTGTAGATGCGTCATCGTGTGTGATTGCGGACGCAACGGGGCACGCCCAGGCGCGTGAACGTGCAGCCGATATTCGCGTGCCCGGCGATCTCTTCATGGCACGCGACAGTGTCGAATCGCGGGTGATGTTCCAGCCTGATGAAGGTCCCGGAGACGATCAACCGTCGATGCGTCATCGACTGCGCGTCGGTGAGAACCTTCTGGAGTTCCACACCCCCATCGACGGTTTCTGGCAGGTGCACCCCGAACTCATCAGCCACATTGCCGACACCGTTCTGGCCTGGGGAGCCCCGGAATCGGGTGAGCGATGGTGGGACCTATACGCCGGGGTAGGGCCCCTTGCGGCGGCGCTGGCCGATCGTGTTGGCCCGTCCGGACACGTGGTAGCTGTCGAGAGCTCACCTATCGCGGCAGATGAGGCTCGACGGGTGCTGGAGANCGCGTATGGACGCGACGTTGTCGCAGTGCAGCAGCACGACGTTCGCCGGTGGATCCACAGGGCGCGTGAACAGGGCGCGGCGCCAGACGGAGTGGTTCTCGACCCGCCTCGGACCGGTGCCGGAAAGTCCGTGATCGAGGCCTTGGGTGCGATTCGACCCGGACGGATCGTCGTTGTGGCCTGTGATCCGGTGGCCCTGGGTCGAGATATCCAACTTCTGGCTGGCCAGGGTTATCGATTGGCGGNGATACGCGCCTGGGATGCCTTCCCGCAGACTCACCACCTGGAGTCGATAGCGCATTTCCTGCCCGATCAGATATCTTGATATCAAGATATCTCAGCAGGAGGCGAGCGTGTCNAGCATCGATAGTTTCCAGGCCCGCGGATCACTGACCGTTTCGACNAGCAGTGGGGAACGGACGTACGAGATTTTCCGTATCGGTGCGGTGACCGGCTCCGACAGATTGCCGTTCAGCCACAAGGTTCTTTTGGAGAATCTTCTGAGAACCGAGGATGGAGCCAACGTCACGGCGGAGACGATCGCTGCCCTCGGGCAGTGGCAACCAGACGCTGAACCGTCCACCGAGATCCAGTTCACCCCAGCACGGGTGGTGATGCAGGACTTCACCGGCGTACCGGTGGTCGTGGATCTCGCAACAATGCGTGAAGCCGTTAAGGATCTGGGCGGGGACCCATCGAAGATCGAGCCGCTGGCTCCTGCAGAGCTCGTCATCGATCACTCTGTCATTGCCGACTTTTTCGGACTTCCCGATGCGGAAACACGCAACGTGGAATTGGAGTACGAGAGGAACCGCGAGCGCTATCAGTTCCTGCGGTGGGGACAGGGAGCGTTTGAGGAGTTCAAAGTCGTTCCGCCAGGAACGGGGATCGTTCACCAGGTCAACATCGAGGCACTNGCGCGGGTGATCATGGCGCGTGGGGATCAGGCATACCCCGACACTGTTGTGGGGACGGATTCCCACACCACCATGGTCAACGGTCTCGGAGTTGTGGGNTGGGGCGTCGGCGGTATCGAGGCGGAGGCGGCGATGCTCGGTCAGCCGGTCTCGATGCTCATCCCGAAGGTGGTGGGATTCAAACTCACCGGAGAACTACCGCCGTCCGCGACGGCTACCGACCTGGTCCTAACGATTACCGACATGCTGCGGCAGCACGGTGTGGTGGGCAAGTTCGTNGAGTTTTACGGCGAAGGTGTGTCGGCTGTGCCGCTCGCCAATCGAGCGACCATCGGCAACATGAGTCCTGAATACGGCAGCACGATCGCCGTATTCCCCATCGACGACGCCACCCTGGACTATCTACGACTCACAGGACGCGATGAGGATCAGATCGCTCTGGTGGAGACGTACGCCCGCGAACAAGGTCTGTGGCTCGATCCAAGCGCCGAGCCGATCTATTCGGAGTATCTGGAATTGGACCTCGGCACCATCGAGCCTTCGCTCGCTGGACCGCGACGGCCCCAAGACAGGGTGCTGTTGTCTCAGGCTCGCCAGGACTTCACCCGCGCCCTTGCCGACTACACCGATGCCCCCGAAGNTCGGGCGAATGTGGAGATCGCTGGCGAGCACGTGGAGATCGGCCACGGGGCCGTGACCATTGCGGCGATCACCTCGTGCACCAATACGTCGAATCCCTCGGTCATGATCGGTGCCGGACTGCTGGCCAAGAATGCAGTCGAGCGGGGACTAACCAGNAAGCCGTGGGTNAAGACCACCTTGGCTCCAGGATCGAAAGTCGTGACGGACTATTACGAGAAGTCAGGCTTGCTGCCCTATCTAGAGAAGCTGGGCTTTGACATCGTGGGTTACGGCTGCACGACATGTATCGGCAATTCCGGGCCGTTGATCCCCGAGGTAAGCGCCGCCGTCAACGAAGCCGATCTGGCGGTCACGTCGGTCCTGAGTGGAAATCGAAATTTCGAAGGACGTATCAACCCCGACGTCAAGATGAACTACCTCGCATCCCCTCCGCTGGTGGTCGCCTACGCGATCGCGGGGTCGATGGATATCGACATCACACGAGAGCCACTGGGGACGTCGGNGGATGGAACTCCTGTGTATCTGGCAGATATCTGGCCGAGTGCGGATGAGGTTCAGGCAACCATCGACGCATCCATCGACGCAGAGATGTTCACCAGCAGATATCGGGATGTTTTCGAGGGTGACGACCGTTGGAAGAGCCTCCCCACACCCGAAGGGGACGTCTTCGCCTGGGACAGTGCGAGCACCTACGTCCGCAAGGCTCCCTACTTCGACGCTCTGCAACGTGACCCGCAGCCGATCGCAAACATTTCGGGCGCTCGCGTCTTGGCATTGTTAGGCGACTCGGTCACCACGGACCACATTTCACCGGCCGGTTCGATCAAAGCCGACAGCCCGGCAGGAAAGTACCTCAGTGAGCACGGCGTCGAACGCGCGAACTTCAACTCCTACGGTTCGCGGCGAGGCAACCACGAAGTCATGATTCGCGGCACGTTCGCGAATATTCGCTTGAAGAATTTGATGCTCGACGGAGTCGAGGGTGGCTTCACCGTCGACTTCACGCAGGGTGACGACGTGGTGGTCCCGATATTCGACGCGGCGACGTCCTACGCCGAGCGGAATATTCCTCTGGTCATCGTGGCGGGTAAGGAGTACGGATCTGGGTCCAGTCGGGACTGGGCTGCGAAGGGCACGGCGTTGCTTGGGGTCAAGGCGGTGATAGCCGAGTCGTATGAGCGGATCCACCGGTCGAACTTGATCGGAATGGGTGTACTGCCGCTGCAGTTTCCCGAGGGCGCCAGTGCTGCCTCACTGGGTCTCGAAGGTGACGAAACGATCAGCATTTCGATGATCGACGAGATGAACGGCGGTCCGGTGCCGAGCACGGTGCCGGTAGAAGCCATGTCACCATCCGGTCAGATCGTGGAATTCTCCGCCACCGTGCGCATCGATACTCCTGGTGAGGCGGATTACTACCGGCACGGCGGGATCCTGCCGTTCGTACTGCGGTCGCTGCTGTAGCGCCCGCGGATCGGTCTGCAGGCCCGTCTTNGAGCACATTCGCTGCCAGTCGTGGGGCGCACCGGGGAGGCTGTGATGCTGCCGTCGCACGGCTTCGGGCCTAGACTGCCGGGGCGATGAACCACACCTACCGACTCCTCGAGCGGATCCGAAGCCCCCATGACGTCCGGGCGCTCCCGCCGTCTGAGGTACCGCAGCTGGCGGAGGAGATTCGGTCATTTCTGGTGGAGAAGGTTGCCGCTACCGGTGGGCACCTTGGCCCCAATCTCGGCGTCGTGGAGCTGTCAATCGCTCTGCATCGGGTCTTCTATTCACCCGACGATGCGATCATTTGGGACACCGGACACCAGGCGTACGTGCACAAGATCCTCACCGGACGTGGCCCCGACTTTGACTCCCTGCGTCGCGAAGGCGGACTGTCGGGATACCCCTCACGGGAGGAGAGCGCTCACGACATCGTGGAGAACTCGCATGCGTCCACCGCGATCTCCTACGCCGATGGTTTGGCCAAGGCGTGGGAGCGCCGAGGNCTTCTCGGTTCCCGGCACGTNGTNGCCGTCATCGGCGACGGTGCGCTGACCGGGGGNATGGCGTGGGAGGCGCTCAACAACATCGCGGCGTCCAATCGCCCGGTAGTGATCGTGGTGAACGACAACGAGCGGTCATATTCGCCGACGATCGGCGGCCTCGCGCACCATCTCGCAACACTGCGCACCACGCGCAACTACGAACGGTTCATGACGTGGGGGAAGGGTTTCCTTCAACGNACTCCCTTCGTNGGNCGCCCGCTCTATGACGCTTTGCACGGAGTGAAGAANGGCGTNAAGGATGTGGTGGCGCCGCAGGGGCTTTTCGAGGATCTTGGGNTGAANTACATCGGCCCCGTCGACGGCCACGACGAGCANGAGCTNGAATTCGCTCTGGGGCGNGCACGCGATTTCCANCAGCCGGTGATCGTCCACGCGATCACGACCAAGGGGCGTGGCTACGCCCCGGCCGAAAACGACGAAGCGGATCGTTTTCACGGCGTCGGGGTGATTGATCCGGACACCGGTCAGCCCCTTACGCAATCCGGACCGACGTGGACATCGATCTTCGCTGACGAGATGCTCCAGATCGGACGCGACGAGACCGACGTCGTTGCGATCACCGCTGCGATGCTGGGGCCCACCGGCCTGGAGCGATTCGCAGCGAGCTACCCGGATCGAACCTACGACGTCGGGATCGCGGAGCAGCATGCGGCTACGAGTGCCGCCGGCCTGGCCTACGGCGGATTGCACCCCGTGGTGGCGGTGTATGCCACGTTCCTCAATCGCGCTTTCGATCAGGTCCTGATGGATTGCGCCCTCCACAACGCGGGCGTGACGTTCGTGTTGGACCGTGCCGGCGTGACCGGTGACGATGGGCCGAGCCATAACGGAATGTGGGATATGGCGATGCTCGGCATCGTCCCCGGCTTACACCTAGCGGCCCCCCGCGATGAGTCAACCTTGCGCCGTGCGCTCCGGGAGTCCATCGCGATCTCCGACGCACCATCGGTGGTCCGTTTTGCCAAGGGTGCTCTCGGTCCGGACATCCCGTCCGTGCGCGCACAAGGGGGAGTCGACGTTCTCTTCGACCACGACCAAGACGAGGTGGATGTTCTCATCGTGGCTATCGGCAGTTTCTGCAGCGTCGCGCTCGACGTGGCGGCGCGACTACGAGATCAGGGGATCACGACCCGTGTCGTNGACCCACGGTGGGCGTTACCNATCTCCCCGGACCTGGTCGAGATGAGCCGCCNGGGTCGACGTGTGGTGGTTATCGAGGACGGAGTTCGGGTGGGCGGTATCGGTGCNGGAATCTCTCAGGCGATGCAGGATGCCCNCGTGGNGGCCCCGACCCGNCTCTTTGGAATTCCTCGGACCTTCCTTCCGCACGGCAAGCGGCAGCANATTCTNGAGCACATCGGGTTGAGCAGTCAGCAGATTTCCCGAGACATCGTCGAATGGGTCGCGGCGGGGCCAGCCGATTCGCCTACGCCGGAAGAGACGCAACGCCCGGTGCCAAGAACCGCNGGCCCGTAACGCGTTCCGAGGTTCCCGTCCGATCCAGCANCGGGGTCAAACCACCCAGCCAGAAGGGCCAACCGGCGCCCAAAATCATGCACAGGTCGATGTCTTGGGCCTCGGCCACGACACCTTCATCCAGCATCCGACGAGCCTCATCGGCGAGTGCGTCGAGAGCGCGGGCGCGGATCTGGTNCTCGTCAAGAACNNTGTCACCACGCTGNTANACCTCGGCCACGCGCGGGTCCAGCGTGGCTGTTCCGTCGTCGTTCCACACCCAGACCGCATTCAGTCCTTCATCCAGCATGCGTTGCAGATTGGGGGAGAGGTAGTAGCGGTCGGGGAAGGCCTCGTGCATAGAGGCCGACGTGTGTGCAGCAACGCCCATCCCCACCAGTTGTAAGAGGGAGAACGGGGTCATCGGTAGTCCTAGGGGATTCATCGCCCGGTCGGCCACCTCGAACTCGGAACCTTCGTCGACAGACCGCGTGATTTCGCTGAGGTAGCGGATCAACAGCCGATTGACCACGAACGCAGGGGCGTCGGCCACCAGCACGCAGGACTTCTTCAATTCCTTGCCGACGGCGAAGGCGGTCGCCACGGATGCCTCATCTGTCTTCTCCGCACGGACAATCTCGAGCAGGGGCATGACGGCGACGGGGTTGAAGAAGTGAAAACCGACGACGCGCTCGGGGTGCCGCAGATCCGAGGCCATGGCGGTTACCGACAGCGAGGATGTGTTCGTTGCCAGGATGCAGGTCTCAGAGACGACGTCCTCGATCGCGGCGAATACCTTCTTCTTGACGGACAGGTCTTCGAAGACGGCTTCGAGAATGAATTCGGCACCGGCGAACGCAGCGACGTCGGTGCTTCCGGAGACCAAGCCCTTAAGCCGACTCGCCTTGTCCGCTGAGAGGCGCCCTTTGGCTGCGAGCGCATCGATGTCTGCATGCACGCGACCGACACCGGCGTCGACCCGTTCCTGATCGAGGTCGGTCATGACCACCGGGACCTGCAAACGTCGAGCGAAGAGCATCGCCAACTGGCTCGCCATCAGGCCAGCGCCCACGATGCCAACCTTGGTTACGGGTCGAGCTAGTTCCTTGTCGGGAACACCGACCGGCTTCTTCGCCCGTCGTTGCACCAAGTCGAACGAATATAAAGAGGCCCGCAGGTCATCACTCATCACCAAATCAGTCAGAGCGGTGTCTTCTGCAGCGAAAGCATCGTCCCGGTTGGCGGTCTTGGCAGCCTCGACAAGATCCAGGGCACGGTACGGAGCTGGGGTTGCCCCGTGGATGCGTGCGTCGACACCAGCCCGGTAGCCCGCGACGACCTGATCCCACGACTCGGTGTCCGCAGCGGGCCGTTCAATGCGTGTCCTACCGGAGATGACGTCATCGGCCCACGCCAGCGACTGCTCGAGGAAGTCGGCGGGCTCGAAGACCACGTCCACTACACCAAGTTCGGCGGCCTGTGCCGGCCGCAGTTGCTTGTTCTGATTCATTGAGTTGTTGATGATCACGTCCAACGCCCGCTGGGGCCCGATGAGGTGCGGCAGCAGCCACGCCCCACCCCACCCGGGCACCAGTCCGAGAAAGACCTCCGGCAGGGAGAGCCCCGCCGCACTGGCGTCGAGGGTGCGGTAGTTGCAGTGCAGGGCCAGTTCCAGTCCACCGCCCATGGCGGCGCCGTTGACGAATGCGAAGGTGGGGACGGATAGCTCGCCGAGTCGACGGAAGACGTCGTGGCCGAGCTTGGAGAACTCTTCGATGATGCTGGAGTCGGCGACGACTCCGATGGCTGACAGATCAGCACCCACCGCGAAGATGAAGGGCTTTCCCGTCACGCCGATACCGACGATGCCGGGCGTCGCTGCTGCCTCGTCAATGGCGGCGTGCAGCGAACGCAGACCCTGCGGCCCGAACGTCGACGGGCGCGTATGGTCTCGACCGTTGTCCAGGGAAATGAGGCCAAAAGTGCCGCTGGGTATGTCGACAAGACGGAGCTTGGCTTCGGTGACGACCTCATCGGGGAACGTCACGTCAGTCACTTGGCGTCCTCCTCGACCCGCTCCCAGATCACCGTGCCGCCCATACCAAGGCCGATACACATCGTGGTGATGCCGTATCGAGCATCGGGGTTGGCTTCAAAGTCGCGAGCGAGGTTCGTCATCAAGCGGATACCGCTGGATGCGAGGGGGTGACCCACCGCGATAGCACCACCCATGGGATTGACCCGCGGATCATCGTCGGCCATCTCGAAGTGATCAAGGAATGCGAGGACTTGCACGGCGAATGCTTCGTTGATTTCGAACAGATCAATGTCGGCAATAGTCATGCCGGCTCGTTGCAAGGCCTTCTCGGTGCTTGGTACGGGTCCAACACCCATCACTTCGGGCTCGACACCCGCGAAAGCGAAACCGACCATGCGCATCTTTGCCGACAATCCGAGTTCGCGGGCCACCACCTCGGACGCGAGAACGGCACCGGTGGCGCCGTCGGTGAGCGCCGATGCGTTCCCGGCGGTGACCCGGCCATGCGGACGGAACGGAGTCTTCAATCCGGCCAGGCCTTCCATCGAGGTGCCCGGGCGCGGACCTTCATCAGTCGTGACGTACCCCCAACCGTTCTCGGCATCACGCGTGGCGACGGGGACGAGGTCGGGCTGCAGCAGGCCGTTGGCGTACGCCTTGGCTGTCTTCTCTTGGCTCGCGACTGCGTAGGCGTCCGCACGCTCCTTCGTCAGGTGCGGGAATCGGTCGTGGAGGTTCTCGGCGGTCTTGCCCATAAGCAACGCTTCCGGGTCGACCAGTTTCTCGGCCAGGTAGCGGGGGTTCGGATCGATTCCTTCGCCCATCGGGTGATGCGTCATGTGTTCGACGCCTCCCGCGATCGCCACGTCGTAGGCACCCGCCATGATCGACGCCGACAGCGTGGTCACCGCCGTCATTGCTCCGGCGCACCAGCGGTCGATGGAGTAGCCGGGGACCGTGCTCGGGAGACCGGAGAGCAGGGCCACCGACCGACCGATATTCATGCCTTGGTCGCCCGTTTGGGTGGCGGCTGCGACCGCAATGTCGTCGATGCGCTCGGGGGGCAGTGAGGGATTCCTGCGCATCAACTCGCGGATGACCTTGACCATGAGGTCATCGGCCCGGGTGTGGGCGTAGAGGCTTCCGGCGCGGGCGAAGGGCGTACGTGCCCCATCAACGAAAACGACAGGCTGAAGGCTGCTCATGGATGGCTCCTTGACGGCGGCGTGAAACCCATATGTTACTGGCTAGTAACTTAAGTTTCTACCCCCGTGAGGGCTTTCACCAGTCCCGGTGTGCACAGCTCTATTTGCCACGCGCGCGCCTCGCCAGCGGCGAGGTAGGCCCGAATGCTGTCATCGGTCACCGGGGCGGGCGGGTCCCAGCACAACCGGCGCATCAGGTCAGGAGTGAGAATGATCTCTGGTGCCACGCCCCAGGATTCGACCAGGTGGTCCATCCACTCGCGAGCGGCGGCGAGGCGTTCGGCTGCCGCCGGATCCTTGTCCGACCACGAACGTGCCGGCGGTGGACCGTCACTGCGCGCAGGTCGGACCGGCCACTGATCCTCGGGCAGGGAGCGAGCCCTTTCTAGCGCCGCCCACCATCGATCCCGATATTTCCGGGCGGCGCGGCCGTGGAACCCCTTGGCCGTCAATAACCCGGGCGCATCGGCCGGGTCGGCAACAACGGCCGCCACGATCGCCGAATCCGGGATGAGCCGCCCGGGTGCGGTGTCCGTGCGCTGCGCGATGGCATCTCGCTCCTGCCACAGACCGCGCGCCAACGCCCACTGTCGAGGGGATCGCAACTTGTGCATGCCCGAGAGGCGACGCCACGGTTCGGGTCCCCTGTCTTTCGGCTGAAAGCCTCGAAGGTGTTCGAATTCCTCAGAGGCGATGTCCCATCGATCGGTGGCGAGAAGTTCTGCGTGCAGGGCATTGCGCAATTCGACGAGCACCTCGACGTCGAGCGCGGCGTACGTGAGTTGTCCCGTACTCAGCGGTCGCTTCGACCAGTCCGTGGCGCCGTGGCCCTTCTCGAGTTCAAAGCCGAGCTCGCTCGCCACCAGCGCGGCTAGGCTGACGCGCTCGCGCCCCAGGAGTCTTCCGGCAACTTCGGTGTCGAACAGCGCGCGAGGGCGAAGGCCGACTTCCTCCAGACACGGCAGGTCCTGGGTTGCGGCGTGCAAAATCCACTCCGCTTCGCCCATTGCATCATTCAGGGGTGTCTGGTCCGGCACTGCAATCGGATCGATCAGGGCGGTGCCGGCGCCCGCGCGGCGTACCTGGATCAGATAGGCCCGCATGGAGTAGCGATATCCCGACGCTCGCTCGGCATCGAGCGCGACGGGTCCTGATCCCTGCTCGATGGCACGGGCGTAGGCCTGCAGAGCATCAGGGGTGTCGATAACCGGCGATAGGCCGTCTCGCAGAGTCAAGGGCTCCAGCGGGGGAGACTCATCGATGGTTTCGCAGTCCTCCGTGTGATTCGAGTCTCCCGCGGGCCCGTCCTTGGTGGGCGTCACGTGTGGGTGGCCCGACGCCCACCCACGGTGGCGACACCCGCCGGAACAGGAGGGAGGCCGGCCAGGGTAGCCAGAATCTCGATCCACAAGGACAGGTGAACGGTGAGGTCATCCTCAAGCGGGGTCCACGACGCGCGGATCTCGACCAGCCCATCACCCGGCCGCTCGGCCATGCTGCCGAACGAGGTGCCGGACGACACGGTGACCGTCCCGCCCAGTTGGGCCACCTCATGGTTGTCCAGGGCCTCGGTCACCCAACTCCATGCCACCTCGTGGATCAGCGGATCAGCCAGCAGTTCGGGCTCGACATCGCAACGAGCGAAGATGACGATGCGGTCATTTGCTTCCCATTCATCCACGCCGTCGGGGTCGTGCAGGACGACGAATCGACCCGATGCGGATTCCACATGGGTTCCGACGGAGGCCGATGAGCCGTCTGTGACGGCATCGGCTGTGAGGGTGAAAGCGTGCGGCGCGAGCCGCTGCGGAGACGGGGCCTGCTCGATCGAGAATTCCGGACGGATCGGCACATCAAGCAGAGCTTGCACGCGGGTCTCGAACGCCTCGTGGGGTGCGGGAACGCTGTGCACTGGGTCAGGCTACGGCGAAGATGCGTCGCCGGAGTGTGGGCACGCCGACCGGGTGTTTAGTCCCTGGCCAGTGCACGTGGTTCTGGCCGGTCTAATCGACGGGTTCCTCGTCGAGTTCGAGACAGATCGAGTTGATGCAGTAGCGCAGATCGGTAGGTGTCGGGTATCCCTCACCTTCGAAAACATGGCCGAGGTGTCCACCACAGGAGGAGCAGCGCACTTCGGTGCGGACCTGTCCCAGGGAAGTGTCCTGCAGCAAGACGACTGCGTCGGATTTTTGTGGTGCGTAGAAGCTGGGCCATCCGCAGTGCGAATCGAACTTTGTCGTGGAGCGAAACAACTCCGCGCTGCAGGCACGACATCGGTAGGTTCCGGCGCGCGTGGTGTCGGTGTATTCGCCAACGAAGGGTGGCTCGGTTCCTGCCTCGCGCAGCACGTGGTACGCCTGTGCGCTGAGGCGGTCTCTCCATTCTGTGTCACTCTTGGTTACGGGGTACTCGGAGCCATCCGGACGAAGGCCGCCGTCTTTTGCAGGGGTTGCGGATGCCATGCCTGATGTTCCCATGAAGGCCATGTCAATGAGCCATTGACGTTCTGACGGGTCCTAGAGTCCGCCAACATCTGGCGCCAAGGTGACCGGTTCGCCAGTATGGTCCAGCTCAGGAGTCGATCATGCGCGAACACGCAGGTCAGCATCCGAAGTGCGCGGCCGCATCGCTGGTGGAGGGATAGAGATGAGCGACATGCTGGATACGCGTGCGGCCTGGCTGTCGGAATCAGATCTTGAGTCGGCCCGGGAGCGAGTCCCGATGGTTTACGTCGACGCCGTTCCCGTGCGTACCGACGAGCGCGGGCAGGTCACCACGGTCGGTTTGCTGCTGCGTGGCCTACCTGATGGCTCGATTAGTCGCGCGGTGGTTTCCGGCCGTGTGATGTACGGGGAGCGGGTGCGGGACGCACTGCTGCGGCACTTGGAGAAGGACCTCGGACCTATGGCGTTACCACAGGTACCTACATCTCCTCAACCGTTCACCATCGTCGAGTACTTCCCCGACGAGACCGTTTCGGGTTTTCATGACCCGCGCCAGCACGCCGTGTCGTTGGCCTATGTTGTTCCGATCGATGGCGACTGCGCCCCCAGTCAAGACGCTCTCGACTTGGTTTGGGTGACCCCCCAGGAGGCCACCAGCCCCGCCTTCCAGCTGGAGATGAGCGGCGGCCAAGGCCGTTTGATTCGGATGGCGCTCGCCCACGCCGGACAGTTGCCTTAGTCGCGTCCCGGCGGGTCGGGAAATTGTGGAGCACGCTTGTTGGCACGAGCCGCGAGTGCCTCCGCGAGGTCCGGCCAGGTGAAGGCTTCCGCCATCGCGTCCAGAGCCTTGGTCAAGGCCTCGGGAAGGGTGAGTCCTTCGGCTTCCAGCAACTGGCGTTTCATCATGGCTGTGGACCGCGGCGAGCTGTGCGTGGCGATTTCGCGTGCCCAGGTCAGAGCCGAGGCGACAGCGTCGTCGGTGCTGGTCGCCAGTCCGAGGCGGTCGGCTTCCTCACCGGTGACCGTCCGCCCCGACAGCAAGAGATCGGTGGCGACCGGCAGGCCGACCAGCCGCGGAAGAAGCCATGCGATGCCGTATTCGGCGACGAGTCCGAGACGCGCGAACGTCGTGCTCAGGGTGGCGTCAGAGGACACGAAGCGAGCGTCCGCGCTCATAGCCAACACAAAACCGATCCCGGCGCACGGACCGTTGATGGCGGTGGCAACAGGAGTCGCCAGTGTCAGTGCCACGAGTGGAAGACTGTCGATTGTTTGCCCGCGCACATACCCCAAGAGGTCGTCGGTGCTCCCTGCGAGGGAGCTCAGGTCGGCGCCCGAGCAGAATCCACGGCCGGCGCCGGTCACGACGATGGCGCGCACTGATGGGTCTGCGTCGAGTTTTTGCAGTGTCGCCGCATAGAACGGACCCATTTCGGGTGTCAACGCATTGAGGCGCTCGGGTCGATTAAGGGTGACGACGGCCACGGTTGCGTTTTCAGCGTCGCGATCGATGAGAATGGTGTCGAGTTCCTCGGTCACGTGCGCCATGCCGGTAGCCAACCATATGGCCGTCCATGTGGGGGAGTTCGTTTACCGCGAACGGGTGGCGGCACTATCTCCCCGATTTCCCGTTGATTTCCCTGCCAGCGACCATCGCTAGGTGACATAGTCCTCGGATGGATCCCGAAGAAGAAGCCCAGTTGTCATCGCGTCCGTGGAGTGCCCGGCGACCCCAAAGTCTGCTCTTCAGCCTCATATTCATCGTCCTAGCGGTTGCGCTCGTCTGGCAAGCCTTCGACTACATAGGCAGAGGCCTGGGTGGCGTCGTTCCCTATCTGATTGTCGTGGGCGGCCCTGCTATCGCGGCGTACTACGTCTGGTACTTCAATCTTCGAAATTTCGACGCAGAACAGCCTGGGCAGACGCCGAGTACTTAGCGGCCACTTCCGACACATCGACACGGACGTCTTCCGAGCACGGCAACGGTGACGACCGTGCGCCGGCGCTCTTGGAAAGTTTGCGNCCCTCGGATGTGACGAGGGGATGGTGCACCACGAGCGCCTCGTGGAACGTATTGCCCGGCAAGGCTTTCGAGATGAAGCGCTGAACGTTGGTGGCTGATTCCAGATCCTCACCTCGCACGACCAGATTGATGAGTCCGTCATGGTCATCGACNACAGACGTCAGGTGGTAAGCGGGGAGATCGTCGCGACGCCAGATAATCGGATCAGGTAGATCGTCGAGGTGGACTCGGGTAGCTGTTCGATTCGGTTCGAAGGCGACGTTGCGGTGGCGACAATCACTAGGGCATGAGTCCCCCGTAAAGGAGCCCCACTGCGTCCGCGAGCACGTGCAGTGATACGCCAGACCTGTCATCCATAACTCTTCCCGGGCCCGTTGATACCGGTCGAGGCGTTGGCGTTGGGTCCATTGCGGCATGTCGGCAGCGGATCGAGGTCCGTTGGTCCACGGAATTTCCAGCCACGTCAATACCCGGAAGATGTCGTCGATGTAAGCGTCCCGAACTCTCGCTTGATCAATGTCATCGATTCGCAAAGCCACGTCCGCATTGAATGTTGCAGCCAAGCGAGCAATGACGAGGAAGTTGACGAGGTTTCCTTCGTGAACGAAACCGCTGGGGGTTGGGGCCAGACGCGTTCGCACACCGGGAGCGTAGGAGATGTCCGCGGAAAAGTGAGAGTGCAGCGGGACCCGGGGATCAACCCCGGGGCCAGCNACTGTGTCCGAGGGGGGACTTGAACCCCCATGCCCCGTAAAGGGCACTAGCACCTCAAGCTAGCGCGTCTGCCAATTCCGCCACCCGGACGAAGGAAAAANAAGCGGGGCACAGCATATCCCTGCGCCCACGACCGCCGACGCGGCAGGATGGAAGCGTGTCCAAGGTGCCACGTGATTCCTGGTCATCCGAAATGGAAGGCGATGCGGTCGCCATTACGCGCGATCTGATTCGAATCGACACGAGCAATTGGGGTCCAGATCCCCGAACGGTGGGCGAGGCAGAGGCCGCGGAGTACTGCGCGGAGCGGCTGCGCGAAACGGGGTGGGATCCCGAGATCATTGTCACGAGCAATGATCGACGTCGAGGAGCGGCCCTACGAATACCAGGCGTCGACTCCAGCGCTCCGGCCTTGGTCGTGCACGGGCATTTGGATGTCGTCCCAGCCGTGGCAAGCGAATGGACCCACCCACCTTTCGCGGCGGAAGTCGACGACGGCTTCATCTGGGGCCGAGGTGCCGTGGACATGAAGAACATGGACGCGATGATCACGGCTGTGGCGCGCCACTGGGGCCGAACCGGAGAACGNCCCCGACGTGANGTCATTGTGGTGTTCTTTCCCGACGAGGAAGCCGGCATGGTGCATGGGTCTCGTTGGTTCGTCGACAATCGACCTGATCTTTTCGCCGGCGCGTCTGAGGCCATTGGTGAGGTCGGCGGTTTTTCACTTTCCATCGCCGATGACCTACGGCTGTACCCGATACAGACAGCGGAGAAGGGAATCAAGTGGCTGCGGCTCAGGGCATCGATGCGTGCCGGACACGGCTCCATGATCCACACTGACAACGCAGTGACCGAACTTGCGCACGCCGTGGTGCGTATTGGGCGCCACCGATGGCCCATTCGTCGAACGAAGACCGTGGAACGCTTCCTTGCAGATCTCTCCCAGGCCTACGGGCTAGAACTTCGTGAGGACGACACGGAAGCGATCTTGGCCAAGCTCGGGACACTGGGCATGCTGGTTGGGGCTACCCTGCAAAACACCGCGAACCCCTCCATGCTCGAGGCGGGCTACAAGGTCAACGTCATTCCGACCGAAGCGTTAGCGCACGTCGACGGGCGATTCTTGCCGGGATACGAAGCTGAGTTCGACGAGACCATCCGGTCACTCGTAGGAGAGCACATCGACATCGAGACGTTGAATGACGACGTCGCAGTCGAGACATCATTCGAAACCACGACGTTCGAACTCATGGCAAGTGTTCTTCGTCAGGAGGATCCGGCTGCGCGCGCTGTTCCGTACATGATCAGTGGAGGGACCGACGCGAAGGCTCTGTCCAGCCTCGGGATTGATTGCTACGGCTTCTCTCCACTGCGAATGCCCGAGAACCTTGACTACTGGCGGCTATTTCACGGAGTTGACGAGCGCGTACCGATCGATGGACTCACGTTCGGTGTGCGCACGCTGTACCGATTCTTGATGGCCTGCTGACACCCATTACGCGGTGCGCATCACCCGGTAGATCCNGCGGCGGAGACGGTAGTGACGTCTGCCGTCACGGAAAATTCGTGTCCGATCCAGTTCCCATCGGCCGGTTTCGGCAGTGGACGTGAGAATCTGCCGCGCCTCCTCCCGCGGGGTATCGCGTGAGACGCTCACCTCGCGGAATTCCCAGGTGCTCTGGCGCTGAGACACCCTGCGAGCCTACGCCGAGAAGCGTGCGTTTACCGGCGTTGCGCCCAACCAGCCTCGGGATACCCCGCATCAGGTTCGGAAATGTCATCGAGGGCGGTGACAATCTCACTCGGCAATTCGAGTTCCTCACTGCCGAGGGCGGAGATCAACTGTTGCGTCGTGCGAGCACCCACGATGGGGGCGACAACGCCGGGGCGATCGCGCAGCCATGCGAGGGCAACCTCACCCGGTGCCGCATCGAGGCCCTCGGCGGCGGTACAGACCGCATCCACGATGCGATGAGAGCGTTCGTTGTTGTAGGCGTTGACGAACCCACTGGTGTCCGGATTCCCGCCGCGAGAATCAATAGGAATGGAGTGCCGGTACTTGCCTGTCAAAACCCCTCGGCCGAGGGGAGACCACGGCAAAATACCGATTCCCAGCGACGGGGCAGCGGGGACGATCTCTCGCTCGATTCCCCGCTCGAGTAAGGAGTACTCCATCTGGGTCGTGACGAATGGGGCGACACCGCGTGTTTCCTGCAGCGTGCAGGCGCGGGCTGTTTGCCACCCGCTGTAGTTGGAGATTCCGACGTAGCGGGCTTTCCCTGACCGCAGTGCGTGGTCCACGGCGGACAGCGTCTCTTCGATCGGTGTCCAGGAGTCCCATCGATGCAGTTGCCACAGATCAACGTGGTCGACGTCCAAACGCTTCAAGGACGCATCCAGGGCGCTCACCAGGTGGCCTCTGCTCGCATCCAGCCGACGCTCAGTGTCGGGACGTTGCACTGCCTTGGTGGCGAGCACGATGTCGGCGCGGCAATCGAATTCCTGGATGAGCATGCCGAGCATTTCCTCGCTCACGCCCTTGGCGTAGCTGTCGGCAGTGTCGATCAATGTGCCGCCAACATCCAAGAACGCAGCTAACTGATCGCGCGCCTCGTACTCATCGGTTTGGCGTCCCCAGGTCATGGTTCCCAGGCCGATGCGTCCCACCCAGAGACCGGATCTTCCGAGCGGTCGTTGCTGCATAACCGCACGCTATTGGTCAACGGGCCGTGGAGGCGGCTTTGGCCCTAGGGTGGCGTTATGAAATTGGGAGTGAACCTGGGTTACTGGGGCGCCGGTAACGACGCCGACAATCTCGAAGTGGCTCGCGAAGCCGACCGTCTTGGCTACGCGGTGGCCTGGGCAGCCGAGGCTTACGGCTCCGATGCCGCCACCGTGCTGAGTTGGATCGCCGCACAAACGACGACGATCGACGTCGGAGCGGCAATCTTTCAGATTCCCGGTCGAACACCGGCCAACTGCGCGATGACCGCGGCCACCTTGGACACGCTGTCCGGGGGGCGTTTCCGTCTCGGCCTGGGTGTATCCGGGCCGCAGGTATCTGAGGGTTGGCACGGAGTGCGGTTCGACAGGCCTCTTGCGCGGACACGGGAGTACGTCGACATCGTGCGCATGGCCCTTCGACGTGAGCGAGTGTCCTACGACGGAGAGTTCTGGCAGCTGCCGTTGCCCGACGGTCCCGGGAAGTCGCTCAGGCTGACCGTTCACCCCGTTCGTGATTCCTTGCCAATTTACCTGGCGGCCATCGGGCCGAAGAATCTCGAGCTGTGCGGCGAAATCGCCGACGGGTGGCTCGCCATCTTCTTTAGTCCGGAGGATGCGGCCGGACTGATGGAGCCGATCGTCGCTGGTCGAGCGAAAGTCGACAAGACGATGGAGGGGTTCGATGTTGTTCCCACCGTGCCCGTCGTTCCAGGAACAGACGTCGAGGCGTGCGCAGAGTTGGTGCGCCCCTACGCGGCGTTGTATGTCGGTGGTATGGGTTCGCGAGACAAGAACTTCTACAACCAGCTCATGAGTCGCATGGGATACGAACAGGCGGCAATCGACGTTCAGGACAAATACATGAGTAAGGACTACGCGGGAGCTGCCGCGGCGGTGCCGTTCGAATTCTTGGACAAGACGTCACTGTTGGGACCGCCGGAACGAATCGGTGAACGACTCCACGCATACGCCGAGGCGGGTGTCACCACTCTCAGCATTAGTTCCTTCGCGGGAACCATCGACGAGCGCGTCGGCACGCTGCGGATGATGTCGCAGGTTCTGGAAGCGTCGGGACTGGCTGATTGATGGACGAACCCATCGGGTGGCTCGAAGCAGTCATCCTTGGGGTTGTTCAGGGGCTCACAGAGTTCCTGCCGATATCGAGTTCCGCCCATGTTCTGATCGTCTCCCGGCTGTTCGGCTGGGGTGATCCCGGAGCTGCTTTCACCGCTGTTACCCAAATCGGTACCGAGATCGCGGTGTTGATCTACTTCCGTCGAGACTTGGCGCGCATTCTGTCGACATGGTTCGTTAGCCTTCGTCGGCCCGAGGTGCGGGGGAGTATCGACGCACGGATGGGCTGGTACGTGATCATCGGCACGCTACCGATAGCCATCCTCGGATTCACCTTTGCTCCCGTCATCGAAACGGCCGCCCGCAACCTGTGGCTCGTCGCAACGGTCTTGATCGTCTTCGGCATCATTCTTGGTCTCGTCGACCGTTGGGGCTCCAAGACCAAGGCACTTGAGGCTCTTAACGCCAAAGACGGATTGCTGTTCGGGTTCGGCCAAGCGTTGGCATTGATCCCAGGAGTGTCACGCTCGGGTGCCACGATCTCGGTCGGCCTGGCCATGGGGTATTCACGATCCGCCGCCACGCGCTACGCGTTCCTGCTGGCCATTCCCGCGGTACTCGCATCCGGTCTCTACGAGGCGACGAAGATTGGCTCGGATGACAACGTGCAATGGGGTCAGACCATTCTCGCCACGATCATCGCTCTGACCATCGGCTATCTCGTCATCGCGTGGTTGATTCGCTGGGTCTCCACCCGCTCCTTTCTGCCCTTCGTGATCTACCGGGTCGTGTTAGGAAGCCTCCTGCTGGCGCTATTGGCGACGGGAACAATCAGCGCGCTATAGGTACCCCATCGGCCACCGGACGTGTGCGTGCCGAAGGAATGAATGCCTCATAGGCTGACGTGGTGCCCACCATTGTTCTTGTTCGCCATGGTCGAACCTCGGCCAACGAGCGAGGGATCCTCGCCGGCAGGAGCCCCGGGGTCACCCTGGACGAGGTAGGTCAGGAGCAGGCGACGGCCTTGGCGCGCCGGCTCGCTGCAGTGCCCTTCACCACCATCGTGACATCTCCCCTCGAGCGCACCCGCGAAACGGCTGAATATATCCACGTGCAGCAAGAACGAACTGCCAGCGACGTAGTCGTTGACGAACGGTTCATTGAGTGTGACTACGGGACATGGACCGGACAGTCGCTTGCAACGTTGGCCAAGAAGCCGCTGTGGAAGCAGGTGCAAAGTCACCCGAGCGCTGTCACCTTTCCTGACGGGGAGTCCTTAATGGCCATGAGTATGCGCGCGGTGTCTGCCATCCGGGACTGGACGCAGCAGTCACGTGATGCCGACGTCCTTGCGGTCGTCAGCCACGGTGACGTGATCAAGGCAGTGCTCGCCGACGCACTCGGTATGCACCTCGATGCCTTCCAGCGGTTAAGCGTCGATCCGTGTTCGGTGTCGATCGTGCGATACACCAAAGTGCGGCCGTTCGTTGTGCGGATCAATGACACCGGATCCGATGTGGCGTTCCTGGCGAGCACAAGCGCAGACGTCTCGACCGACGCACCGGTCGGCGGGGGAGCCGGTCGTGGCTAGGCGGATATGGGAGTTCCGGCTGCCCGAGCGGTTTGTGGTTGGCACGGTGGGAATGCCGGGTGAGCGCACCTTCTACCTGCAGGCGAAATCCGGGGACGAGATCGTTTCCGTGGCCTTCGAGAAGCAGCAGGCGGATGCGCTGTCAGACCGGATAGATCAACTGCTGGATGAGGTCAGAGGTTCACGCGCCCCCGAAGACGTTGTTCCCGAGAAGGCCCCGGTGGAGTTGTCGGACAACGCGCCGTTGGATCTCCCGCTGGAAGAGGAGTTTCGTGTTGGTGCGATGGCCCTGGGGTGGGACGAGGCGAACAACCTCGTCATCATCGAAGCGCATGCCGTCTCCGACGTCGAAGGCTTCGAGCCACCGGAGTTGGCCGACGATGACTCCGAGGGCCCCGACACTGTTCGCGTGTGGATGTCGGCGCCGTATGCGCGAGCGTTTGCCGAGCGCACCCGCGTGATTGTGTCCAGTGGTCGTCCGGCGTGCCCTTTTTGTCAGCAGCCGCTCGATCCGCAGGGACACATGTGTCCACGAGCCAACGGATACAAACGGCGATCGTGAACACCGGCATCCCCGGCGAGAATTCTGACGACATCTGGGCACGCGATATTCGTGAACGTCTTGCACACGATGACCTCGAGATTGACGGGCAACTGGTCAGCGCCAGCAACGCCACGTGGAGATGCACTCTCGGCGGATCACTGAAGTGTGTGTACAAGCCGCAACAGGGTGAACGTCCGCTGTGGGACTTTCCCGACGGGACCCTGAGCGGTAGGGAGGTCGCCGCACATCACGTCGACCGAATGTTGGGGTTCGATCTGATTCCACCGACCATCTGGCGAGACGATGGACCAGCGGGTCCGGGCATGTGCCAACTGTGGGTCACCGAGGACCCCGCGCACAGGCTCGTCGATGTCGTGTCGGCCGATGAGGTCCCGCCGGATTGGCACCAGGTTTTGAGCGCCGAGGATGCATCCGGTCGCCCGGTCGCCCTGGTGCATGCGGATGACCAGCGACTGCAACATATGGCCCTGCTCGACGCTGTCATCAACAACGGAGACCGTAAAGGTGGGCACGTCATCACGGACGACACCGGACGTGTGTGGGCCATCGACCACGGTGTGTCCTTGGCGAGCGAGCCGAAACTGCGGACCGTTCTGTGGGGATGGGCCGGGGAGTCAATCCATGCTCAGGACGTGCGTCGGCTGCAGCAACTCTTGACAATCCTGGAAGACGATGACCGAAACACGAAGGATGGGACGTCCGTTGCCGAACTGGCCGCATTCGTGAACGCCGACGAGTTGGTTGCATTGACGGCTCGCGTGCGGGCCTTGATTGACTCGGGGCGTTACCCGTTTCCACACCAGGAGTGGCCCGCCATTCCGTGGCCGGTCTTCTAAGCGCGCACCGCTGCATTGGGCATGCCTGAGTAGGCTTCCCACGTGCAGTCATGGTCGGCACCTATGCCGCGCGCTCTGCGCGGAAAGGGAAAACCACTCGCCCTTCTCGATACCTCGACCGGTGTCGTCCGCCCGACTGCTCCGGCGCCACACGCGACGATGTACGTGTGCGGAATTACCCCGTATGACGCAACACATATCGGGCATGCGAATACCTATGTTGCTTTCGACATGATCAATCGGGTGTGGCGAGACGCAGGGCATCAGGTGCGATACGTCCAAAACGTCACAGACATCGATGACCCCTTGCTCGAGCGGGCCGTCGCCACCGGTGAGAACTGGAGAGAAATCGCCGACCGTGAGACAGCTCTGTTTCGTGACGATATGGCCGGACTCAACGTATTGCCGCCCGATCACTACATCGGCGCTGTGGAGTCGATCCCATCCGTCGCTCGCAAGGTGATGCAATTGCAGGAGTCCGGGGACGTCTACGCAGTCGGCGACGATCTTTACTTCCGGGTGAGGAACGACGAGCGCTTCGGGTCCATCGCGGGCTTGGACGAAGACGACATGGTGGCTGTCTTCGCCGAACGCGGGGGAGATCCGGGGCGGGAAGGCAAGGAACATCCTCTGGATTGCCTCGTGTGGCAGAACGCACGTCCCGAAGAACCGGCCTGGGATACGCCGCTGGGACACGGCCGACCCGGATGGCACATTGAATGCGCCGCGATCGCCCTTGACTACCTCGGTCCCACCATCGATATCCAGGGAGGGGGCTCAGATCTTGCATTTCCCCACCACGAAATGGGNGCATCGGAGGTGCATCGATTGACCGGCGAATGGCCGTTTGCGCGGCATTACGTGCACTCCGGGATGGTNGCGTGGCAGGGACACAAGATGAGCAAGTCCCGAGGCAATTTGGTCTTCGTCTCGCAGTTGGTCCGGGAGGGAACTGACCCGATGGCGATACGCCTAGCGCTGCTCGCCCATCACTATCGAACAGATTGGGTCTGGACGCCGCACGGACTCGAAGGGGCACGTGAGCGGCTTCAGCGCTGGACAGCGGCGAGTCAACTGCTGTACGGCCCGCCCGTTGATCCGCTGATCGATCGAGTGCGGGAGGTTCTCGCGGATGATCTGCGCACGCCGTCTGCANTGGATGCGGTCGATTCGTGGGTTCACACCGCCCTCACCCGGGGTGGGCAGGACCNCGCGAGCCCCGGCGAGATGGCCACGTTGGTGGACACCCTTCTGGGCATTCGGCTGACGTGATGATGCACAGAACGTGCAGGGGAGAGCGACATGGCTGAACGGGTAGCGGTCGATCCAACAGCGTGCCCGGCATGGTCGACGCTACGTCACGAGGCGCATCGAATGCGTGACGAGTCCATTCGGTCACTCCTTCAAAGTGACCGAGGATTTCTCAGAATCAACGCAGCCGGAATGTCCTTCGACTTCAGTCGACAGCGACTTGATTCTCCCGTGCTCGAATCTTTGATCGACCTGGCTGAGCAGACCGGTGTCCGGCAAGNCATCGANGCGATGTTCGCCGGTACCAGGGTGAACAGCACCGAAGGCAGGGCGGCGCTGCACGTGGCTCTGCGCGGCCGGCCGAGTGATTCGTTCACCGTTGACGGCGAGGACGTGTCCGATGCCGTGGAGAACGTCGTGGGACGCATGGAAGTGTTCGCGGATACCGTGCGATCGGGTGCTCACCGGGGCGCCACCGGGGAGCNGATCACCGACGTTGTCAATATCGGCATTGGAGGCTCGGACCTCGGTCCAGCGATGGCGTATCAGGCGCTGCGCGCCTACCGCGACCCGAACATCACCTGTCATTTCGTCTCCAATGTCGANCCCGCAGACATCATCGATGTNCTCAGCCACGTGACGCCCGAGANGACTCTGTTCATCATCGCGTCGAAGACATTCACCACTGCCGAGACGATGATCAACGCCGAGTACGCCCGAACCTGGATTGTTGACCACCTCGGCGACAGCGCNGTCGGTGCGCATTTCGCCGCGGTCAGCACCGCCGAGCAGCTCGCTGATGACTTCGGGATCGAACGACAGAACGTCTTCGGGTTTTGGGATTGGGTGGGCGGTCGCTACTCGCTGACGTCCGCGGTCGGCCTGTCCACCATGCTCGCGATAGGCCCGCTGCAGTTTCGAGAACTGCTCGACGGTGCTCGAGCGATGGATATTCACTTCCGCGACACAGCCCTCGCCAACAACGCCCCGGTGCTGATGGGGTTGTGCTCCGTGTGGAACCGGAACTTTCTGCAGATGTCNACGTCCGCGGTACTTCCCTATAGCCGTGATCTCGCTCGACTGCCGGCGTATCTGCAGCAGTTGACCATGGAGAGCAATGGCAAATCGGTCCGAATTGATGGATCACCGGTCACTTATGACACCGGCGCCATCTACTGGGGCGAACCGGGCACGAATGGCCAACATTCGTTCTTCCAGTTGCTGCACCAGGGGACCGATGACGTCTGCAGCGACATNATCCTCGCGGCCCGACCGACGTCTTCCGATANGCAGTCCGGTGGCCAGATCGACGACCAACACGACGNCCTTGTCGCTCACGCGCTGGCCCAGGCCTCTGTTTTGTCCGTGGGCCTGACACGTGAAGAAGTGGCCGCAACAGGTGTCAGCGAGGCTCTCGTGCCCCACAAGGTGATGCCGGGAAACAGGCCGGTCAGCGTGNTCATGATGGATCAACTCACGCCCTTTGCACTCGGAGCGTTGCTGGCCGCCTACGAGCACAGCGTTTTNGTGCAGGCCGCNNTATGGCAGATCAATCCCTTCGACCAGTGGGGCGTCGAGCTAGGCAAGAAGGTCGCCAGCGGGATCGTGGACGACATTCACCAACGGAAGGTGGACGATCCGGAACTCGACCCGGCTACCCGCGCATCCCTGGCCGCCCTCCTGCAACGTCGGGANCAACCTCGGTCCTAGAACCCCACNCGAGCGACTGGCCAGGTGCGGACGTCAGTCGACGTTACGCCGTTTGAGATACCGCTCGAATTCCCTCGCGATCGCCTCTCCACTGGCTTCGGGGAGTTCGGTCGTGTCGCGAGCCTGCTCCAACTGCCGGACGTAATCGGCGACTTCCTCATCGTCCTCGGCGAGCTCGTCGACACCGACTTCCCAGGCCCGCGCCTCTTCCACCAAGTCCCCGAGGGGGACCGGGAGGTCCAGCACGTCCTCGATCTTGCGCACGAGGGCCAGCGTCGCCTTAGGGCAGGGCGGCTGACCGACGTAATGCGGCACGGCCGCCCACAGCGAAATCGAAGGCACCTCGAACCGCTGACACGCTTCGTGCAGTACTCCGACGATGCCCGTGGGGCCCTCGTAATTGCTTGCGTCGAGCGCGTACGTTTCCATCAAGGTGGGGTCCGAGGATGATCCGGTAACGGGAACAGGTCGCGTGTGCGGGCTGTCCGACAACAGCGCCCCGAGGGTGACGACCATGGAGATGTCCAATTCCGCCGCCAGGCCGAGAATCTCCCGAGTGAATTGCTGCCAGCGCATGTTCGGCTCGATGCCCTGGATCAGCACCACATCCCGAGGAAACAAGGGCACACGAGCCAAGTAGATGCGCGTGGTGGGCCACTCAAGTTGTCGAATGCCAGCGGAGTCAACGCTGATGTCTGGACGATTGACTTGATAGTCGTAGTAGTCCTCAGAGTCGAACTCAGTGATCAATTCCGCACCCCACACCTCGCGTAGGTGGGTGATGGTGGCGCTGGCCGATTCTCCAGCGTCGTTCCATCCTTCGAAGGCGGCGATCATGACGGGGTCGCTCAGAGTGGGTATCCCGTCGAACTCGATCATTCGGCCTCCCCGCCAGCATCTGGATGTTCGAGCACAGTCTCCACTAGACCCGCCACCAGTGCCGGCCATTGCAAGGGAACGTCGTGGTGGGCTCCACTCCAACGTTGACGATAAAAGCGTGATCCGAGTCGATCCATCGCCGAGCCACGTGCCGCTATCCAGGCCTGTGCGAGAGATTCGGCGGGATTGGCTGAACTGGCGGAATCTGATGAATTCGTGGGATCGGCTCGTTCCGTCGGTGCCGGAGCCGTGGAGGGGTCCAGGGCTCCTGGTTCACAGACGACAACCCACGTGGGTCGGGTCGTCACCGCGATATCGGGACGCGGGTCGTAGGCGAAGAGGCCNTCGAGGACGGCCATGTGTCGGTCCATCCCCAGACGAGTGAATACANGCCCATCCTCGTCGACCCGAAACGTCGGGGCCAAAGCCCGTTGGATGTCGTCACTCCAGTACTCCGCGAGATCGCCTGATTCGATGGCCTGCCATAACGCGGGCTGAGCGATTCCCAAGGCCGGTGGACGAAGTGCTTCGCGCACCTCCTCAGCAGACCTGTCCGAGGTCACAAGATGACGAGGCCCGAAGATGCCGCCATCGATAAGCACGGCNGCTCGCACGCGATCGGGGAACGTCGATGCCGTGTGCAGGGCAACCGACGCTCCCCAGGAATGTCCCACCACGACCNCTTCTGGCACGCCGGCTTGGTCGAGAATCTCGATAACGTCTCGAGCGAGACGAGGAATGCTGAAGTCGGATTGTGGCGTGACCTGTGNTCCGGAAGCCTCACCGTGGCCCCGCTGATCAACGGTGATGACTCGCCTTCCTGCCAGTCGGGCGAGGACGGGACCCCAGTAGTGCTGTTGCTGGGTCAAGCCGTGCAACAGNACAACCGGCACGCCGGAGGTCTTGCCATTGTCATGGTCGGTGAAGGCGGCNTCGGCGCCGTCNGACAGGGACACTCGCACCNTGCGAACNNTATCGCCACGAACACCNCCGGAAGNNGANGGCTTCTATGCTCCGCCCTCATGACGGATTGCTCGCNCGCACCTGCCGGGGTCTTGGTCGATCTTGACGGCACATTGGTCGATNNCGAACCAGTGTGGTGGGAAGCGCAGATCGAGGTCATGTCCTCGTGGGGGAGCTCCTGGAGCACACCGGATCACACCCACTGCCTTGGGGGGCCGCTCGAACGCGTCTCGGGCTACATGGCCGAGCGCATCGGCACCCAGGCACGGCCCGAGGAGATCGGACAGCAGCTGCTTGTGGCCGTGGAGACCAGGATCCGTTCGCAGCGCCCGCGATGGCAACCCGGAGCAGTGGACTTCCTGCGAGCCTGCCGGCATGCAGCGATTCCTACCGGACTGGTGACGGCTGCCTGGCGGAGCCTGGTCGAGGCATCTCTCGAGCGGATGCGCGTCGACATCGGCGCCGAGCCCTTCGACGTTGTGGTGACGGGGGACAGCGTCACCGCTGGTAAGCCGCATGCCGAGCCCTACGAGACCGCAGCGCGCGCGATCGGTGTGGCGACACGCGACTGCCTGGCGGTGGAAGATTCACCGACCGGCGTGCAGTCGGCCCTCGCCGCAGGATGTGTGGTGGTCGCGGTACCCCAAGGCGTGCGCATCGACGGCTCGAGCGNCTTGATCGTGGACAGCCTGGAGANCCGGCAGCCACAAGATTTGTGGCGGGACGCCCGACGTCATCTGCGCCGTGACGCGTGAGGCTTCAGGGCGCAGCGGACGTCGTGCGCGCAGTGCGGGCGTCACTCAGGTAACGCCGGCATCGGGGGTGTGTGTCCGCCGAACTCTGGGCAGGCGTCCTGGAACGAGCACCAGCTGCACAANGCTGACGGGGTAGCGGTGAAGCCGTGGATGGCGGCGCGAGCGATGGCGTCACTNAGAGCCATGATCTTTCGTTCNGTNGCGCGCAACTCGTCTTCGGTGGGCTCGTAGCTGATCCTTTGTCCGTCGCCGAAATACAACAAATCAAGGCGTGCCGGGATCTGATCTGCGATCCGCCACCACAGCAGGGCGTAAAAGCGCATCTGGAACAACGCTTTCGCCTCAAATCCTGCCCCGGGGCTGCGACCTGTTTTGTAGTCCACGAGGCGGACAAGGCCGGTGGGAGAAATATCGACCCGGTCGATGTATCCACGCAACGAGAGCCCCGAGGCCAGTTCCGTGGAGACGCCCATCTCGCGCGCGTGGGGCTCTACTCGACGCGGATCTTCGAGAGTGAAGTACGCCTCCAGTAACGGTCGAATAGGAGCGATGACCGCGTCCGCAATATCGGTGGGTTCCTCGAGGTTGATCCCTTCGGCGAGGATCTCCGCGTCCTCGGGTGCTTCNACACGCATGCGATCCCAATGCTGCGCAATCAGGGTCGTGGCCGTGTCGGCAGTTCTCTGCGCCGCCGACATCGTGAACAACTCCTCCAAGACTGAGTGCACCAGGGTTCCCCGCAACGCNGCGGCCGAGGGTCGCTCGGGGAGTTTGTCAATGACACGAAGTCGGTACAGAAGCGGACAGGTCATGAAGTCGTTTGCCCGCGACGGCGATAACGACGAAGGAAACACGCTGGCAACTGTACGGACCGCCCGGGGTGTGTGCCGGCGTGCGTTCGTTATGGCGCGCGCACGATCCGGTACGCACGATCCGGCAGCAGACACGCGGACCGTGTGCGGTCGCTACTGTCCTCACGTGCCGCGCAAACGACCCCCGCACCCACCGGCTCCGCGGGATCCGGTCGATGTTGCGACGCGGGCGCGCGGCCCCATCGGTCCTGGAGAACTGGTGCAGCTCACCGACACCCGCGGAGTCAAGGTCACCATCACCACGGTGCCGGNTGCCATCCTGCACACGCACCGTGGGCAAATCCCGCACGATTCCCTGATCGGGATGGACGAGGGCTCCATTGCTACCTCCACGCGGGGTATCGATTACCTCGTGCAGCGCCCTCAACTCGACGATTATGTGCTNGGCATGCCACGTCAAGCGGCGGTCATCTATCCGAAAGATGCTGCTCGGATCGTGGCGCTGGGCGATGTGGGGTCCGGATCCCGAGTACTCGAAGCCGGGGTTGGTTCGGGTGCCTTGACCTGTTACCTACTCAAGGCGGCCGGGCCCACCGGCACGGTGACGAGCGTAGAGCGGCGTTCGGACTTTGCTGAGGTTGCACGCGAGAACGTTTCGCGATGGTTCGGCGGGACTCCACGATCGTGGACGGTGAACGAAATGGACCTCGTCGATGCGACAGAGAGTGACATCCCGACCGGCAGTCAGGACACCGTCATTTTGGACATGCTCGCCCCGTGGGATTGCCTGGATGTCGCCGATCGAGTGCTGCNAGCCGGAGGTTCCCTGGTCAGTTACGTCGCCACGACAACACAGCTGTCACGATTGGTCGAATCGATGCGCCTGTCTCGTCGCTGGACCGAGCCGCGAGCCGAGGAGAGCATCGTTCGCACGTGGCACCTCGACGGGCTCGCGGTGCGGCCAGATCATCGAATGTCGGGGCATACCGGGTTCTTGGTGGCCGCGCGGCATATGGCGCNGGGGCAGCAGTCGCCTCCGCGTCGTCGGCGCCCGGCCCCCGGTGCCTACGGGGAGGATTACCAGGGTCCAGGCGCAGATCAGGTAGAAGAGGGCGAATCGGGCTAGGGTCAGGAGCTAGCTCCCACCGGGGATGCGACAGATGGAGGATTCGATGACCGAGCCCAGCCCTGAGAGTCGTTTGCTCGCCATCGAGACAACCCTGGGCGAGGTTCGGGGCGAACTCGCTGCCCAAAAGGATCACAACCAGCGCCTCATTACGACGCTCCGGGAGGCCCGTGAGCAGATCGTGGCACTCAAGGCGGAAGTCGACAGACTGGGCGAACCCCCGAGCGGCTACGCGACCTTCGTGGAAGCGCACGAGGACGGATCAGTGGACATCATGGCGTCGGGACGCAAGATGCGGGTCGCTGTCAGCCCTGGCGTGGGAGTCGAGGGGTTAGTCGCAGGCCAAGAGGTCGTGCTCAACGAATCGATGAACGTTGTCGGCAAGCGCGACTACGAGGTCGTCGGTGAGATCGTCACGTTCAAAGAGATGCTCGGAGATGACCGGTGCGTCGTGGTGGCGAACGCCGATGAAGAGAGGGTCGTTCGTCTCGCGCGGCCGATTGCCGGAGTCGGACTCCGCGCAGGGGACGCCTTGTTGTGTGACGTCCGCAGCGGCTACGTGATCGAGCAGGTGCCCCGCGCCGAAGTGGAAGAACTGGTTCTCGAGGAAGTTCCCGACATCGGATACGAGCAGATCGGTGGGTTGTTCAGCCAGATCGAATCGATCCGCGACGCGGTGGAACTGCCCTACGTGCACGCCGAGCTCTTCAAAGAGCATGAGCTCAGGGCCCCGAAAGGAATCTTGCTCTACGGCCCGCCCGGATGNGGCAAAACTCTCATCGCCAAGGCGGTGGCCAACTCCTTGGCCAAGAAGGTNGCCGAAAAGACCGGTGTCAGAGANGCAAAGAGTTTCTTCCTGAACATCAAAGGCCCGGAACTNCTGAACAAGTACGTTGGCGAAACGGAGCGCCACATCCGTCTCGTCTTCCAGCGGGCACGTGAGAAGGCGTCCGAAGGTATGCCCGTCATNGTCTTCTTTGACGAAATGGATTCGTTGTTCCGAACGCGGGGGAGCGGCGTGAGCAGTGATGTCGAGAACACCATCGTGCCGCAGCTGCTTAGTGAGATTGATGGCGTCGAGAGCTTGGAGAACGTCATCGTCATCGGGGCATCGAACCGCGAAGACATGATCGATCCGGCGATTCTGCGCCCGGGTCGTTTGGACGTGAAAATTAAGATCGAGCGTCCGGATGCCGAGGCGGCCCGGGAGATCTTGAGTAAGTACTTGGTGCCGGGACTGCCGATTCACGCCGACGACATNGCGGANCATTCGGGGGATTCCGACCTTGCCTGCTCGNCGATGATTGACCGAGCGATTGAGCGAATGTATGCGGAGTCAGACGAGAATCGATTCCTCGAGGTCACCTATGAAGGTGGTGACAAGGAGGTCTTGTACTTCAAGGACTTCAACTCTGGGGCGATGCTCGAGAACATCGTGGCGCGTGCCAAGAAGTCGGCCATCAAGGAATTCCTGGACACNGGCGAGAAGGGCATTCGNGTGCAGCATCTGCTCGATGCGTGCGTCGATGAATTCCGCGAGAATGAGGACCTACCCAACACGACGAACCCGGACGACTGGGCCCGCATCTCCGGAAAGAAGGGCGAACGCATCGTCTTCATCCGCACCTTGATCCAAGGCAAGCAGGGCGGCAGTCCCGGACGTTCTATCGACAACGTCGCCAACACCGGCCAGTACCTGTAACCGCGCGCGACACGCNGTGGTGAGGAAGCATCCGGAGGTTCACCTGTGAGCGTCCATCGGATCATGGGCTTGGAAACCGAGTACGGCATCAGCGTTCCCGGCCAGCCGATGCTCAACGCCATGGTCACGTCGTCACAGATTGTCAATGCCTATGCGTACCTGATCTCGCACGGCACGACGTCGAAGGCTCGATGGGATTACGACGAGGAGTCGCCCTTACGAGATGCCCGCGGGTTCGATATGTCTCGCAGTGAGGCAGATGCCTCCCAATTGACTGACGAGGACCTTGGCCTCGCTAATGTCATTCTGCCGAACGGAGCTCGGCTCTACGTGGATCATGCTCACCCTGAGTACTCAACGCCCGAGGTGACTAATCCCCGCGATGCCGTGTTGTGGGACCGAGCCGGTGTGAATGTCATGAATGCGGCCTCCGATGCTGCGGCCGCTGCACCNNGTGGTGAGCGGATCTTGCTGTANAAGAACAACACCGACAACAAGGGCGCGTCCTACGGCTGTCACGAGAACTACCTGATGCGGCGGACCACACCGTTTGCCGATGTCGTACGCCATTTGACGCCCTTTTTCATCTCGCGACAGGTCTTCACTGGAGCGGGTCGGTTGGGGATTGGTCAAGAGGGGGAGACAAGCGCTTTCCAGTTGAGTCAGCGGGCCGACTTCTTCGAAGTGGAAGTAGGCCTCGAGACCACCCTCAAACGACCGATCATCAACACCCGGGACGAGCCGCATGCTGATCCGGAGAAGTACCGACGGTTGCACGTGATTGTCGGGGACGCGAACATGAGCGACACGGCAACATTTCTCAAAATGGGAACCACGGCGATCGTTCTGGCCATGATCGAAGACGGCTACCTGGACACGTTCGATGCCATGCCGGTGGATCCGGTTCGAGAGATGCACCAGGTGTCTCACGACACCACGCTGACGCACGTCATCGCTGTGTCACGGGGACGCCAGTGGACAGCCATCGATATGCAGCGTGCGTTCCTCGAACACGCGTGGAACTACTGCCAATCACGCAGCGATGCGGATTTTGACGAACAGACCAAGGAAGTCTTGACCCTGTGGGGCGACCACCTCGACCGCCTGCAGAACGATCGAATGAGTGTTGCCAGCACCGTGGACTGGGTGGCAAAGTTGAGTCTTCTCGAAGGGTATGTCCGGCGTGACGGGCTTGCCTGGGACGACCCTCGCCTGCATCTTGTCGATCTGCAATACGCGGACATTCGGCGTGACAAAGGCCTCGCAGCTCGATTGGAGCAGCGGGGCCGGCTGGTGCGGATGTTTGATGACGAAGAGATCGAGCGGGCACGCCAGCAACCGCCTCACGACACCCGCGCGTACTTTCGCGGCGAGTGTGTGCGGCGCTATCCCGAATCCATTGCCGCGGCCTCCTGGGATTCGGTGGTGTTCGACATTCCGCAGCGCGAATCTCTCCTGCGCGTGCCTACGTTGGAACCCACGCGTGGCACGCACGGACACGTCTCGCACATCCTGGAAGCCAGCCCCGACGCTGCCTCGCTGATCGACGCGCTAACGGACGACTAGACGGGTAACCTTGTCGCATGGCCGGACAAGAGAACGTCGAGCACCGCAGAGCGAATCGCCGCGATCAACATGAAGAGGAATCCGCGGCACCAGCCGCCAAAGAAGCCGATAGCGCCCTTGACGGCGATGTCGATGCCATCCTCGACGAGATCGACGGTGTGCTGGAGTCCAATGCCGAGGACTTCGTAAAGTCCTTCGTGCAAAAGGGCGGGCAGTGAGCCACGACTTCCCGTCTGCGTTCGGCTTGGTGGGAACCTCGTCTTTCACGGAATTCCTGAACGCCTCGGGTAGCGAGTCCGGGGTCAGCCGATCTGAGGGGGCCGCTTCGGGCGGTCCCGCCAACCTTGAGGCACCCCATGGGACGACGATCGTGGCCCTCGTCTGTGACTCAGGGGTCGTCATGGCCGGTGATCGCCGCGCGACGATGGGCAACATCATCGCCCAGCGAGACGTGCAAAAGGTCTTCGAAACCGATGCTTTTTCTGTTGTGGGCATCGCTGGCACCGCCGGCATCGCCGTCGAACTCGTGCACCTGTTCCAGGTGGAACTCGAGCACTACGAAAAGATCGAGGGCACCCCGCTGTCCCTCGAAGGCAAAGCCAATCGCCTGTCCTCGCTACTGAGGGCGAATCTGGGGATGGCCATGCAGGGCCTGGCAGTAGTGCCGCTGTTTGCGGGCTTCGACGTGGCGGAGGAACGCGGTCGAATNTTCTCGTACGACGTCACGGGTGGNCGGTACGAGGAGCATGACTTTCACGCAGTCGGTTCGGGATCCACCTTCGCTCGCGGCTCGTTGAAGAAGTTGTTCCGCCCGGATGCCGATACTGATGCTGCGGTTCGCGTGGCGCTGGAAGCGTTGTATGACGCCGCAGACGACGACAGTGCGACAAGTGGGCCCGATCTCGCTCGACGTATCTTCCCGATGGTCTCTGTTGTTACTGCCTCCGGAGTNGAGACCATCAGCGAGGATCGCCTGGCTCAGGAAGTGGAGCAGATGGTGGCGGCGCGACTGGGTCGACCTGACGGACCCCAGGCGAGCGTGGCGGGGGGTGCCTCATGAGTGTTCCGTTCTACGTGTCACCAGAGCAGATCATGAAAGACAAGGCGGACTTCGCGCGGAAAGGGATCGCACGGGGACGTAGCGTTGTGGTTGTCCAATGCGTCCGGGGCGTCGTTTTTGTCGCAGAGAATCCTTCGAAGGCCCTGCACAAGATCAGCGAGATTTACGATCGCATCGGTTTCGCCGCCGTCGGAAAGTACAACGAGTTCGAGAACCTCAGGGTTGCCGGTATTCGTCTGGCTGACCTACGGGGGTACTCGTATGACCGCAGTGACGTGACGGGGCGATCTCTGGCGAATGCGTATGCACAAACACTCGGTTCGATTTTCACCGAGACCGCCAAGCCGTATGAAGTCGAAATCGTGGTTGCGGAGGTCGGTGCAGATGAGTCCGCGGACCAGATGTATCGCCTCACCTTCGACGGTTCGGTGGCAGACGAACGGGGATTCGTCGCCATGGGCGGCTCAGCGGAGGCGATTGAGGGGGCGATGTCTGACGCGTGGCAGCCGAATCAGGACCTCGAGACCTCCCTACGTCAGGCGGTGAATGCGCTTGGCCAACACGGAACGGACGAACGCCGGACGTTAAGCCCGGATGACCTCGAAGTGGCCATCTTGGACAGAACTCGACCCAGGCGCCTGTTCCACCGGTTGGAAAGCGATGAACTAGCCGACCTGCTGCGGAGCGCCTAAGGCTCTGCGTAGTGAGCCTGAAACTCCTACAGTGGAGACATGGATCGCCGCATCTTCGGAATCGAAACCGAATACGGCGTCACCTGCACGTTCCGGGGACAGCGCAGGCTCAGTCCCGATGAAGTAGCGCGCTATTTGTTTCGGCGCGTTGTTGCGTGGGGCAGAAGCAGCAATGTCTTCCTGCGTAACGGGTCCCGGCTGTACCTCGATGTAGGCAGCCACCCTGAGTATGCGACCGCGGAATGCGACAGCGTGCAGCAGTTAATCACCCACGATCGTGCGGGGGAGCGGATCCTGGAAGGGCTATGTGTGGATGCCGAGCAGCGACTTCGAGAAGAGGGCATCGCTGGCGACATCTATCTGTTCAAGAACAACACCGACTCCGCGGGCAATTCCTACGGTTGCCACGAGAACTTTCTCGTTGACCGGTCCACTGATTTCCTTGCTCTTGCCGAAGGATTCATCCCATTCCTCATTTCGCGCCAGATCGTCACGGGAGCCGGAAAAGTCCTCAGCACTCCGCGCGGGGCGCGCTACTGCGTGAGCCAGCGTGCCGATCACATCTGGGAGGGGGTGTCCAGCGCGACGACGCGGTCACGACCCATCATCAATACCCGCGACGAGCCACACGCGGATGCCGACTTGTATCGACGGCTTCACGTCATCGTCGGGGATAGCAATATGAGCGAGACCACGGCGATGTTGAAGGTCGGAGCTGCCGACCTCGTGCTACGCATGCTCGAGTCGGGCGCCGTGATGAGGGATTTGTCGTTCGAGAACCCNATTCGGGCGATCCGAGAAATCAGCCACGACACAACGGGTACCCGCACCGTCACCCTGAACAACGGCCGCGAGGTCACCGCCTTGCAGATGCAGGCGGAGTACTTCGAGAAGGTGGCGCAATACGTTGATCGCCGGGACCTAAGAGCCGACCCCATGGTCGATCGCGTGATGGATCTGTGGGAGCGCGCTTTGAAGGCCGTGGAGGCGCAAGACTTCAGTGGTGTGGAGACCGAGATCGACTGGGTGATCAAGCAGCGACTGCTCGAGCGATACATGAAAAAGCATGATCTCGCCCTCGATGATGTCCGCATTGCCCAACTCGATCTCGCGTATCACGACATCAGTCGCCAACGAGGGCTGTTCTATCTATTGGAGCGTAAAGGCCTCGCAGCCCGCGTCACCAACGATGCTGAGGTGTTCGAGGCGAAAGAGGTGCCGCCGCAAACGACTCGAGCCAAGTTGCGGGGAGACTTCGTCAAACGCGCCCAAGAGCGTCGCCGGGATTTCACGGTTGATTGGGTGCACCTGAAATTGAATGATCAGGCGCAACGGACAGTTCTGTGTAAGGACCCGTTCGCGAATGTGGACGAGCGGGTCGAACGCCTGCTGGCGAGCATGTAGCGGAAAGTGGCGTAACCTGCAGAGGTGAAAGTTCTCTTTAGCGCCGTCATCGTGGTTCTTCTCACGACATCCGCATGCTCATCAGGGTCTCCCGATACCCCCGCCGCCACACCTGCGGCCTCTACCCAGACGTATTTGGTCACCGATTGCGGTAGTCCGGGTGAACCGGTCTCGGCGGACTCGGCATCAGGGGCTTCGATCACGTCCGACGTCTCGGTTCTCGATGACGATGTACCCGTGGTGTACGTGGCGGAGGGCGCCGCACCCGTGGGTGAACTGATAACTGCCGAGTTGCGAGGTGGCTCGGGTGATGTGGCTGCACTCGACGATCTGATCACCGTGGAATATTGCGGCGTGGGACTATCGACCGGCGCCTTGTTCGATGCGTCGTGGGCGCGCGGAACGCCGGCTACCTTTCCACTGTCGCAGGGGCAGTTGATTCAGGGGTGGGTGGACGGCATACCCGGTATGCAAGTGGGTGAACGCCGCGTATTGCTCATTCCCAGCGATCTGGCGTACGGAGATTCGCCACCGCCGGGGATCGAACCAGGAGAGACACTGCTGTTCGTCGTCGAGTTGCTGGGTGTAGGCGCCGGATAACCAACCACACGACCCTTCGTAGAGGAGACCACGTGAGTGAAAAGCCAGAGATTGATTTCATCGACGGGCCACCGCCGAATGAACTTGAGATTGAAGACATCGTCGAAGGTACCGGTCCGGTTGCGGCTGCCTCGGACACAGTCGAGGTGCACTATGTGGGCGTCGACTTCAGCACGGGTGAGCAGTTCGATGCATCCTGGGACCGGGGAGAGTCGATCGTCTTTCCGCTGTCGGGGCTCATCGCGGGATGGCAAGAGGGAATCCCCGGCATGAAGGTCGGTGGACGTCGTCAATTGATCATTCCCCCGGAGCTTGCCTACGGTCCCGCTGGAGCGGGACACCAACTGTCCGGCGCCACACTGGTTTTCGTGATCGATCTTTTGGATGTCCGCTAGTTCGCAGGTGACGCGTACGGAGCGTCTCCTGAATCTGGTCATCGCTCTTCTGGCTGCTCATACGCCGGTGTCACGCCAGGTGGTGCAATCCAGCGTCGCCGGCTACGACTCAGCGGCGACGACTACTGCCTTTGAGCGCATGTTCGAGCGTGACAAGGATGAATTGCGGTCCATGGGCATACCCATCCAGACGGTCACCGATGCTCACGGTGAAGTGTTGGGGTATCTGATCGATACGTCCGAGTATGTGCACAGGGATGTCACTTTCGACTCGGACGAGCTGATGGCTTTGAATCTAGCGGCGCTGGTGTGGGACGACGCAATCTTGAGTGCCACCGCGACCACGGCTGTGCGAAAACTCGAATCGACGGGGACGATCCCGTCCCTCGCGCCCGATGCCAAAGCGATACCGGCCTTCGCACATGTGAGTGCCAGCGACGCGGCCCTGCTGCCCTTGATGCGTGCCGTGCGGGATCGCAAGGTCGTTCGCTTCTCCTACCGCAAGCCGGGTGCAGACGAATCGACCAGACGTGTCGATCCGTGGTCATTGCACGCCGAAGATGGCCGTTGGTACCTCACCGGGTGGGATCACGAACGCACGAGCGGACGCACCTTCCGTGTCTCACGTATCGAGGGCTCGGTCACCCTCACGGCCGAATCCAGCACAACGGAGCGACCTGCTGCCCCGACATCGAGCTCGGAGGAGTCCGAGGAGGACGTCGAAATCGGCTTCGTTCTGCCGGAACATCAAGGGGCGGAGTTGCGTCGTCACCCAACGTGTCGGCCATCGCGCACTGCCAGTGAAGCGGACGGTTCCGGTCAAGCCCCGGTGTTCACTATCCACGATTCACCCCGCCGNGCACTCGCGCTGCTGTGGCGTNCGGGACCACAGGTGTATCCGGTGTATCCCGAGCACGTGGTGTCCGCCTTCCATCAGGGTCTCGACAANCTGGCAGCTGATCATTCATGAGCGAAACTGCGTCCGAGCGATTGGCCAGGCTNTTGGCCCTTGTGCCGTGGCTGCGCGCGCACGATGGGATCACCATCACGGAGGCTGCTGCTCATTTTCAGATCTCAAACGAACAACTCTCCAAAGATCTGTGGCAGTTGATCGTGTGCGGCATTCCCGGATATGGACCGGACCAACTCGTCGATATTCAGTTCTGGGACGACGACCGCATCCATGTTCTCGATGCGATAACCCTGGNAAAGCCCCTGCGCCTGACAGGTGAGGAAGTCGCGGCCCTGCACCTTGGCCTGAGAGTCCTCAGCAACCTTCCCGGTGCCCAGCCCCAAGAGNCCATCCNGTCGGCGATGGTGAAGTTGGAAGCTCTCGCCGAACCGTCGCTCACCCTCGACATTTCCATTCCCGATCAGTCGGCTGTCATGGCGACTTTGGACAACGCAATCGCCGGTGGGAGCGTCGTGGAAATTGAGTACGCATCTGGTCAANCNGACCTCATCGANCGNCGTCNCNTCCAACCGNGCANGAGTTTCTCCGTGGATGGATTTGTGTACGTCCATGCATGGTGTTTNCGCGCGGACGACGTCAGAACCTTCCGGACGGATCGGATCGTGAGCGTCNAGCCAGCNCCCGACCATCCGCCGCCCAGCACCCCGACAGGTGAAGGCCCACCGGCACTGCGACGCGACCCCGACAACATGAGCGCCGCGCTGCTTCATATTGCCCCCGAAGCACTGTGGATCGTGGACTCTGAGCCCGTGGTGCAGGTGCCCGAGGCGTCTGCCGAACGGGAGGGTGATGGCCCCAACGATGGTGTGTATGCGGAAATTCGCTATGCCTCGGTGGATTGGCTCGTGCGGTGGGTGATGGGCCACGGGGGCGGGGTGTCCGTGGTCGAGCCTGAGGAGGTACGGGGCCTGGTTCGCCAGGCTGCCGTATCCCGGCAGCAATCCGGCTAGCATGGAGGTNCACGGTTCCATCCGTGCGTAATCGAAGGAGCCCGGACCATGCCCAACTTGCGATGGCAAGAACTGCTCATCATCGTCGCCCTGGTTCTCTTGCTTTTCGGAGCCAAGCGCCTTCCCGACGCCGCGCGTGGTCTGGGGCGGTCTCTTCGCATATTCAAGGCGGAGACCAAGGGACTTGTTGACGGGGAAGAGGACGGCGAGACCTCAGCAGATGCCGCTGCCGGGTCCACCGCCCAGGCGCCTGCGCCTCCGAGTGCGATCGAATCACCCCCGCGCGATGCGCCCCCTGCAAACTCTGGTCCCGTCGAACACGATTCTGGTGAGCGTTCCACGGAAACGAACAACGGCTAAGTACCCCTGTGGCAGTTCAGGAGCAGGGGAACGAACAACAGGCGGCGATGCCGCTTACCGAACATCTGCGTGAGTTGCGNTCACGCCTCGTCAAGTCGGGGATCGCCGTCGTTGTCGGCATGGTTGTTGGTTGGATCGCATACCCGACAATTTTCGAACTTCTGAGCCAGCCCTTTGAGGGTGCAGTGGAGCAGGCCCAGAAAGAGGGTCGCGACGTCACCCTTGCGCTCACCGGGGTTACCGACCCCTTCATCCTGCAACTCCAGGTGGCGGCAATTGCGGGAATAGTTCTGGCCTCGCCCGTGTGGCTGTATCAGCTGTGGCGATTCGTGACCCCTGGGCTGCACAAACATGAGAAGCGGTGGGGAATCGCGTTCGTTGCGGTTGCCTTTCCGTTGTTNCTCGCCGGCACTGCTTTGGCTTACTTCGTGCTGCCCTTTGGCCTCGAGATTCTGTTGGGCTTCACACCAGAAAATGTGGAAAACATCGTCTCGGTCGACCGGTATCTCCGGTTCTTTATCCGGACGGTCATCGTTTTCGGAGTCGGCTTTCTGACACCACTGTTCATCGTCACGTTGAATTTCGCCGGAATNTTGACAGGCAAGCGCCTGATGTCTTGGTGGCGGTGGATCATTTTCGTGGTNTTCATCTTCGCAGCGATCGCNACNCCGACCGGTGATCCCATCAACNTGGTTNTGCTGGCCGGACCNATTCTCATGCTGGTCGTCATCGCCGTAGGTATTGCTCTCCTCAACGATCGGCGTCGAGCCCGACGAGGCCTCGGTGAGCCGGACTATCGCGAATGGGATGACGATCAAGCCTCACCGATCGACGAGAACCCGTGATCCAGATCATCGTGAACCCCACTGCAGGTGGGGGCAGTGCGGTTGACAACGCCAGCACTCTCGCCCGAGCGTGCGCCGACGCAGGAATGTCCGTGCATGTGCACGTCGCCGCGAATCGAGACGACAGTGTGCGCACGGCCATGGAGACCGCGTCCCGCGGACTAGTCGTCGCATGTGGCGGTGATGGAACCGTGCACGACTGCTTGCAAGGGGTGATGCGAGCCGAGGCGGCCTCTCCTCGCATCGCCATCTGGCCAGTGGGTACCGGCAATGACATCGATCGCGGTCTGCGTTTGACGAAGAACAGCACGCCCACCGAGCCCACCACCACCGACGGTGAACCACGGGCCCACTCCGAGGCCCCCGCGCCATCCATCAACAGTTTCATCGATGCCGTCACGGATCAGCGCTTTCGCACCATCGATGTGGGTTCGGTTCACTGTGGGGACGCAGAGCCCCACTACTTTCTTGGTGTCCTGTCGTGCGGCTTCGACTCGGACGTCAACGAACGGGCTAATGCCATGCCGGCACGAGTGGGCAAAGCCCGGTACTTGCTGGGCGTCGCCCGAGAATTACCGACGGTTCGCCCCCGCTGGTACTCCATTGACAGCGATGGCGAAGATCGCAGCATGGCGGGCATGGTGCTGGCCATCGGCAATGGACCGGCCTACGGATCCGGCATGTTGGTGTGCCCCGGTGCCGATATGGCCGACGGCGTCCTGGACGTGACATTGGTGACGAATGCGCCGAAGCGAACCTTCGTCTCGGTTCTGCCCCGTGTGTATTCCGGCCGGCACATCGAGCACCCGTCCGTCACAGCCTGGACGGCTCGACAACTCCGGATCGATGCTCCGGACTCGATTGTCTATGCCGATGGCGAACGGATCGGGCCCCTCCCGGCAACCGTTGCGGTTCGTCACCGCGCCCTGGAGGTGCTGGACGCCCACCACGCCTAAGGTGGCCGCTGTGTCTGGTGTTTCGCCCGCCGATCGCTATGCAGCGTCTCGGCAACGCTCATCTGCGCCCCAGACCGAGCAGTTTGCCCGGCTATACGAGTTTGCACTGGATGAATTCCAATTGACCGGGTGCCGCGCTCTCGAAGCCGGCCGCGGCGTACTGGTCGCCGCACCGACGGGATCGGGCAAAACCGTTGTCGGGGAGTTTGCCATCCACTGTGCTATTCAGTCGGGCACCAAGTGCTTCTACACGACGCCCATCAAGGCTTTGTCGAATCAGAAGTACGCGGAGTTGGTGGAGCGGTACGGACGCGACGCCATCGGCCTCTTGACGGGTGATACCTCCATCAACGGAGAGGCTCCCGTGGTCGTCATGACCACGGAGGTTCTTCGCAACATGCTGTACGCAGGTTCCACCACCTTGGACAACTTGAGCCACGTCGTGATGGACGAGGTTCACTATTTGGCGGACCGATTCCGTGGGGCCGTGTGGGAAGAAATCATCATCCACCTGCCGTCGGAGGTGATCGTCGCCGCGTTGAGCGCGACGGTGTCGAATGCCGAAGAATTCGGTGCGTGGTTGTCTACCGTGCGGGGGGACACCGAAGTCATCGTGGAAGAGCACCGACCTGTTCCGTTGTGGCAGCACGTAATGGCGGGACACCACCTGTACGACCTGTTCTCGGATGGGCATCACGTCAACCCTGAACTCATCGCCCTAGAGCGCGGAGTCCGATCCGGAACACCCCGACCCGGTGGTTCACGCCGAGCCTCGCGGAGTCGGCATCAGCGCCATCGGAGGACAAGGCTCACTCCGTGGCGCAGTGATGTCGTGGAAAGACTCGGCAGTGATGGTCTCCTGCCGTGCATCTACTTCTTGTTCAGTCGGGCCGGCTGTGACGACGCGGTGCAGCAGTGTCTGCGCTCAGCTATTCGCCTCACGACCTCCGAGGAGCGACAACGCATCCGATCAACCATCGCCGAGAGAACGATGGGTATCTCGGACGACGATCTCGCGGCACTCGACTACGTCGATTGGGCGGAGGCCCTCGAGAGGGGACTAGCGGCCCACCACGCCGGCATGCTTCCGGCATTCAAGGAGGTCGTCGAGGACCTTTTCCAGCAAGGGCTGATCAAGGTGGTCTTCGCGACCGAAACTCTGGCTCTGGGCATCAACATGCCAGCCAAGAGCGTGGTGTTGGAGCGACTGGTGAAGTGGAACGGCGAAGCGCATGCAGATTTGAGTGCGGGGGAGTACACCCAACTCACCGGGAGGGCCGGACGCCGTGGCATCGATGTCGAGGGCCACGCAGTCGTCCTATGGTCCGACGATCTCGATCCGGAGGTCCTCGCCGGACTGGCGTCCACCCGAACGTATCCGCTGAAATCGTCATTTCGCGCGTCGTACAACATGGCCGTAAATCTGGTGGGCACCATGGGGCGCCAACGCGCGCGCGATGTGCTCGAAACAAGTTTCGCGCAATTTCAAGCAGATCAATCCGTCGTGGGCCTCAGCTCTGAGGCAAAGCGTTTGCGAGAGGCTCAAGATGGCTACCGGACAGCGATGTCCTGCCACCTTGGGGATTTCAACGGATACGCCCAGATCCGCGAGGATCTTTCCCAGGCGGAAAAGACGGCCGGACGTCGAGCCCAGATAGCCCGAAAGACGAATGCCGAAAATTCCCTCATGGCGCTGCGGCCCGGTGATGTCATTCGCATACCGCGCGGCAAGCGTGCCGGGCCCGCCGTAGTTCTCACCGCAGCTGATAGACCCGCGGATCCTCGGCCGCAAGTCTTGACCGCCGAGCGGCAGATCCGACGCATTTCCACCGTCGAGGTGCCGGGTTCTTTAGATGTTGTGGGTCGCGTCAAGATTCCCCGTCACTTCTCTACGAAGGACTCCGGCATGAAACGCGACTTAGCTCAGCGGGCTGTCGCGGTAGCGGAATCGGCAGGTAATGAAGCAGGCGGGAGCACACGTGCGAGGCAAGGGTCCGTCGCTCAGTCCGGCGACGAACTCTCGGACATGCGAGCGCGGTTGCGGGCTCATCCCTGTCACGGCTGTGAAGAACGCGAAGCCCATGCCCGTTGGGCGGAGCGCTATTTCCGTGCGGACCGACAGATAAGGGAATTGGATCGACGCATTGCCGCCCGAACGCACAGCATCGCTCGTCAGTTCGACCGGGTGTGCGAGACCCTGACGGAACTTGGATACCTTGCGGGAACGGCGGACAATCTGCGCGTCACCGACCAGGGACGCATGCTGAGCGTGTTGTATTCGGAATCGGATTTGCTCATTGCTGAATGCCTTCGTGCCGGCGTGTGGAGCGGATTGGCGCCTCACGAGCTTGCGTCGGTGGTGGCGGCGATCGTCTACGAGTCGCGACGTTCGGAAGGTGACGTGGGCCCCGCGGTGCCCGGTGGCGCGGTAGAAGCGGCCCTGGCGGGGGTGCACCGCATTTGGGCGCGCCTCAGCGATATCGAACGGGCCCACCGCCTCAACCCTGAACCCGAACCCGACGCGGGTTTGGTCTGGGCCGTGTATCGCTGGGCACGTGGTGCGAGTCTTCTGACGGTGCTGACGAGCAATGACGTCAGCGCCGGGGACTTCGTCCGTTGGACCCGTCAGGTCATCGATGTGTTGGAACAGATTTCCCAGGCTGCGGCAGATCCACAGGTAACGGTGGCTGCCCGCGAGGCAATCGATGCCCTAGATCGAGGAGTCGTTTCCTTTCAGCCAACCGCACCTTGAGCGAAGCGCTGCACTCCCCATTCGGCAAGCAGGTTGTCCCACGTCTGCGGGTGGCTCGCTGAGCCAGGGATGGGTTGCATGATGACCTCCTGAAGGCCGGGGATGGGTACGTCACGCCGGATGGCCGCTACGCGTTCGGCGGCGTTCAGGTATGCCGCGTTCTCGACAACAAGCCGTGCGAGTCGCGGAGTAAGTGGTTTCTCGACAGGTTCTGATCCGCTCGCCTGGCGAACGTTGTCCAGCGAGCCGAAGGCGCTGATCAGTGCGACCGCGGTCTTCTCGCCAATTCCCGGCACACCGGGCAGCCCATCGGATGGATCACCTCGCAGGATTGCCACGTCGAGGTACTGCGGCGGGGACACACCGAAACGCTCGACTACAGCGTCGGCATCCAGCAGCGGCCATGCATCCATTCCGCCCTTCACAGTCATGACAACACGGACCGTCCCTGAGACCAGTTGCACGAAGTCACGATCACCGGTGACAACAACCGTGGAGCGGCCCGCCTGGCTTGCTGCTTGAGCGAGGGTTCCGGCGACGTCATCTGCTTCGAATTCCCGAACGCCCACCACGGGTACGCCCCACGCCTCCAAGATGTCTCGGATGGCGCCAATCTGCGGGCCGAGTTCATCGGGCTCGGCCTCCTCGTCCCCCGTAGCGGAATCTTGTTCCACGCGGTGGGCCTTATAGCTCGGGATGAGATCCACCCGCCATTCGGGGCGCCAATCGGTATCCCACGCACACAGGAGTGTTCGTGGGTTGTACATGTCTCGCAGACGCTCGATGGTCTGCAGCACGCCGCGGATTGCGTTGTGCGGGTGCCCATCGGGTGCGGTCATGGATGTGGGCAGGGCATAGAAAGATCGGTAATACAACGACGCTGTGTCAAGGATCATGACGTCCACATTCGAGGTGGGCACGCAGGAAGTCTGGCACGCCTTACGGTTGACCCGTGGAACTAGAGCTTCTGACGCGCCTGCAACAGGCCATGCATGACGATGATGTGGCGGCCATGGTCATCACGCCAGGAGCGGATCTCCAATACATCGCCGGGTACGACGCCAAGCCACTGGAACGCCTCACCGCACTCGTCATTCCACACACCGGCTTTCCAGCGCTGATAGCACCGGCTCTGGAAGCCGGCGAGGCTCGCGAATCGACTTTTGCTCGCAACGGCGGAAAGGTCATCACGTGGTCAGAGACCGAAGATCCATTCCTGATCGTCGCCGACCTAGTAGACGACGGCGTTTCCGGAGGGATCGCCGTGGACGACCACATGTGGGCACAACGAGTTCTGCGACTCCGGCAGGTGCTGCACGAGCGGCCCCAGGTGCTTGCGGGATCGATCCTCAACGATTTGCGCCAGAAAAAGACGGCACGGGAGATCGAACTGTTGCAGGAAGGGGCTGCGGCCATTGAATCCGTGCACCGCCTCGTGCCGACGATTGTCCGATCTGGCATGACCGAACGCGAGGTCGCTCACCACATCGGTGCCGCGATTATCGACGCCGGGCACACAGGAGTGGATTTCATCATCGTGGCTAGTGGCCCCAATGGCGCCAACCCGCATCACTCAGTTTCCGAGCGCGTCATCGGCATCGGCGATCCGATCGTGATCGACATCGGCGGAACAATGCCGAGCGGCTACCGCAGTGACTGCACGCGCACCTACGTTGTGGGTGAGCCCGCCGCCGAATACAGTGCGGCATTCGAGGTGCTGCTCAACGCGCAGCAATCGTCCGTAGCGTTTGTCAGTGACGAGCGGACATGCGAATCCGTCGACGCTCACGCGCGCGCCCTGATGCACGACCATCACCTGGACGGACGACCACTTGACGAATACTTCATTCACCGAATCGGACATGGGATCGGGTTGGAGAGTCACGAAGAGCCGTACTTGGTCGAAGGAAATACCGACGTTCTACAGCCGGGCATGGCGTTCAGTATCGAACCGGGCTTCTACGTCCCGGGACGCTTCGGCGCTCGGATCGAGGACATTGTCGTGTGCACCGAGGAGGGGGCACGCAATCTGAACACCCTCAGTCGCGATTTAATGCGGATTCCTGCGTGAGTTCTTCCAGCCGCACACTGCTGGTGAACGCCGAGGTCTACTCGTCTTCGGACCCGTTCGCGACCGCTGTGATGATCGACGATGGAGTGATCACCTGGGTGGGTGACGATGCGGGGGCCCGCGTTCACACAGATCTCGCTGATCAGGTTGTGGATCTCCAGGGTGCTTTTCTTGCTCCAGGTTTCGTCGATTCACACATTCATGCGACCAGCTCTGGTCTGCGGCTGGTGGGACTCGACCTATCTGATGCCCGTCATGCCCAGGATGTCCTCGACGCGATCACCGCACATGCGAGCGAAAGAGCCTCGGGGCTCATCTATGGGCACGGCTGGGACGAAACGATGTGGGCAGACTCGCGTCTGCCACGCCGTCACGAGATCGATCTGGCGGCCCGGGGCCAGCACGTCTACCTGTCTCGGATCGATGTCCACTCGGCACTGGTGTCCACATCGCTCGTCGATCGATGCCCCGACATCGACCGCGTCGCGGGCTTCTCCTCACACGGTGCTGTCGCGCAGCGGGCGCACCACCTCATTCGCGAGTACGCCTTCGAGCAGATATCGGCCCAGGACCGCCGAGACGCACAACTGGCGACGCTGTCCTTGGCGGCATCGAAGGGCGTCGTGGCTGTGCACGAGATGGGTGGGCCAACGATTGGGGGAGCGGAGGATCTACGGACCTTCCTCGAGGTAGCGGCCGACAATGCCGGGCCCAAGGTCACGGGTTACTGGGGCCAACTCGCATCCGAGGGCGGGATCGAACTGGCCCGAGATCTCGGTGCCCGTGGCGTCGGCGGAGATCTGTTTGTCGATGGTTCGCTCGGCTCGCATACGGCGGCATTACATGAGCCGTACTGCGATGCGGCTGACACGCGCGGTGTTCTGTATCTGTCGGAGGACGACATCGCCGACCACCTGGTGGAGGCCACCCGGGCCGGGATGCAAGCCGGCTTCCACGTCATTGGTGACGCAGCCTGCGCAGCCGTGGCTGCTGGCTTTCGCCGAGCTGCCAGCGTTGTCGGCGGACAGATGCTGCGCGCGCGTCGACACCGGCTCGAGCATGCTGAGATGTTGTCCGATGCTGACATCGCCACAGTGATCGACCTGGGAGCCTGCGTAAGCATGCAACCGATGTTCGATGAGTTGTGGGGTGTGCCCGACGGCATGTACGCCTCGCGCCTAGGCGACGAGCGGGCCGGGTCGATGAATCGCTTCGCAACAATCGTCGGCGCCGGTGGGCACCTCGCACTGAACTCCGACAGTCCGGTGACGCCCATCGATCCATGGTCCATCGTGCGTGCAGCCACACGCCACACGACGCCGGATGAGCGGATCACGGCACGCGCCGCGTTCGCGGCGGCAACCAGAGGGGGATGGCGTGCCGTCGGCGATTCCCAGGCGGGAGTTATTTCCGTGGGAGCGCCCGCACACTTGGCCGCATGGCGTGTCGACGAACGCGACGTGCACGTTCCAGATAGCAGGGTTGCGGATTGGTCGACCGATCCCCGTTCGGGAACACCCGGGCTCCCCGTCCTGACAGGCGAGCTACCGGAGTGCCTGGCCACCTGGGTTGACGGTCACGTGGTCTTCGGTCACGACTTCGTTCAGGCATCCCATGGTTGAACCAGATTCCCGCACGCGACTCGGAGTTGTCGCCGCTGTTGCGATCGCTGCGTTCTCCGGCGTCGTCACCGCTGTTGCCTTCGCTCCCATCGGCTGGTGGCCGCTGGCTTTCCTGGGAGTCCTTGGTGTACTCGCAGTGCAATGGCGTGCACGGAGCAGACGCGGTGCGCTGACGGGTTTTGTCTACGGGCTCACCTTCTTTCTTGTTCTGCTGGCGTGGATGACGGTCATCGGTATGGACGCGTGGATCTTGCTCTCCGCCTACTGCGCCTTGTGGAACGCCGCTCTTGGTGCGCTGGTGGCGCCGCTGAGTCGGCTACGCGGTTCAGTGCTGTGGATCCCGTCGGCGTGGGTCGTCATGGAAGCGCTGCGCGGCCGAGTTCCTCTGGGTGGTTTTCCGTGGGGAGAGATCGCCTTCTCGCAAGGTAACTCACCGGTGGGTGCGCTTACCGGGATTGCAGGAATGGCAGGCGTGACCTTTCTGATCGTGGCACTCGCGGCACTCACCGTCGAGGGGATCCGGCGTCGCCGCTTGCTTCCCGTTTCGCTCGTCTCGGTGGCGGTCATCTTCGCGATCATGGTGATCCCGCGCCCGCTGACTGTGGGCGGGGAAGGGTCCACGGCAACGGTGGCCGTCGTGCAGGGAGGAACCCCCGGAACGGGCATGGACGCCATGTCGGAGGATCGAGTAGTCCTGCTCAACCATGTGGATCAAACGCTGAGACTGGCGGCTGCCGTCGATGCTGGCACCCAGCCGCGTCCGGATTTCGTCGTCTGGCCAGAGAATGGCTCCGATATTGATCCTTTTCGCGATCCATCGGCCGCAGCGCTGATTGACGAGGCAGTACAGGCGATTGACGCACCGGTGCTTGTGGGTGCGGTGCTTTCCACCGAGGATCCGACAAAAGTTGAGAATGCCGGAATCGTGTGGGATCCCGTATCCGGACCGGGCGAACGCTACGTCAAGATGCACCCCGTGCCCTTCGGGGAGTTTCTCCCGTTCCGTGATCAGCTGACGCCCTTGATAGGACGCCTCGACCGTGTTCCGCGGGACTTTGTGCGGGGCGCCGAGCCGGGAGTGTTGACCATCGGGGGAGTGGTGGTGGGTGACGCCATCTGCTTCGAGGTCGCCTACGACGACGTCTTCACCTCGGTGATCGCCGGGGGCGCAGAAGTGATCACCGTGCAAACCAACAACGCCACCTATCAGGGCACCGGACAGCCAGTCCAACAATGGGATATCGAGCGGCTCAGGGCACTCAATACAGGAAGAGCCGTAGTCGTCGCCTCCACCACCGGCATTAGCGGATTCATTGCGCCTGATGGGACGGTACAACGGCAACTCGGCGAAGGTGAGACCGGGTACCTGGTGTCCGAAGTGCCGCTCAGTACCAGTCAGACGCCCGCATCGTTGCTCGGCGTCGTTCCGGAAATTGCTGCCGGCCTTGCACTTCTCATCGGCGTGGGCCTTGGTGCCTATGTGCGTCGACGCCGTACCGCGTTGGAACGCAGTTCCGCCGGGTCCTAGCGCGTTCCGGTGATGTCTGCGTGTCCGGTGGACGCGTTACGCTGAGGGAGTGCCCGAGTCCTCCGACACATCGGATGATCTCGGGCGCGTTCTCGTCATCGTCCCGACGTACAACGAACGAGAGTCCTTGCCACAGATCACGGCACGCATTCGAGCGAGCGTCCCCTTCGCACACATCCTGATCGCCGACGACAATTCGCCCGACGGGACCGGAGCGATCGCTGACTCCCTGGCGGCCGCGGATGACCACATTCACGTCATGCACCGAGCGGCCAAAGCTGGTCTCGGGGCGGCGTACATCGCTGGGTTCACGTGGGGACTCGAGCGCGAATTCGAGGTTCTCGTCGAAATGGATGCCGACGGGTCTCACCAACCCGAGCAGCTGCACCGTCTTCTGGACGCGTTGGTAGACGCCGACCTCGTGTTGGGCTCGCGGTGGATAGCCGGTGGAGGAACGCAGAACTGGTCGACGGGCCGAAAGATCCTGTCTAAGGGCGGCAACACCTACGCCCGAGTGATGCTGGGCATTGATTTGCACGATGCGACGGGCGGTTACCGGGCCTTCCGCGCGCACACACTTCGCGGCATTGATCTGGCAAGTGTCGCGTCACAGGGCTACTGCTTCCAGGTGGACCTAGCGTGGCGAGCGGTGCAACGTGGCTTCGTCGTGAAAGAGGTTCCCATCACGTTCGTAGAGCGTGCCGCCGGGACCAGCAAGATGAGCAGAGCCATCGTTGTTGAAGCCTTGTGGCGGGTGACCGAATGGGGAGTGCAGTCCCGGGTCACTAGCATTCGCCAACGGTGGCGCGGTGGAGACGGGTCGTAGTTGTCGTGCGTTTCAGAACTCGCCTGATCGTATTCGGTTACCCGCTGGGGGAATTTCTGCTCCTGTGGTTGATCGCGACCATCATCGGCTGGGGGTGGGCCCTCATCGGGATCCTTCTGAGCATTCCCATCGGCATTGCGGTGATGCGCAACGCGAGCGCGGGCGCCCGGGTTGTGCTGCAAGAGTCAGATCCTGAGCGTGCGCTGGAGCGGGTCGGTTCCAGTGCGGGACTGTTCTTGGCGGGGCTGTGCATCCTGGTACCCGGCTACGGATCGGATCTTGTGGGCCTGGTGCTGCTCGTGCCGTCCATTCGTCGGCGGGCCATGCGCAGAATGACCCGCGGTTTCGACTCCTTTGCGTGGGTGGATCGAATGCCCGGTTTCCCGTCCTCAGGCACCGTGGTTCAGGGAACAGTGGTGACGGTCGAAGATTCCAGCTTTTCCGACTTTCCCGATATTCCTCGCCTTCCGGACGGCTCAGAAGGCCACAACAGTCGTAAGGACGATCCTCAGTCACCCAAGACCATGGGGGAATAGAACCCGCCTGGGTGCGTTTCAGGGGCTTTTCGGGGCGGTTGACTCCCGGTGGTGGGAGGCCAGGGCGTCCTGCCCCTGCCTACCTGCGGATTTCTGGCATGGAATTGCGGGAACCCTCGGGCGGTTTCGAGCGTCCAAACAGCAACCGATCACACAGGTGTACGGAAAGACTTGGGGAGGTAGCCATGGGCGAGACGTCGATGAAGGGGACCCGGTTGGGGACTCTGAGCCTTGAGCGTGACGATCACGTGCAACCAGCAGAGCGCAGAGTCGTGCGTTATGTCTGCCCCGAGGGTCACGTGTCGAACGTGCCCTATTTCGTGGATGCGGACGAGATTCAGCGCGAATGGACCTGCAGGTGTGGAGCGACAGCAATCGCCGACGAGATTGTTCCGGTGCCGCCCAAAGAGGTAAAGCCGGCCCGAACCCACTGGGACATGTTGATGGAACGACGTACCCGGGCGGATCTTGAGGAGCTGCTCGAGGAGCGTTTGGCGCTACTGCGGGCGTCTCGCGGAGAGGAAGCACTTCCTCGATCGGCCTAGCCGGCACACTCATTGCGTGAGCGCGTCACGTAAGCGCCACCAAACCCTCGCGAGGCCTCGCGCTGTGCGTTGCGACGAAGCGCACCGTGTAATGAGCAGTGATCTATCGCGCGAGCAATACGACCACAACAACCAGGACGGCGATCGCGGTGCCGATCCCGATCCACGGAACAACCTTTCCCGAACGGCGGTACACGGGCTTGCCGGAACCGTCAGAGATTTCGCCTGCTTGTCGCAGTCTGTCGTTACCTTGCGCGATTCGAGCTGCCTGAGCAGCCCGCTCATCCGCCGTGCCCTCCTTGGGGGCGGCCGTCAAGAACTCATCCTCATCAATGAAGTCGGGAACATCGGGGAACTCATCGCCATTCGGCTCCGGGGGAGAGGTCGTCATGGCCCAAGTATTTCATGCACCGATCAGTCGGCGCCGGCATCGAAGGCCGCACGGTCAATCGCTTCGTCCCGTTCGCGCTCGGTGGCAACGTCGTCAGCCGTGGATTCGCGGTCAGCGATTTGCCCCGCGATACCGGGAGTTATGTCACCCATAAGCTGAATGTGTGCCTGGCGAAGGGTTCCACTTCCGGCATACATTTCTAACTTGGCCCGCGAATCGGAGATGTCGAGATTACGCATGGTCAGCTGGCCGATCCGGTCGTCCGGCCCGAACGCCGCATCCTCGGTGCGCTCCATACTCAAACGATCCGGGTGATAGCTGAACATGGGTCCGGTGGTGTCGATGATGGTGTAGTCGTCACCGCGGCGCAGTCGCAGCGTCACGGTGCCGGTGATGGCACTCGCCACCCACTTCTGCAGCGACTCGCGCAACATCAGTGCCTGCGGATCGAGCCAGCGCCCTTCGTACAGCAGCCGCCCGAGTCGACGACCCTCGAGGTGGTAGTTCGCGATGGTGTCCTCGTTGTGAATCGCGCTCACCAATCTTTCGTACGCGATAAACAACAGAGCCATTCCTGGTGCTTCGTAAATCCCTCGACTCTTGGCTTCGATGATTCGATTTTCGATCTGGTCCGCCATGCCGAGTCCATGCCGGCCACCGATGGCGTTTGCCTCTCGCACAAGGTCGACGGGGGAGTCGAACGTGCGATCCCCGATCGCGACCGGTCGACCGTGCTCGAAGGTCACCGACACGTCCTCGGCGTCGATAGTCACCGATGGATCCCAGAAACGCACACCCATGATCGGTTCAACCGTTTCCAAGGACACGTCGAGATGCTCGAGCGTCTTTGCCTCGTGCGTGGCGCCCCACATATTCGCGTCGGTCGAGTAGGCCTTTTCGGCAGAGTCCCGATAGGGCAGGTCTCGCGCAGACAGCCACGAGCTCATTTCGGCGCGGCCTCCGAGCTCCTGCACGAAGGTCTCGTCTAGCCAAGGCTTGTAAATCCGCAACGCGGGATTGGCCATCAGGCCATAGCGATAGAAGCGCTCGATGTCGTTGCCCTTGTAGGTGGACCCGTCGCCCCAGATGGAAACGTCGTCGTCCGCCATCGCCCGCACCAGCATGGTGCCGGTCACTGCCCGGCCCAAGGGCGTGGTGTTGAAGTACTGCCTGCCTCCGGAGCGGATGTGAAAGGCCCCACAGGCGATGGCTGCCAAGCCCTCTTCCACAAGCGGTCCCGTGCAGTCGACAAGGCGCGCGGCCTCCGCGCCGTATTGGCCGGCTCTACTCGGCACCGAGGCAATGTCCGGCTCGTCGTACTGGCCAATGTCGGCCGTGTAGGTGAACGGGACGGCTCCCTTTTCCCTCATCCATGCCACCGCGACGGACGTATCGAGACCACCGGAGAACGCAATTCCTACCCGTTCACCAACCGGAAGTTGCGCGAGGACTTTGGACACAGCGCACAGCCTAGAACCCTGCGCCCCTCACACCACCCGCGGAACACCGCCGGCACGGAGTCCACGGTGGACATCGTGGGGTCGAAGTTATGCCTTACCGCCCGGGCGGCTTTCCCAATACGATACCCCGATAATGCACATTATGTCGGTGTTCTGCCCTTCCCAATGGGGACAGACAGCGGGTTGTGGTGCCTGCCGTCTGGGCGAGGTCCCCTATCAGTCGCCTCGCCACAGCGCCCAGCACAAGAGCCAACAGGAGATCGCGTGCGGCTCTAGTGAAAGGTTTGGATCGTGAGCGAGCTGACGTTTCGACGTACCTCGAGGGATGACGTCCCGCTGCTCGAAGTGATGTCGACCAGTCCGAACGTTCTGCCGAACCTCGGAACTGACCAGCCGTGGGACTGGCCGCGCGAAGCTGAGGCGTCTTGGCAAGAAGTGTGGATCAGCGAGACCTGAGCACGACCTCGTCGCCGATGGGTGTCGTCGTCGTTCTCGACGCGGCCGCAGACCCGGCTGGATATTGGGGTGAGGTCTCCCTCGGCACCTGTGCGATCGACATCTGGATTGCCGATGCCGCGCAACTGCGCAAGGGATACGGCACCGTGATGATAGAGAACGCCATTGACCGGTGTTTTCACGTGCACAGCGCCCATACGATTCTCATCGATCCGCTCGCTGAGAACGAAGGAGCTATCTCGTTCTATCCACACCTCGGGTTCGACGTCATCGGCCCACGCACCTTTGGCGCAGATGAGTGCTTATTTCTTGAGCTACGTCGACCGGATTCAGGATGTGACTAGTTCCTCCGGGCGAGGACACGAACATACGAGATTGCGATCACCGTACGCACCGTCGATGCGTCGAACGGGTGGCCAGTATTTGCCGCCTTCCATGCCGCTGACAGGAAACGCTGCCATCCGAGCCGGGTACGCGTGCTGCCATTCACCAATCAGGCAATCGGCCGTGTGGGGAGCATGGACCAACGGATTGTCATCTGCCGGCCACTCCCCTGTCCGAACCGCATCGATTTCACCCTTAATGGCAATCATCGCGTCACAGAATCGGTCAATCTCGTCAACGTTCTCGCTTTCCGTCGGCTCGATCATGAGCGTGCCCGCCACCGGGAAGGACATGGTGGGCGCGTGGAAGCCGTAGTCCATTAAGCGCTTGGCAATGTCGTCCACGCTGATGCCACTCTCTGCGGTCACCGGTCGAATATCCACGATGCACTCGTGAGCGACGGTGCCATTCGCTGCCGTATACAAGATCGGGTAGTGCTCTCCGAGTCGATGAGCGATGTAGTTGGCCGACAGGATTGCCACACTGGTGGCCTCGCGCAGTCCCTCCTCGCCCATCATGCGGATGTACATCCACGGGATCGGAAGAATGCCGGCGCTCCCCCACGGAGCGCCACTGACTGGCCCCATTCCTCCGTCCGGATATCCCCGACCAGCCGGACCTGCGTCCGGTCGCAGAGGATGGCTGGGGAGGAATGGTGCGAGGTGCGCTCGCACCCCGATAGGCCCTACTCCAGGGCCCCCACCGCCATGCGGGATGGCGAAGGTCTTGTGCAGGTTGAGGTGCGAAACATCCGCACCAAAGGCACCCGGTTTCGCCAAGCCCACCAACGCGTTCAGGTTGGCACCGTCGACATACACCTGGCCGCCGGCCTCATGAACGCGTGCGCAGATCTCCCCCACCGCTTCCTCGAAGACGCCGTGGGTGGAGGGATACGTGATCATCAGAGCGGCGAGATTCTCCCGATGCTCGGTGATCTTCGACTCTAGGTCCGTCAGGTCGACGTCGCCGGACTCATCGCACGCAACGACGACGACTTGCATACCCGCCATGACGGCGCTGGCTGCGTTGGTGCCATGCGCGCTGCTAGGAATCAGGCACACGGTGCGCTGAGCGTCACCGTTGGCGCGGTGATACGCCCGAATGGCCATCAGGCCCGCGAACTCCCCTTGGGATCCAGCGTTCGGCTGCACGGAGACTTCGTCGTATCCCGTGATCCCAGCGAGCCATTCTTCCAACTCGGTGATGATCTCCACGTATGGCCGCACCTGCTCGGCCGGCGCAAACGGATGAGCATGTGCGAATTCTGGCCACGTGATCGGCGCCATCTCCGCTGCGGCATTGAGCTTCATCGTGCACGAGCCCAACGGGATCATCGTCCGGTCCAGCGCAAGATCCTTATCGGCCAGCGAGCGCATGTAGCGCATGAGCGATGTCTCCGAGCGGTACTGGTGGAAGACCGCATACGGGAGCAGTTCGTCCTCGCGGGCCAGTTCGCCCAGCCGCTCGCCCTCTGCGACATCAACCAGCTCAAACCCCCACGCCTCGGCGAGTGCGTGAGCCTGGCCTTCTGTTGTTGTTTCGTCCACGGTGACGCTGACGGTGTCTGCATCGACAACCCGTACGTTGATTTCAGCGGTGCACGCTGTGTCGGCGAAGTTCTGTGCGGCGCCCGGTACGTGCAGCGCGACGGTGTCGAAGATAAGGCCCTCCTGCGGAGACAGGCCGCCGTCACGAGCCCCGGATCGGAACCTTTCGGCTAGATGGTTCACGCGCTGAGCGATATCCCGGAGCCCCTCGGGCCCGTGATACACCGCATACATGCTGGCAAGCACCGCAAGCAGGACTTGCGCCGTGCAGATGTTGCTGGTCGCCTTGTCCCGGCGGATGTGCTGTTCGCGCGTTTGCAAGGCCAAGCGATACGCCGGCCGTCCGTCCGCGTCCACGCTGACCCCCACCAATCGGCCCGGCAGTGAACGCTCCAGACCCGATCGCACCGCGATGTAGCCGGCGTGTGGGCCACCGAAGGCCATTGGGACGCCGTATCGCTGCATTGATCCGACAGCAATGTCTGCGCCGAGCGCCCCGGGTGAGCGCAGGAGCGTCAGGGCCAGTGGATCCGCATCCATCACCACGAGTGCTCCTCGATCCTTCGCCTCCGACAGCACCGCGCGCGGGTCGACGATCTGCCCGGCGGAAGCCGGATACGCCAGCACGACGCCCGACAGTTCGCCCTCAACCAGACCCTGTGCGGGATCGAACTCGACAATCTCGATGCCCACCGGTTGTGCCCGCGTCTGAACCACGGCCCGCACTTGCGGATGTAGTCCCTCATCGATGGCAACGCGTTGGACTCCCCGAGGTCCATGCTTCACAGCGATCGCCAATGCTTCGGCTACCGCGGTCGCCTCGTCCAGCAGCGACGCCCCCGCCACTGCCAGACCGGTGAGATCCTCCACCAGGGTTTGGAAGTTCAGCAGGGCCTCTAGTCGGCCCTGCGAGATCTCCGGCTGATACGGCGTGTAGGCGGTGTACCAGCCGGGGTTGAGAAGGATTCCGCGCTTGATCACTTCGGGGATCACCGTGCCGTGGTAGCCCAGGCCGATCATCGACGTGGGAAGTTCCATGGCAGCCATACGGGAGTGCAACTCGACCAAGGCCTGGCTCTCGCCGACGGCCGCGGGCACCCCCATGGCTCCGGTGTCTGCGATCCCGGCCGGTACGACGGCCTTGATGAACGTCTCTAGGTCGGAATATCCGAGCGATCTCAGCATGACCGAGCGGTCAACGTGATCTGGTCCTATGTGGCGGGCTCCGAAATCCATGAAACTCTCCAAGGTCGAGGGCGAACAGCATTGCTACTGCTCCCCCTCTGTTGACCACGCAGAGCATGACCTGAGAGCTTCACCGCACCCCAATGCGGCTTGCACCGTCGGTAGGGACGCATCCCTTTTCCAGAGGCGCCTACCCGCGCGGTACCTGTGCCTGAGAGTTTGACGGGGCGCTTGCTCCTTCGGCGGCCTCTGCACTGGCAGTGCAGCGACTCTCTCCCGCACGGGATTATCGGCTACGCCAGCATAGCCGACGAGCGCTCAGCCCGCGGCCCGTTGGGCGCGGCGTTGCGCCAATTCGTCGGTCACGCCGGCCGGGGCAATGTCCTGCCCGTCGGGGTCTTCGGCCGGGAGGGTGGCCAACGTTCCCTCGACCTCCCGCCACACGCTGCCCACGGCGATTCCGAACACGCCCTGGCCTCCGCGGACGAGATCGACGACTTCATCGGCACTGCGGCACTCATAAATGCTCGCGCCGTCGCTCATCAAGGTGATACGCGCAAGGTCTTCCCCTTCCCGCGCAGCAAGGTGATCTACCGCGACGCGAATGTTTTGCAAGGAGACACCCGTATCAATGAGTCGCTTCACGATGCGAAGGATCAAGATGTCGCGGAAGCTGTACAGGCGCTGAGTGCCGGAGCCGGCCGCTCCCCTGACCGTCGGAGCCACCAAGCCCGTACGCGCCCAGTAATCCAACTGTCGATAGGTAATACCGGCCGCGGCACACGCCACGGGGCCCCGGTAACCGGCGTCCGCCGGTAAGGGCCGTAGTTGCGCGTCGTCGAACAGAGCCCCCTGGTGTGAAGCACTGTCCGCTGTCTCCGCGGGCATCTGCCTACCGGTCACGTCGTCCTCCTCGCTCCGCTTCACCCTACTGCGGGCCCGAACGCGCACACGCGATTCGGTGTATTGGGGAAGCAATGGCTCCGAATGTAGGGAGCCTCGATCAGCCGAACAATGCGACACGCCCCGACACTGTCAACGTAAGTCTCAAGGTGAACTGAAGGCTCAGGATGGGCCAGGAGCTCCGAAATCCTCCGGTGACACCTCGTCCAGGAACGCCCGAAATTCCTCCACCTGGTCCTCTTCCACCGGTTCTTCCTCATCGGGAATCTCGATCCCTGCCTCCTGCACTACGTCCTCCGCTCCCACGATGGGGACGTCGGCGCGCAGAGCTAGGGCAATCGCATCTGAGGGTCGGGCTGATACCTCGAGCCCGGACGCGAACACGATGATGGAGTAATAGACACCATCGCTGAGATCGGTGATCCGCACCTCCTGCAAAGGCGCGTCCACAGCTTCCAGCAGATCGAGCATCAGATCGTGCGTTAAGGGGCGCGGAGGCGCGACCCCCTGCTGGGCGTACGCGATGGCCGTGGCTTCGACGGCACCGACCCAAATCGGCAGGTATCGCTCGCCGTCGGTCTCACGGAGCAGGACTATGGGGGTGTTCGATGGCATCTCCATGCGGACGCCGACAACCTCGAGACCGATCATGCTTCCAGCGTAACCTCGCTCCGCCACGGCCGATACGTGCACGGTCACGCTCTCAGTGAAATGGGTGACGTCGATCCTCCATTCGCGTACGGATCTCCGGGTGCAGGCATGTGAAGATCGCGCGCCACCGGGGCAACCCACGCCGTGCCGGGGTCAGTTTACGCTTTGCCCGCCCGGGTGAGTTCGGCACGCAGCAGCGACGCGTGCAATTGAACGAACAGGGCCGCGATCTCTCGGATCGCTTCTTGGGATCGAACTTTCGAATCGCCCTCTCGCCCCGTCGTGCGGCCGAAGGGTGTCGCCATCTGCTCGATGAGCCCCGACTCTCGATCCGCGACAACCCGGAAACTTCGCATGTGCCTGCCCTCGAAACCGAATCCCGCCAAGCGGGCAGCAAGCTGGCAGATAGTCGCGGCGTCCTCGTCGTAGTGCCCAGCCGGGCTCACCCACACCAAACCAAGGTCCTCGAGTTCGGCCACATAGGACTCATCGAGCTCCGTCATCTCCGCCAGCTCAGCGCGCGTCAGGCGTAACCGCCCCGCCCCGGGTCGAAAATCCTCCGGTCGCATTCCGCTACCGGCGATCACCGCGTTCTCCGCGCTGTGATCAAGCTGCTCGCGGATGACCTTCAGCGGCAGGTACTGATCGCGCTGAAGAGTGAGAACATCTCGCAAGCGTCGTACGTCATCGTCGGTGAATCGTCGATAACCGCTCGCAGTTCGCGCAGGAATGACAAGACCTTCGGTTTCCAGAAATCGAATCTTGCTGATGGTGACATCTGGAAAGTCACGCTTGAGCAAACTGTGGACCTCGCCAATGCTCAGCGTGCTCTTGTTGGACGACTCCGCCGCCTCAGACGCACTCATGTTCCGGGCTCTACGCCTACCAAGAAGACGAAACGAAACTTCCCGACCTGCACTTCGTCTCCACCCTTGAGACGTTGATCGTCTACGCGGACCCTATTCACGTACGTGCCGTTGAGGCTTCCCACGTCGCGAACGCTCCAGCCCTCCGCACCGCGTCTGAATTCCGCATGACGTCGACTGACGGTGACATCATCCAAGAACACTTCCGATTCCGGGGACCGACCGACCCGCACAATGTCGAGTTCAGCCGGCAAGAGAAACTCACTGCCCTCCGACGGTCCTCGGTGCACGATCAACAGTGCTGATCCCGACGGCAATTCCCGATGAATACCACTCCCAAGCGCCGCCGCCGGACCGGTTCCCGACGCCGGCCCCGTTTGCCCGGGGACGGCAGACAAGGCCCCCGTGGCCTCAATGTCACGATCCGCGTCCATCGTGGCTCCCTTCGCGACTGCCGGGCACTCCCCTGGTACTTCTAGCCTAGGCCCCGCCGGTCAAACCCTCGTACTCACGCGCCGACATGAGGCCCTCGAGCTGCCTGTTTCGCTCCGCCTCGTCACCGCAGCCGATCCGAAACAGCCAGCCTTCCCCGTAGGGGTCGGAGTTGATGGTCTCAGGGACGTCGTCGACCCCCGCATTTACCTCCACCACCTCACCGGTCATCGGGGCGTAGAGCTCGCTGACGCTCTTGGTCGACTCGACCTCACCGCAGGATTGACCCGCCTCGACAGCGTCGCCGACGCGCGGCAGCGAGACGAAAACGATGTCACCGAGTGCCTCTTGGGCGTAATGGGTGATGCCCACCGTCACGATGCTGCCCTCCCCAGCGCGGACCCATTCGTGCTCCTCGGTGTACTGCGCGTCTTCAGGAATCATCGGGGCCTCTCCCATCGATATCGACCATGTGGATGTCACTCCCGCCGACTCTCCGAGCCTACCTAGCGCGGCCGCTGGCGATCATGTCGCGGGCATAGCGGACTCCCGCCCACCAATACAGGAAGGTGCCCCACAGGGCGAAGGCCCACCCGATGACCGACAAGGTGGCACCCCACGCGCCGGGTAGGGAGCCGAGGAGTAGCACGGGGAAACCCCAGAACAAAGCGAACGTTGCGGTCTTGCCCACGTAGGTGACCGGTAACGCAATCCGGCCCGAACCTCGCAACAGTGGTAGCAGCACAAGCAAGAAGACATCGCGAGATACAAGAATCGCCACAAGCCACCATCCGATGACGTCGCGCAGCGCCAACCCCACCAGCGTCGCGAGAATGTAGAGCCGGTCCACAGCCGGGTCCAACAACACGCCAAGCCGACTGCGCTGGTCCAACCGTCGAGCCAGGTATCCGTCGACCCAGTCCGACGCTCCCGCAAGAACGAGCACGACGAACGCCGCGAGGTCGGCCTCTTCGACCAGAACCAACCACAAAAACAGCGGAATGCCGCACAACCGGAGAAGGCTGACGAGATTGGGCACGGTCCAGACATTCCACGGCTCGTTTGACGTTGGCGCATGGTCGTGATCGGGGATCTCAGGAGTGCGCCCACTATCGGCTGTCCCCATTAAGCCTCCCTGACTGCGATCCACTGTGTCGCGACCACCGCATCGCCGGATCGATTCGGCTAGCGACTGACGAGAACTGTGGTCGCCACGATCCCCACGGCCACAACCATCCCACGAAGGACCACCTCCGGCATGCGCCTCGCCCAGCGTCCGCCGAGGTAACCACCGGCGGTGGAACTGACCATCAGTACAAGGGCGGCAGGCCACACCACGTAACCGGAGAACGCGAACACCACCGCGGCCACCACATTCGCGACAGACGCCAGAAGGTTCTTTGCCGCGTTGCTGTACTGGACGCGGGCGTCATAGATCCACGTGAGAATCGCCATCAGCACGATTCCCTGGGCAGCGCCGAAGTATCCGCCGTACACCCCCACCGCTCCCGTCCATGGCCACAGCCGCTGCGGCTGTGTTGATTGGACCGGCTCAGATGCTGTTCCCCGGCGAGCCCGGAGCCGTGCGCGCAAGGGCTGCACAGCAACCATCACTGTGGCGGTAGCGATCAACCACGGAACGACCGAGGCAAAGACTTCCTCAGGGAGCGCCACCACCAACAGCGCGCCGATTGCGGCACCGATCGTGGTGGCGATAACGGGAAATCGAAGAGCCCTCAGGCGATCGCGTAGCTCGCGCCGATATGCGTAGGCCGAGGCGAAACTTCCGGGAAACAGACCCGTGGTGTTTGTTCCATTCGCCGCAACCGGCAAAACGCCCACCGCCAACAACGTGCTGAAAGTGATGAGCGTTCCCGAGCCCACCACGCCGTTGATGGCACCGGCCACCGCACCGGCAGCAACCAAGGCAAGAACAGCTATCCAGGTATCCATCACGGAGCCGAGTGCCCGCGCCGACGTTCCTGCTCCACCAATGCAGCGCGATCCGTGAGCTTGTCGAGGGTTCGAAAGGCGGTGGCGAGTCGGTGATTTCCCTGCAATAACTCACGCTTACCGTCCAGGAATGCCCAGTAGCCAGCCGTGAAGGGGCATGCCTTCTCCCCCACCCGAAGCTTCGGGTCGTACACACAGTCACCACAGAAGTCCGTCATCCGTTTCAGATACGCCCCACCGGACACATACGGCTTGGTCGCCATCTCGCCTCCATCGGCATACAAACCCATGCCGATGACATTGGCCGTCATCACCCACGGGTATCCGTCGACGAAGGCGCGGCGAAACCAGTCGTTCATCACCTGCGGCGAGTATCCGCGCTGGAGAGCCCAGTTGCTCAGCACCATCAAACGAACGATGTGGTGGGAGTAGCCCAAATCCCGTACGTACCCAAGCGAGTGCCTCAAGCACGCAGCATCCACCTCTTCCGCCGATGCCTCAAGAAACCAGGTGGGTGGCTCAACCGTGTTGTCGAGCTCATTACGGAGTTCGTAGGATTCCCCGAGATGCCAATACAGGTGCCAGACATATTCCCGCCACCCGATGATCTGACGGATAAGTCCTTCGACGCTGGCCAGGGTCGCCTGGTCCGCCCGCCATCGTTCTTCAGCCCGAGCCACTACCTCGGCCGGATGGAGCAGTCCGAGGTTCAACGGCACGGATAGGAGCGAGTGCGCCATGAAGGGGTCCCGCCACAACACGGCGTCTTCGTAGGGACCGAAGAGGGTGAGTCGGTTGTCGAGGAAATCATCTAACGCGGTTTCGGCTTCGCTCCTGGTGACGGCGAAGCGTCGCGGACCGTCATGGCCGAGGAAGCGAATGCCCTGGGCTTCCCACTCATCGAGTTGCTGCCGTACCTGGGCGTCAATGTCGTCTTCCACCGGCTGCCAGGGCGTTGGCACTGGCAGGTGGGTTTCCCCCTTGGGCGGAGGGAGCCGGTTGTCGTGGTCGAAATTCCACTTTCCACCCTCCGGCTTTCCGTCGGCCATGAGGACGTCGTGTCGGGATCGAACCCCCCGGTACCAGTCCTCCATCAACAATCGCTTGTCCCCGCGACCGGTCACCCAGGCCTGAAACTCCCCGGGTGTCGTGAACCATCCACGTTCCGGGTGGATCGTGGACAGGCCGAGTTTTTCGACCAGTCGCCGCGCCGGACGGGATGTTGCGGCGATTGCGTCGAGATCACGGTGACTCGAATCCCGATACGTCGCAACGCCCTCGGCGTAGGTCTGGGATCGAATAAGAGTGACCCGCTCAGGATCGTCCGCTGCACGATGGTGCAGGGCGCTGAGTATCAAGTGGGCCTTTTGCCGATGGTAGGTCCGGCGCTCGAATACCGAACGAGCCTCGATCAGCAGCAGTGGACCACCGTCATCGAAGTGCGGTCCCAGCTGATCGGCGAATAACCAACGGGTAGTTCCGGTGTCGTCCGTCATGACCGCCTCATCACCGCACTCCAACGCTCACCGATCCGCCGCACGTCGAAGCTCATCCCGAAGGTGCTACTGACGAGATCATTCGTCACAGTCACCTCCAGCGGCCCGGCCGCGATCATCCGCCCCTGCCCCAACAAGAGTGCATGGGTGATTCCTGGAGGAATCTCCTCCAGGTGATGTGTGACCAATACCAGACTTGGTGACTGCGGCCGCCGGGCGAAATCAGCCAGCATGCTCACCAATTCCTCACGTCCGGCCAGGTCGAGGCCCGCCCCCGGCTCATCGAGGAGTAGCAGTTCCGGGTCGCTCATCAACGCGCGCGCGATGAGTACCCGCTTGCGTTCTCCCTCCGACAACGACGCGAAGGGGCGCGCGGCGTATGACGCTGCACCCCACTCCTCGAGCAGGCGATGGGCACGTTCCCTATCTTCGGCTTCATAGGCCTCTCGCCACCGTCCGGTCACCCCGTATGCCGACGTCATGACCACATCGGCAGCTGTTTCGTGCATCGGTATGTCACGGAGCAAAGAACTGCTGGCGAAACCGACCCTTGGCCGTAGATCGGTGATGTCCACCCGTCCGAGGCGCTCGCCGAGTATCGATACTTCGCCCGTCGTCGGAAACATCCGAGTCGCGGCGATCGTGAGCGCCGTTGTCTTGCCTGCACCATTCGGGCCCACAACAACCCAGCGGTCCGCCTCGTCAACGACCCAATTCACGTCCTTGAGGAGCCAGGCTTCGCCACGCCGAACCCCGACATTAGACATAGCGATCACCTGCATACGAACACCCTAGGTTGTGTCTGGTGGTCGTGCTCGTACGTCGTGTCCCGACGTCGTTCACACACTCCACCACGTGACCTCGGTACCGTTGGGTTCCGATGACTACTCATCTCGACAATCACGCGACGATGCTCGTCACTCTCAGTGGGCGCGATCGACCTGGGATCACCCGAGACCTGTTTGCGGCATGCAGTGCNCAGGCCGTTGCGGTGACCGACGTCGACCAGATCGTGATGCGTGACCGATTGACGATCGCAGCATCGGTTGATGGTGCGTGGGCTGAGCTGGAGCGCCTGCGGCCGGCGATCGAGNAGATGGCTCACCGCTCAGCGATGGACTGCACGATCTCGATGGAGGAAAAAGCCGCCCCCTCGACCCACAATCTTGGCGTGCCTCATTTCCAGGTCACGGTGATGTCTGCTCAGTTGGTGCCCGAAGCGATCGCGAAGATCACGGACGTCATCGCCGACAACGGGGGCAACATCGACCGTATTCGACGCATTGCCAAGTATCCCGTGACCGCAGTTGCCTTCGAGGGACGTGGAGCCGAACCCGATTTCATTCGCCGTCCACTTGCCGAACTAGCGTCCAGCCTGTCCGTGGATGTTGCGGTTCAGGAACGCCACCTGCACACCCGGGGCCAATATCTGGTCGTCCTCGACGTGGACTCGACGGTCATTCAGGACGAAGTCATCGACCTCCTCGCGGCGCAATCTGGCCGACACNACGAGGTGGCAGCCGTCACCGCTCAGGCGATGGCGGGCGAGATCGACTTCACCGAGTCGCTCCACCAGCGCGTGGGACTTCTCGAAGGCTTGCCGGAATCCGTCCTCGACACCGTCAGACAGCAGATCCGCCTGACACCGGGAGCGCGGACCTTTTGTCGAACCTTGAATCGTCTCGGGTATCGGATCGCCTTTGTCTCCGGAGGGTTCGGCCAGGTCGTGTCACCACTAGCCAACGAGCTCGGTGTTGCGGAGATTCGCGCCAACACGTTGGAAGTGGAAGGTGGCTACCTCACGGGGCGGGTGGTCGGAGACATCGTCGACCGACCAGGCAAACGCAAGGTATTAGAGGAACTTGCGGTGCGTTTCGGTATTCCGCGGCATCGAACCATCGCCATCGGTGACGGCGCGAATGACGTCGACATGCTGGAGGCAGCGGGTTTGGGTATCGCTTTCAACGCGAAGCCGGCCGCGCGAGCGGTCGCCGATACGTCGGTGTCCGCACCGTACTTGGACTCTGTGTTGTTCCTCATGGGGATCACCCGCGATGAGATCGAACGCGCCGACTCCCTCGATGGAATCACGGCACCAGACGCGACTCCCTCGGGCGGTTCGCACACGTAGTCGTTTTCTTGGGCAGGGGTCTTCGGCCCTAGGCCCCTTGCGAGTGCACTCCTCCGTCGACGTGCACGATCTCCCCGGTCGTCGCCGCAAACCACGGTGACATCAACGCCACGCAGGCACGTGCGGCCGGAGCCGGGTCGGTGAGGTCCCACCCCAACGGTGCACGCTCCTGCCACACCTTCTCGAACTCGTCGAAGCCGGGAATGCTCTTCGCCGCCATGGTGCGAATCGGACCAGCGGCAACGAGATTCACGCGAATACCCTCCGGTCCCAGATCGCGGGCGAGATACCGGGCGGTGGACTCCAGCGCGGCCTTGGCGACCCCCATCCAGTCGTAGGTGGGCCACGCGACCGAGGCGTCGAAGTCGAGGCCGACCACGCTCGCGCCGGACATCATGCGTGGCTTGGCTGCCATGGNTAAAGACGCCAGCGAGTATGCACTCACCTGCATGGCGGTAGCCACGTCCGACCACGCCGTATGAAGAAAGTTTCCCCCCAACGCTGACTCTGGTGCGAATCCGATCGAATGTACGAGGCCGTCCACCGTCTCGCAGTGCTCCCCCAGTCGGTCTGAGAACTGCGCGAGATCGTCATCGTTGGTCACGTCCAACTCGACGATGGGCGGCTCGGTGGGTAGTCGCGTTGCAGACCGCCGTGTCAACGACATCGTGCGACCGAAACTCGTCAGGATGATGTCCGCGCCCTCTTCCTGAGCGAGCCGCGCGATGTGGAAGGCGATCGATTGGTCAGTGAGAACGCCGGTGACGACCACCGTCGTTCCCGTTAGCAACCCCATTGCCGCCTCCTAATGGCCCATGCCCAGACCGCCATCGACCGGAATCACCGACCCAGTGATGTATCCCGCATCTGGACCGACGAGGAACTCCACGACAGCGGCTACTTCGTCCGCAGCAGCGTACCGTCCGAGAGGAATCGCGCCGAGGATCTCATCGCGTCGGCCTTCATCAAGTTCTGCTGTCATGTCTGTCTCGACGAATCCGGGTGCGACCACGTTCACCGTGATGCCTCGCGAACCTAGTTCTCGAGCNAGCGAGCGAGCAGCACCGACCAGGCCGGCCTTGGACGCCGCGTAGTTCACCTGCCCGGCACTTCCCAGGAGGCCGACCACGGATGAGATCAACACGATCCGACCCGTTTTGGCTCGGATCATTCCACGGGCAACACCCCGACACAGTCGGATCGAGCCTGACAAGTTGGTCTGCACGACGGCGTCGATGTCCTCATCACTCATGCGCATCAAGAGGTTGTCTTTGGTGATGCCCGCGTTCGCGACTAGTACACCGACTGGTCCGTAGGTCTCCTCGATCTCGGACAGTCCATCAGCGATGGACGCGGCGCTCGATACATCCATCGACACCGCGCCGGTCAAAGCACAGTCGTCCGGCCCGGTTCCCGTACGACTTGCGACGACTACCCGATGGCCCGNTTCGACCAACCGGCGCGCGATGGCCGCGCCAATCCCCCGATTACCTCCCGTGACGACTGTNACTTCCGTGCTCACGTTCCGGCCTCCTGTGTGGTTCCCGTGTGCTGATCGTTGCGGCGCGAAACCATTCGATTGACGATAGCTACCGCGGGGAAGGCCCCGAGAAACACAAGCGGTGCCCACGTCGGCTGGAAGATACTGAAGAGGCCAACGATGACGAAGGAAGCGAAGAGGACGTAGCCCCGCACCAGGCCTCGCGTGTCGCGTACGTCTGCGTGGTCCCGTTCATCAGATGCGAGCAGATCCACATGTCGTCTCGCATGGATCGCCATCCACACTCCCAACCCGCTGATCGCGGCCAAGGTCCACCAATACAACAGGCCCAGGCCTCCGCGTCCNGCAACAGCATCGTTCGCCGCTTCTCCATACATAGCCGTCGGCCATGGCAGGAAAACGATGAGGAGCAACCAGGCAACGTTGAGGCGGAAGATCGTTCCGTCGTAGCAACGCATGGTGTTGAACACTCGATTGTGTGCTGCCCACATGAAGATCACAACCACGAACGACAAGACGAACGCGAAGAGCTGTCCCCTGTTGGCCCNTACCACGTCCCACACGGACTCACCGGGCGTCGGTCCCGCAACATCGATGATCGGTAGCAACTGCAAAGTGATGCCGATGGCGACGACGGCGTCTGTGAAATTGACCAAGCGGTCAAAAGATCTCCGNTCCGATGACGTGATCTCGGAGCGCGGTTGATCAGGCATCTTCCAGGCGGTAGCCGACCTTGACCGTGACCTGAAAGTGATCGACGTCGTTGTTGCGGACGTATCCACGCACTTGCTCCACCTCGAACCAGTCAACGTGACGATGCTCAGATCCAGCCCGTTGCACGGCATTTCGGATAGCCGTCTCGATGGAGTCCGCTGAGGTCCCCACCACTTCGCTGATTCCGTAGACACGCTCTGACATAGCTGGCTCCTGACTGTCGAATTCACCAACCTCAACGGGCGGCCCATCACATTCGGGTTTACCTTATTGGTATGTCCGATCCCACCCACAGCATCACAACCGCCCAGCACTCGCTGAGCAGCGAACAGGCGGGAAGGACACGCAAGTACCTCATCTCTATGGGCATACGCACCGTCTGTGTGATCGGCGCCATCTTCATTCCCGGCTGGCCTCGATGGGTGCTGATCGCCGGCGCCGTCGTGCTCCCCTACCTAGCTGTTGTGATCGCGAACAGCGGCGGTTCGCGCAAGGGCCAGGCGCCCANCGACGTGCGCCCCCAGCCGGTTGCCGCCCTCCCTGCGTCCGGGGCAGCTCTCGAGGGCGTGGTGNTCGTTCCCGACGACGACACCGAGAACGGCTTCGCCGCTCAGGATGACCCCCCGACCGGCTTCCACGATCCGACGGCGTCGCCGCACACTTCTAGAGTGGAGTAATGCTCGCCGCCCTCCGCNCCCGCCGCTGGCAGGGCTTCACCGTTGTTGTTCTCGTGGCCATCATCGGTTTCGGATTTCTGAGTCGTTGGCAGTGGCAGCGAGCCGAAGAAAAGCGGGTGGCCCAGCAGGCACAGACCCTGGCCGAGCAGACTCCTGTGGTTCCGAGGGCCGACGAAACACTTCTGGAATTCACCGCGGTCACCCTCACCGGCCAATACGCCACCGACTCTCTGCGGTTTGTCCGTCAACGTCCCTTGGAGGGCCGCAACGGATACTGGGTTCTGCAGCTGCTGCAAACCGAATTCGGCGACTTTTGGGTTCTTCGAGGGTGGGTGCCCGCGGGCGCTCGCACCGACACCGCTCCGGACGTCTCCTCACCACCGGGCCAGGTCACGGTTAACGGGTTTGTCCGTCCGCTACCCAGCGGGGAAGCACTCACCACCCGCGGCGGCCTTCCCGCCGATCAGGTCACCGAAGTCGCATCCGCGCAACTTCCCGTGCCCGGCAACGCTTCTTGGTACGTCCAAGCCCAAGAATCGGTACCCGAAGACTCNCTCGCGATCGTGCCGGTCACTTGGCCAGATGAACTTCAAAACGTCTCNTACGCCGTGCAGTGGTTGCTTTTTGCGGCCGTGGCCATCGGGGGCTGGTTCTATTTCCTGCGACGCGAGGCCAAAGAACTTGATTAGGTGTCGCTGAACTGCGTTCGGTACAGCGTCTCGTATATGCCTCCCGCGGCGAGCAACTCGTTGTGCGTGCCCCGCTGGACAATGCGTCCTTGATCGACGACCAGTATTTGATCCGCTCGGCGGATAGTCGACAGGCGATGGGCGATCACAAGGCTCGTTCGTCCCTCAAGCGCCGAATTCAACGCACGCTGGACTAGCCGCTCGCTTTCGCTGTCGAGGTGGGCGGTGGCCTCGTCCAGGACTACTACCCGCGGAGCCTTCAAAAACAGTCGAGCCAAGGCGAGACGTTGCTTCTCACCGCCCGAGAGTCGGTACCCCCGATCGCCCACCACGGTGTCGAGGCCGTCAGGCAGTTGCTTGATTAAGGTGATGATCTGCGCGTCCTCGCACGCCTGCATGACCTCGTCCGTCGAGGCTTCCGGCTGCGCGTANCGCAGGTTGGCGCCGATCGTGTCGTGGAACAGGTGCGCCTCCTGGCTCACCACTCCTATGGCCGAACGCAGGTCGTTTCGTGCCACTTCCCTGACATCCACGCCCCCGAGGCGCACCGTTCCGTCGTTTGGGTCATACAGGCGGGTGACCAAGGATGTGATCGTGCTCTTTCCCGCGCCCGAGGGACCCACCAGGGCCGTCAACGAGCCGGCTGCCACGGTGAAAGACACGTCGTGCAGTACTGGCCCGCTGGAGTCCACGGATTCCTCGCGTGCCACTGATTCCAGGGACGCAAGAGAAACTTCCGCGGCAGTCGGGTAGGTAAAACTGACCGCATCGAACTCGACGGCCAGGGCACCGGACGGCAAAGCACGNGGCTTGGCCGGCTCTCGCACCAGCGGATCGAGATCCAAAACTTCGAACACCCGCTCGAAAGACACCAGCGCCGTCATGACGTCCACTCGCACATTGCTCAGCGCGGTGAGTGGTCCGTACAACTGAGCCAGCAGAGCTACGAGCGCCACCAGGGTCCCCAACGTGATAGCACCGTCGATGACCAGGTTCCCGCCGAGACCGTAGGTCACGGCGGTGGCGAGTGCCGCGACAAGGGTGAGCGCGGTGAAGAACCACCGGTTCGCCATGGCGATGCGAATTCCGATGTTCCGAACGCGGCGTGCGCGACCGGCAAACAGCGAGGACTCATCTTCCGGCCGTCCGAACAGTTTGACGAGCAGCGCCCCCGAGACGTTGAACCGCTCGGTCATCTGCGAACTCATTTCCGCATTTAGTTCCATCTGTTCTCGCGTCAACGCTTGAAGACGTCGTCCCATGTATCGGGCGGGAAGCAAGAACAGCGGAACAAGGATCAACGACGCCAAGGTGATCTGCCAGGACAGCGCGAACATCGCGACCAGGACCACGCTGACGGAAATCAGATTCCCGAGCACTCCCCCCAGTGTCGACGTGAAGGCCTGCTGCGCACCGACAACATCGCTGTTAAGTCGTGAGATCAACGCACCTGTCTGCGCCCGGGTAAAGAATGCGATCGACTGATGCTGCACGTGGTCGTACACCCGGGTGCGGAGATCGAAAATCAATCCCTCTCCGATGCGTGCCGAATACCAGCGACTGACGATGCCAAAGGCTGCGTCCGCGATAGCGAGCCCGGCGATAGCGAGCGCCGTCCACGTCACCAGCGAGGCGTTTCCGACGCTAATCCCGTCGTCAACGATTCTCTTGAAGAGCAGGGGCTGTGCCACGCTCAGAAGCGAAGTGACAACCAACGTGCCGAGAAAGATGGCAATGATCACCCGATACGGACGCGCGTAGCCAAGGATGCGTCGGACCGTTCCCCGCGACACTCTCTGTCCGGCGACCGATCGGTCCCGTGTCATCGACTGGTACGTCTGCCAGACGGTACTCATGCTCACGTGGATGACGGACCGAATAGTGCTGCAAGTCGACGTAGCTGCACATTGCGTTCGGCCTCCCATGACTGTTGATCACGGGCGACAGTCCGCAATACCGCTTTCAGGTCTCGCAGCGCTCCGATGTCCAACCCCCGCAACTGCTCGATGAGAACCGCTACAGCCGCGGATGCGTCGTCGGCGACGCGGTGCACCACTCCCCATCGTTGGGCCTCGTCGGCGCTGAGGAAGTCACCGGTTGCGCACAGGGCGAAGGTNCGTCGATACCCGAGTGCGTCGACCAGCGCCCCAGTACCGCCAAGATCGGGTATGAGACCAAGAGAGGTTTCTCGCATGGCAAAGCGAGAGTTGGGCGCCGCAACGATGACGTCGCTGGCGAGCGCCAGCTGGAATCCAGCACCAATGGCGTTGCCCTGAACTTGGGCGATCACTACCTGCGGAATGTTGCTCCACACCGCGAAGCCGGCCTGCGCAGCAGAGATGAAGGGATTGGGGTCCTCGCGGAGCTGCTCGATCATCGGTCCGGCCAGTGCGTTCCGGTCCAGTCCGGAGGAAAAATCAGCCCCCTCGCCCCGCAGAATTACGAACCGAACATCATCGGGCATCGATCTACCGATATCGGCAAGTTGATCCCACATCTCGGGCGTCTGAGCGTTGCGCACGTCTGGTCGCGCGAGGCTCACTGTGGCGCAGTCACCGTCGATGGCGACTGCGATGTTGGTCGATTCCTCGGAACTCGCATCCATGGGGTCCTCCTTCAGGCCAATTCGACCAAATCGATGTAGTCCTCGCTCCACAGGTCTTCGTCACCATCCGGCAACAGGACGACTCGCTCGGGTTCAAGTGCCTCCACCGCGCCCGGATCATGGCTGACCAAGACGACCGCTCCCCCGTACTGGCGTATCGCGTGCAGAACTTCGGACCGTGATGCTGGGTCAAGGTTATTGGTGGGCTCGTCGAGGAGCAGAACGTTGGCGCCCGAGACCACCAGGCATGCCAGTGATAGACGCGTCTTCTCCCCACCGGACAANACGCCGGTTGGTTTACGGACGCTCTCACCGGAGAACAGAAAAGACCCAAGGATCGTCCGACGACGAGAATCATCGAGCTCGGGTGCCGCGTGAGCGAGTGTCTGCTCCACCGTGGCGGTGGGGTCCAGCGTTTCGTGCTCTTGGGCGTAGTAACCGATGACAGCCCCGTGGCCGCTGTCCACTGATCCGGTGTCCGGTGCATCCACCCCCGCGAGGATCCGTAGCAAAGTCGTCTTGCCCGCACCATTGAGACCCAAGATCATGACCCGCGAGCCCTTGTCGATAGCCAGATCGACATCGGTGAAGACCTCGAGGCTTCCATAGGAGCGTGAGAGACCCTGCCCGGCAAGGGGCACCTTCCCGCACGGCGCTGGGTCGGGAAAACGAAGCGACGCCACTCGGTCTTGTCGGCGGTCTCCTTCGGTTACCGCCAGGAGTTTATCTGCACGACGGAACATGCTCTGGGCCGCGCGCGCCTTGGTTGCCTTGGCACGCATGCGCTCGGCTTGATCGCGCAAAGCGGCCGCCTGCTGCTCAGCATTTCTCCGTTCGCGACGGCGCCGCCGCTCGTCGACCTCTCGTGCCTCGAGGTACTTGGCCCACCCCATCGCGTACTGNTCGATTTCCTGACGCTGCGCGTCGAGGTGCCAAATCTTGTTGACGGTGTCCGCCAACAAGTCCGCGTCATGGCTGATCACGATGAACCCGCCTGCATAGGACCGCAGGAATTCACGCAGCCAACGAATCGAGTCAGCGTCGAGATGGTTGGTGGGCTCATCCAGCAAGAGGACATCTGCACCNCTAAACAAAATCCGTGCCAACTCCACACGTCGGCGTTGGCCGCCGGANAGGGTTCCGAGGGTCGCATCCAAAATGCGGGAGGGAAGNCCGACAGATGCGGCGATCGTTGCAGCTTCCGACTCGGCGGCGTATCCACCGAGTCCCAAAAACTCCGCTTCCGCGCGCTCGTATCGCCTCGCCGCCTTGTCCCAGGCGTCTGTTCCTTCGGGCACNTCCGCCATCGCCTCGGTCACTCGGCGAAGGCGGGCGGCAATGTCGGTCAAGCCACGAGCATCCAGGATCCGATCACGTGCCAATTCATCAGTATTGGCCGCCCGGGGATCTTGCGGCAGGTAGCCGACTGTTCCGGAAGCTCGAACGTCGCCCGACGTCGGTGCGCGTTCACCCGACAANGCTTTCATGAGGGTTGTCTTGCCGGCACCGTTCCGCCCGACGAGGCCGATGCGATCCCCGGGCGCCACACGCAGCTGNTCAACTGTGAGTAGTAGTTCCGGGCCAGCCCNCAATTCGATATCGGAGGCCGCGATCACGGTGTGACAACCGCTCGCTGNGATTTACACGTTGAAACCGAGACTCCTCAGCATCTCCCGGCCGTCATCGGTGATCTTGTCCGGGCCCCACGGAGGCATCCATACCCAATTGATCCGAAAGTCGTCGACGACTTCCAGCAGGGCCGCCCTCGTCTGGTCCTCAATGACGTCCGTCAATGGGCAGGCCGCCGATGTCAGGGTCATATCGATGGTGGCGATATTCCCNTCCTCGACGCTGACCCCGTAGACCAGCCCGAGATCAACGACATTGATGCCCAACTCTGGATCCACAACGTCCTTCATAGCCTCGAAGACGTCATCTTCTTGCGCAACCATCGCGTCCATCATGCTCCTTCGATCAGGCGTCCGGCGTCGTGGATTGGTCAATCTCGATTCCAGCCTTAAGGCGCGCATCCTGCAGCGCGACCCACGGTAGGAGGGCACATTTTATCCTCGCCGGGTATTTCGAGACACCCGCGAATGCGATGCCATCTCCCAGCGCGTCCTCGTTCGGCTCTCCCGCACCTTTGGAGTGCATCAACTCGTGGAAGGCGCGCTCCGCGTCCGCGACTCGATCGAGTGTGGCGTCCTCGAGCAGCTCGGTCATCACGCTTGCGCTCGCCTGCGAGATGGAGCAACCCTGACCTTCATATCCAACGTGCATGTGATCGTTTTCGTCGAGGCGAACCCCTACGGTNACTTCATCGCCGCAAGTCGGGTTGACCTGAAAACTCTCCCCCGCCGCGTTGTCAAGCAAGCCCGCGCCACGCGGGTGCTTGTAGTGGTCGAGGATGATNTCTTGATACAANGCTTCGACGTTGTCGCTCATGCCACTCCNAAGAATTCCTGGGCCGCACGAATGCCGGCTACCGCCGCATCGATGTCNTCGGTGTCGTTGTAGAGGTACGTGGACAGCCGAGTCGTCGCCGGAACCCCGTAACGCCGACATGTCGGCCACGCGCAGTGGTGGCCCACTCGTACCGCCACACCCCGGTCGTCCAACACCTGTCCGACATCGTGGGGGTGCAGTCCGTCGACGACGAACGAGATGGCGCTTCCGCGATCTATCGTCGATTCTGGCCCGATGATCCGCACACCCGGCATTTGAGACAACGTCGTCAGTGTGTACGCCGTCAGCTCGTGCTCGTGTTGTTCGATCGACTCGATGCCCACGCTGTCGAGGTACCGCACGGCAGCCTCCAAGCCCACCGCTTGAGCG
>PBWE01000032.1 GCA_002728915.1 Micrococcales bacterium
CACCGTCACGATCGACGCGGAACTCACCTGCCAAGCGGGAGAGACGGTGGCTCTCCTCGGGCCGAACGGCGCCGGCAAGAGCACGCTGCTCGCCGCTATTGCTGGTTTGCGGGCCGTCGACGACGGCTACATACGCATCGAGTCGACCTCCGTCGACGAGCCGGCGCGAGCGATCTTTCTTCCACCCGAGCACCGACGCGTCGGAGTGCTGTTTCAGGACTACCTGCTGTTTCCTCACATGACGGTCCGCCAGAACATCGCCTTCGGTCCGAAGAACCTCGGCATCACACCCGAGGGCGAATGGATCGCTGCGCTCGGCTTGACCGACCTGCTCGATCACAAGCCCAACGAACTGTCCGGGGGGCAAGCACAACGAGTCGCCCTCGCGCGAGCCCTGGCCACCAGTCCACACCTTCTCCTTCTCGACGAACCCCTGGCCGCACTCGACGCGTCCACGAAGCAAGCGGTGCGTGCTGAACTACGCAGCTTTCTGCAGCAGTTCCAGCACGGCACCGTCATCGTCACCCACGACCCGGTGGACGCACTCGTACTCGCGGATCGCATCGTCGTCCTCGAAGACGGCCGCGTCACCCAGGAGGGACCCACGGCGGTCGTCGCCCGCGAGCCCCGCACCGAATACCTCGCGACGGTTCTGGGGGTCACGCTCGTGCGCGGTGTTGCCAGAAACGGGGTGATCGCGTGCGATGCGGGGGGCGAGTTGATCACCAGCGTCGAGACCGACGGCACCGTGGTGGCCGTGATTCGACCACAGGCGATCTCCTTGCACGCCGGGAAACCCGAGGGCAGCGCGCGGAACGTCTGGCGGACATCGGTGACCCGGGTCGACGCCCACGGCGAGCATGTGCGGGTCGACCTTGCCGGACCTCCGCCGCTATCCGCGGCGATCACCCCGGCAGCCGTTGCCGAACTCGGTATCGCGCCCGGGCGAGAGATCTGGGCGAGCGTGAAGGCAACGGACGTCTCTGTGCATTCCGCCTGACGTTGCCCACCGGTGGCCGCGGTCTGCAAGGGTGTCGCTGTGGCGCAGCAACTCGACGATCTCGTTCACGAATCCTGGATCCCCGACATGACCGGGCAACGAGACAACCTCGCATCCATCGGAGAGTTCCTGCGCGCCGAATCCGCGGCCAATCGACCATGGGCACCGGCGGGCAATCACATTCTTCGCGCCCTTACCCAGCCGTTGAACGACGTCCGCGTCGTGATCGTCGGTCAAGATCCATACCCGACACCCGGGCACGCCGTCGGTCTGTCGTTTTCCGTCGCCCCGGACGTCCGACCCATTCCCCGAAGTCTCACCAACATCTACACCGAACTCACGGCCGATCTCGGCGTTGCAGCACCCAGCAGCGGCGACCTCACGCCGTGGACTACCCAGGGTGTGCTTCTGCTGAATCGTGTGCTCACCGTCCAACAGGGACAACCGGGAAGCCACCGGGGTCACGGCTGGGAGGAATTCACCGAAGCAGCGATCACAGCGATCGCTGCACGGCCGGATCAACCGGTGGTGGCGATCTTGTGGGGCAAGGACGCACAGACCGCGTCCGGGCTCTTCGATGACGCACCTGTCATCGCAAGCCCGCACCCCAGCCCGATGTCCGCCGATCGTGGATTTTTTGGATCGCGACCGTTCAGTCGCGCGAACGAGNTGCTTGAAGACCTCGGAGCCGAACCGATCGATTGGTCGCTTCCGTAGAAGGNTTTTCGTAGGTCGCTCGCTCCCGCGCGCTTCCGCGTACTCGCGAGGCTACGGCGAATCTGAGGTTTGCTCGCTCGGGCCGAGGCCGCGGGTCCGTACGTACTTGTGTAGTTGATAGTCGGCGACGAAACTCATAAAGGGAATGGTTCCGGCGAGGAGAACCGCCAGTGTTCGAATCACCGACAACTTGATGCGGAAACACAGATCCACGCCCGCGATGAGNTACACCACGTACAACCATCCATGCGCGGTCCACAGCCATCGGTAGAGATCGGGCTTGACCTCGGTGTTGGCGTAGTCAAGGAATCCGTACCCGATCACGAGCCACACGGTGAGCACACCGAGCACCACACCGGTGACGTACGCCATAACTCGAAAGCGCAGTAATGCGCCGGGCAGTTTCTCCATGCTCCGAACCTAGACCACGAAATCGATCACGACACTTCCGAAGTAAACGGCGGATCCGCCCCGGCCCGCTGACACGTGATGCCTGCAACGGTGATGCCGAACTGAGCAGCATCGGTCACCTTGCCCACATCGCTCAACTCTTCGCGACCCCAGGCGTGCCGCAGCCAATAGGCCAGGAAGCCACCGCTGAACGAATCACCGGCGCCGACGGTGTCGACAACAGCCACCGAGGGCACCGGAAGCACTTCTTTGCCCCCAGCACAGATGACTTCGACCGAATTCGCGCCATCGGTGAACAGGACCGTTGCTCCGCTGCGCATATGGATCTGCTCGGCCGCTGTCGACGGACGCTCACCCGGGTACAGGAAAGCCAGATCGTCGCCACTGACCTTCACGACGTCGGCGCGCGTCATCACGGCCTCCAACGTCGATTCGAATACTCGTGATCCAGCCATCACGGCCGGGCGGCAATTCGGATCCACCATGACGATGCGCTCCGGCCCAGCAGCCTGCACTACTGCGCGGGTTGCTTCGGCCAGCGGTTCTATCACCAGGGCCAGGGTGCCTACGTGCAGCACGCGGCAGTCCTCTCCGACAGCCGCGATGGCCTGCTCGGGTGTCACAAGCGTGGCGGATGTCCCGTCGAAGACGAATCGGTACGTCGCCGCTCCCTCGCTATCGATCTCCGCAATAGCGAGCGTGGTCGGAGCATCCATCGCCGAGCCGAGTGCGTAGCCGACACCATCGTCTTCGAGCATTCGGGCGATTCGGCGCCCGAAAGCGTCGGTGGACATTCCGCCGAGAAATGAGACAGGGACATCGAGACGAGCGAGAGTCCGCGCGGTATTCAAGGGGGCCCCACCGATNGCCGCGGCGGCCACCTCACCCTCGCCATCGACGATAATGTCGATGAGGGCTTCGCCCATCACGGTGATCACCTGCGGAAACCTACTTCTTNGCATCCAGATACAGCCAGCGGGCGTAGANCACCACGGCAAATAGNGCGAAGACCCACCATTGAATGGCGTAGAAGAAGTTCTGCAGCGGAAAAGCAACATCTCCCACCTGAACGGTCGGTGGGACCAGCATGGGGACTCCCCGGGCAGGATCTCCCTGGTCTCCGCCCAAAATCACGTAGCCGTCGATCACGTCTTCGCCCCACGCATCGGCCAGGGCGGCCGAGTCGACGGTCACCACTCGGGTCGCATTGGCGCCCTCGTAGAACTCTTCGTCGGGGTGCAACACACCCTGGATGATCACGCTCTGCCGCGACAGTGGCGAGGGAAAGGCGTCGTCGGGCAGCCACCCGCGGACCACCGCCACCGTCTGACCACCGTCTAGTTCGAAGCGAGTGACGACCCACACGCCCGCCTGACCATCGAGTTCACGATTGGCAAGGAGCAACTCATCGTCGGTGAANGTGCCCTGGAGATTGACCGTCCGNCCGATGTCCGCGTTNTTCCACGATCCCTGGTNATCGACGAGNTCGGCNAGGTCGATCGGTGCCGCCGCGGCCGAACGCTCGGCCGCNAGGATGTCTTGGGTNCGATCCCACTGCCACCGTCCCAGAACGATGAACGCCNCCACGAGCACAATCAGCGCCAGCANGGCGGCGAGCCATCGTGGGGTCAGAGCCGTGCGCCACAGCCGCTCCGAGTCACGTTCACTCGTGTTTGGTGGAGTCATCCTCNCCACGCGTTTTCGCTGAGTTAGGGACACGATCATCGTTCAACGGTTCAGTGCCTGTTGGTGCGGTTTCTGTTCGCTCGGCAGTTACGTGCTCAGTGTCTTCCGGTCCACCGGGAAGCGTCGCATCGACCTTCTTCATCTGCTTGTTCAGTGAGCGCCAGATAAANAACACNGCNACCCCGAGCAGGAGGACGAANAAACCCGTGATGGGACCAGCTCCGTCAATNACCTGNCTGACATTGCTGTTCATGAATCCTCTCCNCTNACCCTCGTGTTCATCGCANNCCGGCGAANAGATCGCTTTCCNGGGCTTGCGCNTCGATGATGGACCACGCNANTTCGAAATCTTCGGTAGGCCACANCTCCTGCTGCANGGGCAGNGGNANCGCGAACCATGGGCCGTCCGGNTCGATCTGCGTCGCGTGAGCCCGCAGAGCCTCNTCACGAATGGGGAAGTACTCCGCAGCGTGAACTTGGGTCGTCACGCGCTGGAAGTTGTCGTCTCGATCCTTCCAGTTCTCCAACCACTCGGCGTACGGAGATTCCAAGCCAGCATCGAGCATCGCCTTGTGCAAGGTGGCAACGCGCGTCTTCGAAAACTGCTGGTTGTAATAAATCTTGGACACTTGATGCGGCTCCCCAAGTTCTGGGGCGTAGTTGCCGTCGGCTGCTTCTCGGACCGCAGCCATGGTGATTTCGTGCGTGCGCACGTGGTCAGGGTGGGGATAGCCGCCCTTCTCGTCGTACGTCGTCACAACGTGGGGCCGGAACTCACGCAGTGCCCGCACCAGCGCTGGAGTGACTTCCTCGAGTGGTCGTGCCGCGAACGATTCCGGCGGCAGCGGAGGCGGCGGGTCGCCCTCCGGAAAGCCGGAATCCTCGAAGCCCAGCCACGCGTGGCTCACCTTCAGGATGCGAGCCGCCTCGGCCATCTCTCGTTGCCGAACCGCATCGATGCCCTCGTTCTCGACCACCTCGCGCATTGCGGGGTTCAGGATGTCGCCGCGCTCCCCGCCTGTGCAGGTCACGACCATGACGTCTACCCCCTCATCGACGTACTTAGCGGTCGTCGCGGCCCCCTTGCTGGACTCATCATCGGGGTGCGCGTGAACCGCCATCAGGCGAAGAGATTCGGGCACGGCCCTAGTCTCCCACCTATGGGCTCACCTTTCTCGCGGGACCAACTCTCACCCGAGATGCGGGAGCGCTACGGACTNGACAAGCGCCGCTCAACGACGGTCGTCATTGCAATCGTCGCGATCGCTGCATTCCTGGGAGCCATGGCGTACGTAGGAGCAATGCTGCTTCGNGGTGATGTTCAGTTCCTCTTACTGCGCTGGACGGTGGTCCAGGAAGATCGCGCTGATGCGACCTTCGAGGTCCGCCGCGATGGTGCAGACGCTGTCGTCTGTGTGCTTCGCGCGCAGGACTCTAAGCGAATCGACGTCGGCTATGTGGAGATCGATATTCCTCCGGGTGAGGACTACACCCTCGTGAACTACTCGCTGCGCACGGTTGCTCCGGCCTACACGGTAGAGGTGCTCACCTGCGCACGACCGGATGAACTTCGTTCGCCGGGGCCACAATTTCCCCCAGGAATCGCCGTTCCCGAACAACCGTGGACCAGCTCCTAGGGGACAAACGGCGTCGGCTTGGCCAGGCGCGGCTCGAGATCTACAGTTATCGGCTATGACTGATGTGACGTGGTTGACGCAACAGGCCCACGACCGCTTGGTGGACGAATTGGCCGAGCGTGAGGGGCCAACTCGGGTGGAGATCACCAAACGAATCGAGGCTGCGCGAGAAGAAGGCGACCTCAAGGAAAACGGCGGCTACCACGCTGCGAAAGAGGAGCAGGGCAAGAACGAGGCCCGCATCCGTCAACTGAAGCAGCTCCTGGAATCGGCGCAGATCGGGGCTCCCGACGCTGCCGACGACGAGGTGGCCGCCGGCAAGGTGGTCACCATTAAGTTCATCGAGTTCGATGATGAAGACACGTTCTTCCTGGGCTCCCGGGAAGAGGCCGCACACGCGTCCATCGAGGTGTATTCGCCGACATCGCCTCTCGGCTCCGCCGTCGACGGCAAGAAAGTCGGCGAGGTAGCAACCTACGAGCTGGCCAATGGCAAGCAGATGAGCGTCGAGATCCTGAAGGTCGAGGCGTACACCAACTAGCGAGCGATCGCTACTTGCGAGCTGCAGTCCGATACTTACGCACGGCCAGCGGCGCGAAGATCGCGATGATGACAACGCAGGAGATAACGGTGTATAGCGCCGCGTTGTTCAACGTCCAGTAATCCGTGGGTGCACCCGTCGGATTGCCGAATAGTTCCCGGGTTGCTTGCACGAGCGCGGAAATGGGATTGAACGCCGCGAAGTACTGCAACCACGTCGGAAGAGCGGTGATCGGGACGAACGCGTTCGACAAGAATGTCAACGGGAAGATCCAGATAAGGCCGGCCGTATTGGCCGTCTCGGTGTTCGGGACCGACAACCCGACGAAGGCACCGACCCAGGTGACCGTGTACGCGAAGAGCAGCAACAGCAGGTACGCGAGGATGGCATTCACGATGCCATCGTTGATCCGCCATCCGACGATGTATCCGGTGATCGACAAAACAGCCAGCACGAGCACCTGACGCAAGGCGTTTGCGAAGGTGTTGCCGATCAACACCGCAGGCTGAGACATCGGGAGTGCTCGATATCGATCAATGATCCCCCGCTGCATTGCCTCTGCCAGACCCACAGTGCTCGCCGCAGCGGCGAAGGCAACGGTTTGGCCGAAGATGCCGGGCATCAGGTACTCGCGGTACAGCGATGGATCGCCCTCGGACCCTGGTTCGGCTCCCGGGATCGGAATGGCTCCACCGAAGACAAAGGCGAACAGCAGAACGAAGATCACCGGCTGAATGAGCTGGAAGAACAACGCTTCGGGAATGCGGAAAGACGCCGTGATCGTCGACCGGGCAATAATTAACGAGTCGTGAATCGTCCACCCGAGCAGCGGGCGTCGACTCTGCATACCGGTTGCGCTCATCGACGACCTCCACGGCGGCCTCGACGCGAGGGTTCGGGGCGCTCGGGCTGCTGATCTTCGGCACCGTGCCCCGTCAGGGTCAAGAACACGTCGTCCAGGGTCGGGCGTCGCAGAGCGATGTCGGCGACACCGACGTTCTGCGCGTCGAGGGCACGCACTGCGTCGATCAGGACCGACGAGCCTCCCGCAACCGGTGCTGAGTATTGGGCACCCTCGGTTGTCGGCTCCCCCGACACAACACCGGACAGGGCGTCGACAGCGCGCGCGGCGGACTGCTCGTCATTGAGGGTGATCTCGATACGGTCACCACCGATTTGATCCTTCAATTCACTCGACGTGCCGTGCGCGATCACCTGACCCTGATCGATCACGACGATGTCGTCGGCTAGTTGATCCGCTTCATCGAGATATTGCGTGGTGAGCAGGACGGTCGTCCCCTCGGAAACCAACTCAGAGATGACGTCCCACAGGCCGATCCGCGAGCGCGGGTCCAAGCCAGTGGTGGGCTCGTCCAAAAACAGGATTCCCGGCTTGGCGATCAGACTCGCCGCTAGATCCAGTCGTCGCCGCATGCCGCCGGAATAGGTCTTCGCGGGTCGGTCGGCGGCATCGGCAAGGTCGAACTTGTGCAGCAGTTCATCGCACCGAGACGCCACGTACTTCTTCTCCAGGTGGAACAANCCGCCGAACATCGTGAGGTTCTCTCGGCCGGTGAGGAATTCGTCCACGGCTGCGTACTGACCAGTCAAGCCAATGGAGCGTCGCACATCGTCCGCCTGTCGCTGCACGTCGAATCCGTTGACCTGCGCAGAGCCACTCGTCGCCTTCAGCAACGTCGCCAGGATGCGGACAGTGGTCGTCTTGCCGGAGCCGTTCGGCCCGAGGAGTCCGACAACCTTTCCCCGCGGAACAACAAGGTCGATTCCGTTCAGCGCCTTGACGTCCCCGAATTCCTTGACCAAGCCCTCGGCTTGGACGGCGTATTCGGTCACAGGCACGAACGTTACGCCCGGAGACTCTTGTCGTCTCACCGGGCTCAGCCGTCGAGCACCTCCACGTGATAACCCCGATCNCGCAGGGCGAACAGAATCTGGTCTCGCTGCTCGGCACTTCGCGTTTCCATCTGGATGTCGATGCGGACGTCGCCGATCGAGACTCTCGGGTCGGTGCGGTCATGAAAGACGTCGACAACGTTCGCCTTATGTTCTTTCAAGACATCGAGCAGGTCGGCCAGTGAGCCGGGAAAGTCTGCGGTGTGCACACTGATGGACAGGTAGCGGCCGGCCGCGGCCATACCGTGGCGGATGATCCGCAAGAGAACGAGCGAATCAACGTTTCCACCGGAAATCGTGATGGCGACCGGCGGCTCGAAGTCCTGGGGGGCTTGCATCACAGCCGCCGTCGCCGCCGCACCACTGGGCTCGACGACGAGTTTTGCTCTCTCCAGAAGAAGCAGCACCGCCCGCGACAGTTCGTCCTCGCTCACCGTTCGAAACTCGTCGACGTGCTGTTGCACGAGTTCGAAGGGAATATCGCCGGGGCGGGCGATCGCGATGCCATCGGCCATCGTGTTCATCCGCTCGCGACTGACCGGCTCTCCTGCTTCCAGGCTCGCCGGGTACGTGGATGCTCCTTCGGCCTGCACCCCGACGACCTTCACGTCCGGCTTCACCTGCTTGATCGCGAACGCGACACCGGCAAGCAGCCCACCGCCACCGGTGCACACCACGACGGTCTTGACGTCNGGAATCTTGTCCACGATCTCCAAGCCGAGAGTCCCTTGACCCGCCACGACGTGCTCGTGGTCGAAGGGGTGGATGAGCATCGCACCCGTCTCCTCGGCGAAGGCGCGTGCCTCAACCAGGGCCTCATCCACGGTGGCGCCGTGGAACCGAACGTCCGCGCCATACCCGCGCGTCGCCTCGATCTTCGGGATAGAGGCGTCNACCGGCATGAAGACGGTCACGGCGACGTCGAGCAACTGACCTGCGAGCGCCACCCCTTGTGCGTGGTTGCCGGCGCTCGCAGCGACTACTCCGCGTCGACGCTCGTCATCCGACAACTGAGCGATGCGGTTGTAGGCGCCGCGGATCTTGAACGATCCGGCGCGCTGCAGGTTCTCCGGGACCAGATACACGGGCCCACCCACCTGCTCGGTCAACCATCGAGCACCTTGGACCGGTAACGAGCGCACGATGCCGTCGATACGGCTCGCTGCGCCGTGAATGTCACTCAATTCCATCGGCGCATCGTGGCACCTGCCTACGGCAGCGCGCGACGCCCCTTGGGCAATTCGTCCGATGAGCGCAGGCGTGCGTGTGANGCAGCCGTTCGCCCGGCCCCGGCGGCGGACCCGGTTCTTCCCGTCGCTGCACCCCGATAACCACCCCAGCGACCGCGGGCATCGGAGTTGTCACGATGGAAAGCGCGCACCTCGGCCTCGCTTTCTCGCAGCACCAGCGCTGCCGACGGTTCGTTTCCACGGCTCTCATCTCGACTTCGCACCGCGGTATCCCGGGCCTGCTGCAAACGCTCGTCGATCCGTGCGACGTAGGCGCGGTAGAACGCAGCCCGCGCGGTTTGGCGGGTGAACGGCTTCTTCACCGGCAGACCGGTTCTTCGGGAGCGCGTTCGATAGGTGTCCGACTTCCACTCGTCCTTTTCGAGATAGCGCTGCGCGCTCGTCGCCATCTGCACCGACAGCGACGCGAAAAGAGTGTGCGTCGCGTCGAGATCTTGAGGCATGCCGTAGGCCACAACGTAGGTCGAGTCGGAGGCGACGTCGACGATCGCGAAATTGTTGTGGGCGATGGCCACGAAAAGGGAGATCAGGTGAGTGTTGGCTCTCTTTCCCTTATCTCCGATAGAGACCGTTCGGGTGACCGGANTCGTCGGCTTCTCGTCGACAAGTTTCCGAGCACGCGCAGCGGCGATGTCGATACTCGCCATCGTTGCGAGAGCTTGGGCCTTCATTAGATATGCATCCGCTTCATGCGGGTTGTCGGTCCGCTCGGCCTTGATCAGCAGGGCGCTGATGCGCTCGATCGCGCTGCTCACACCGTCTCCTCCACCGGAACACCCGCGGCCTGATAACCCGTACGAAGCAAGAGTGCCGCACCCGAACCAAAACGAATGTCGGCCAACTCCAGCATCGTCGCCGTGAAATATCGATCGTGCGCACCACTGCCGCGGTCGGTAACGCACACGTGGTGAGCTACCTCGTGCAGCACCACGCTTTCGCGCATCGCCCACCCGTGCGTGGTGGGAATCGCTATCTCACCCTCGCTGTAGTGCGCACGCGTTCCCCCTCGACGGTGTCGAACCCGCACCGGTGGCACCTCCAGGTGCGCCACGACATCGTCCACATACGTCTGCACCGCCTCAAGCGCACCGAAACGCAACTGCTCCGGCACATCGATCACCGAACCGAAGAAGTCAACGACACCGCCTCGATCGAGTGTTGCCGACCACTGATCCTCGGCCCGATACACAGCACTGCGGTGAACGTCTCGGTTCTGCATCGTCATGACGCATCGGGCCACACAGGTCGCGCATCGGCCGCCGGTCGCGCCATTGCTCCCGCGGCAATCGCGGCGAACATCGACGCTCCCAGGGCGCCGGGTTCGTCGACCTCGCTGACCTCGAAGTCCCCGATCGCTTCCCTTTTGGCGTGCACGACCATCGCGTCGTGCACCCAACCACCTGCGAGCACTGTTCGCCGTCGCGGGCCGCTGCTGGCCTCGATAAAGGTCAGAAGGTCGCTGCCCGCGGCGACGAGGTCCATCACGCTGGCTCTCCACAAAGCCGCCGGGCTCGCGTCGTCGTCGACGCCCACCAATGACAGCCCGGTGTGGTCGACCTCGTTCAGGCGCAACTGCCCGCGTTCGGCGGCCACCGCTTGCTCAGCCAACGCGGAGCGGTCGTCGCGGGATTCGATCCCCAGAAGTCGCCGCACGCGCTCCAGTGAAAGCCCGGTCACCAACGCACCGAGTACGCACACGTGGTCGGGGATGACGCTCCACAAGACTGCGACATCGCGCTCAGACAGACGAATGAGTTCCTCACGCGACAAAGGACCGGGCGTGAAACGCAAGAAAGCCTCAGCNGTTCCCATCGAATCGAACAGCGAGCCAGTGGTGGCCGCACCGCACGCGAACGCTGCCGATTGATGATCCATCCCGGTCGCCGTGAGCACCGCTCCCTGCATCGAGGTCGGCACGCGAGTCGCCACGCCACAGACCTCGCCCGCGACCGTGATGCGATCGGGCAACAGATCGCCGACAAGATCGAGGGTCGCTTGCCAGGGGACGCGATCGACGACATCGAACAGGCCGGTGCGCGAGACGAGCGAGAGTTCGGCTACCGGATCACCACCGAGCCGGTGCACGATCCACTCGGCGATGTTCAGATACATCGTCGCCCCTGTTGACGACGCAACGTTGTCCTGCAACCACAAAATCTTCGCTACCGAGGGCTTGTTGTTCAGTCTCATGCCCACATGACCATGGAAGGTCTCGCGATCGATGGCCGCCTTGACGAGATCCACCCGGCCGCGAGGGTCATGGAAGGCGATCGCCGGAGCCACCGCCGAGCCGTCGGGGCCGACGAGGACGCCGGCCTCGGCCATGCTGGTGACACCGATACCGATGACCCGGGTCTGCATGGTCCAGGCGCTGTCCTCGGTGAGCTGAGTCAAGACGTTGCCGACAACCTCCATCAACTCGTCGGGGTCCATCTGGGCCTCGGCACCCGAACGAACCCACGGCGTCGGTTCCGCCGCCTGCGCCACGACCCGGCCTGACAGATCGACAGCCAGCGCCTTCACGCGCGTGGTTCCTGCGTCGATTCCCACCACCAGGTCCTGCGCCACGATTCCTCCTGCCTGCCCCGCGGTCTAACCCTCTCGCGAGGATAGGCTGCGTGTGGGAATCTCGGGACCATACGGGAATCTCGGGAACAACGACGAGGAAGGGTCCTGGATCGATCTCGCGTGTCGACCGACCACCACACCGCGTTCCCCGCCGTTAGGCCTCGAAAAGGAGAGATGACCACCGTGTCCGATGTTCGTTACCGCCTCAACCGCCTCTTCAACGCAACCTCCGGCCGCTGCCTCGACGTCGCCATCGATCACGGCTTCTTCGGCGAGCGTCACTTCCTGAACGGGATCGAAGACCTCGGCGGTGCCATCGACGCACTCGTCGCGGCCGCTCCTGACGCCATCCAACTCACCCAGGGGCAGGCGCCGAAACTCCAAGCGCATCGAGGAAAAGAGCGCCCGGCACTGGTGATGCGCACCGACGTGGCCAACGTCTACGGGGCGCCCCTGCCTGATCACATGTTCTCGCTGATGATCCCCGAGCCCGCCAAGCGCGGAGTTCAGCTGGACGCCGCCATCATCGTGGTCAATCTGCTGGACCTTCCCGGCCGCCCGGAAGTGCGCGAAGCCTGCGTGCAGAACGTCCTGGATGCAAAAGCCGATTGTGAGAAGTACGGCATGCCGCTGATGATCGAGCCGCTGGTCATGAAGCCCGTCGACCCCGACGGATCCACCGGCTACACCGTCAACGGTGACCTCGATTTGATTCTGCCTATCGTCCGTCAGGCCGTCGAACTCGGCGCCGACGTCATCAAGGCCGATCCGACCGACGACCCGAGCGACTATCACCAGGTGGTGCGGATCGCCGGCGACATCCCGGTTCTCGTTCGCGGTGGCGGTCGCGTGCCAGATCGCGAACTGCTCGAACGCACCGACGCGGTGTTGGCGCAGGGAGCAGCCGGCATCGTCTATGGGCGCAATATCGTCCAGCACGCCAACCCTGCTGGGATCACCCGAGCGCTGATGGCGATGCTCCACGAGAACGCCTCGGTCGACGAAGCGGAGAAACTAATCGCATGAGCAACGTGCGCATCGGCATCATCGGCGGCGGGCTGATGGGCCGCGAGCTCGCCGCTGTGTGTGGACGCTGGCTTCATCTCGTCGACCACCCGGTGCGCCCATCCGTCGTCGCCGTCGCCGACCTCGATCCGGCGGCCCGAGAGTGGTTCCGGCAGGTCCGGACTTTGGAGACTCTGACCGATTCGTGGCGTGACCTCGTCGACGACGACTCGCTCGACGTTCTGTATATCGCGGTCCCGCATAACCTCCACGAGGAGATCTACACGGCTGCAGCACGGGCCGGCCGCGACTTTCTCGCGGAGAAGCCTTTCGGCATCGACCTCGGGGCCTCGGAACGCATCGCGGCCGCGATTGACGAGGCCGGAGTGTTCGTTCGCGTCAGCAGCGAGATGCCGTTTTTTCCCGGTGCCCTGCGAGCCTATGAGTACGCCCGCAGTGGCGCTCTCGGCGAACTGATCGAGGTGCGCTCACACTTTCTGCACTCGTCCGATATCGATCGATCAAAACCCATCAACTGGAAGCGTCGGGTTGAGACCTGCGGTGACATCGGGGTGATGGGAGACCTCGGTATGCACGTTGCACATGTCCCGCTGCGGCTGGGCTACCAGCCAAGTGCGGTCTACGCGCTCCTGGACGACATCGTGACCGAACGGCCGGTCAGCGCTGGGGCGACACAAACGACCCGGTGCGAGACGTGGGACAACGCACTGATCACCATGCGCGGCACCTCCCCGGATCATCCGCAGCGGGCTTTCCCCATGCTTTGGGAAACCAAACGCATCGCTCCGGGAAACATGAACACCTGGTCCTTCGAGGCCGTGGGAATGGACGCCGGCGTGCGATTCAGCACCCGCACCCCGGCTTACTTCGAGCGCTTCCGTCGCGACGGCTCCGAACAGGTGTGGGAGCAAATTCAACCCGGCAATGTCTCCGCGTGGCCGATGGTGAGCGGTGCGATCTTCGAGTTCGGGTTTGCCGATGCGCTCTTGCAGATGTGGGCGAGTTTCCTTGCTGAACGTGCCGGAGCGCTCGGCGATCGGTTCGCGACCGCCACGGTCGCAGAGGCCGTCGGGAGTCACCGGGTGTTCGCCGCCGCTTCTCGGTCGAGCGCCGCGGTTGGAGCTGTTTCGTAAGGATGCGCCGCCTTGGACGCGCCATCCGGCGCACCCCTCTTCTTGCCGACCTTCCCCGCGAGGTCGCTGTCTTGGCGACCATCGCGTTCTTCGTCGCTCTCGGTTTCGGGATTCTCATTCCCTCTCTTCCGATTTTTGCCAGCACCTTCGGCGTCAACGCGTTCCAAGCTGGACTGGTGATCTCGGCTTTCGCCCTGGTCCGCTTCGCGACGTCGCCGCTCGCCGGAATCCTGGTCAATCGCTGGGGAGAGCGCAGCGTCCTCAGTAGCGGATTGCTCATCGTCGCCCTGTCCAGCCTGGTCGCCGGCTTCTCCCAGTCCTACGGCCAGCTCTTGGTTCTGCGAGGCGCCGGGGGCCTCGGCTCATCGATGTTCACCGTGTCCGCGATGGCCCTCTTGCTTCGAGTGACGTCCTCACAGCAGCGAGGCCGCGCGTCGAGCGCATTCCACGGCGGCTTTCTCTTCGGAGGTGTTGCGGGACCCGCCGTCGGCGGACTCGTTGTCGCCTGGTCCATCCGCGCCCCGTTCTTCGTCTACGCCGTCACCCTGCTCGTCGCCACCGCCGTCTCGCTGATCTTCTTGTCCCGGGTTCGTCTGCACGAGCGAGAAGAGGTGACTGCGGAAAGCAACACCAATAAGCGCGAGGAGCTGCGGACAGCACTCAAGAACCCCGCCTATCAAGCGGCCATTGGCAGCAACCTCATCACCGGCTTCGTCATCTTCGGCCTTCGTGCTTCGATCGTCCCCCTCTTCGTCGTCGAGGGTTTGCAGCGCGGTGCCTCCGTGTCGGGTATCGGATTCCTCATCGCGGCAGGGGTCCAAGCGATCTTTCTTCTCCCTGCTGGACGAATGGCGGACAACCGCGGTCGCCGCCCCGCCCTACTGTTCGGAACTGTCGCGAGTGCCGGCGGGATGGCCCTGCTCGCCCTCTCCGACGTTGCCGCCAACACTCTCGGCACGGCCGGACTCGCAGGCGTCACCCTCTTTCTCATCGCCATGGCGGTTCAGGGGTTCGGCGGCGCCTTCATGGGGTCCGCTCCATCCGCCCTCGTCGGTGACATCATGGGAGGACGAAAGGGCGGCGTCGTTATCGCGACGTTCCAAATGATGTCGGATGTGGGGGCGATTGTGGGACCTCTGGTTGCCGGGCTGCTCGTGGATGCCTTTGACTATGACTGGGCATTCGCTGCTGGCGCAGCATTGGCGATCCTGCCGATCTTCCTCGTTCTCCGGATGCGCGAAACTCTCGTCCGCACGGAACTCGCGCCGTGACGCCCAACGATCACCGGGCCTCGCGCCGGCGTCGAAACACCGTCACCATCACCAGCGTCGCCACCATCGCCGCTGTCACCGTCGGCGTCTTCGGCATCAGTGAGTACTCCTCCGGTCCCACCGTCGCGTCCGCCGCCGCACCCACAAGCGATTCTGGAGTTGACGGACTCGTATCTGATGCTTTGCCTGACACCAATCCGACCATCGATCAAGTGGCTTCTCCGGCGTTCCGCAACGTGGTGATGATCCTTGCCGATGATCTGGATTGGAAACTGTTCGACCAGATCCCTCGACTGCAGGCGCTCAAAGAACGGGGAATGACGTTCACCAACCACACGGTCGTCGACTCTTTGTGTTGCCCATCTCGCGTCACGATTATGCGCGGCCAATACATTCACAATCACGAGGTCGTGTCGAATATCGAAGCAACCGGGGGTGGCTGGCCGACGTTTCAACGGCTCGATGCGGATGAGGATTGTCTTCCGGTCTGGCTCAACGATGCAGGCNTCACCACTGCGCTCTACGGNAAATACCTCAACGAGTACCCNACGCGACCGGACGGTATTCGCTACGTGCCACCGGGGTGGGATGAATGGGCAGTACCGATCTCCCGCGGTGATTCGTACTCGGGCTACAGCTACACCTTGAACGACAACGGAGAACTTGTCCGGTACGGCACCAAAGCGACCGATTTCCTGGGCGACGTTCTCAACGACAAAGCCCGGAACTTCATCCGCTCAACACCGGAACCCTTCTTCCTCTATCTCTCCACGTACACCCCACACAAACCATTCGCCACAGCCCCACGGCACCTGTCCGCGCACGCGGGCACGGTCGCGCCGCGCACGCCGGCNTACAACTCCNTCGGGGAGAACGAGCCGNCGTGGCTTCGCAAATTTCCACAGTTGACGGAATGGAAACTGTCCNAATTGGACAAGGTGTGGAGGAAGCGCGCCCGCTCCGCCGAAACCGTCGCCGACTCTGTTGATGCGGTACTCGCCGAACTGCAGGCCACTGGGCGCGATAGGGACACCTTGGTGATCGTGACAAGTGACAACGGGTACCACGTCGGCGAGTATCGACTCCCCAAAGGCAAGCGAACTCCCTACGCGGCGGACACCGTCGTACCNATGATCGCCATCGGCCCTGGTGTTCCCGCCGGCGTTGAGGTGTCCGCCATGACGTCCACCATTGACCTTGCGCCGACGTTCACCGAGGTTCTCTCCGGCACCTCTCCTGACTGGGTGGACGGGCGCTCACTGGTGCCCTTCCTTACCGACGGCCAAACACCACAGGGGTGGCGCACCGCAACGCTCTCGGAATCCATCGGCGAGACGAATGTCAGCGATCCGGACTACCTGCCCTACATTCCCCCACCCTTCTCCGCCCTGCGCTCTGAACGCTGGTTGTACGTCGAATATGACGACGGAAGCACCGCGCTCTACGACCAAAGAACCGATCCGTACGAGCTTCGCAACATCGTCGACACCGTCGATCCAGGGTTTGTCGCCGCCCTCAGCGCCCAGCTTTCTCAGCTCGACGCGTGCTCGGGTCCGTCCTGTCGGGAAGCGGATACTCTCACCATCGCCGACCCGCTACCGCAAGCAGCGGGCTGATGCCTTACCGAAGTGCCTTGTCGAGGTCGGTGACAAGGTCTTCGACATCCTCGATCCCCACACTGAGTCGAACNAGATCAGCGGGCACCTCCAGAGGACTTCCAGCGGCCGACGCGTGGGTCATCCGCCCGGGGTGCTCGATCAGCGACTCCACGCCACCGAGAGACTCNCCGAGCGTGAAAACCTCGGTGCGAGCACACAGATCGACNGCCGCTTGCTCGCCACCGGCTGCACGGAACGAAACCATGCCACCNAAGTCGCGCATTTGTCGCGCNGCAACCTCGTGGCCCGGGTGCGAATCCAATCCTGGGTAGAGCACTTGGCTGACGGCCGAATGTCCCGTCAGGAAATCCACCACCGCCCGCGCGTTTGCGCTGTGTCGGTCCATCCGAACACCCAGAGTCTTGATGCCGCGCAGCACCAGCCATGAATCGAGGGGACCCGGCACCGCGCCCATGGAGTTCTGGTGGAAGGCCAGCCGCTCGGCAAGTTCGAGATCGCGCACGACGAGCGCACCGCCGATGACATCACTGTGCCCGCCGAGGTACTTGGTCGTCGAGTGCACCACCACGTCTGCACCCAGCAGCAGCGGTTGCTGCAGGTAGGAGGAGGCGAATGTGTTGTCGACGACCAGGAGAGCTCCNGCNTCGTGAGCGATGTCGGCGATCGCGGCGATATCCGCGACGTTCAACAANGGATTGGTCGGGGTTTCGATCCAGACCAGCCGCGTTCGACCTGGCTGTATGGCCGCGGCGATGGCATCGAGGTCGGTCACGGCGGCGGGCGTGTGGTCGACTCCCCACGGTGCTGCCACCTTCGCGAAAAGGCGATAGGTCCCGCCGTAGGCGTCGTCGGGAATAACCGCGTGAGTACCCGGGGCCAAGACGGAGCGCATCAAGGTGTCCTCGGCGGCAAGTCCAGAGGCGAAAGCCAGGCCGCGGGCATCGGGGTCCTCAGGCGCCTCGAGCGCCGCAAGGCATTCCTGGAGTGCGGTGCGCGTCGGGTTTGCGCTCCTGGAGTACTCGTATCCGTTGCGTAGGCCCCCCACACCGTCCTGCGCGTACGTCGAGACTTGGTAGATCGGCGGGACCACGGCCCCCGTCAACGGGTCCGGCTCTTGTCCGGCGTGAATCGCTCGAGTGTTGAAACCGTCCACAACCGTTAGCCTACTGCCGTGTTCGGATTCGGATCCAAAGCAACGATGGTGGACTCAGCGTCGGCCCTTCCTGGTCGCAACAGGGAGATCTTCACCGTGCCGACCAGCCACGCGGTCCTCGGCTCGCCCCTGCACCCCGAAGACGGCGATCTCGAGCGCATCTACCTCGCTATGGGGTGCTTTTGGGGTGCGGAGGAATTGTACTGGCAGTTGCCGGGAGTCGCCGCGACGAGTGTCGGTTACATGGGCGGCTTCACCGCGCACCCCACATACGAGGAAGTGTGTACCGGATTGACAGGGCACACCGAAACCGTCTTCGTCGCGTATCGCCCCGCAGAAGTCTCCACCTTCGACATCCTCAAGGTCTTCTGGGAGAACCACGATCCCACCCAGGGCTACCGGCAAGGCAACGACGTGGGGACGCAATACCGAAGCGCGATCTTCTACACGACCGCGGAGCAGGAATCAGTCGCCGTGGCCACGCGGGATTCCTACGCACGGGTCGTTGCCGCACGTGGCTACCCGGAAATCACCACCGAGATCGTTCCGGCAGCCGACGCGATTTACTACCCGGCCGAGGACTACCACCAGCAGTACCTATACAAGGTTCCGAACGGATACCGGTGCCACGCGAACACCGGACTCGCTCTGCCAGCCCTATCAGTCGGCTAGGTATCCCAGCAGGTCTTGGCGGGTGAGGACCCCCGCGGGGCGCCCGTCGTCGATCACGATCACTCCGTCGCTCGATTGCAACGCAGAGATCGCCGACTGCACCGGCTCCCCCGCGCCCACGATGGGGAGCGCAGCAGACATGTGTGCGTCAACCGTGTCGGACAACTTGGCTGCGCCGGAAAAGAGGGCGTCAAGCAAATCGCGTTCGACGACGGATCCGACGACTTCGGCGGCCATGACCGGGGGTTCCGCCCGCACAACCGGAACCTGCGACACCCCGTATTCGCGAAGGATCGCGATCGCGTCCGCGACCGACTCACTCGGGTGGGTGTGTACCAACGGGGGAAGGTCTTCGGACTTGCCGTGCAGCACATCGCCGACGGTCGAGTCGGTGTTCGGTGGCAGGAATCCATAAGACGCCAACCAGTCATCGTTGAAAACTTTGCTGAGGTAACCGCGACCCGAGTCGGGGAGCACCACGACGATGACGTCACCGGGTTCGGCTGCACTGGCGACACGCAAGGCGGCGACGGCGGCCATTCCGCAGGAGCCACCCACCAAGAGTCCTTCTTCCCGCGCCAGGCGGCGGGTCATCTCGAACGACTCGGCGTCGGACACCGCGATGATCTCGTCGCAGATCTCNTGGTCGTAGGTGGTTGGCCAGAAGTCTTCGCCGACACCTTCCACCAGNTAGGGGCGGCCGGTGCCGCCGGAGTAGACCGATCCCTCCGGGTCCGCCCCGATNATCTTCACCGCACCNTCGCTGACTTCTTTCAGATACCTACCCGTTCCGGTGATCGTGCCACCGGTTCCCACTCCCGCCACGAAATGCGTNATCCGACCTTGCGTTTGATCCCAGACTTCCGGACCCGTCACCTCGTAGTGGGAACGAGGATTGTGCGGATTGGAATATTGATCGGGCTTCCAGCCCCCCGGGGTCTCCCGCGCCAGGCGGTCGCTGACCGAGTAGTACGAGCNGGGATCTTCCGGATCNACTGCCGTNGGGCAGACCACCACGTCGGCCCCGTACGCCCGGAGCACATTGCGCTTGTCCTCGCTNACCTTGTCNGGGCAGACGAAGATGCAGTGNTAGCCGCGCTGCTGGGCCACCATCGCCAGACCGACACCGGTGTTGCCGCTCGTCGGCTCNACGATGGTNCCGCCGGGNNNNAGCNGACCTTCCTNTTCGGCGGCATCNATCATCCGAACCGCAATGCGATCCTTGATCGANCCNCCNGGGTTCAGGTACTCGACTTTNGCCAGAACGATGGGGCCNTCNTNCGGCACGATGCCCTCGGTGACCTTGTTCAGGCGGACGAGAGGNGTATTTCCGATNAGCTCGANAACCGAATNCACGTANNGCACNGCNCAACTCTAGGCGGCCTACAGTAAACGCGTGTCGGCACCGCACCTTCGCAGCCAGAGGGAGACATCACGTGGGTCGTGAGCAGTTGGAACGNGAGCTCGAGCGCCTTGCGAATCGGCTCGAGACCATGCCTGCATCACGCATCCACGAAGACGTGATCGACCGGGTTCACGCGACGGCAGAGCAGATAGTGGCTCTGACGCAGGGCACAGATCGGCCCGATACGGCCGTTCTCCCTCGTGTCGAAGCCTCGGCGCTCGCCGCGCAACTCACCGTTGTGGTGCGCGACTACTGGGAAACGACAACAGCGGCGTCAGATGACGCCGCTGTTGCGCAGTACTTGATCGACCTACGAAAGTCGCTGCCGTAGTCGCTCGGATGGCTGCTAGTCG
>PBWE01000005.1 GCA_002728915.1 Micrococcales bacterium
GGCTACGGCTCCCAACACTCGATGGACCCCGCCGGTGTCTTCGTCACTAACCCTGGCTGGCGAATCGTGGCACCGTCTAATCCCTTCGACTACGTGGGGCTGATGAACACCGCATTGGCCTGCAACGACCCCGTCGTCATTCTCGAGCACGTCGACCTCTACACCAGTTCCGGGATGGGTCCCGTCGAGGACTACGACTACTACCTGCCTGTCGGGAAAGCAGCCCTTCGTCGCTCCGGCGACGACGTCACCATCATCAGTTATCTCGCCATGACCAACTACGTGCTCCAAGCCATCGACGAGGTCGACTCCGTCGATGCGGACGTTATCGACCTTCGCTGGCTTGATCGCGCCAGCATCGACTGGGACACCATCGGCGAGAGCATCAAGAAGACGAACAACGTCCTCATCGCAGAGCAGGGTGCCCTTGGGACTTCCTACGGGGGGTGGCTGGCCGACGAGATTCAGCGGCGCTTCTTCGACTGGCTTGATCAACCCGTTCAACGCGTGACCGGAGGCGAGGCGTCCCCGAGCATCAGCAAGGTGCTCGAGCGCGCGGCCATCGCCCAAGATGTCGAAGTCGCCCACACTCTCCGCGAGATGCTGGAGGTGACCCATGGCTGAACTCCTTCGCATGCCCGAAGTGGCCGCCGGAGCCTCAAGCGCCGTCTTGTCCCAATGGCCGACCGGTGTCGGCGCGTCTTTTTCCACCGGCGATGTCATCGCGATCATCGAGACCGACAAGGCCGTCGTCGATGTCGAGGCGGAAGCTGATGGAACCCTCGTGCATCTGATCGCCACAGAAGGACAAGAGGTCACCATCGGTGACCCCATCGCCTTGATCGCAGCTCCGGGAGAAGATGTGGGGGACGTCGACGCGGCACTCGCCAGCCTCGGCGTCGACTCGAACTCGGACAACAGCACGGATGCTGCTCCAACGCCGGCGCCGGTTCCGGCCTCACCGGCCAACGATCCGGCGCCCGTTTCCACGGTGCCTGCCGAAACGCCTGCCGCCGAGGACACGTCAGAGGCCGCTGTTCCAACCGGTCGGCTCTTCGTCAGTCCTATCGCCCGTCGACTCGCGAAAGAAGCAGGTATCGCGCTGACCGGAATTGCAGGGACCGGACCCAACGGCCGCATCCGACGTCGCGACGTCGAAGCGGCAATTTCCGGAGCGCCATCGGGTGCCCCTGCTTCCCCGGCACCCTCTATCAGCAGTGCACCGGCCTCAGGTTTCGTGGATATCCCCCATTCGCGGCTGCGTCGCGCCATCGCCAATCGGCTTGTCGAGAGCAAGACGACGGCGCCACACTTCTACCTGCGGGGCTCAGCACAGGTCGATCGCCTGATGGCTCTACGAGCCGAGATCAACGACGGCGAGGACGTTCGCGTCTCTGTCAACGATCTGGTCATCAAGGCAGTGGCCGCGGCGATGGTTCGAGTTCCGGCGATGAACGTGATCTGGACAGCCGACGCCATTCGACAGTTCCACACCGTCGACATGGCGGTAGCCATCGCTACCGAGTCCGGGCTGGTCACGCCGGTACTACGCAACGTTGAAGACATGTCGGTTCGCCAGATCGCCGCAACCACCAAGGACTATGCCGAGCGGGCACGCGTCGGAGGTCTGAAGCAGGCGGAACTCGAAGGGGGATCGACATCGGTCACCAACCTCGGAATGTTCGGTACCGAGGACTTCGATGCCATCATCAACCCGCCGCACGCCTCAATCCTGGCGGTCGGCGCGGCTAAAGAACAACCCATCGTGGCTGATGGACACATCACCGTGGGCTCGGTGATGAAGGTGTCGCTTTCCGTCGACCACCGGCCTGTCGACGGCGCGACGGCTGCTGAGTGGATGCGGGAGCTCATTCGTCTGTTGGAGCAGCCGGCGAAGATGCTCGCCTGATCGGCGAAGGCATCCGCACACAGGTCACGGCGTGTCTGTCGTGATCGACGATCGATTTCTCGACGTGCCCACGGCCGTCAACGCGACGGCCCCGAAAGAAAGAAGCGCGCCCGCAATGAGCGGTCCGTCAACGACGTCGAGGATGACGACGTCAAGCACCAGCGCTCCCGTTAGCTGCCCGGCCGTCACCAGAAGACTGATGGCCAATACACCTACTTTGCCCACCACCCAGGCCGTAGTGGCGATGAAGGTGGCGCCGATGATTCCTCCGAGGTAGAGCCACCACGGACCTGTGGGAAGTGGCTCGAGTGCACGCGCACCTGTCGCAGTGATCATTAGCAGGGCCAACGTCAAGATGAAACTGCCTACAGCGAAGTTCGCCCAGGCGGCAGCCATCGGTTCGCGAGAAATCGTTGTCAATCGCCCGTTGAGTGCCTGCTGAATNGCNACGCCGATGCCGGCGATGACACATAGCGCCACGGCGGGAGCGGACAGTGAGTCCTCCCCTACTCGCCCAGAGACAGCGATGCCGACGGCGNCGATGCCGATCATGGAAGAAGCCATACGCACNACGGATACGGGCTGTCTGCCGCGGGGGCCGAGCCCGACGGCATCNACTATCAGCGATGCGAGGTTCTGACCCGAGACCAACGCCACCGCAAAGAGCGCTACACCGATGGTGCCCACCGCNAAACTCTGGGAAAAGATGAANAGGGCCCCGAAGACCCCTCCCATTGCCCACCACCANGGCATNNCACCGGATCGGAGTGCGGCAAGGAGGCGGACCATTCCNANCCGGATACGCCTCACNGCTAGCCCTACAAGGGTCAACANGGTGAGCCCGACGGCAAAAGACACTACGGACGCATGGAGGCCACTGTCCAGAATTGTCCCGAGTGAGCCGTTGGCTCGGGACTGCACTGCGGTCAGCGAGCCAGCCCCTGCGGCCGCTAACCACGGTATCCATGATCGAGCGCCACCGCTCATCGACGCAGCCCTACCCCGTTCATGCAATTAGCTATCAGTGGAAGAAGTGCCGGGTGCCGGTGGTGTACATCGTGATGCCCGCTTCCTGAGCCGCCGCGAACACCTCGTCGTCTCGTACCGAGCCCCCCGGCTGNACAACNGCCCGTACCCCGGCATCGATCANNACCTGAAGCCCGTCCGCGAAGGGAAAGAAGGCATCCGAGGCAGCCACGGCTCCCCTCGCCNTACCGGCGGCTCGTTCNACCGCGAGTCGGGCCGANTCCACGCGATTGACCTGCCCCATGCCGATACCGACGGCGGAACCGTCGTGCGCGAGCAAGATGGCGTTGGATTTCACCGACCGGCAGGCCGTCCAGGCGAAGTGCAGATCCCTGCGGGTATCTGCATCACCGGCGTTCCCGGCCNCAAGCGACCAATTGCTCGGATCGTCGCCCTCTGCGGACACGTCGTCGATCGACTGCACGAGCATGCCTCCGGAGATGATTCGCCCTTCCGTGCCTTCACCGGCGCCCGGACCGGCTATTCGCAAAATTCGGAGATTCTTCTTCTGCTGGAGCACGTCGAGTGCCGACGACTCGAAGTCCGGAGCGATGATGACCTCCGTGAACACGTCCGCCATCGCCTCCGCGAGTGCGCGCGAGACCGTGCGATTAACCGCGACCACTCCCCCGAAAGCCGACACCGGGTCGGTCGCAAACGCCTTTCGATACGCCTCTTNTCCGTTCTCGGCAACGGCGATGCCGCACGGGTTCGCGTGCTTGATGATGGCGACCGCTGGTTCGGAAAAGTCGAAGGCAGCACGAAGGGCGGCATCGGCGTCGACGTAGTTGTTGTAACTCATCTGCTTGCCGTGGAGTTGGGTCGCCGTTGCAACGCCCACCTGCTGAGGGTTGGCTTCGTACACCGCTGCACCCTGATGGGGATTTTCTCCGTACCTCAGCACGTCCCGCCGTGTCCACGATGCTCCCCGCCAGCGGGGGAAGTCCGGATCCTCGCCGACAGCCTCGGCCGCCATCCAGGTGGCAACGGCGATGTCGTAGGTGGCGGTGTGAGAGAACGCTTCCGCTGACAACTCCGCTCGTTGGGCCAGCGTGAAACCTCCCGAGGTGACGGCACTCAGAAGGTCCTCGTANCGGGCAGGCGACACCACGACCGCGACGTTCGCATAGTTCTTCGCNGATGCTCGCACCATGGCGGGTCCACCGATATCGATCTGTTCGACGCACTCGTCCACCGACGCCCCCGACGCCACCGTCTCGGTGAACGGGTACAGATTGACGACGACGAGTTCGAAGGGGGCGATGTCGAGAGAGTCGAGTTGGGATCGGTGATCGGCCTTGCGGATGTCGGCCAGCAATCCTCCGTGGATCTTCGGGTGCAGAGTCTTGACTCGGCCGTCGAGGCACTCGGGAAAACCCGTGATCTCTTCGACCGGCGTTACCGGGAGCCCAGCGGCGGCGATGACTCGCGCAGTGCTGCCGGTGGAGACCATCTCCACGTCGGCCGCGTGCAGGCCACGCGCTAGATCCTCCAGGCCGGTCTTGTCGTATACGGAAATGAGCGCTCGCCGAATTTCTCGGCGCCCCACATCATCGTTCACCCGAATTCCACCGTTCTTCCGTGGACCGACACTCCCTCGCGAACAATGCGACCCAGCACGTCGACGAGGAGTATTCGCTCCTGTTCCTTGATTCGCTCGTGGAGAGATTCGACCGTATCGCCGTCGTCGACGGGTACCGGACATTGAGCGATGATCGGGCCGGTATCCACACCGTCGTCGATGATGTGAATGGTGCAGCCGGTCACCTTCACGCCGCTCTCCACAGCGTCACGCACCGCATGCGCACCCGGAAAGGAGGGCAACAACGCCGGGTGGGAGTTGATGATCCGGTTCTCGAATGCCTCGATGACCGGTCCGCCCAGGACTCGCATGAATCCAGCGGTGACCACGAGGTTGCCTTCGTGAGCCTGCAGATGCTCAACCACGTCCCGGTTCCACACCTCACGGTCTTCGGCCATCGGGACGACGAAGGTGGGGACGTCAGCGGCCCGAGCTCGGGCCAACGCGGGGGCCTCCGGCTGGTCGGAGCCAACCGCGACGATGAGCCTGCGGATCTCACTGTCGAGCAGTGCCTGGAGAAGAGTGCCTGCTCCCGATGCGAGCACGACGATTCGAGGATCCGGCACTCCTTGAGCCTAGTGCGGGCCGCGCGGAGACTTGTCGATCAGTTATCCCATCACGGGATCGTCATTGAACCGTCGGTACAGGTACGCGGTGAACAGTGTCGCCAGAGGCAATGTGACCAACGTGAGAATTCCGTAGACGAGACCGCCGAGCAGTAGCACGAGTGCGTTCACGATCGTCATCAAGAACGCGGCCGGCAGGTTTTGGCGGATGAGTCGGGCGCTGGCCGTAAACGCCTCGCCGATGCGCATTCCGCGGTCCAACACGAAATACGGACCGAGTTGGAAGAAGAAGATCACCAGCAATCCCGGGATGACGCAGAGCAGAATCCCGAGGCCAGCCATCATCGCGTACAACAACTGAAAGCCCAGGTATCGACCGAGGTTGTGACCATCCAGGAGCGCATCGAAGCCGGGCTCTTGTCCCTGAGTGGACCGCAGCGCTGCGCGAATCACCCCCACGGTGACGATGACGGTGACGATGGCGAAGACGAGGGTGAGGGCGCCCGAGGTCAGGGCTCGGGTCGCAAGTTCACTCGCGCACGCCGCTTGCTGCCCTTCGGTTTGCGGGTCCGCACATTGATCGACAACGTCGTTGAGGGGGCGCAGGCTTATCTGTTGAAGGAATTGCACCGCCGTGACGACGGCCGCGAGAGCAACAAAGGCGAGCAGATTGCGGCGGAATGTGCCAAGAGACCACAACGCTGCGCTGCGCACGAGGGTGCNCGGATCTTCCCCGTTCATCAGGAATCAGCTCCCGCGATTGCGCTCGGCGACTCCGTAGACACGGACGAAAGTTTTTGAGGCTTCCGACGGGCACGAATGACACTGGTGGGTAGGGCGCCGACGACCAGCCCGACGCCTGCGAGCAGCGCGCCGGCTCCCGGATCCGGGCCGATGACGGCCAGCCGTCCGTCACCGAGAGACCCGGCGCCCAGGGACAGCAGAACGAACACCCACCCTGCTGCCAGCACCGATGCCACGAAGGCCAAGGACAGTCGCACGAGCGGGCCTTCACGGAAGGCGAACCGAGAAACGAGCAGACCGACAAGCGCCCCGGACACGATGACGAGGGCAGGTAATCCCCAACTTCCGAGGCCGGCGGTCTCCGGCACCGCCGCCAGGGGTGGGAAAGCAGGAAGAGGTGTCGCCGGGACCACCGGCACGAAGGGTGAGATGAGCACGTCAGGCCCGAGNGAAANTCCGGCACCNACGATGTAACTGACCGACCAACTCACCAGTACCGGCACGTACCCCAGACTCAGAACCAGAAGGACGAGNGCNTCGAANGTCGTGGGGTTCAACNAGGCGAACATCTCGGTAATGGATCCGAANGACGAGGCCACGGCCACCGTTGCCACAAAAGCTCCCATNCCCGCGAGCGCTGCGACTCCGACAAAGGACGCCCTCACGACGACGCGGACGACCATCGGCGTGCGACGCATCGAGTCGCGGATAAGCGGACTCGAGCGCCACACACCCGAGCCGACGGCAACGAAAGTAANCGCGCCGGCCNTGACGAGCGCTCGACGGGCACTCGTTTGNACCTCGGGNATATCCGATANGNCCGATACGCCGGCAACNAAGACCGACGAGAANACCGTCGTGAGAACCACNCTNGCGGNCAGGCTTCGACGNCGTGACGGNCGCACGACTCGNGNCANCCATCGGCCGGCTTGATGACCCAACCATCCGGGGATGATCATCAGACCCCAGGGCAGCAGCGAGTAGTCGACTCCCGACAAGCGAATCGGCACGCCGAAGGTCATCACCCACACGCTCCCGGTAATGGACACGGCGTCTTGCCACGTCCCAGCCTCTTCTACTCCTCCCCACCACGCACTCGCGACAACCAGACCAGCCACACTCAGGCCAACGACCGCGATGAAGACAGAAGCGAGCAGCGAGGCCACCAGGGGCGAGCGTCCGATTCGTGAGAACGTCCGTCCGACACCCTGAGAAATTCCGCGGACGACGCGGCGGACTCTCAACAACCAGCGACCGATGGCGGCGATCAGTCGAAGATGCGGCCGCAATCGCGGCGGTTCCACCGTAGCTGCTGGACGATCGACGGTGGGGGCACTCACGGANCAAGGCTGCCAGGATCAGCGCGGATGGCCGGTGACCGCCACGCTGCCAACGCCGTCAGACTGCAGTGTTCGCGTGATGCATTAGCCGCGTGATGCATTAGCCGCGGATGACCAGCCACAAGCTCGCGAGCGCGCTCAAGGTGAGAGCGATGCGCTCGAACCAGATCTGATTCATTCGCCGAAACGCGGTGATTCCGAGCAGCGCACCGACAACCAGGGCCGGGATANACCACAGACCGACGAGTAGGGACTCCCGCGTGATCAGGCCGAGGGGAATCACGAAGGGCAACTTGATCACGTTCAGAATGAAGAAGAACCACACGCTCGTGCCCATGAAGGTGAGCATCGGAACCCGCATCTTCACCAGATACAGGGTCATTGCCGCTCCACCGGCATTCGCGGCCATCGTGGTCACGCCCGTCAACGTCCCGTAGAACCCGGCTTCTAGCCGGCGCACGCTAGGGTCTTGATCGAGGCGTTCCAGCGCCGGGCTACGCCGGCGGTAGATCTCCAGGCCGACCGAGACCAACAGCAAGACTCCAATGACCCTTGCCACCACGCTCGTTGACGCAAAGGCGAACAAGAGCGCGGTGATGACGATGCCGGCNATCACACCGGGCACCACCTTGGCGATGAGTCGCCAATTCGCGTGCTGTCGGAAATAGAGCAGTCCGATCAGGTCGCCCAGGATCAGCAACGGTAGAGCGAACCCAGCGGCGACCGTCGGCCCTAGGGCGGCGGCGAGCATCGGGCCGCCGACCACTGCGGCGACAGGCATCGCCGTTTTCGAAAAGCCGTACAGAACGATCGCGACGCCGACGACTCCGATGAGGAGGGGGGTCCAGACTTCAGGCAAGGGCTACTCGTTGCCGCGCGAATCGGACAGGTCAGCCACCCATGACCTCGCGCATCAGACGAGCCGCTGCGCTCGGCGTGCGGCCGACTTTGACGCCTACGGCCTCGAGCGCCTCGGCTTTGGCCGAGGCGGTGCCGGCCGAGCCAGACACGATCGCCCCGGCATGGCCCATGGTCTTTCCCTCGGGTGCAGTGAAGCCGGCGACGTATCCGACGACAGGTTTGGACACGTTCTCGGCGATGAAAGCCGCCGCCCGCTCTTCCGCGTCGCCTCCGATTTCACCGATCATCACGATTGCATCGGTGTCGGGATCATCCTGAAAGGCCGCGAGGCAATCGATATGGGTGGTTCCGATGATCGGGTCGCCGCCGATACCGACACAGGTAGAGAAGCCGATATCGCGAAGCTCGTACATCATCTGGTACGTCAGCGTTCCCGACTTCGACACCAGTCCGATCCGCCCCGGCTGGGTGATATCCGCCGGGATGATCCCGGCGTTCGACTGACCCGGGCTGATGATGCCCGGACAGTTGGGGCCGATCATGCGCGTTGCGCCGGAGTTATGTGCGTACTGGAAGNACTGCGCGGTGTCGTGAACCGGGATTCCCTCGGTGATGACGACGGCCAACGGGATGCCGGCATCGACGGCCTCTTCCACAGCCCCCTTGGCGAAACGCGGAGGAACGAAGACAACCGAAACGTTCGCTCCGGTGTGTGCCATGGCGGCGGCGACGTCGTTATAGATCGGAATTCCGTCGACGTCCTGCCCCTCTTTGCCGGGCGTCACGCCCGCAACAACCGAGGCGCCACTGGCAACCATCCGTCGGGTGTGCTTGGTACCTTCCGAGCCCGTCATTCCTTGGACGAGGATCTTGCTGTTCGAGTCAAGCCAGATAGCCATGAGGTTGCTTCCTACTTCCCTGCCGCGCGGCTTGCCGCGAGCTCTGCGACTCGACGTGCCGCGTCGTCCATGGTCTCTACCAATTCGATGAGGTCGTGCTCGGCTTCGTTGAGAATGCGCCGACCTTCTTCTGCGTTGTTGCCGTCGATCCTGCAGACGATCGGCTTGGTCACCGGCTCGCCCTTGTCTTCCAGCATGGTCATGGCGTTCACGATTCCGTTCGCCACGGCATCGCACGCGGTTATGCCACCGAAGACGTTCACAAAGACTGCTTGCACGTCCGGGTCATTGAGGACGATGTCCAGACCGTTGGCCATCACTTCCGCCGATGCACCACCACCGATGTCGAGGAAGTTCGCAGGCTCAACCCCTCCGAACTCCTCCCCCGCGTAGGAGACAACGTCCAGGGTGCTCATCACGAGCCCGGCGCCGTTGCCAATGATTCCCACCGAACCGTCGAGCTTGACGTAGTTGAGGTTCAGCTCCCCCGCGCGCAACTCGATGGGGTCCGTTCCCTCGATGTCGATGAACGCTTCGTGATGTGGATGACGAAAGGCCGCGTTCTCATCGAGAGTGACCTTGCCGTCGAGGGCGAGAACCCGGCCATCGGGGGTTTGCACCAGCGGATTGACCTCGACGAGTGTCGCGTCTTCATCCACCAGCGTCCGCCACAGTTGGACGAGGATGTCGGCGACGTCTGCGCGGATGGGCTCCGGGAAGTGGGCGGCATCGGCGATGTCACGCGCGAGTGCGGGAGTCACTCCCTCGAGGGCGTCCACGCGGATCTTCGCGAGGGCTTCGGGTTTGGTTGCCGCCACTTCTTCGATATCCACACCACCCTCGATGCTCGCCATCGCGAGAAACGAGCGATTCGTTCTATCGAGGAGGAAAGACACGTAGTACTCCTCAGCGATGTCCGAAGCTTCAGCAACCAAGACCCGATGCACGGTGTGACCCTTGATGTNCATACCCAGGATTGCGTCGACCTTCTCGCGCGCATCCTGTGGGCTATCCGCAAGCTTCACGCCACCCGCTTTGCCTCGACCGCCGGTCTTCACCTGCGCCTTGACCACGACGGGACCACCGACCTTCGAAGCCACGGCCTCGGCTTCAGCCGGTGTCGTGCACACAGCCCCTTCGGTGGTCGGTACGCCATGTCGAACGAAGAGTTCTTTGGCCTGGTATTCGTAGAGGTCCACAGTTCTCCTTGGTGCTACCGGGTTGATGAAGCGTCGGATGCTCGAGCACGGTCATTGACCCAGTCGACAACGTCCTGGGTAGGCGTTCCTGGGGTGAAGATTCGGGCGACTCCCAGCGCCTCCAGCGTCGGAATGTCTGCCTCGGGGATGATTCCGCCACCGAAGACAACGATGTCTGTCGCGTCGTTGGCTTTCAACAGGTCCATGACCTCGGTAAACAAGGTCATGTGAGCGCCAGACAGGATGCTCATGCCGATGAAGTCCGCATCCTCGGACATGGCCGCGTCGACGACCTGCTGCGGCGTTTGGTGCAGACCGGTGTAGATGACTTCGACGCCGGCGTCCCGCAGAGCGCGGGCGATGATCTTGGCGCCTCGGTCGTGCCCGTCGAGGCCGGGCTTGGCCACCACAACCCTGATCGGTCGGGTCATCACTCACCTCCAACGCCTGTGGGCATGAGCGCGTCAGTACTCGCGCGTGGTCTGTCGACCTCGGTCGACAGCGGNCACGAGCATACGCCGTGACACCCCCGTGGATTCCCGGGCCGGTGGTGGACTCGGTAGCGTCACACTCACGCGCACGAACACGAGGGGACGCGTACGCGCTGCAGTAGCGGCTCGCCAGCCGGTGCTCGCCAACACGGACGTCCTCTCTCGCTTCGAGAGGTAGCGACATGACCGATTCAACAATCTCGATCGTCGCGATCGGCGGTAGCACGAGACCTGATTCCTCCAGCGAGCGCGCGGTGCGGCTCGCCGCCCGCGGCGCCCAAGAAGCCGGTGCTCACGTGACCACCATCACCGGACGTGAACTCATGCTCCCGATCTACGACACCGAAACCTCTGATCGGACGCCGCAGGCCCTGGCTCTGGTCGAGGCCATTCGCGGAGCAGACGGCTTGTTGGTCGCTAGCCCGAGCTACCACGGCGGGGTCAGCGGCATGATGAAGAACGCGTTGGACTACATCGAAGATCTTGCAGCGCACGATCCCCCCTACCTCCACGGTCGCGCCGTCGGCTGTATCGCCGTCGCCTACGGGTGGCAGGCGACCGTCTCGACGCTGCAGCAGTTGCGACAGATCACCCACGCGCTGCGCGGCTGGCCCACACCACTGGGTGCCACCATCAACGCCGCCGATACCCGATTCGCCGAAGATGGCTCGACCTCGGACGCCGCTGCCGCCGAACAGCTGCGAACGATCGGCCAACAGGTGGTCGAATTCGCGACGATGCGCTCAACATTGACTACCTCGAGCGACATCGCGGCGGCCAGACATCTTGACGTCCCCTGACCACCGACGACTCTGCGAGAGACATAGGCTTCTGCCGTGTCCTCTAGCCCTGGTTATTCAAACGTCTTCCGCCTGATTGCGACGCCCGAACTTCACGCCTCCGGAACCATCATCTCCACCGTGGCGAGCGCCGGAGCGGTGATCACCGGCCTTGACGTTGTCGACCCAGGGCACCACTCGGTTGTTCTCGACCTTTCCTGCACGACGCTGGATTCCGGGCACGTGGAACTAGTGCGCAACAAGTTGAACCAGCTCAACGGATGCTCGGTGGAGAAGGTCAGCGACTCGACTTTCCTGATTCACCTCGGCGGCAAGATCACTATGGACCTCAAAGTGCCGCTGCGGAACCGCACCGATCTCGCCCGCGCCTACACCCCCGGTGTGGCCCGGGTCTGCATGGCCATCCACGAGAACCCGGCCGACGCTCGCAATCTGACCATCAAGCGAAACTCGGTCGCGGTGGTGACCGACGGTTCCGCTGTCCTCGGCCTGGGAGACATCGGACCCAAGGCGGCGATGCCGGTGATGGAGGGCAAAGCCGCTTTGTTCAAGAAGTTCGCCGGCGTCGACGCCTGGCCGATCTGCTTGGACACCACGGACACCGACGAGATCGTTCGAGCCGTGGAACTCATCGCTCCTGGCTTCGGGGGCGTGAACCTCGAGGACATCTCGGCTCCCCGATGCTTCGAGATCGAACGGCGCCTGCGGGAGTCTTTGGACATCCCCGTCTTCCACGACGATCAGCACGGTACGGCAGTGGTTGTTCTCGCTGCGCTGCACAACGCGCTACGTCTCGTCGAGAAGGACACATCCGACATCCGAGTCGTCATGATGGGGGCGGGCGCCGCAGGCGTCGCCGTGGCACGCCTCTTGATGGAGTCCGGCGTCCAGGACATCATCATCTTCGATTCCAAGGGTCCGCTGTATCCCAGTCGCGATCGGATGGACGAGGAACGAACAGCCCTCGCCGCCATCACCAACCCTCGCAAGCACGACGGGTCGGTGACCGAGGCCCTCGAGGGGGCGGATGTCTTCATCGGATTGAGCCAGCCCAACGTGATCACCGGCAAGGACGTCCAAGCAATGGCCGAGGACGCCATCGTTTTCGCCCTGGCGAATCCCGATCCGGAGATCGATCCCGTCATCGCCGCCAAGCACGCCACGGTGGTTGCCACCGGCCGCAGCGACTATCCGAATCAGATCAACAACGTGCTGGCCTTCCCCGGCATTTTCCGCGGACTCCTAGATGCTGGGGCCCACCGGATCACCGACGCGGCCATGATCGCCGCGGCTCACGCCATCGCATCGGTGGTCACCGATGAGGCACTATCGAGTATCTACATCGTGCCCAGCGTCTTCGACGCCAATGTCGCACCAGCCGTGGCCGATGCCGTGGTCGCCGCAACCGCCTAGACGTTCAGCCGACGATTCTCTCGCTACAACTTCTCCACCGGCGCGTAGCGCAACAGCAGTCTCTTGGTTCCCGCGGAGCCGAAATCGATCGTGGCATCGGCCTTGTCGCCGATTCCCGATGTCGAGACGACGGTGCCTAGTCCAAACTTGCTGTGCGTCACGCGGTCACCGGCCTCCAGCGACACCACCGGTCCGCCACCAACGATGCGGTCACCGAGCTTGACGGCGGCACTACTCGACGACGGTGCCGCCCCGAAGCCCCCGGAGCCGATCGGCCGGGCCACCGGCTCTTCTCGCTTCCACTCCATCAAGGCCTCGGGGATCTCATCAAGGAACCGTGAGGCCGGGTTGTACGCCGGCGTTCCCCACGCCGATCGACTCACCGCGCGCGTCAGGTAGAGGCGCTGCCGGGCCCGAGTGAGCCCGACGTAGGCCAGCCGACGCTCCTCGGCCAGCTCTCCAGGATCCCCGAGAGACCGAATGTGCGGAAAGATGCCGTCTTCCATTCCCGTGAGGAAAACCACCGGGAACTCCAAGCCTTTAGCCGTGTGCAGGGTCATCAGGGTGACGACGCCGCCGTGCGCATTGTCGTCCGGAATCTCATCCGAATCGGCAACGAGCGCAATCTGTTCGAGGAACTCCACCAGGGTGGATTCCTCATGCGCGACTGCGAACTCCTGGGCGACGGATTCGAGTTCCGCGAGGTTCTCGATTCTCGTTTCATCTTGCGGATCGGCCGATTGCTGCAGTTCGCTGACGTACCCGGTTTGCTCNAGAACCGCCTGAAGAACCGTCGGCGCATCGNCACCNGANTCGCTCAGAGTTCGCAACGCATCCATCATCTCGACGAACGCGGTGATCGCATTGAGCGAGCGTGTGGCCAGGCCCGGGGCTTCTTGTGCCCGATGGAGGGCTTCGTCGAACGTTATTCGCTCGCGCTCGGCCAACTGNTCGACGGCGGCCTCTGCGCGATCTCCGATACCTCGCTTGGGAACGTTGAGGATCCGTCGCAGGGATACCTCATCCCCCGGGTTCGCTATCGACCGCANATACGCGAGCGCATCCCGCACCTCACGCCGCTCATAGAAGCGCACCCCACCCACCACCTTGTAGGGCATCCCCATCCGAATGAAGATCTCCTCAACCGACCTCGACTGAGCATTTGTTCGATAGAAGACGGCCACGTCACCGGGTCGGTATCCGGCATCGTCGACCAGTCGATCGATTTCCTCGCTGACGAACGAGGCCTCATCATGTTCATCATCACCCACGTATCCGACGATCGGCTCGCCCGAACCTTCATCGGTCCACAGGCGCTTCTCNCGTCGAGANGAGTTGTGAGAGATGACGGCGTTGGCCGCACTCAGGATGTTCTGGGTCGATCGATAGTTCTGTTCCAGCAAGATCGTGGTCGCATTCGGAAAGTCGCGCTCGAATTCCTCGATGTTGCGGATCGTCGCCCCCCGGAACGCGTAGATCGATTGATCCGCGTCTCCCACCACGCACAAGCCAGCCGGCGGAAGATTCGGGTCGTCACCGGTGCCGACCAATTCCCGAATCAGCACGTACTGGGCGTGGTTGGTGTCTTGATACTCGTCGACGAGCACGTGACGGAAGCGTCGGCGGTAGTGCTCGGATATGTCAGGAAACAGTTGCAGCAACGCCACCGTCGACCCGATCAGGTCGTCGAAGTCAAAGGCTCCGCCTCGGGCCAACCGCCGCTGATACTCCGCGTACGCTTCCGCGATCGTTTGCTCCATGTGATTGCTCGCACGAGCTGCGTACGTCTCGTGGTCAATCAACTCGTTCTTCGCCGAGGACACGTGATTCAGNAAAGAACGCGGGGGGTATCTCTTAGGGTCGAGGTCGAGGTCCCGGATCACCATCTGCATCAGCCGCAGCGAGTCGGTTTGGTCGTAGATACTGAACGACGTCGACATGCCGAGGCGCCCAGCCTCCTTGCGGAGAATCCGAACGCACGCGCTGTGAAACGTCGATACCGTCATCGCCCGCGCTGCCGGTCCCACAAGCTCCACCACCCGCTCCCGCATTTCCGCTGCCGCCTTGTTGGTGAAGGTGATGGCCATGATCTGCCCCGGAGACGCATCACTGGTGGCGAGCAGATGCGCAATGCGCCGAGTGAGTACCCGGGTCTTGCCGGACCCCGCACCGGCGATGATCAACAGCGGCCCACCTCGATGTTCAACCGCAGCCTGCTGCGACGGATTGAGGTCATCGACCAATGAGTCGGGGTTCATTACCCCCCGATCTTAGGTGCGTCATGCGACAGCACGATCGTCCAACCGACCGTCGAGCCCCGGCGCGCGCCGGCGCGCGCCGAGTCGCTAGCGACGGACGTAACCGACGATCTTGACGGTGGCTTTGGTCTTCGCGGACGCTGCAAGGGCGATCAATCCCTTGTCACCAATATCGGCGACAAGGAGGGAGGTGTGCCGGCCTTCGGCTGGAATCAACGCCGACGTCGTCCCCCGNTCCACTCCACCCACCGCGTAGGCGGCGAACCGACCAGCTTCGCCCTTGCCCTTAGTAGACACCTGCAAGATGACCGCGGTCACTTTCTTTTTCTTTTTCGGGACTCGGCCCACACCCCGTGCCTTCACCACCGCGACTTCACCCGCAGACAAGCGCCCCTTATACAGGCGCGTCGGTGGCAACCCCACTGCCTTCGTCGGCTCCGCACCGACCGCGTACCCCAGTACATCCACCCGCACCTGGACCGGGGTCTTCTTGGGGGCCTTGATTTGAACCGCGCCACCCGAGACGGGAACCACGCGCATGGTGGTGCGCGCCCCACGCTTGCGGACCTTCACTCCGGCGCTGTTGGTCTTGTCGGTGCCGACCCCGATGCGAAGTCGACCCTTGCGCTCGGCCTCGCGGGTCGTGACCGCGACCAGCGCTGTCGTCGCCTGGGCGATGACACCGTTCAAGCCCACCGTGCGCACCTCGTTCGGCTGCATCGCGCCCAGGGTCGATGACTCGTAGCCGAGCTCCGAGCCGATGCCGTAGAAGCCGTCCTCGGCGGCCTCCGGCGGTGGCGGTTGCTCGTGTGCCGGTTCCTCNGGNGCTGGTTGCTCGGGTGGGGTCGGTGCCGGAGCGACCGGGTAACCGGGGACTTCGGCGCGAGCGCCCGCCCAGGTCAAGGAGATATGAATGTGATTGCGATGGCAGTAGTTGTCGTACTTCTCCTTCGTCTTCGAGAAGCAGCCCTTCAACTCCGTCCATCCTCGATCTATCGAGTACCCACGCCAGAACCGGTCGTGCCATCCGATGTACATGATTCCCAACTGCAACGCGTTGCCGTAGGGACGGCCGCCTGCGTCAGGGCCGAGGAGCCACCCCAGGAAAGCCTCGGCGTTGGCGCGTTGTTGGGGATCGCGTACATCGACCATCCAGTCGATGGCTCTGCCTTCTTTGTGTTCGCTACGCCCGCCCCGATCGCAATCGCGCGGAATCCAGGTGTACTGATGCGCACCGTACGTCGATTTGATGATCTGTTCCAACCGGAGCGCACCGGGCTTGGGTGAGTCTTCGCAGGTTGTTTGCGGCTCGTACTCGATGGTCACCGGAACATCCGGCGGTAGCGGCGGAAGTGGTGCGGGCACCGGTGCCGCAGGAAGGCCTTCGCCCGGAACCGGGGGGCCCGCCGCGGGGCCGGTCCACGCGGTGGGTTGCCAGGTGACCTGCCCTTGGGTCGCCAGGGCCGGAGCGATCAGCGAGGAGGCCATCACCGAGGAGGCAGCAAGCACCGCTCCCACGCGCCACAGCGGCCCAGGGGCCACCCGTGAGCGCCGCTGCGGGAGGGACGCGGCAGAATGATGCGCGCTCCGGGGAAGCCGGGGAAGCATCTCCCTACTGTGTCACGAAAAGGTCACGACGAGGCACTCGGGGCGGGGTGCGTCGCATATTTCTCTCAGAAAGGTCCGTGATGCTCGAGGATTCTGAGGTGGAGCGCGCCCTCGTCGTGATGGCCCACCCAGACGATGTCGACTTCGGCGCCGCCGGAACCGTGGCCCTGTGGACCAGGGCGGGAATCTCGGTCACCTACGGCATCGTGACCGACGGCGATGCCGGTGGCTTCGACCCCGCCATCCCCCGCGCGGAGATTCCCGGGATCCGACAAAGGGAGCAACGGGCAGCCGCGGCCGTCGTCGGGGTGAGAGATGTTCACTTCCTGGGATACACGGACGGTGACGTCAACCCCTCGCAGGACCTTCGTCGGGACATCAGTCGGCTGATTCGACAGGTTCGTCCCCAGCGNATGCTCATTCAGTCGCCCGATCGGAAGTGGGAGCACATCCCCGCATCGCACCCGGACCACATGGCGGCCGGAGAGGCTGCCATCCGAGCCGTCTATCCCGATGCCCGCAACCCCTTCGCCCACCCGACGTTGCTTCAGGACGAGGGTCTTGAAGACTGGGTCGTGCCCGAAGTGTGGATGATGGCGTCACCGCAGCCGAACCACTTCGTCGATGTCACGGACTCCTTCGAGGACAAGATGCGGGCTATCGGTGCACACGCGTCACAACTACCTGCACCGGAGATCATCGAGGACAAGGTGCGCACGTGGTTGAGCGCCGCCGCGGCCGAGGCGGGGCTACCCGAGGGCCGCTTGGCCGAGGCCTTCCAGGTCGTCACGATCTCCTGACAGCGCCTCCCGGGCAGCGCCTCCCGAAGCGCCCCTCATGCTCACTCCAGCCGGCTACCAGACGACAGCGATGACGATGGTCGCGATCGACAGCCCGCCGATCGCACCCCAGATGCCCGTCTGGGGTCGCGGCTTGCGGCTCCCGACGAACGCCAGAATCGTGATGATCACCGTGAGAATCAACTTGATGGCGATCTTGGTGTGATCCCATGCCTCCCAGCCGGTGTAGGGGGTAGCGACTCCCATCTCAGGAAGGCCGACCAAGAGCAGACCCGTCACCAACTGGGTGAGTGCTCCATGCACCATGGCGGGATTGACCCCTCTATCGGTGGACTTCATCTGGACGAGAAATCCACCAACCACGCTGGCGAGACCGATGAAATGCAGGATGAGGATGATGTCGTAGACGATGTCCATGGGACCTCCCGAGACGGCTCGCTACACCCCCTCCCATGCTAGGGGTTCGACCACCCCTTCGAGGCTGCACCGACGCCGGACCGTTGATATCGTGGGNACGCGGTGCCCGAGCGGGCACGCGCATCACCACCGATCCATGACTGGCAGAGGAGTACCCCATGGCTGAGACCAGCGACCCGTCCGCCGACGTGCTCCGCGGTATCTGGCAGCAAGACACCGCGAACCTTCAGGATCTCGACGCTGAATGCAGCCCGACCAAGGTGTGCCGNAACATGAAGGACGTCACCTTCGACGGGTACGCAGACGAGGGCGGAGACGTCAAGGCAGCCTGGCGCAACACCCTCGCCCAGGAGGGCAAACTCGGCGGAAGCAGCCTCGCCGACCTCGTCAACGGCGACCAGAACTAGCNTCGCCCGATGACCGAGGCCGAGGGTGCCGGTGGAGTCCGCGACCTGATCACCCAACTGCGGGCAGAGGACTACATCGCCGATCGAGGNCTCGCCACATCGCTGTTCCTCGCCCTTCAATTGGGTAAGCCGCTGCTTCTCGAGGGTGAAGTGGGAGTCGGCAAGACAGAGTTGGCGCGCACCGTTGCTCGGATGACNGGCCGCCAACTCATCCGACTCCAGTGCTACGAGGGCATCGACATTCACCACGCCGTCTACGAGTGGGACTACGCCCGGCAGATGCTCTACGTTCGNTCGCTGGGTGACGCGGGGGCCCACAGCACTGAGGACGATCTGTTCGGGGAACGCTTCTTGATCGAGCGACCTCTCCTGCAGGCCGTTCGAGCGGGCGATTCCTGCGTTCTGCTCATCGACGAGATCGACCGCGCGGATGACGAGTTCGAAGCGTTCCTGCTCGAACTCCTCAGCGACTTCCAGGTCACCATTCCCGAAGTGGGCACGGTCGAAGCCGAGTCTCGACCCATCGTCATCCTGACCTCGAACCGCACCCGCGAACTGCACGACGCGCTAAAGCGCCGCTGCCTCTACACCTGGATCAGCTTCCCCGAACCCGACCGAGAGATCGACATCGTGCGCTCGAGGTTGCCCGGCGTCTCGGAAAACCTCACCGCCCAGGTCGTCGCCGCGGTCAACCACCTCCGCGAAATGGACCTCGAGAAGTTGCCCGGGGTTGCCGAGACCATCGACTGGGCTCAGGGGCTCAACGCCGTCGGCGCCACGCACCTCGACGAGCAGTCCGCTCTCGAGACGCTCGGTACCGTCGTCAAGGATCGCGACGATCTCGAATACACCTCACGAAGCATTCAGGATGTCCTCTCCTGACGCTCCCACCGAGAGCGTGGATGAACTTCTCGTTGGCTTCGGCCAGGCTCTCCGGGACGCCACGATCACGGTCGGGACCGACGACGTCCTCACCTTCACCACGGCGGTTGCCGAACTCNACGTAACAGATCTCCTCGACGTCTACTGGAGCGGCCGGGCCACACTGGTCCGGCGCCGCGAACAGGTGCCGATCTACAACGAGGTATTCCAGCGGTATTTCCTGGCTTTCCATCCCGAGGCGGAAGATGCCCTGAAGAAGACGATGAAGTCTTCGTCGACGGCCGGGGCCACCCTCGAGATTCCCAACACGGAAGAGGGGCTCCCCGGAGAGTTGAGCCCGGACGAAGTCAAGTTGGGATACGTCGCGAGCACGTCGGACATCTACCGGCACAAGGCATTCGCCGATTGCTCGGACGCCGAGATGCGGCAACTTCGTCGACTCATGTCGAGGATGCGGGTGACTCCTCCGAAGAAGAAGACCCACCGCACAACGTCCACCCGCCGCCGATCCACACTCGACATGCGTCGCATAGCCCGCGATTCGATGCGTCACTTGGGAGAACCAAAAGATCTTCACTACAAGACCAGGAAACACAAGTTGCGTCCCCTCGTGTTGATCCTCGACGTCTCCGGGTCGATGGCGGACTATTCGCGCAACCTGCTGCAGTTCGCCTATTCCGCCCGACGCGTCAACGCGAAGGTCGACGTTTTCTGCTTCGGGACACGCCTCACACGAATCACCAAAGCACTCGACCGCCGGGACCCCGACGAGGCCATGCGACTGGCGGGAGAAGCCGTCCTGGACTGGGATGGTGGAACAAGAATCGGTGAGTCGATCAAGGGCTTCACCCGCCAGGCTCGGCGGGCTCGACTCGGCCGCGGGGCGATCGTGGTGGTCTGCTCCGACGGCCTGGATCGCGGGGACCCGCAGGACCTGGCCGAGGCGATGGAGAGCCTGTCGCGGATTGCCCATCGAGTCCTATGGGTGAACCCCCACAAAGCCGACGATCAGGAATGGGTGCCGGCGGCTATGGGGATGATCATCGCCGACCCCTACATTGACGAGGTGCACTCCGGGCACAACCTCGCTAGCCTCGAGCGACTGGCCAACCGACTATCGAAGGTGGGATGACGTGCGCTACAGCATCTCCTTGTATGCCGAGGGTGATCGAGAGGTCTCCTTGGAGGAAGTCGTCGAACTAGCCGACGCCGTCGCCACCCTCGAGGGAATCGCATCCGGGTACGGAACCATGGGCTACGGGGCCCAGATCGTCGTGGAAGCGGACAACTCCGACGCCGCCGTGGACGTGGCGCTCGAGAAGTTCGCGGCCGCCGTGGCGACAACGTCCCTCCCGACGTGGCCCGTCGTGAAGGCCGAGTCGGTGAGTGAGGACGACGACTACGCCGAACTCGAAGATCAAATCCCGTGATCCGACTCGGCAGCCTGGCGGGCTACTCCTTCGAAGGCCCCCGCGCCCTGGCCGGCTGGACCCCACCGGCCAAGCCGGCCGTCTACGCGGTTCTCGCTAAGTCCAATCCCGACCGCCCGCAGGAATTCTCGGTGATCTTTGTCGCGCACTCCGACGACCTGACGACGGAAGGCTTCCCCTTCCGTCATCCTCNATCGAACGCGTGGATCAAGCGCGCCGACGGCAAGTACAACCTGCACGTGGCCTGGCTGGAAGTTCCCGGGGGAACGCGGGCGCACCGCGAGCAGATATCGCACGAGTTGATCGCCATCTACGAGCCGAGCTGCAACACCGACAAATTCGACAAGGCTTGGAAGGCGGAATGGATCGGCGAGTACGAGACTCCGGTAACAACGCCCCTGACAACGGATAAGCGCCCCACGTAAGTTTCACGCGGGGCGCTGTTCCGACACTCGTCAAACCACGCAGGGTTCGACCGGCAGGGACGTCAGTCGTCCATGGAAACGCCGACTGCCTCCATCATGCGCGAGCGACGCGTACCCATGGCGGCTCGCGCGACCTTCTCAGGCACGTGCTCGTCATGTTGGAACGTCGCGCCGACCACGATTCCCTCACCCATGCCGTACAGCAGCGGAAGCGCTCCGGCGACGACACGGCCCGTCGAGTTGATGGACGTCAAGCCCGGCTCGATCGCTTCCGCGTCCTTCTTGATGTCCCAAACGAGATCGGCAGACTCCTCAAGATTGGTGGCCACCTTCTTCAACTGGGAGCTCACGATGAACAGGTAGATCGCCAGGCCCGCGATGAGCGCCACGATGTTGATGACCGACCACAGTGCTAGTGAACTCATGACCGCACCTTGTCCAATACGCGTCCGAGGAACAGGTGGTGTTCCAGGCCCTCCGCCAACACGGCCTCGACGCCGCCGGCGGTTGTTGTAATCAATTCAGTGTCGGCCGTGTTGGCCTTGGTAGCGGTCAAGGTCTCCTTGATGGCCGCCACCCGCTTGTGAATCCGATGCACGAAGATCACCAGCAACGTCAGTAGTGCGGCTACCGCGACCACGACAACGGAGCCGAGAACATTGGCGATCGTCCACAAGTTCTCCACTTGCGAGTCCATGTCAGCCTCCCAACTTTGCTCGTCCGCGCTTCAGCCCGTCGATGATGGCGAGGGCGGATGCGATGGTTTCGTTTAGTCCGGCGAGTCCGGCAGTGTTCCGCTCTGCCTGCTTCAACCCATCCAGGATGGATCCCGCCTGGTTACCGATGCGCCAGGCCAGAGCCAAGATCGACACCACCAGCACCACGACCACGAGGACTACGACGAGTCCGATGATGTAGCCGGCAAGCCAGCCGCTTTGTCCAGAGAAGTCCACGAGCCCTCCTAGATCGATTCCGCGAACGAGCGAACCGGAGCGAGGCTCGCGTTGACAGAGGTGACAACCGGCTCGACCGTCGAGGTCTTTTCCACGATGACCTGGACGCCACCATCGAGAGCATCGAGGGTGTCCGCCGTTGCTTTGAGATGGAAGATGGCCCGCAAGAGGCCGAGCGCGGCAGCAGCGACGATCAACGCCGCCACAACGAGCGTGATGATTGCATCAGTCGACATGTGCTCTCCTAACCCAGCAGCTTCGAGACGGGACCGGCGTACCGCACCGATCCATTGGCGACTTCCTTGATGACGTCGTCAGTCTTGTCGAGCAACGCCGGCGTGGTGTTGAGCTCACCAATGAGCGCGACACCCCCGTCGAGTGCGTCCTTCGATGCGCCTCGAATTCGTTCCAAGGCGCCCAGCAGGCGATTCAGCAGGGCCACCAGCACCGGGACGATGACGATGATCAGGATGAGGTTTCCGATTCCCCAGAGAGTCATGAGCGCCTCCTTACGAGCGGCTCGGGGCCGGTTGATAGGGCAGGAAGAATCGAGCGAAGACCCTCTTGACGGCCAGCGTGAAGGCCGAGAAGGCGATCGAGATGCCGCTCGCTGTCTGCGGCGCACCCACCGCCATCGGGTCTCTGCCTTCGGCGATAGCCGTCATGCGAGTCTTCATCGAATCCGCGGTCTGGTCGATGAGCACCTCGGTGAAGTCCGCCACGAGTCCGCGACCGTACTGAGCAGCGGCTCCCGAGATGGTCAGGTCGATCGCCAGATCCACACGAGTCGATCCACCGAGTGAGTTGAGCGATGCGTCCAAGACCACGCTCGCAGCTCCGCGGCCTTTCTTGTCGGCGCCAGCGCCCTCGAGAACGATGACCTTCTTCGTGTTATCGCGCGACTTGATCTTCAATTCACCCGAGAACTCCAGCTTCACCGGACCCGCCGAAATGGTGACGTCTCCCTCGTATTGATCCTCACCGACCTCCTTCGTGAGATCGGCGCCGGGGACGCACGCGGCGACGAGCGGAACGTCGTCAAAGAAGTTCCACACTTGATCGATCGGTTGATCGACCTGAAACGAATGGTTAATCAGCATGGAGCCTCCTGCTGGGTGGTGATGAATGAATCCGGATCTTTCTCGAATGCCTTGCGGCACCCCGGTGCACAGAAGTAGTAGGTGACGCCCCCGAACTCGAAGGGGCGGTTCCCGGCCACCGCGTCGACNGTCATGCCACACACGAAGTCGATCGCTGTAGTCGGCTCGACGATGTCCAGTCCGGCGAAACTAGAGGGATTAAGTTCTCCCGAGGCCCGACGCCGAACAAGATCCGCCAAGATGGATACCGCGATCTCCCGATGGCCGGTGTGACCGAGGTCGATCCCGATCGGCACNTGGACNCGCGCCAACTTGTCCGGGTCTCCACCGTGCTCNGCGAGAAACTCCCGAACCACCCGGCCCCGCTTGGCCGACGCGACGAGACCGATGAAGGCAGCTTCGGTTTCCAAAGCGAGAGCAAGCACGTCCTCATCTCCGTGACCCTGCGTCGCGATGATGACCGCGGACGACGCCGACACGAGCGCGGGCCCGAACTCGTCGGCATCGACCAGATCTCCCCGCCACCCCAGATCACGGACCAGGTCCAGCAGTGTCAGCGCCATCGGAGAGCGCCCCACGATCACCACGTGCGGCGCCGCCATCACCGGCTCGATGAAGATCTGCAGCGCCCCNTCACTTTGGCAGGAGATCGGAATGGTCATGACACCCTCGGGCACGTGCATCTTCTCCAAGTCCTCGGGCTGACCTAGCCAGACCAGGGACGCACTGCCCTCCTCGAGCACCCGCCGAGCCTCGCGCAACAAGACNGGCTCGGCACACGCGCCGCCGATCCAGCCGAACAACTCGCCCTGGGCCGTGACGATGGCGCGGGAGCCGTGCTGCCCCGACGACGGTGCCTGTCGCCAGACGACCGTCGCCATGGTGAAGGACTCACCCGCCTCCACCAATTCGACAGCGCGCGCCATCACGGCCGCGCCATCGGCTGCCCGAGAACCGTTGGTCACGTCAGTCGACCCTCACCGGTGGCATTCCACTAACGTCCTGGCCGTTGCGAACAGCGTCGTAGACCCGGTTGGGCATCAACGGCATGTCCACGTTGCGCACTCCCGTGTGCTCGATAGCACTCATGACGGCGTTAACGAAGGCAGCCGGGCCGCCCACCGTCGCACACTCGCCAATACCCTTCGCACCGATCGGGTGATGCGGGCACGGAGTCACNACCTCGTGTAGTTCGAAACCGGGGGTCTCCCACGCGGTCGGGAGCAGGTAGTCGATGTAGTTCGCCCCGACGCAGTTTCCTTCCTCGTCGAAGGTGATGTACTGCATGTTGGCCATCGCGTACGCCTCCGTCAGGCCACCCATGATCTGTCCTTCGACCACCATCGGATTGATGCGAACTCCGCAATCGTCCACGGCGACAAACTTCAACACGTCCCANACGCCCGTCTCCGGATCCACCTCCACCTTGCAGATGTAGGCGGCGAACGGCCACGTCAGGTTGGGCGGGTCGTAGTAGGCGTTGTTCTCCAGGCCAGGTTCCATGCCGTCCGGCACGTTGCTGTACGCAGCGAGTGCGCAGTCCTGAATCGTGACTCCACGCTCTTCGTTGCCGCGAACGTAGAACCGACCCAACTCCCACTCGATGTCCTCCTCGGACACTTCGAGCAGGTGCGCAGCAATCTTGCGGGCCTTGGCACGGATCTTGCGAGCCACCATGGCCACTGCAGCGCCGGCGACGGGAGTCGAGCGCGAGGCGTACGTTCCCATGCCGAAGGGGGCTGTATCCGTGTCGCCTTCCTCGACAACGATGTCGTCGGCGGGGATACCCAACTCGTGAGCGACGATCTGCGCCCAGGTGGTTTCGTGACCCTGACCCTGAGTCTTGGCTCCCGTGCGCAAAATAGCTTTACCGGTCATGTGGACCCGCAATTCAGCGGAGTCGAACATCTTGATGCNGATGATGTCGTACTCGCGACTGTTGCCGGCTCCGAGCGGCTCGGTCATCGTCGAGATTCCGATACCGAGCAACTTTCCGCGCTTTCGCGCTTCCTCCTGCTCGGCCTTGAACGACGAATACCCAATGGCTTCCAAGCCCAGATCCAGACACTTGGCGTACTGACCGGAGTCGGTCAGGAACCCGAAGGCTGTNCGGTACGGGAACATGTCGTCCTTGACNAGGTTCACCCTTCTNAACTCCGCCTGGTCCATTCCCAGATCGTTCGCAGCGGCGTGAATCATCCGCTCCTGAAAGTACATCGCCTCCGTCACCCGGAACGAACACCGGTAGGCGACACCGCCGGGGGCCTTATTCGTGTAGTACCCGTCGCTCGTCAGATGCGCGGCCGGGACGTCNTANCACGCGAACGTCGAGTGCATCAGGCCGATCTTGAACTTGGTCGGTTGGGCATCGGCGAAGAAGGCCCCATGATCGGACGTGGTATGCATCCGCATTCCGAGGATCTTCCCGTCTCTGCGGAGCGCCATCTCCCCCTTCAAGTAGACGTCGCGTCCGAATCCGGTCGAGATCAAATTGCCGGACTTATCCTCAATCCATTTGACCGGACGTTCGGTGAGGATCGACGCCAGGATCGAAATGACGTAGCCGGGGTACACCGGGACCTTGTTGCCAAAACCACCGCCGAGGTCGGGGCTGATAATCCTTATCTGATGCTCCGGCAACTCCGCCACCATGGCCACCGCCGCCCGAATGATGTGCGGGGCCTGCGTGGTCATGTACACGGTCAACTTGCCCGTTGCGCGATCGTAGTCCGCGATTGAGCCACACGGCTCCAGCGGCGACGGGTGCGAGCGCGGATAGTGCAGATCCAGACTCGACACGACATCCGCCTCAGCGAAGGCCCTGTCCGTAGCCTCCTTATCCCCGATCTCCCAATCGAAGATCTTGTTGGAGTCCTGATTGACCTTGTCGTCCCGGATCAGCGGCGCACTCAAGTCCTTCGCCTGATCGGGGTTGACGATCGCCGGAAGCTGCTCGTATTCCACGATTATCTTGCTGCAGGCATCCTTGGCGATGTACGGATCGTCGGCGACAACCGCAGCGACCTCTTGACCTTGGAAGCGAACCTTGTCGGTCGCGATGACGGCCTGCGTGTCGTACGACAGGGTCGGCATCCAGGCTAAATTGCGAGCAGCCATGGTTTCGCCGGTCAGGACGAGACGGACACCGGGCACCTCCCACGCTGCGGAGGTGTCGATCGACTTGATGCGGGCGTGGGCGACCGGGCTTCGGAGAACCTCCATGTGCAGCATGGCGGGAAGCACGACATCGTCGATGTACTTGCCCTTGCCCCGAATAAACCGATTGTCCTCAACGCGGCGGCGGCTCGCCCCCATGCCGCCGATCTTCAACTCATCAAGTGCCATTACGCATCCTCTCCTCGATCGGCACGCATTTTCTCTGCGGCCCACAACACCGACTTCACAATGTTTTGATAGCCGGTGCATCGACACAAGTTGCCCGACAACGCCCACCGGACGTCGTCCTCAGTCGGATCCGGGTTTCGCTCCAGGAGAGCCTTCGAGGCCAGCATCATTCCCGGAGTGCAGTAACCGCACTGCAGGCCGTGCTCTTCCTTAAATCCCTCCTGGACTGGGTGAAGTTCGCTGGCCGAGCCCATGCCTTCCACCGTCTCCACATCGTGGCCGTCGGCTTGAACCGCGAGCATCGTGCAACTTTTTACCGGTCGACCGTCAAATAGCACTGTGCAGGCGCCGCAACTCGTCGTGTCGCAGCCAACGTGTGTTCCCGTCAGTTGCATTCCCTGACGCAAAAGATGCGCCAGCAGCAGCCGCGGCTCCACATCAACCGTGCGCTTTTCTCCGTTCACCGTCATCGTGACTCGACGCGTCGGAACGTCGTCCGTCGGTGTCTGCACCTCGTCGTACAAGCTCGTCATGTCAGGCCGCCTTCTGCTCAGTTTGGGCAAGGTTNGTAAGGATTCTCTTCACAAAGGTCTGGACGATGTGTCGCTTGTAGGCGTCCGACCCACGGTGGTCTGTGCGGGGTTCAGCGACGGCNGCAACCGCGTCGGAGGCTTGATCGATGCTGTCCTCCGTCAGTGCTTTACCCACCAGGCAGGAAATCGCCTCGTTGGCGTCGATCGTCCGACCGCCCACGCCCGCGAGGGCGCAGCCCGCCTTGCGGATAACATCGCCATCTANGTCCAGCGATACCGCCACCGATGCCGTCGCGAAGTCCCCAACACGGCGCTCGAGCTTGAGGTAGCCTCCGCGCGGCGTACCACTGGCACCGGGGATGACGGCTTCCACTGCGACCTCGTTGTACGCGAGAGCGGTCACGAACGGCCCGAGGACGAAATCACGCATATCGATGTTGCGGCGTCCATTGGGACCCTGCGCGACGACATAACCGTCTTGCGCCAACATTGTGGCCTGCCAATCGCCTTGCGGGTCTGCATGGCAGACCGACCCCACAAATGTTCCGCGGCTGCGGACAATGGGATCAGACACCAACCCGGAAGCCGCGGCGAGAGTTGGATGAGTATCCACCAGTGTTATTGACTCTTCCAAGTCAACGTGCCGGCAGAGTGCTCCAATGTGCAAATTCCCCTCGTCGTCGATGTNGTGGTAGTCCAGACCGGGGATGTTGTTGATATCCACGATCATTGCGGGAGCCGCGAACCGGAGTTTCAGCATGGGAATTAGGCTCTGGCCACCCGACAAAACTTTCGCTTCTCCGCCGCTGCGGTCGAGGATTGCGATCGCCTCTTCCACCGACGTAGGCGACTCATAGTCGAAACGGTTGGGGTACATAGGTATTCCTTGTCAGTTTGTGTGCGTGACTTACGGGTAGGATTTCGTACTCGGGGGTTGGATGTCCTCGTTTCGGTGTGGACGCTTCAGGACTCCGTGTCGCGCACTGCGACGGGGAGCGAGTCTGCATCGGGGTCGGGCCGAGGCTCCTGATGCGGCGGCCAGGGCCCCTGCACGGGCTGCCCCGCGACCTTGAGGAAGTCGATGAACTGCGGCCAGGCCCACACGGTCGGCGAGGGACCCTCCTTCGGCGAGTCCTCCACCAGAGCGAACATGCGCGGGTTACCGCCTTCATGACCCGTGGACTCGATTGCCATGCGAACCTCTTCTCTGAAATGATTTTCACTATAAGGCCCGAGACTGGTACTCAACACCGAGATTGCGCACTCCGCAAGCCCTTACCAAAACTTTGTTCAGTCATTCACAAAGTGGCGCGTTACTGAAACGATTTGGGCGGCGATCGAAACGGCGATCTCCGCCGGAGTCGACGCGCCGATGTCAAGTCCCGCCGGACCATGGACCCGCGAAAGGTCGGTCACGTCCCGGTAGGCCAACCAGTCAGCCCGAGCCTGCTGCATCGCCCGGGAGCCCAACGCGCCGATGTAGCCAGCATCGCTGTCCAAGGCCACCTGCAGGCAACGGCTCGACGTCTCGACGTCGTGACCCATGACGACGACGGCATCCGCGCTCGACAGCCGCGTCGTTAATCCCTCGACCAAGTCCGGTCGCGTCTCGACCGCGACATCCCACCCCAGAAGGCTCACCTGGGCGATGAGTGCCTCCGCGATCGGACCGCCGCCGGCGACCACCACCGTGGTGCCGGGTACGAGCACCGTGCGCACAAGGGAATCGGTGATGTCGACCGACGGCCCGGCCGCTCCGAGTGCTGTTGCCTCCTCACCGGTCGCCGAGGCCGACGTCGTCACCGCGATCTGCGTTACGTCGTCTCCGTCGAGGACACTGTCGATGATCACGGGTTCGCGAGCCATCAGCGCCGGCCACACCTCCTCGGGGAACTGAGCAGCCGGGACCACCAGAAACTCCACGGTCGAGTCCGCCGGCAGTCCGCTCATGCTCGCTTCCCATTCCTCGACACGATGACGAACCCGACGCCCCGTCGGTAGTTGTCGCGCGGCAGCATCCGCCAAAAAGCCGGTGAACGCTCCGTTGGCGAGGACACCCAGGTGCCCTCCCCCCGGCGTGATCATCACGGCTTCCTTGCTGGCCGCGGGCGAGATCATCCAAGCGACATCTGCTCGCGTTCCTGCGCGCGCACATGCGGCAACGCTCAACGCAACGTCATACATCTGGCACTCTCCCTTCTTCGCGCCCACGCCGATCGCCTGCTCCCGTCGGCCATCAGTGCGATTACTTCCATTCGACCTATTCCCATTCGACCTATTCCCATTCGACCTATTCCCATTCGATGGTGCCCGGCGGCTTGCTCGTCACATCGAGAACCACTCGATTGACCTCCGGCACCTCGTTGGTGATGCGGGTCGAGATTCTCGCCACGGCCTCGTAGGGCAGCCGGGACCAGTCGGCCGTCATCGCATCATCGCTCGACACCGGCCGCAGAACGATGGGGTGTCCGTAGGTTCGACCGTCCCCTTGAACACCGACCGAGCGGACATCCGCGAGGAGCACCACCGGGAACTGCCACACATCCCGGTCGTACCCGGCGGTGGTCAATTCCTCGCGTGCGATCGCATCGGCGGCTCGAAGAATCTCTAGCCGTTCCTGGCTTACCGACCCGATGATGCGGATCGCCAGACCCGGACCCGGGAACGGGTGTCGCCAGACAATCTCGTCCGGCAGCCCGAGGTCGAGGCCGACCTGGCGAACTTCATCCTTGAAGAGTGTCCGCAGCGGTTCCACCAGGGTGAATTCCAGGTCGTCCGGGAGGCCACCGACGTTGTGATGGCTCTTGATGTTTGCCGTGCCCGATCCGCCACCGGATTCCACGACGTCGGGGTACAGCGTCCCCTGGACCAGAAAATCGACACTGCCGCCCGACCCCGCTTCCGCGACGACCTGGCGAGCGGCGTCTTCGAAGACGCGGATGAACTCCCGCCCGATGATCTTGCGCTTGGTCTCTGGATCCTCGACGCCCTCGAGCGCGTTCAAGAAGCGCTCCCGAGCATCCACGGTCACCAGCCGAACGTCAGTGGCGGCGACAAAATCGCGCTGCACCTGCTCGACCTCTCCCGTTCGCAGCAGGCCGTGATCGACGAAGATGCATGTCAGTTGGTCTCCGACGGCTCGCTGCACGAGAGCGGCAGCAACGGCCGAGTCGACTCCCCCCGACAGGCCGCAGACAACTCGCGAGTCCCCCACCTGGTCCCGAATTCGCGCGACCTGCTCGTCGATGATCCCGGACATCGTCCATGTTGGATCGCACTCGGCGATCTGCCACAGGAAGTGCTCAAGGATGCGCTGCCCGTGAGCGGTGTGCANGACTTCGGGATGGAACTGCACTCCGGCCATTCGACGTTCGATGTTCTCGAAAGCTGCCACCGGCGCTCCAGGACTGCTGGCCAGTACGTCGAATCCGGCCGGCGGAACGTCCACGCTGTCTCCGTGCGACATCCAGACGTTTTGCGTTTCGGGTAGGCCGCTCAGCAGAGTCCCCGAGGCGCGAACCGTCAGCGTGGTCCCGCCGTACTCGCTCCCCCCGGTGCGAGCGACCGAACCTCCAAGGCCCTGGGCCATGGCCTGGAATCCGTAGCAGATCCCGAATACCGGGACGTCCAATTCGAAGATCCGCGTGTCGAACGAGGGCGCGTGTGGCTCATACACGCTGGAAGGCCCACCACTGAGGATGACCGCGCACGGGTTCTTCGATCGAACGTCCTCCACCGATACGTAGTGGGGAACGATCTCGGAATAGACATGGGCCTCGCGAACCCTCCGCGCAATCAGCTGCGCGTACTGGGCGCCGAAATCCACCACGAGAACGGGACGGGCTCCGAGGGATTCCGTGCGACGCGACTTCTCCACTCCGCGGAGCCTACTGCGGGGAACTGAAGGCGCCGAGGGCCAGGAGCGCGCCGAGGAGCCCTCCATAGACGAGCACGCCCACGATGATCGTGACGATGATGATGACGAGGGCGAGCCGTGAGTTCCTGCGAGCCCGGGCGAGGTCGTCACGCCGCTTCCACACGCCGGTCCGCCAACTGAACACCACCGCAATCAGACCCAGGGGCAAGAAAAACAGGGCGGCCGCGATGATCGACCACACCAGATGCGTCCGTGGCTGGGCAGGGGCATCTGACGTCACGACACTGAACACTAGGCCCCTCTCGTCGCGTTTACCTCGACGCCGGGCATCTCGACGTCAGGTCGCGAGCGGGAGGCGCAGGGATCCGGGTGCGTCAGCCGGCACTATCGGACGGGCCGGCTCGGTGGGGGTGACCGGCTCGTACGTTCCGCCGAGGTCGGGCCTGGAATCCGACTCGCCTTTGTTCGGCCACAACGCCATCGCTCGTTCCGCCTGCGCGGTGATGGTCAGCGATGGGTTGACGCCCAAGTTCGCGGTGATCGTCGAGCCATCCACGATGTGCATCCCCGGATATCCGAAGACGCGGTGGTAGGCATCGACTACTCCAACATGAGCGTCGGCGCCGATCACGCACCCTCCGACGAAGTGGGCTGTGAGCGCCGCGTCGATGTTTTCGAAGACACTCGAACCGGGAGTGCCGCCGATCTTGTCCGCAACACGACGGACCACGTCCTGGGCAACCGGCATGTAGGTGGGAGCCGGTGAGGACTGATCTTGATCCGTTGTCAGCCGCCACCGTGAGAGCGGGCCGAGTCGACGCCGCTTGCCGGTCAATGTCAATGAGTTGTCGACCGGCTGCATGATCAACGAGATCACCGTGCGCTCGGACCACCGGCGGACGTCCAGCAGTTGCCGCACGATTCCCGGCTGTCGGGCCAACTCTCTGAGCCACACACGCCACCGAGGTTCTCCAGCGACAGGTGTGGTGAGAACAGACTGCAGTAACCCCATCGAGTTTGAGCCTTTGCCGTAGCGCACGGGCTCGACGTGCGTGTTGTCGTCCGGATACCAGCTCGACGTGATGGCGACTCCTTCGGTGAAATCGGCTCCGGTCACCGAGGTTGTTTGAGCCACCGCCCCAAGGATGGATTCTGAATTGGTACGCGATAGGCGGCCAAGCATCGGCGACAGGCGAGGTAACCGACCTTCGTCTTTCATTTTGTGGAGCAGTCGCTGCGTGTTGTATGTGCCTGCAGCAAACACCACGTGTTCGGCCGTGAACCACCGGCGAAGGCGATTGCCGAGCGACCCTGTGGCCCTCGTCTCGATGCGGTACCCACCGCCGGGTAACGGGTCGACGCCAATCACCGTGGTCATCGGCAGTATTCGCGCCCCGGCGAGTTCGGCCAGGTGCAGATAATTCTTNGGCAGCGTGTTCTTCGCGTTCCACCGGCAACCGGTCATGCACTCACCGCACTCGATGCACCCTGTTCGAGCGGGTCCGCGCCCCCCGAAGTACGGATCCGGGACGGTCACTCCCGGGGTGCCGAAGTAGACACCCACCGGCGTCATACGGAAGGTGTGCCCCACTCCCATGTCGTCGGCCACCTGCTTCATGACAATGTCCGAGGGCGTCATCCGAGGGTTGTCTTCGATGCCGAGCATGCGACCGGCCTGGTCGTAGTAGGGCGCGAGTTCACGAGCCCAATCCGTGATGTCGGCCCATTGCGGATCCGAAAAGAAACGACCCCCGGGGATGTACAGCGTGTTGGCATACACGAGGGATCCACCACCCACACCGGCACCAGCAAGGACGGCAACGTCCTTCATCACATGGAAACGTTGGATGCCGAACATTCCGAGCATCGGAGCCCATAGGAAACGTCGAAGATCCCACGAGGTCGAAGCGAATTCATGATCGGCGAAGCGACGACCCGCTTCGAAAACCGTCACGCGGTAGTTTTTTTCCGCAAGCCGTAGAGCGGTCACCGAGCCGCCGAAGCCGGACCCGATGACTGCGACATCGGTGTCGAAGACCACAGGGTCACTCACAGGCGCCACCATCAGCCCTCCTACTTCAATCCCAAGCTCTTCGTAAAGGCCATCACTCGGGCAAGGGTGTCACCCCATTGCTCGTCTGACCACCCGAAGGGTGGATCGAAGCCGAGCGCCCTCTGGGTCGCGATGGTTTGCGACTCCGTGTACTTCTGTAGACCTTCGTCGCCGTGACGCCTTCCCAGCCCCGACGCGCCCATGCCACCNATGGGTGCTCGCTTGCTAGCCCACGCGGCCGCGTACCCCTCGTTGATGTTGACCGTTCCCGCCCGCAGAGATCGCGCCATAGCCCGGGCAGCCCGGAAGTCTCGGCTCGCAATGGCAGCGTTCAAGCCGTACTCAGAGTCGTTGGCCCGGGCAACGGCCTCAGCGTCCGAGCCCACCGGATACACCGACACCACGGGTCCGAAGGTTTCTATACGGCAGACATCCATGTCCTCGTGCACTCCGGTGAGAATGGTGGGTTCAAAGAAGTACGGTCCGATGTCCGGTCGGGGTTGACCCCCNACGATCACGTCGGCTCCGAGTGTCACCGCGTTCTCCACGTGGGCAGCCACCCGATCACGTCGACGCTGCGATATCAGAGACCCGACATCAGCGCCCCAGCCGATCTGCGCCGACACGCGCAAAGCCTGTGTTCGACGGGCAAAGGCATCGAGAAACTCATCGACAATGGATTGATCCACGTAGATCCGCTCCATCGAGATGCACAGTTGCCCCGAATTGGAGAAGCTCGCCCGACAGGCAAGCGCCGCCGCCGCCGCGATGTCGGCGTCGCCTCGAACGATCATCGCGTTCTTTCCGCCGAGCTCCATGGAACACCCAATGAGCAACTCCCCGCATCGAGCGGCCACACGTCGACCCACCGCCGTCGATCCGGTGAACATCACGTAGTCGGATCGATCGATGACNAGCGGGCCCACNACCGATCCCTCTCCCGNCACGACGGTGAACACNCCGGGAGGAAGGCCGGCTCGCTGCAGTAGGTCGGCGATCCACAGCGCTGAGAGTGTTGTTTGCACGTCGGGCTTCACCACAACGCAATTTCCCGCCATCATCGCGGGTATCGCATCGCTGATTGCAAGCGTGAGCGGGTAGTTCCACGGGGCGATAACCCCTACGACACCGAAAGGAACTCGGCGCTCGACGACTCCCATGAGCCCCGGNAGTGCGCCGAGTCGTCGGCGCGGCCGAAGGAGCCGTCGGGCATCTCGGGCGTAGTGCCGAGCNGTGATGCACACGTCGAGGACTTCTTCATTCGCGTCTTTCCGGGCCTTACCCGTCTCTCGTTGCACCAGATCCAAAACGGCTTGACGCTCGTCCAGCAGCGCATCGTGAAATCGCAGCATGATCGCGCTGCGCACCGACACCGNGGTATCTGCCCACATCTTCTGGGCTCGGCGGGCCTCGTCAAAGACGGCATCGATGTCGTCCTCGGTGCTCGTCGGGAGCGAGTACAAGATGGCGCCGGTAAACGGCTCGACGATGTCTGTCGTGTGCCCCGAGGCAAGCAGAGAGGAAAGAGGTCGATCCGAATCCACGACGGCCCCTACGAGCTGACGACCATGTCGACGCGCTGAAACTCTTTCAGATCGGAGTACCCAGTCGTCGCCATCGCCTTTCGCAGAGCACCCACCATGTTGACGCTGCCATCGGCTCGAGTGGACGGTCCGCGCATGATCTCGTCGAAGGTTCCCACCTGATCCATCAAGTGACGCTCTCCCCGCGGCAGTTTCCTATGCCAAGCTTCCGCCCCCCAATGAGCTCCGCGACCCGGGGCATCGGTCGCCCGCGCAAAAACCGACCCGACCATCGCAGCATCGGCGCCACAAGCGAACGCCTTCACAACATCTCCGCTCGACCCCATAGATCCGTCGGCGATCACGTGAACATAGCGACCCCCAGACTCGTCGAGATAGTCGCGTCGCGCAGCCGCGACCTCCGCGACAGCCGTTGCCATGGGCACTCGCACACCAATAACGTCGGCCGTGGTGTGACTCGCTCCTCCACCGAATCCAACGAGGACACCCGCCGCACCTGTCCGCATCAGGTGCAACGCCGCCTGCCGAGTGCTACATCCACCGACGATGACCGGGGCGTCGAGATCGTGAATGAANTCCTTCAGATTCAGCTCGTTTCCATCCGAGTTCACGTGCTCGGCGGACACTGTTGTTCCACGGATGACGACGATGTCGGCGCCAGCGCCGGCCGCCAATGGCGCGAGTTCGGTCGTCCGTTGCGGTGATACCGCCACCGACACCGTGATGCCTGCCGCTTTCATCTCCCCGATGCGACGTGTAATGAGTTCGGGTTGCACGTCGTGTTCGGAGTACACGCTCTGCAGGTAGGGCGTGACCGCTGCTGGGTCCTCGGTGGCAATTCTCGCCAGCAGTGGCTCGGGGTCTTCATAGCGAGACCACAGGCCCTCGATATTCAAGGACGCGAGGGCCCCGCACCGTGCGAGCTCGATTGCACTGGTGGGAGAAACGACTGAGTCCATCGGGGCTGCGAGAAGAGGGGTTTCGAACGAGTAGGCGTCGATGTTCCACGCGGTAGAGACGTCCTCGGGATTGCGGGTCCGCCGACTCGGGGCAATCGCCACTTCATCGAACGAATACGAGCGGGCGGCAGCTCTCGAGCCGCCGATGAGTACATCGGCCATGGTTATCGCCCCGCGTAGTTGGGGGCTTCGAGCATCATCTGCACGTCGTGCGGATGGGATTCACGCAACCCGGCCGCTGTGATCTGCACGAAGCGACCACGAGAGATCAATTCCGGCATCGTTGCGGTTCCGGCGTATCCCATGGCGGCACGCAGACCTCCCACGAGTTGATGAGCAACCGCCGCCAGCGGTCCTCGATAGGCGACCATCCCCTCGATACCTTCGGGAACCAATTTGTCGTCGCTGAGAACGTCATCCTGGAAGTAGCGGTCTTTGCTGTAGGACCGCGCCTGTCCGCGCGATTGCATCGCGGCCAACGAACCCATCCCGCGGTAGGACTTGAACTGCTTGCCATTCACGAAGACCACCTCGCCCGGTGCTTCTTCGCACCCGGCGAGCAACGATCCGAGCATCACCGTGCTGGCACCGGCGACGATCGCCTTGGCGATGTCTCCCGAGTATTGGATGCCGCCGTCTCCGATCACGGGAACTCCAGCCGGAGCGCAGGCGCGATAGGCCTCGTTGATCGCCGTGATCTGCGGGACCCCAACACCAGCGACCACCCGTGTCGTGCAGATGGATCCGGGACCCACGCCAACTTTGACCCCATCGGCACCCGCATCGACGAGCGCTTGCGCGCCTTCGTACGTCGCCACGTTGCCGCCGACGATGTCGACGTGGGAATCCTTCTTCAACCGTCGAACCATCTCCAGAACAGCATGCGAATGCCCGTGCGCAGTGTCCACGACAAGAAAATCAACGCCCGCGGAAATCAGTGCGTCGGCCCGCTTCTCCGCGTCCTCACCGACACCGATGGCCGCACCCACGACCAAACGACCGTCGACGTCCTTCGTGGCATGCGGATACTTGTCGGTCTTGACGAAGTCTTTAACGGTGAACAGCCCCTGAAGCTTGTTGTCGCCGTCGACAATGGGGAGTTTCTCCACCTTGTGCCGGGCCAGCAACGCGAGTGCCTCTTCGGGGTCAATACCCACCGAAGCCGTCACCAACGGCATCCCCGTCATTGCCTCGCGCGCGGTAATCGACATGTCCTCTTCGAAGCGCATGTCACGATTGGTCACGATTCCGAGGAGGGTTCCGGAGGCGTCTACGACGGGTACTCCAGAAATTCGGTATTTCGCGCACAGGGCATCGACATCGGCAAGCGAGTCGTCGGGCCCGCACGTGATGGGATTTCCGACCATTCCCGCTTCGGAACGCTTGACGCGATCGACCTGGTTGGCCTGCTCCTCGATCGGCAGGTTCCGATGGAGTACACCCACCCCACCTTGCCGCGCCATCGCGATGGCCATTCGTGCTTCCGTGACCGTGTCCATGGCGCTGGATACCAACGGCAGGCCCACGGCGATATTNCGTGTNACGTGGCTAGCCGTGTCGACGTCGCCAGGGACGATCGTGGATTCTCCCGGGAGCAGCAGCACGTCGTCGAAAGTAAGCCCGAGCAGGGCGAATTTGGCATCGTCAGCCGCGCTCTTCACGGCCTCAGGCTACTCACATTCCTAGGGCGCGAGCCAAACGCGTCACGGTCTCGGTGAGATCGGTGGTCCGACTCACTCCCGCTGGTGTCGAGCCGCTCCAGCCGGGGCCTCCCGCCACCACGGTCGGAGCAGGACGCAGCGTCGTGAGGTCCGCCAGTATCCGTGTCTGTGCTGACCCGGTGATTTGGGCCCAGACGAAGACCGCCGCCGGCCCGGTCCGGCGAACGGACCCCAAGAGCGTTTCCTGCGGGACGCGAGCTCCNAGCACTCGGCATCCGATCCGGCGTTCGGCCAAACCGGCGGCCACAGCCCACAAAGGCAGGAAGTGGGTTTCCTCNTCCGCGCCAGCGAGCAACACGAGCCGAGCGTTTTGCGGCTCCTTCAGTTCACGAGCGCGCTCGGCGAGGACCGCGTGCACGGAATCGCTGAGAATGTGCTCGACGTCGATACTCCCGCCAGAGGTTTCCCAGCGCTGGCCAACTCCNGTAAGGACCGGCACCAACAGGTGATCCCAACTCCAGATGACACCCCGCCTCTCAATGGTGTCGCGCATGATCTGCTGGCAGGCGTACCCGTCGAGCGCGAGGGCCGCACGCGCGAGGCCGCGCGATGCAGGCGTGCCGCCCGGAATAGGAATCACCTGACCACCACCGCTGCGCAAGGGGGTGGGATCGGAGATCGGTTGAGTGGAAGTGTCGGCGGGCGAAGACGCCATCGCCAACTCGGTCACCGAGGCAAGCGCCGAGGGGTCGACGTCGACGGCGAGCGCCTCTCGGGCTGCATCTCCGGGCGGTAAGCCCGCGAGCACCAGGCGGCGCATGTGCTCAAGCCGTGTGAGGTCGACGGCCGAATAGCGGCGGTGGGCCCCCGCCCGATGCTCACTCGGCCCGAGACCATATCTGCGATCCCACGTCCGCAGAGTGGCCGGCGCCACACCCAGCCGTCGGGCTACTGCCGCAACCGTCAGACCGGGTGACGTGGATCTCTCCTGACTAACTTCTTGACTGGAACGAAGTTCGCTGACCACATCNCTATTGTCCGAGGTGTTGGCGCGTTTCGCATCTGCAGGTATAAATCACCACAAACTAGGGCATATCATAACCTAGAAACGTTTCTTAAATTATTCAACTTATTTACTTGACTAAGGTATGAAGCGATTGATATCGTTTCAAGCCTGATTAAGGAGGTACGACATGGCCGACGTTTCCAGGCTTCCAGGGCCCAATGCCGACATTTGGGATTGGCAGCTCGAAGGCTCCTGCCGGGGAGAGGATCCCGGAATCTTCTTCCACCCGGAAGGTGAGCGCGGTCCCGCCCGCGCGGCGCGCGAGTCCGCTGCCAAGGCCGTCTGCGCTTCCTGTCCCGTCATGATGCAGTGCGCAGCCCACGCTCTCGCTGTCCGCGAGCCGTACGGTGTCTGGGGCGGCCTCTCCGAAGACGACCGAGATGCCATCTATGCCGGACGTCGCGAACTCCCGCAAGCTGTCTGACACACACTCATTTACGCANCCCTCCTCACACAACGAAGGGCGCCGGTTCTCCGGCGCCCTTCGTTATTGGTCGGTTACGTAGCGTCTAGTGCGCGTGACCGTGGTGCGCGTGACCGTGACCGGCCTCGCCCTCTTCCTCTTCCGGCTTCTCGACAACAAGGGCCTCGGTGGTCAGCAGCATCGCGGCGATTGATGCAGCATTCTCAAGAGCCGACCGAGTGACCTTGACCGGGTCGATAACGCCGACGGCGATCAGATCTCCGTACTCACCGGATGAGGCATTCAGACCGTGGCCAGGCGCCATCTCTGCAACCTTCGATACGACGACGTAGCCCCGCTCCCCTGCATTCTCAGCAATCCATCGCAGGGGCTCGGCCGCTGCGCGGCGGACAACGCCGACACCGGTTGCTTCATCGCCTGTCAGCCCAAGGTCACCTTCGAGAACCGACGCTGCCTGAACCAGCGCGGTTCCTCCACCGGAGACGATGCCTTCTTCGATCGCGGCGCGGGTAGCCGAAACGGCGTCTTCGATGCGATGCTTCTTCTCTTTCAACTCCACCTCGGTGTGGCCTCCAACACGGATGACAACGACACCGCCGGCAAGTTTCGCGAGCCGCTCTTGCAACTTCTCCCGATCCCAATCTGAATCGGACGCGTCGATCTCGCGCTTGATCTGCGATACGCGATCTTCCACTGCGCCAGAGTCGCCACCACCGTCAACGATGGTTGTGTTGTCCTTCGTCACCACGATGCGACGAGCGGAGCCCAACACNTCGAGACCAACCTGATCGAGCTTCAACCCGACCTCCGGGGAAACCACCTGGGCTCCGGTCAAGATCGCGATGTCCTGCAAGATNGCTTTTCGGCGATCGCCAAAGGCTGGAGCCTTCACGGCGCAAGAGGTAAAGGTGCCGCGGATCCGGTTGACGACCAAAGTGGACAGTGCTTCGCCCTCCACGTCTTCAGCGATGATCAACAAAGGCTTGCCGGCCTCGACCACCTTCTCGAGTAGCGGCAAGATCTCGTTGACGGCGGCGATTTTGCCCTGCACCAGCAGAATGCGNGCGTCTTCGAGGACGGCCTCCATGCGATCGGCGTCGGTCACGAAGTAGGGAGAGATGTAGCCCTTGTCNAACTGCATTCCCTCGGTGAAGTCCATTTCCATTGCCGTCGTGCTGGACTCCTCCACGGAGATGACCCCGTCTTTGCCCACTTTGTCGAACGCATCGGCGATCATGCTGCCGATCTCGGAATCCTGACTGGAAATGGTCGCCACGTGTGCGATCTCTTCCTTGCCGTTGACTTCGCGGGACATTTCGACCAGCTTGTCCGTGACGGCGGCGACGGCCTGATCCATCCCGCGCTTGAGTGACATCGGGTTGGCGCCAGCAGTCACCTGCTTAAGCCCGTCGTGCACCATCGCCTGAGCCAGCACCGTCGCGGTGGTTGTCCCGTCGCCAGCGATGTCGTTTGTCTTCGTGGCGACCTCTTTGGCGAGTTGGGCGCCGAGGTTCTCGTAGGGGTCTTCCATCTCGATTTCCCGAGCGATGGTGACACCGTCATTCGTGATTGTGGGAGCACCCCACTTCTTGTCGATCACGACGTTGCGGCCCTTGGGGCCCAAGGTCACGCGGACGGCGTCAGCGAGCGCATCGACGCCGCGTTCGAGGCTGCGGCGGGCGTCCTCGTCGAATTCCAGAATCTTGACCATGTTGTTCCTTGCTTCGTGGGTTGAGTGGCGGGTGGATGAGGGGGCTAGCGGGCAGTTCGAGCGGAACGTGGGTGTTCCGGTGGAGCTGTCGGCCTGGACAAAACGTGAGCCCCAGCCCCGTGCGGGGTCCGGGGCTCACGACATGCTGATGTCCAGGTGAGACAACAGTGAATCGGAACTACTTCTCCACGATCGCGAGGACGTCGCGCGCAGAGAGAATCAAGTAATCCTCGTTGTTGTATTTCACCTCGGTGCCGCCGTACTTGCTGTAAATGACGACGTCACCAACGCTGATGTCGAGTGGGACTCGCTTGTCCCCATCCTCGTCGAAGCGGCCCGGGCCCACGGCTAGGACCTTGCCCTCTTGGGGCTTTTCCTTGGCGGTATCGGGAATGACAAGACCCGAGGCAGTTGTCTGCTCGGCGTCGAGGGTCTGGACCAGAATCCGGTCCTCAAGTGGCTTGATGGAAACCGACACAGTTGCATCCTCCGGATGAGTCGGCGGCCGCCCTTGCGGGCGGTAACGGCTAGGACAATTGGCAGTCTCACGGGGAGAGTGCCAGGTCGAAGATTACGCGTGAGTTAGCACTCTGTCAATTCGAGTGCCAAACGCGTCGGCTGTCAGGATCGCCTCGTGGAGGATGACCAGGCTGTCTCGGGACTGGTCCAATTGGCCCGCACGCCCCTGTCTGAGCGTCACGCCCTCCTCACATCGGCTCTGTCTCTGCCAACGCTGGACCCGCTCGCCGCCGTGATCACCCTTCGCCGTGACTACCCCGATCTCGACCCCAGCGTGTGCTCGGCTCTGGTCACCCAGCAGCAGCTGCTCCTCGCCGGAGCGGACAGGGGTCTTATCGACGCGACCGGCCTGTGGATGACCACGCCCGTCGGCCTCGAGCAAGCCAGCCGGCCACAGGTTGCCGTCCGTCGGGCAAGCCTGCTGGCAGCGGCCGGTGTTCGCAGCGTGGTCGATGCGACGGCTGGAATCGGCATGGACTCCCATGCCTTCGCTCGCCGTGGCATGCACGTGATCGCTGTTGAGAAGGATCCGGTGACCTCGGAAGTCTGCGCCGCCAATCTGACCGCAACCCTGTCGGAAGTCGACGCCCCTGCCAGCGTCATCAATGCCGACGCCACTGAACCAGATCTCCTCGGGTCTCTTGCCCCGCATTTGCCCGCTCCTGTTGCCGTTTTTGTCGACCCCTCACGACGGGGAAGCACCCGACCTATCGACGGGTCCCGCGCTCGCCCTGAACGGGACCCTGATCGCTGGTCTCCTCCGTGGTCCTTCGTTGATTCGCTTCGCTCGCACTTCGACTTCGTTGCAGCGAAAGCCCCGGGCTCTTTCGTCCCCTCCGCTGCGTGGGCGTGCGAATGGCTCGGCGTGAGGGACCACATTGTCGAGTGCTCTGTGTATTCCACGGCGCCGCCGGCCTTTCTCGCCACTCATCAGGCAACGCTTCTCTCCAACGTCCCCGACTCAGANATCACCTACGCCGCTGACATGCTGCACGCGCCATCACATCCGTCATCACATCCGTCATCTGCGCAGCCACCGCCAGCGGGTCCGCTCGAGGACTACCTGGGAGAGCCACACCCAGTTTTCCGTCACTCGCTGGCAGCACTGTGCGGCACCACCGCCCATGTGGTCCACCCGGACAGTCATTGGATTACCAGTGCCCAACCGACTATCGAAGGAGTCCGCTGGTACCGACTGCTCCAGTCGGTACCGGTCACACAGGTCGCGAACGCCGCGCACGATCACGGCATCGATGCGGTCGCCATCAAGTGTCGAGAGTCACGCCGTTCGCTCTCCGATCTACGCGAGAGCATCGGACTACCCGACGGCAACCGGTACGCCGTCGTTGTGGCCGGCGGACTCAATGACGCTCTTCTCGTTGAGCNCGTTCACTAACAGACTCGACCGCATCATCCGAAGGCAACNGACGTGACGGGCATGTGAGATGTCGCCGGAAAGCCCTGCGATGAAGCGGGCACCCCCTGCCGAATCAACCTGGCGCCCAACGCGGCAACCATCGCTCCGTTGTCCGTACATAAGGACGGGCTCGGCACGCGAAGTTCGTAGCCTGCCGTCTGGGCCCGATGCTCCATCTGGGCTCGCAATCGCGAATTCGCCGCGACCCCACCTCCGAGGACGATGTGCTCGACACCGCGGGCCCGACATGCCTCGACCGTCTTCCTCGTCAGCACATCGGCCACGGCTTCTTGGAAGCTCGCCGCTATGTCGTTGACGTGTCGAGCACGCCCCTGGTCTCCGAGGCTCCCCCACAGGCGTGCCACCGCCGTCTTCAACCCGGAGAAGGAGAAATCGAAGGGGTGTTCGGGGTCGTGCATCAGTGCTCGCGGAAGTTCGTACGCCTGGGCATCGCCTTGGCTGGCGGCTCTATCGATGTGAGGGCCACCCGGGAATGGCAGACCGAGAAGACGTGCCACTTTGTCGAATGCTTCGCCCGCGGCATCGTCCAGTGTTTGCCCCAGCGGCTCAATGTCATCACCTTCCATCAGGACGAGCGACGAATGACCGCCCGAGACCAACAGCGCAATGACCGGATCCGGCAACTCCCCGTGCTCCATCTCATCCACGGCAATGTGGGCCGCGAGATGATTCACCCCGTAGAGATCAACGCCGATGCCAGCGGCTAGACCTTTGGCGGCTGCGACTCCGACCAAGAGGGCCCCCACGAGTCCAGGTCCCGCCGTGACCGCGACCGCATCGACATCTGTTACCCGGATTCCGGCCTCCGCAAGGGCGGCGTCCAGCGCGGGCCCCCACGCATCCACGTGCGCCCGACTTGCCACCTCCGGAACAACGCCACCGAAACGTGCCTGCTCGTCGACACTCGAAGCGATCACATTTGCGCACAGTCGGTCACCAATGACGATTCCTATTCCGGTCTCATCGCACGATGTTTCGACGCCCAGGACCACCGGACCGCGGGGGGACGTCATGGCGACACCTCCAGGGGTCGTAGTCGCATGATGACGGCGTCCCCACCGTCGGGGTAGTAGCGCGATCGAGTGGCGATGGCGTGAAACCCAAGCCCTTCATACATGCCGATCGCATCCTCATTGGTGGATCGGACCTCCAACATCATCGAGGTGGCGTCCCGGCGCTTAGCAACCTGCACACATGCGTCGAGCAGTTCGCGGCCTATCCTTCGCCCCCGTCGATCTGGTCGAACGGCAACCGTCTGTAGATCGCTGTCGGGTGCCAGCACAAAGACTCCTGCGTAGCCGACCACCGCGTGATCCTCATCGACCGCAACGAGGTACTCGCGGGTGGAACCGGCCAGTTCCCGCCAGAATTGATCGATGCTCCACGAGTCATCGGGGAAGCATTCGACTTCGATGTCATGCACCTGCGGGATGTCCCACCACTTCATCGCCCGAATCCGCTCACCCATCATGACGACCCAGCCGTCGATAGGCGGGGTGACAGCGTGATGTCCGGTGCCCGCAAATACAGNGGTCGTGGGGCCAGGAGCGCTCGTGCGGGCACACCCACCGCCGAGCCGTCCGATCCGTGCGGACCCCACTCCTGGGGCACCGGGACGGGTCTGTCACCCGCGGCCAGGAGCAACGCTGCGCGGTAAGCCATCCGAGCGGGGTCCGGCTTCGTTCCGTCGATGGTGGGGACGGTGAAGTTCGCATCGTCGCGACGCGTGACCTGCGGCCCTTCCACCCGATTTCCCTTCCCGTCGTAGCGCGCCCAATAAATCTCCTGGCGCTTCGCGTCTGCCGTGACGACGAATTCACGGTCAGGATCCGAATTGCCGGCGTGACCTGTGTCGCGGTCGTCACCCCTCGACCCACCGGGCACGGACAATCCAGCGATCTCCCAGGCGATGGCATCGAGCGAACACATGCCGACGACCGGCACCGACCACGCGCGCGCCAGACCAACACCGAACGCGACGCCGACCCGAAGGCCCGAGTAGGGGCCGGGGCCTACACCGACACACACCGCCTGGGGCGCCTCTCCCGATGCTGCCGACAAGGCGCGTGCGAAGACGTCGTCGATCACTTCTACATGCCTCCGCGCTCCCTCGACGGTGACCACAGGTCCAGGACCGTGCGGGTCTGCAAAACCAACGGACGTTGCAGGCCCTGATGTGTCGATCGCGCACACTCGCATGGTCACGTCACCGCCGCCCGTATCGCGTCAAACAAGCGACGCTGGGAACCATCCGGCGCCCAGATCCGCACTGCGCGTGCTTCATCGGTTTCCGTCAACCTGACGTGTACCCGATCCAACGGGAGGGCGTCTTCGAGTCGCTCCCCCCATTCGATAACCACAACGGAGTTCTCGATGTCGACATCCAGGTCATCCCACTCACCGAGTGACGTCAACCGGTAGGCATCGACGTGCGTGAGAGGAACCAACTCTTCTTCTCGACCCAACTCCCGCGCCAGGACGAATGTCGGACTTGTCACGGCGTCACCGATACCCATTCCTCGCGCAAGGCCTTGCGTGAACGTCGTCTTTCCGGCACCGAGGTCGCCTTCCAGCACGACGATGTCTCCCGGTCGAAGAACCTGCCCGAACGCTTCACCGATGGCACGGGTGACGTCGGGAGAAGGGCTGTCCAGCAACACATCGCGTCCATCGACCGATGCCGTCATGCGACCCCTTGCCTGCTCACCAGGTCTCGGCGTACTCGCGCGATCAAGCCGTCGAGAAGTTCGTTCACTTCCACCGGTCGCTCAAGCATCACCATGTGGCCGCTGTCTCCCAGAACTGCGAACTCGGCTCCCGGTACTGCTTCGACAATTTCCTCACTCATTTCCGGCGGCGTCAGGCGATCAGCCGACCCGACGATCACCAGCAACTCGGCCTTCTGAAAGACCGGCAACGCATCGTGCTTGTCGTGCACGTGCAGAGCAGGAAGGAAATTCGCGACGACTTCCAGCGAGGTATTGGCCAGCATCTGAGCCACGAATCGGCCAGCATGATCGGACGTCGGCGAACCGAAGGAATACAGCCGCGTGATGAGTAGCCCCAGGTCGCTGTCCGACCAACCGTCGACCCAGTGCTCTCGCTCAGCCAGGAACTGCGCAATGGGTGGTGCCCACGAATGCACAATCTTGCCCAACGGGCCCGGGAGTCCGAGCGAGTTCGCTTGCACGTTTCCCGCCGTCGTGGCGACCAGGGCGACGCCACGAATGCGAGAGCCAAAGGCCTCCGGATTCTGATCGGCATACGCCATGACCGACATTCCCCCCATGGAATGGCCGATGAGAACGATGGGGCCGCTGGGTGCGATTGCGTCGATAACCGCTGCCAGATCGCGACCCAGCTGATCAATGTGGTGGGAGGCATCCGAGGCCTTCTGCGAACGTCCGTGACTGCGCTGGTCGTAAAAGACAAGCCGGGCTGAGCCCCGAAGATGTTCGCGCTGGTAATGCCACGAGTCATGGGTCAGGGCGTACCCGTGGCAGAAAATGATGGTGACGTCACTACTGACCAGGTCTTCCGGCTCGTCTACTTCCACGTGAAGAGCGGTACCGTCAGGGGTCAGGATCTCGCGCACCTCACCGCGCAGCGCACCCAGTTGCGGCTCGTCATCCGCCGAGAGTGCCGATCTGCGCACCAAAGCCCGCTCGGCGAGCACACCGACCGCGGCGCCAGCGGCCACGACTCCGAACGCAGCAGCGCCGCGACCGGCAACGCGTACAGCAGATGACAGATCCATCGGCCCTATTGTGCTCCACCGAACATTGCTCAGTCGGCTTCCACGGTCACATATTGCCGGGGGATGCGCGGCGAGATCCGCGTAACGATCTCGTAGCCGATGGTGTCGGACCATCGCGCCCAGTCGGCCGCTGTCGGTTCGCCCCGATCACCAGCACCAAACACAATCACGTCATCTCCAGGTCTACAGTCGGTCTCCGGGCCGAGGTCCACGACCATCTGGTCCATCGCGATGACTCCGAGCACCCGGCACCGTCGANCGCCGATGAGGACCTCCGCTCGTGAGGATGCTGCCCGCGGTATTCCGTCCCCGTACCCGACCGGCACGAGTCCGATCCACGTTGGTTCCGAAGCGACCCACGTACCTCCGTAGGAAACTCGCGCACCGGGATTGATGTGCTTTACGTGCGCTAAACGAGCCACCAGCGTCATCGCAGGAACCAACCCGAGCTCGGCACTCGAGCCCAATCCCTCACCGGGGCTCACGCCGTACACCGCGATTCCCGCTCGGGCAAGGTCGAACAGAGATTCGGGCTGATTCAACGTTGCCCCGCTATTCGCCAGGTGACGTATCGGCGGTTCGACCCCGAGTGACGCCAGGATGTCGCAGGCATCCCGAAAGACCTGCCGTTGCTCGGCGTTCAAAGCATCACTCGGATCATCGGCGCTGGCCAGGTGCGACCACAATCCGACGATGTCGATGACACCGTCCTGCTGAGCACGCTCCGCGGCCTGGAAAACCCGCGTCCACTCAGATCGAGCAACGCCGTTCCTGTTCAGGCCGGTATCCACCTTGATGTGTACGCGAGCGCGTCGTTCAGATTGCACAGCGGCAGCCACAACTTCTGCCAGCGTCTCTTCACTCGACACCGAAACATCAACATCGAGCTCCAGACATTCAGGCAGAGCGGGATCTCCCGGCGCCCACAACCAGGCGAGCATCCGGCCCCGATCTCCGGCCGCCCGCAACTGAACAGCCTCCGACAAAAGCGCCACACCCAACCAGTCAGCTCCATCGGCCCTCAGGGCACGGGCGACCTCGACGGCGCCGTGCCCATAGGCATCGGCCTTCACGACTCCCATCACCGGTACCCCGCACGCAGTGAGGCGTCGGTAGTTGCGGGCTATCGCCGACAGGTTCACCTGCGCGCGCGCCCGACTAAACGACACCGTCATACGCGCAACCCTTCCAGGTTTCCCGATCGAGCGGCAGCGATCGCCTCTGGAAGGCAATCGCGAACATCCGTGGCGACGANCGGGCGCTGGCGACGACCCGCGCATTGGGCGGCCACACCATGCAGCCACACCGCTGCGGTCACGACAACAAGCGGATCCTGATCCGGACGAGCAGCTAGCATTCCCGCCATCAACCCCGTGAGCACATCCCCGCTGCCCGCACACGCGAGATCGGGAACACCGGCCGTGTCGATAAAAGAGGGCCCACTCGGAGCGGTGATGGTTGTTCCCGGCCCTTTGTGAACCACGATCACACCCAGCTCGCGTGCGAGACGCTGAGGCGTCATCGATTCGCCATCGCTGCCCGCCACGAGTGCGTACTCACCAGCGTGTGGGGTGATGACCGTGGTACACCCTCGCTCTGCTCGGCGACGGCACTCAGACCTCAACTCGCTATCGGTAGCCAACGACCGCAAAGCCCCCGCATCCAGCACGACCGGGACGTCGGAGGACAAGACCATCTGCACCGTCGAGGCGTCGGACTCGGTCAACCCGGGTCCGCAGACCCATGCCCGAACCTTTGCATCAGATCGAAGGTCCGACCCGTCACAGACGACATCGGGGTAAACCGACACAACCTTTTCTGCAACACCGTCCGCCCTGTCCAGGAAACGCACCATTCCCACACCCGAATACCTGCTGCCACCGACGGTCAGGATTGCCGCACCCGGATAGACCCGGCTACCAGCAGCAACGGCAACTACCCCTCTCCGATACTTGTGATCGTTCTCCTGTGGCTTCGTCACCAGGCCAGCGACGTCTACCGGATCGATCAACCGAGCGCCAGGATCGGGAAGTTCGGGTTCAAGTCCGATGTCCACCAGGAGCACATCACCCACATGGCTGCGTCCGGGAACAAGAAAGAGCCCCGGCTTGAGGCACCCGGGGGTGACCGTGACATCAGCGTCAAAGGCGACACCGTCGACATCACCGGTATCGGCATCGACTCCGCTGGGAAGGTCCACCGCCACTCGCGCAGCACCGGAGGAATTCGCCCTCTCGACCGCATGTGCCGACGCATCGCGCAAGGCTCCCTGGGCACCGATGCCAACAATGCCGTCCACAATCAGATCGGCGTTCGCACACTCTTTCTCGAGGGTGCTGGGATCCAGATCACCGGAGACAAAACGTCCTCCTGCTGCTGTGAAGGCACGCGCACCGGCATCGTGACAGGAAGAAGCGACACGGATAGCTTTCACGGACAGCCCTCGGTGCGCCAGGTGGGCCCCTGCGAACAGCGCATCACCCCCGTTGTTACCGGAACCCACAAGGAGGACGATGTGCGCGCCCACTAGTCGGCCACGACGTTCTCGAACCTGTCGCACGCATTCGACGGCTACTGCCCGAGCAGCACGTTGCATGAGCGAGCCATCGGGGACTCGCGTCATTAGAGCGTTCTCGGCCTCACGAACAACCTCGACCGGGTAGAGCCCGCGCATCACTCCACCGTGACGGACTTCGCAAGATTTCGCGGCTGATCGACNTCGTGACCCTTGACCGTTGCCANTTCACACGCGAACACCTGCAAGGGCACCGTCGAGACGAGGGGCTGCATCAGGGTGGGAGTTTCCGGAACCCGAACAACGTGATCAGCTACCCCCACGATGGCTTCGTCGCCTTCTTCGGCGATCGCGATGACCGACGCTCCTCGGGCCCGAACTTCCTGGATGTTGGAGACGATCTTGTCGTGCAACACCGCCCGCCCCCGAGGCGAGGGCACCACCACGATCACGGGAATTCCTTCCTCGATCAATGCGATAGGGCCGTGTTTAAGTTCTCCCGCCGGAAATCCCTCTGCGTGCATGTATGCGAGCTCCTTGAGTTTCAGGGCCCCTTCGAGTGCCACGGGATAGCCCACATGCCGCCCGAGAAAAAGAACAGATGGAGAGTCTGCGAATCGGCGAGCAAGGTCCCTGATCGGTTCGACGGTATCCAGGACCAGGTCAACCTTCTGGGGCATATCACCGAGGTCGCTGAGGATCGCACGTATCTCATCTTCGAACATGGTTCCGCGCGCCTGCGCCAGATACAGACCCACCAGGTAGGAGGCAATTATTTGGGTCAAGAAGGCCTTCGTCGAAGCGACCGCGATTTCCGGCCCAGCGTAGGTGTACAACACGGCATCGGACTCTCGCGGAATCGTCGATCCCACCGTGTTGCAAATCGCCAACGTACGAGCACCCTGGGCTGTCGCGTGGCGAAGAGCCATGAGGGTGTCCATCGTTTCACCGGATTGGGAGATGGCGATGACGAGGGCATCTGGTCCGACGATCGGATCCCGGTACCGAAACTCGCTCGCCAATTCGACATCGACGGGCAGTCGNGTCCAATGCTCAATGGCGTACTTCGCCACCATGCCGGCATGAGCCGCAGTCCCGCAGGCAACCACGACGACCTTGGTGATGTCGCGCAGCACCGCGTCATCGAGCACTGTCTCATCCAATTGAATGCGTTGCTCCGCATCGATGCGTCCACGAAGCGCGTCGGCGACGGCTTTGGGCTGTTCTGCGATTTCCTTNAGCATGAACAGGTCGTACCCACCCTTTTCCGCCGCTGAGGCGTCCCAGTCCACAACGTAGGGCTTGGCCTCGANCTGGGTGCCGGCGAAATCGCGCACCTCGACTCCATCGGCCCGCACGACAACNATCTGGTCTTGACCGAGCTCGAGTGCGCTACGTGTGTGATCAACAAACGCCGCAACGTCGCTTGCGAGAAAATTTTCACCTTCGCCCAAACCGACAACAAGCGGCGAATTACGTCGCGCTCCCACGACCAACGACGGGTCATTCGGATCCATCGCCACGAGTGTGAAGGCACCTTCCAAGCGCGGACAGACTGACTGCATCGCCGCCGCTAGGTCCTGATCGACCTCGGGNAGAGCTCGTGCGAGCAGGTGAGCAACGATCTCGCTGTCCGTCTCCGACGACAGCATCACACCAGCCGCGATGAGCTCGTCTCTCAACGGCGCGAAGTTTTCGATGATGCCGTTGTGGATAACGGCGATCCTTCCGTCGTCACTGACATGAGGATGTGCGTTGTGGTCGGTTGGTCCTCCGTGGGTGGCCCACCGGGTGTGCCCGATACCCGTGGTGGACTGCGGGAGAGGGTCTTGGCCGATGAGGGTCTCGAGATTGACGAGCTTGCCCGCCTTCTTCCGGACCTCAAGGCGCCCCTCACTGATCACCGCCACGCCGGCAGAGTCATAACCGCGGTACTCGAGGCGACGCAGCCCGGCTACCACGACCTCCAGGGCTTGCTTCTCTCCGACGTACCCGACAATCCCGCACATGGCGGCAAGACTACGCCTGCTCCACTGACGTCAGCGGCCCACCTGAACGATGCGTTGCGCTCAGAATCCAAGGGACGGCGACCGCCCGAAGGCTTAGCCCAGGGCCAGATCCACCCGGACAACATCCGCAATGGAATCGGCCAGTCGCTGTGCTTCCTCGACACTCGGCGCTTCCACCATGACGCGTACCACCGGCTCNGTTCCCGATGGGCGCAGCAGCACTCGCCCCTTGCCCTGCAATGCCGACTCCGCCTCCTCCACCGCTCGTGTCACCGCATCACTGGAGGCCACAGCGTCCTTGTCTACTCCACTGACATTCACGAGAACCTGAGGGAGTTTGACGACGCATGACGAAAGATCCGCCAGAGAGCGACCGGCTTTCGCCATGATCGCGAGAACGTGCAAGGCCGTCAGAACTCCGTCACCTGTGGCAGCGAGGTCTGTCATCACGATGTGACCGCTCTGCTCTCCACCCAGGACGAAGCCACCAGCGTTCATTTCCTCGAGGACGTACCTGTCCCCGACCGCCGTTTCCGACACGGTGATTCCTGCGTCCTGCATGGCGATCTTGAAGCCGAGATTGGCCATCACGGTGGAGACGACCGTGCCGTGTGCCAGGGTCTGGCTCTCCTTCTTGGCTATGGCCAACATGGCGAGTATGTGATCACCATNGATGATGGATCCGTCGGCGGCTACGGCGAGGCAGCGGTCTGCGTCGCCATCGTGGGCAATCCCCACATCACCATTGCCGTCCCGAACCGCGGCGATCAGGGATTCCATGTAGGTCGACCCGCAACCGTCATTGATGTTCCAGCCATTCGGCTGCGCGTGGATAGTCGTTACTTGAGCTCCGGCACGCTCGAGTGCCCGGGGGCTCACCTCAAACGCGGCGCCATTCGCACAATCGACGACAACCCGTAGCCCATCCAATGGGGTGTCGAGAGTCCCCACAAGAAAATCCACGTAGCGATCTGCGGCACGTGAGTCATGGGTTATCCGACCAACACCTGAGCCGGTGGGTCGCTNCCACTCTTCGCCAATGCGCTGTTCGATTGCGTCTTCGATGTCATCGGCCAACTTGTGACCACCCCGGGCAAAGAACTTGATCCCGTTATCCGGCATCGGGTTGTGCGAGGCAGACAGCATGACGCCGAGATCTGCATCGAGCTCAGACGTCAGCCACGCCACCGCCGGTGTGGGCANAACCCCGACAACCGTGACGTCGACGCCGGCGCTAGCCAGACCCGCAACAACCGCCGCTTCCAGGAACTCACCACTGGCCCGAGTGTCGCGACCAACGACCGCTAACGGTCGATGGCCGTCGAACGCACCAACATCGCCGAGCACATACGCCGCGGCGACCGCCAAGTCAACGGCGAGCTCCGCTGTGACGTCCCTGTTGGCAAGTCCGCGAACACCATCNGTGCCGAAGAGTCGGCCCACGCTTACCTCTAGCGCTTGCTGTACTGGGGCGCCTTGCGAGCCTTCTTCAGGCCGTACTTCTTGCGCTCCTTGGCCCGTGGGTCACGCGTGAGAAAGCCCGCTTTCTTCAACGACGGCCGGTTGTTCTCTTCATCGATGGAACTCAAGGCCCGCGAGATGCCCAAGCGGAGCGCTCCAGCTTGCCCCGACACGCCCCCTCCGTTGATGCGAGCGATGACATCAAAACGTCCGTCCGCACCGAGGGTGACGAAGGGTTCCTTGACCTCCTGCTGGTGAACCTTGTTCGGGAAGTATTCATCGAGCGAGCGACCATTGATGGTCCACTGCCCCGTTCCCGGTACCAGGCGGACGCGGGCGATGGCTTCCTTGCGACGACCCGTGGCAGACCCGGGCGCGGTCGTCACCTCGCGAGCAACAACGGCAGACGCCGGCGACTCGCTGGTGTACTCGGACGGAGCTTCGTCCACTTCTTCTTCTGTGATGTCGACAGTTGCCTCAGACACGGCTTCCTCTTCTTTCTATCCGCGCGGCTACTGCGCGACCTGGGAGATCTCGTACGGCTGTGGGTTTTGCGCGGCGTGCGGATGATCCGCGCCGGTGTAGACCTTCAGCTTCTTGATCTGCTGACGTCCCAACTTGTTGTGCGGGAGCATGCCCTTCACGGCCTTCTCGATGGCCCGCTGTGGGTCAGATTCGAGGAGCTCCTCGTACGACGTTGCTTTCAAGCCACCCGGATATCCAGAGTGCCGGTAAGCGATCTTCTTCTCACGCTTCGATCCGGTGAGCGCCACTTTGTCGGCATTAACCACGACCACGAAGTCGCCGGTATCGACGTGGGGTGCGAACGTCGCCTTGTGCTTCCCTCGAAGGAGCTGTGCGACGTGGGTGGCGAGGCGACCCAGGACTACGTCGGTGGCATCGATAACGTGCCAGCTGCGAGTGATGTCGCTGGCTTTTGGACTGTAGGTGCGCACGGCGCCGCCTCATTTTCTCTCGTCGGGACTGGATTCTGTGCCTCGAGCTTCGAGGCCGTACTGGATGCTTTCCGGGCATCCAGGCTGCTAATCCGCTGGATTTGGCAGCGACGACATAGCCTACCCGACGCCTGAAATGGCGGCCCCCACACCCCAGACGGGCGAACTTCTTCCGAGCCCGGGCGGCCAGCGCCTAGGAAAGCGTGATCCAGACCTTCCTCAGCGGCTCCGTCACCGTCCACGTGGTCTGAGCGCCCATCGGCAACAACCCCACGACACCTGGCGCCAAATCAATGCGCCCCCCGCTGTCACAGGTAACCGTCCCTCGCCCCGACAGGACAACGAACACTTCCTCGACCTCCACATCAGTGGANACACCCACCGAGTGCTCCCAGACTCCGACTTCCATGTCACCTTCGGTGGCAAGCGCCTCTACCGCTGTGGTGACGTCGCCACTGCGGTTCTTGTCCGGACTGGCCAGGGTGTGACGGAGGGTTGGCTCCCATGCATCGAAGGATCGGATCATGGTCCGAGATTAGACGCGTCGTTCGACTTCTCGTTCCATTGATGACCGGAGCGAACGCTGCGCGTTCGCCATTGACGTTGCTCCCACTGATCAGCCGCCGGATATCCGACTTCCTCGAGAACCAGCGCGTGGGCCGGCATCACAGCAATTCCGGCATCACGTGAACGCTTCTCAAGAGCCTGGGCAGGGTATTCACGGTTCTTACGGCCCTGGCCGACGGGAATGAGCGCTCCCGCAAGACTTCGCACCATCGACCGACAAAAAGCGTCGGCCTTCACATGCATGATCGCGGTTCGAAGCCCCGAGTCCGCTGATACGAGTCTGTCCCACTTCAACTCGAGAACTTCACGAACAGAGGTTCCGTGCTCCTTCACCTTGCAATAACTAGAGAAGTCGTGTTCCCCGACGAGAGAGCGTGATGCTTCGTTCATAGCGTCGATGTCTAGTTCATCCGACAACGCCAGTTGGTATCGACGCATGAGAGGGTCAGGTCCCCGCGGATCGTCGGAAACCGTGTATGAATAGCGGCGCCATTGCGCGGAGAATCGTGCATCGAACTCTGGCGGCACGACATCCAGCTGCCTTGCCCGTATGTCATGGGGCAGGGCTCCATTGAGGTGGTCCAGCGTGAGGCGGTCGACCCTCTCAGCATCGAAGTGAACCACTTGTCCGCGTGCGTGGACGCCAGCATCCGTTCGACCGGCGCACGTGAGATCAACGTGCTCCGCTACTAGGTGATCGACGACTGATCCGAGTTCATCCTCGACGGTTCGAAGCCCCCTCTGCTTGGCCCAACCGTGAAACTCAGACCCGTCATAGGAGAGTTGTAAACGGAAACGAGTGGTCGTTCCGCGGGGGGAATCGACCACTCGTACTCCTGGAACTATCCGTTCGCGTTACTTGTCGTCGTCGGCGTCGTTTGACTCCGCGACCTCATCAGCGGCGTCCTCCGTCACGTCTTCCACCGCGTCTTCCGCGACGTCAGGGGCCGCCGCCTGCTCCTCGTCCCGCTCCTTCGCCGCACGCTTGGTGGCACCAGTCGCTTCGGCGACCACCTGCTCCAGCATCGGCTCGACAAGTTCGATGACCGCCATAGGTGCGTTGTCACCCTTACGTGGACCAATCTTCGTGATGCGCGTGTAGCCACCGGGGCGGCCGGCGTACTGCGGGCCGATCTCGGTGAACAACTCGTGTACCACCGACTTATCCCGGATCACGGTCATGACCTTTCGGCGGGCCGCCAGATCTCCGCGCTTGGCGAACGTGATCAGACGCTCGGCCAGTGGACGAAGGCGCTTGGCCTTGGCCTCGGTCGTGGTGATCTTGCCGTGCTCGAACAGGGCTGTGGCGAGGTTCGCCAGCATGAGCCGCTCGTGCGCCGGACCACCGCCGAGGCGAGGACCCTTGGTTGGCGTGGGCATGGTGTGTCTCCTTGTAGCTGTTCGGGTAGAGGGTGGCGCAGGCCGACAACGCTAGAGCTGCTCGTCCTCGGCATAGGCCGAATCGTCCACCTCAGGGGTCTCGAATACTTCGTAGTCTTCATCGGAGTCCTCGTCGGTGAAGTACACCGCTGCACCCGGATCGAACCCTGGCGGGCTGTCCTTGAGCGCCAAACCGAGCCCTGCCAACTTGACTTTCACCTCGTCGATGGACTTCTGCCCGAAGTTTCGGATATCCAGCAGGTCGGCCTCGCTGCGCGTGATTAGTTCGCCCACGGTGTGGATGCCCTCGCGCTTGAGGCAGTTGTACGACCGCACCGTCATGTCCAGCTGCTCGATCGGCGTTCCCAATTGCTCAGCGACGAAGGCGTCGGTCGGGGACGGACCGATATCGATTCCCTCCGCGTCAACGTTGAGTTCTCGTGCGAGGCCGAACAGTTCCACCAACGTGTGTCCCGCAGACGCAATAGCGTCCCGAGGCCGGATGCTTGCCTTGGTTTCGACGTCGAGGACGAGCTTGTCGAAGTCCGTGCGCTGCTCCACACGGGTGGCCTCAACCTTGTAGCTCACCTTCATGACCGGCGAGTAGATGGAGTCGACCGGAATGCGGCCGATCTCTTGGCCCGGCTGCTTGTTCATGGATGCCGGGACGTACCCGCGGCCACGCTCGACAACGAGCTCGATCTCCATCTTGCCCTTAGCGTTGAGCGATGCGATGTGGAGATCAGGGTTGTGCACCTCAACTCCCGCCGGCGGCTGGATGTCTGCTGCGGTGACGACACCGGGTCCCTGCTTCCGGAGGTACATGACCACCGGCTCGTCGTGTTCGGACGAGACAACAAGTTGCTTGAGGTTCAAAATCACCTCGGTGACGTCTTCGGTAACGCCTTCGATGGTGCTGAATTCGTGAAGAACGCTATCCACGCGCATGCTGGTGACCGCTGCACCCGGAATGGATGACAGCAAGGTACGTCGCATCGAGTTTCCGAGGGTGTAGCCGAAGCCCGGCTCAAGCGGCTCGAGGACGAAGCGCGAACGGTTATCGCTGATCGGCTCCTCGGTGAGGATGGGGCGTTGACTGATGAGCACTGTGACTGTTCCTTCCCGCGACGACCGCTATATGACGTCGCGTGTTTGACGATCCCCGGTCCGCGGCCAGACCGGGATGGTGCCTACTTGGAGTACAGCTCGACGATGAGCTGTTCTTGGACGGGGGTGTCGATGACCGCACGCTCGGGTAGAGAGTGAACGATGATCCGCATCTTGGAAGGAACTACCTCTAGCCAAGCCGGAACAGTGCGCTCACCCACCTCGGCGTGGGCGACGACAAAAGGAGTCATCTCTCGGGAAGAGGGCTTCACCTCGATGATGTCGTTCGGAGAGACGCGGAAGGACGGGATGTCGACCTTCTTGCCATTNACTGTGAAGTGTCCGTGGTTTACCAACTGGCGCGCCATGTCTCGCGACTTCGCGAAGCCAGCACGAAAAACAACATTGTCGAGCCGTGATTCCAGGATCCGCAGAAGATTGTCACCGGTCTTTCCCGACTGACGGTTGGCCTCTACGTAGTAGTTGCCGAATTGCTTCTCGAGAACCCCATACATACGTACCGCCTTTTGCTTCTCCCGAAGTTGCAGCAGGTACTCGCTCTCCTTGGAGCGTCCTCGCCCGTGCTGTCCCGGAGGGTACGGACGCTTCTCGAAAGGACANTTCGGCGAATCGCACTTGCTCCCCTTGAGGAACAACTTCATTTTCTCTCGGCGGCAGCGCTTGCAGTCTGCGTCGGTGTATCGCGCCATAGCTTTCTTTTCTCCTTATTCCTGCGCGCGATCAGACGCGGCGACGCTTCGGGGGACGAGTTCCGTTGTGGGGTACCGGCGTGACGTCGGAGATGGATCCAACTTCCAGACCGGTCGCCTGCAGTGACCGGATCGCGGTCTCTCGGCCGGAGCCGGGACCCTTGACGAACACATCGACCTTGCGCATTCCGTGCTCCATCGCACGACGGGCGGCGGACTCAGCCGCCAATTGCGCAGCGAACGGCGTGGANTTGCGGCTTCCCTTGAAGCCCACCTGCCCGGCCGATGCCCAGGCGATAACTGCACCCGTGGGATCGGTGATCGAGATGATGGTGTTGTTGAACGTGCTCTTGATGTGAGCGTGGCCGTGGGCCACATTCTTCTTTTCCTTACGGCGCACCTTCTTGGCGCCGGCAGTCTTGGGGGGCATGTCTATCTGCTTCCTTTAGCNTTCCGTGGACGGATGATCGGGTGACGGGCGTTCCAGCCGGCTAGGCCTTCTTCTTGCCGGCGACGGTCTTGCGCGGCCCCTTGCGGGTCCGGGCATTGGTGTGGGTGCGCTGACCCCGGACCGGAAGGCCCTTACGGTGACGGATGCCCTGGTAGCAACCGATCTCGACCTTGCGTCGGATGTCCGCTGCCACCTCGCGTCGAAGGTCACCTTCGACTTTCAGGTTTGCTTCGATCCAGTCGCGCAGTGCAAGGGTTTGGTCATCCGTGAGGTCTTTGGCCTTCATCTCCGGATCGATACCGGTGGCCTGCAGGGCCTTGGCTGCCTGTGAGCGGCCAACGCCGTAAATGTAGGTAAGCGCGATCGCCAGGCGCTTCTCGCGCGGCAGATCGACACCGATCAAACGTGCCATGGGGCGGTCCTATCGTTTCTCGTTCACGGGGTTTGCTGAGGGAGTCCATTCCGGTCCGCCAAGACCGGTCTTCGGCCCCGTGGCCGAAGGTGTCGTCCTCGTCTCGATGGTTACCACCGAGGGAGGGGTCGGGATTTCCCTTTGTGATGGGTGCGCGAGTTGTCTCTCCCGCTGCACCCGCTACTAGCCCTGACGCTGCTTGTGGCGCGGATTCGAACAAATCACCATGACGCGTCCGTGGCGACGAATCAGCCTGCACTTATCGCAGATCTTCTTGACGCTCGGTTGCACCTTCATGTGCTCTGTCCGTTCCCTCGCGACGCGCGTTGCGTCGACTACTTGTAGCGGTAAACGATGCGGCCGCGGGTGAGGTCATACGGTGACAACTCCACGACGACACGATCGTCCGGAAGGATCCGGATGTAGTGCATCCGCATCTTTCCACTGATATGAGCGAGCACTTCGTGCCCGTTGTCGAGCTCCACGCGGAACATCGCGTTGGGAAGGGACTCGGTGATCGTGCCCTCGAGCTCGATCGCGCCGTCCTTCTTGCCCATCTGGTGCCCTTCGCTTTTGCGAACCGGGAATTCCGGCTCACTGACCCGGTCCTCCCGCACACCACGACGCCACCGCCGTAGCGGAGGAGGTTCGAAGATGGACGGGGAAGCCCGATCTCANCCCACAAAGTCTACGCCCCACGGCCCAGGAGGGCACACGGGGGGCAGATAGACGAAAGCGNTGCCCCCTCGAGCGTCCTCAGGTGCGCTCGTGGACCTCGATCCCCTCCTGCAGGAGGCGATCTCGAGCCTGGGCATAGAGGGCCGCCAGCACTTCGGGATCGGCCACCCGCGATGCCCACGCTCCCACGTTCACCCGGTCAGCGGGCATTTTCTCCGAGAAGTAGCGCCTCATACGGGGTCGGTCCGACAGGCCGAGAAAATCGAGCAACTCCCCGTAGCTCGCGTCTCGCTCACGAACGACGAGGTCTTCCAACGACACCGTCAGCACCCGCTCGCGAGGTATCTTCCCCAGCGAGTGGTGCGCGCGGCGCATGCGACCCTCCCACCAGGAAATCGCTGCCTGGGGCGTGGATGGACCCCATGGCTCCGCCATGACCGACGCCGCGGTGTCACGTCCATCGCGGACCATGTGCACGAAGAGAGCATCGGTTGCTACCTGGAAGATCCGNTCNGCGCAGACGGCGTTCGGAGGGGATGTGTCCACCCAGAATCGTTCACTCGTCACCCCCTGAGCCTTCATCAGATCATCCAGGAACTCTCGACCAGCGCNTGCCGGGTCTGCCTTCACACTCGAGTGCAGCTTCCGGATCATCTCCTCCCGTTGCTGCGCTGACATCCCCCTGTGCAGGCCACTCGATTTTCCCAGCCGATTGGTGCGATCCCACCACTGCTTTCGCATTCGGGAATTGAATTGCCGCGCCACTCCTCCAGGAACCATCGACAAGACCTTCACCGTCAACGGTGCATCATCCGTCGGCCCAAGACACACATCCAACAGACCAGCAGAGTCCGTCACACAACGAATTTCAAGAGGCTTGCTCGCACGCACTTCCGGGTGGCAACGGAGGAGCTTCGCAAGGATCGTTGTGCCACTTCTCCCCGTGCCACCACTGAAAATTGGGCGAGCNACGGACACCGCCGACACGTTACAGACGGGTGCCTTCTAGTGACGTCAGCACCCACGGCCCGTCATCGGTAATAGCGACTGAATGCTCCCAATGTGCCGCGGCCGCGCCGTCGGAGGTCACGACGGTCCACTGATCATTGAGTACCTGAACATTGGCAGTCCCCAGCGTCACCATCGGCTCGATGGCGAGAGCCATTCCCGCCTCGAGACGGGGGCCACGGCCCGGACGCCCGTAATTCGGTACCGGCGGGTGCATGTGCATCTCAGATCCGATGCCGTGCCCTACGTACTCCTCCACGATTCCGTACCCCCCGGCACCCCGGATGCACTCCTCGACGCCGTGCCCGATGTCGGACAAGTGGCGACCGACCCGTGCCTGCGCCAGCCCGGCCCACAGCGACGACTGAGTCACCTCGGACAAAGCAGAGATGTCCTCGGCGGCATCCGGCATCACAATCGATATCGCGGCATCGCCGTGCCAGCCTTCGATGATCGCACCGCAGTCGATCGAGACGATGTCAGCGGACTCGATCACCCTCTCCCCTGGAATTCCATGGACAACTTCGTCATTAACCGACGCACAAATCACGGCCGGAAATCCGTGGTACCCGAGGAAAGATGATGTTGCTCCATGGCCGGCGATGCTCTCTCGGGCAAGGGCGTCTAAATCCGCCGTCGTCATACCCACGGCGATTTCCGACCGGATCTTCTCCAACGTCTTTGCTACAACGAGCCCGGCCTGTCGCATGAGCGCGAGTTCGTCGACCGACTTGATCTCGATCGGTTTGCCCTTACCGAACATCAGTCGCCGGAGACAACAGTCAATAGTCGCTCACTGACCTGATCGACCGTGCCCATGCCGTCGACTTTCGCCAGCAGCCCTCGATCCGAGTAAGTCTCGATCAGAGGTGCCGTCTGATCGGCATAAACCTCGAGGCGGCGGCGAAGCACATCCTCGGTGTCATCGGTTCGCCCTTGCTCCTGAGCACGCTTGACCAGCCGTGAAACAACCTCGTCGACGTCCACGGTGAGCTCGACCACAACATCGAGGTGGTGGCCGGAGGAGGTGAGCATGGCGTCGAGCTCCGCCACTTGCTCAACCGTGCGCGGGAACCCGTCGAGAAGAAAACCAGGTCGGCAATCGTCGTGGGTGAGGCGGTCGCGCACCATGGCGTTGGTGATCGAATCGGGGACGTACTCCCCGGCATCCATGAATGCCTTCGCCTGTTCCCCAAGTTCTGTTCCCTGCGCGACATTCGCCCGAAAGATGTCCCCGGTGGAGATATGTGGAACTCCGAGTCGGCCCGCAAGAACTCCCGCTTGGGTTCCTTTGCCGGCACCCGGGGGTCCCATGAAAACAAGACGCATATGCGTACCTAGCCCAGGAAGCCTTCGTAGTTCCGCTGCTGCAACTGGGATTCGATCTGCTTGACGGTGTCGAGCCCGACACCGACCATGATCAACAAGCTGGTTCCGCNGAANATGAAGTCGCCGGCCACACCAAGACCTCCGAACGCGAAGACCGGCAGCACCGCGATCAGACCGAGGTACAGCGAGCCCGGTGCTGTCAGTCGCGTCAGGACATAGTCCAGATAGTCGGCGGTCGGCTTGCCGGCGCGAATACCCGGNATGAAGCCGCCGTACTTCTTCATGTTGTCGGCGACATCGGTCGGGTTGAAGGTGATCGAGACGTAGAAGTAGCAGAAGAAGATCACCAGTAGGAAGTAAGTGAGCAGGTACCACGTTCCTGAGCCCGTGCCGAAATTCTGTTGGACCCACTGGGCCCACGCCGCCTGGCTCCCCGTCAACTGCACGAACAGGGTCGGCAGGAACAACAGCGACGACGCGAAGATGACCGGAATGACGCCGGCCATGTTGACCTTCAGCGGGATGTACGTGGACGTGCCCCCGTACATGCGACGGCCGACCATGCGCTTGGCGTACTGCACGGGGACGCGCCGCTGGGCTTGCTCGACAAAAACGACGAAGGCAATAACCGCGAGACCGACGAGCACCGTAACCGTGAACGTGAAGGTTCCACGGCTACCGAGGATTCCCGCGAATTGGGCTGGAATGGTGGCGATGATTGCGGTGAAGATGAGGACGCTCATACCGTTGCCGACGCCGCGCTCGGTNATGAGTTCTCCGAACCACATGACGACCGCGGTACCCGCCGTCATCACGATGACCATGACGAGAATCACCCAGATGCCTTGGTTGGGAATGATGGTCTCGTTGCAGCCGCTGAACAGCGCCCCGGGAGTGCGCGCCAAAGACAAGATCGCCGTTGACTGGAGCACCGCAAGACCAATGGTCACGTAGCGCGTGTATTGGGTGATCTTGGCTTGACCGGCCTGCCCGTCCTTTTTCAAGGTTTCGAGCCGAGGAATCACCACGGTCAGCAGTTGCAAGATGATGCTGGCCGTGATGTACGGCATGATGCCGAGCGCGAAGACACTCAACTGCAAGAGTGCGCCGCCGCTGAAGAGGTTGATAAGCGCGTACACCGAGTTGTCCTGAACCACGTCAATACACCGCTGGATCGCGGCGTAGTCGACTCCCGGAGTCGGCAGGACGGCACCGAGCCGGTACAGCCCCAAGAGCCCCAGGGTGAACAGGATCTTCTTGCGAAGGTCGGGGGTCCGCAGGGCAGCCCCAAACGCACTGATGTGCATCAGGTCCTCCCCTCCTCTCGGACGCCTTCACCGGTGACGAGTGCCTGCGCACCGGCCACCTGGCCTTGCCTGTGGGGCCACTCGAGTCCGTGACTCCTGCCCCACGCTACCTACAGCTCGATCGTCGAGCCCCCGGCAGCGTCGATTTTGTCACGAGCGCTCGAGGAGAACTTGTTCGCAGTGACCGTCACTGCCACGGAGATCTCCCCCTGCCCAAGAACCTTCACGGGCTGACCAGAACGCACAGCACCCTTGGCCACTAGATCGCTTACCGTCACATCTCCCCCCTCGGGGAAGAGNTTGTTGATGGTTGCGACATTGACGACCTGGAAGTCGACCTTGTTGGGATTCTTGAATCCCTTCAACTTCGGGATGCGCATGTGCAACGGCATCTGACCGCCCTCGAAAGAAGCAGGAACGGTACCCCGGGCCTTCGTGCCCTTGGTTCCGCGACCGGCTGTCTTTCCCTTGGACCCTTCGCCGCGCCCCTTGCGGGTCTTGGGCGTGTGAGCCCCCGGTGCAGGTCGCAGGTGATGAACCTTCAGTGCCATGTCAGTCAACCTCCTCGACGTCGACCAGGTGGGACACGGTGTTCACCATTCCGCGAATCTCTGGTCGATCTTCTTTCACGACGACGTCGCCGATTCGCTTGAGACCCAGGGACCGCAGAGTGTTGCGCTGACTGCTGGTTCCACCGATCTCGGATTTGCGCTGCGTCACCTTCAACTGTGTCATCAGGAGCCCGCCCCTGCCTTGGCGCGGAGCATGGCGGCCGGCGCAACGTCTTCGAGCGGAAGGCCTCGACGTGCGGCGACAGCCTCGGGGGGCTCCAACATCTGAAGGGCGGCCACTGTTGCGTGCACGATGTTGATCGCGTTGTCGGATCCCAGTGACTTGCTCAGCACGTCATGAACTCCGGCACACTCCAAGACCGCACGAACCGGCCCTCCGGCGATAACACCCGTACCGGGAGCTGCCGGGCGGAGCATGACCACGCCCGCTGAGGCTTCGCCGGTGATCGGGTGTGGAATCGTGCCTTGAATCCGAGGGACGCGGAAGAAGTTCTTTTTCGCCTCTTCCACACCCTTCGCAATGGCGGCCGGGACTTCCTTGGCTTTGCCGTAGCCCACTCCCACCATGCCGTCACCGTCGCCAACGACAACAAGCGCGGTGAAGCTGAAGCGACGACCACCCTTGACGACCTTCGCGACACGATTGATCGAAACGACGCGCTCGAGGTGATTCGACTTCTCCTCGCGCGGCGTCCGCTCCTTGCGGTCACGGCGTTCGCCGCCTCCGCGTCGGTCGGTTCCTGACATGTTTCCCTCTTTCGCTCTCGGTCGTCTCAGAAGTCCAGGCCGGTTTCGCGCGCACCCTCGGCAAGGGCTGCGACACGACCATGGAACCGGTTTCCTCCGCGATCGAAGATAACCGTTCCAATGCCGGCGGCTTTCGCCCGCTCAGCGACCAATTGGCCGACCTTGCGAGCCTTTGCTGTCTTGTCGTCACCAAGCCCGCGCATCTCGGACTCCATCGTAGAAGCGGAGGCGAGTGTGTGACCAGCAACGTCGTCGACGACCTGAGCCGTCATGTGTCGCGCGGATCGAGTCACGACCAGCCGTGGCCGCTCCGCGGTTCCGGCAACCTTCTTGCGGACTCGAATGTGGCGACGCTTGCGCCCGACGGCAACTTTGTTGCCGGAGCCCAACTTCACGCCATATGTGCTCGTGCTCATCGCTACTTGCCCGCCTTTCCGGCCTTGCGACGGATGACTTCGTTCTCGTACCGAACACCCTTACCCTTGTAAGGCTCCGGCTTGCGCAACTTGCGAATGTTGGCCGCGGTCTCACCGACCAGTTGCTTGTCGATTCCGGTCACCGAGAAGCGGGTCGGGCTCTCCACGGCGAACGAGATGCCGTCGGGGGCCTTCACCGTGATTGAGTGGCTGTAACCCAGAGCGAACTCCAGATCCTGACCTTTGGCCGTCACCCGGTACCCGGTACCGACGATCTCGAGGGTCTTGGAGTAGCCGTCTGTCACCCCGGTGACCATGTTGCTGACGAGCGTGCGCGTGAGACCGTGAAGCGCCTTCGAAGAACTCTCATCGTTCGGACGCTGGACAACCAGGCTGCCTTCTTCCTCGGCAATGGTGATGGGATCAGCAACATCGAGGCTCAAGGATCCCTTAGGCCCGGTAACCGTCACCGATCGACCGACAATGGATGCCGTGACACCCGAAGGAACGGGGATGGGCCTCTTGCCAATACGTGACATGGCGCTCCTCCCTACCAAACGTAGGCGAGGACTTCCCCACCTACGCCCTTCTTCGAAGCCTGTCGGTCCGTCAGCAATCCGTTCGACGTCGACAAGATGGCGATGCCGAGCCCACCGAGAACCCGGGGCAACGACGTGCTCTTGGCGTACACGCGCAATCCGGGCTTCGAGACACGGCGCAACCCCGCGATCGACCTCTCACGTGAGGGGCCGTACTTGAGCTGCAACGTGAGTGTCTTGCCGACTTCAGCGTCCGCCACGTCGTAGCCGGCGATGTAGCCCTCCGACTTCAGAATCTCAGCGATATTCGCCTTGATCTTGGAGTGCGGCATCGCAACGTCCTCGTGGTACGCCGAATTGGCGTTGCGCAGACGGGCAAGCATGTCCGCGATCGGGTCTGTCATTGTCATGGCCTACCGGCCTTCCTCGCCGTGGTTTCCCCTGCTCTCGCTGAGGACCTGCGGCGTCGTTACCAACTGCTCTTCGTGACTCCGGGTAGCTCGCCCGCGTGGGCCATCTCGCGAAGGCACACGCGGCACAAGCCGAACTTGCGGTACACCGAGTGCGGGCGACCACATTTGGTGCAGCGGGTGTACGCCCGCACCTTGAACTTGGGGGTCTTGCGCTGCTTTTCGATCAACGCCTTCTTCGCCATGGCCTACGCCTCCTTGAACGGGAAGCCCAGCAGCCGAAGCAGCGCGCGCCCCTCGTCATCATTGGTTGCGGTGGTCACGACGGTGATGTCCATGCCCCGCGTGCGGTCGATCTTGTCCTGATCAATTTCGTGGAAAACCGATTGCTCGCTCAAACCGAATGTGTAGTTGCCATTCCCGTCAAACTGCTTGGGTGACAGTCCACGGAAGTCGCGAATTCGCGGGAGAGCGATCGACAGGAGACGGTCGAGGAACTCCCACATGCGATCCCCNCGCAACGTCACGTGTGCACCGATCGGCTGACCCTCACGCAATTTGAACTGAGCGATCGACTTGCGCGCCTTGGTGATCTGCGGCTTCTGACCGGTGATCTCCGTGAGGTCTCGGATGGCACCCTCGATCAACTTCGAGTCCCGTGCGGCTTCACCGACGCCCATGTTCACGACGACCTTGGTGACCGTGGGGACCTGCATGATGTTCGAGTAACCGAATTCGCTTTGCAGACCCGGAACGATCTCTTCGCGGTAGCGCGCCTTCAGTCGCGCCTTGGTATCGGTGGCCATCACAGATCCTTCCCTGTGCGCTTGGAGATCCGCACGCTGCGCTCCGACTCGTAGGTGGAGCCGTCTGGGCGACGCTTCTCAACCTTCTCCTTGCGGTACCCGATGCGGGTAGGTCGGCCGTCTTCCGGATCGACAACCATGACGTTGGAGACATGAACTGGTGCCTCGGTTGTCACGATGCCGCCGGTCTTCGCGCCGCGGGCGTTTTGGCCCACCCGCGTGTGCTTCTTGATTCGGTTGACNCCTTCGACGATCACCCGGTCAGAATCCGGATACACCTCGATGACCTTGCCGGTGAGTCCGCGATCCTTGCCCGAGATCACCTGGACAGTGTCGCCTTTGCGAACGTGAAGTTTGCTCATGGCTACAGCACCTCCGGGGCGAGAGAGATGATCTTCATGAACTTCTTGTCGCGCAGCTCCCGGCCGACCGGCCCGAAGATGCGTGTTCCGCGAGGCTCGTTCTCACCCTTGAGAATCACCGCAGCGTTCTCATCGAAGCGAATGTACGACCCGTCCGGGCGGCGGCGCTCTTTCCTGGTGCGGACGATGACGGCNTTGACGANCTCGCCCTTCTTGATTCCGCCGCCGGGGATGGCGTCCTTGACGGTGGCGACGATGACGTCTCCGACCCCTGCGTAACGTCGTCCTGAGCCACCGAGTACCCGGATGCACAAGATCTCCTTGGCACCGGTGTTATCGGCGACTCGCAATCGCGACTCTTGCTGGATCACTGCTTCTCTCCTGATCGTCTGCCGGTTCTCTGTTCGAGCCTGGCGGAACCCCTCCGACTGCTGTTTGCGGCCGGCTTGTCTACTTGGCCTTCTCCAAAACCTCGACCACGCGCCACCGCTTCGTGGCCGACATCGGTCGCGTCTCCATGAGCAGGACGCGGTCCCCTACACCCGCGGAGTTCTGCTCGTCGTGCGCCTTCAACTTGCTGGTGCGACGAACGACTTTCCCGTACAGCGGGTGCTTGAAGCGGTCCTCGACGGCAACGACGACGGTCTTGTTCATCTTGTCGCTGACGACGAGGCCTTCGCGGACCTTGCGGTAGCCGCGGGCTTGCGTTTGCGTGGCGCTCATGCNGCACCCTCCTCGCCGTCACCGGCATCGTCTGACATCTCGAGCATGGGAGTGATTCCGAGTTCCCGTTCCCGCATGATCGTGTAGATGCGAGCGATGTCCTTGCGGACGGCGCGAAGGCGACCGTGACTCTCCAATTGACCTGTAGCACCCTGGAATCGAAGGTTGAAGAGTTCTTCCTTCGACTCGCGGAGCTTGGTCACGAGCTCTTCTTGCGTCAGGTTGCGCAGCTCACCTGCTGCTGTACCCACTGCCATTAGTCCTCACCTGCTTCATCGCGTCGGATGATCCGACACTTCATCGGAAGTTTGTGCACCGCCCGCATCAGCGCCTCGTGCGCCAACGCTTCGTCCGGATAGGACAACTCGAACATGACGCGCCCTGGCTTGACGTTGGCTACCCACCACTCAGGGGATCCCTTTCCGGATCCCATGCGAGTCTCCGCTGGCTTCTTGGTCAACGGACGGTCCGGGTAGATGTTGATCCACACTTGACCACCACGCTTGACGTGACGAGTGATCGCAATACGGGCCGCCTCGATCTGCCGGTTTGTTACGTAGGCCGGTTCGAGAGCCTGAATGCCGTAGGTGCCGAAAGTGACGCGCGTGCCGCCCTTGGCAGCACCCGACCGCTTGGGGTGATGCTGCTTGCGGTGCTTGACCCTTCGAGGTATCAACATGATCAGCCCTCCTGTCCTGCGGGCGCTGCTTCCGCCGGTGCCGCCGACTCCTCAGTGGCAACGGTTTCTGCCGTTGCTTCTACGGTGGCGGGTGCTTCCTCGTCCCGACGACCTCGTCGCGGTCGCTCCGGTCGTGAGCGCTGGCCACTCAAACGTGCTGCCGCGGCGGCGGCTTCCCTTTCCGCCCGTGAGCCAAGCGCTTCACCCTTGTAGATCCAGACCTTGACGCCAATGCGACCGAACGTCGTCCGGGCCTCGTAGAAGCCGTAGTCGATATCGGCGCGCAGCGTGTGCAAAGGAACGCGTCCCTCGCGATAGAACTCGGTACGCGACATTTCCGCGCCACCCAAACGGCCGGACACCTGAACACGGATGCCCTTGGCTCCCGCCTTCATCGCACTTTGCATCCCCTTACGCATCGCGCGCCGGAAGGACACTCGGCTCGACAGCTGCTCAGCAATGCCCTGGGCAACCAACTGGGCCTCGATCTCGGGGTTCTTCACCTCGAGGATGTTCAACTGCACCTGCTTGCCAGTCAGCTTCTCGAGGTCACCGCGGATCCTGTCCGCTTCGGCGCCGCGACGACCGATGACGATGCCGGGGCGCGCGGTATGGATATCCACCCGAACCCGTTCCCGGGTCCGCTCGATCTCGACCTTGGCGATTCCAGCTCGCTCCATGCCCTGACTCAGCAGCTTGCGAATCTTCACGTCCTCTTCGACGTAGTCGCGGTAGCGCTGACCCTTCTTGACATCGTCGGCGAACCAACGAGAGGTAAAGTCTGTGGTCACGCCCAGCCGGAAGCCGTGCGGGTTGACTTTCTGTCCCACGATCAGCCCTCTTCCTTCTTGGCGGTCGTCTTCTTCGTTGTCGTCTTCTTCGTTGTCGTCTTCTTCGTTGTCGTCTTCTTCGCGGTCGACTTCTTCGCGGTCGACTTCTTCGTTGTCGTCTTCTTCGCGGTCGACTTCTTCGCGGTCGACTTCTTCGTTGTTGACTTCTTCGCGGTCGACTTCTTCGCGGTGCTCTTCTCAGTCGACTTCTCCTCAGACGTCTTCTTGGCCGCGCTCGTGTCCGAGGTCTTCTTCGCCGTCGACTTCTTCGCTGTTGACTTCTTGGCGGGTTTCTCGGCCGTCTTGGGTGCCGGAGGTGTCGCCGCCTTAGCCTTCGCCGGGCGGACGTCCTGCTCAATAACGACGCCATCAGAAACAACGACGGTGATGTGGCTGGTCCGCTTGCCAACTCGGTAGGCGCGCCCTTGCGCGCGGGGGCGAATGCGCTTGAGCGTGGGACCCTCGTCCACAAAAGCCTGGGCAATCACCAGGTCGCGGGCTTGCATGCCGTGGTTGTTCGTGGCGTTGGCAATCGCACTCGCGAGCACTTTGCCCACCGGTTCACTCGCAGCCTGTGGAGCGAACCGCAGCACGTCTTGCGCGTCTCCCGCCTGCATCCCACGGATGAGGTCGATGACGCGCCGTGCCTTCATGGGCGTGACGCGGACGTACCGCGCTTGGGCCCTGGCTTCCATTGCTTTCCCCTTGCTCGCTCGTCGTGACTGGTAGTTGGTTTGGTGTGGTGGCGACCTATTGACGCCTGGACTTGCGGTCGTCTTTCACGTGTCCCTTGAACGTCCGCGTGGGTGCAAACTCACCGAGCTTGTGTCCCACCATGTTCTCGCTGACGAACACGGGAACGTGCTTGCGCCCGTCGTGGACGGCGATCGTGTGACCGAGCATGGCCGGCACGATCATGGAGCGGCGCGACCACGTCTTGATCACGTTCTTGGAACCCGACTCGTTTTGCGCGTCCACCTTCTTGATGAGGTGGTCGTCGACGAACGGACCCTTTTTCAGGCTGCGTGGCATCTGCTGATCCCCTAGCGCTTCTTGCCGGTCTTGCGGCGGCGGACGATGAACTTGTCGCTGGCTTTCTTGGCCTTGCGAGTGCGGCCCTCAGGGCGGCCCTTCGGATTGACGGGGTGACGGCCGCCGGAGGTCTTTCCTTCTCCACCGCCGTGTGGGTGGTCGACCGGGTTCATGGCTACGCCACGAACGGTCGGGCGCTTGCCCTTCCATCGCATGCGGCCGGCCTTGCCCCAGTTGATGTTCGACTGCTCGGCATTGCCGACTTCGCCGACCGTCGCACGAGAACGCAGGTCAACGTTGCGAATCTCACCCGACGGCATACGCAACTGCGCGTAGGGGCCGTCCTTCGCGACCAATTGCACGCTGGCGCCGGCCGATCGAGCAATCTTGGCTCCCCCACCCGGCTTGATCTCCACCGCGTGGATAACGGTTCCCACCGGAATGTTGCGCAGAGGCAGGTTGTTGCCGGGCTTGATGTCAGCACTGGGACCAGTCTCAACCCGGTCACCTTGCTTCAACTTCTCCGGAGCGATGATGTAGCGCTTCTCACCGTCGGCGAAGTGCAACAGAGCGATGCGAGCGGTGCGGTTGGGGTCGTACTCGATGTGAGCGACCTTGGCAGGCACGCCGTCCTTATCCGCCCTCTTGAAATCAATGAGCCGGTAGGCGCGCTTGTGACCACCGCCCTTATGCCGGGTAGTGATCTTTCCTGAGTTGTTTCGACCGCCTGACTTCGACAGTGGCCGCAGCAGAGACTTCTCGGGTTCCGACCGCGTGACCTCGACGAAATCGGCAACGCTCGAGCCGCGACGACCGGGGGTCGTGGGCTTGTACCTACGGATTGCCATGGTGTGTCCGTTCCTTCTGTCTCGTCAATTCACGCCGGTCAGGAGACCGGTCCTCCGAAGATGTCGATGCGGTCGCCGGCGGCAACAGTGACGATCGCGCGCTTTGTCGCTGCACGACGCCCCCACCCGTATCGGGTACGCACCCGCTTACCTTCGCGGTTGTTGGTATTCACGCCGGTCACCTTCACACCGAACACCTGCTCGACCGCAAGCTTGATCTGCGTCTTGTTGGCGTCTGGGGCAACGATGAACGTGTACTTGTTCTCATCGAGCAACCCGTAACTCTTCTCCGAGACAACGGGAGAGATGAGTACGTCTCTGGGGTCGGCAATCCTCATGCGCCCACCTCGCTTTCGGATGCGACGGCCTTGGCGCCCTTGCCGGATGCGGGTCCGGAGACGAAGACATCGAAAGCCGCCTGCGTGAAGACAACGCGGTCGTTCACCAGGACGTCGTAGGTGTTCAACTGATCGGGTGCAACCACCATGACCTCCGGCAGGTTGCGAAGGCTCAGCCACGATGCCTCTTCGTCACGGGTGACGACGGCCAAGCAGCCCCCGTCAACCCCGACTGCAGCGAGCGCTGCCACCGCAGCCTTCGTGGACGGGATGTCCTCCGAGGCAAAGGTCGTGACCACGTGCACGCGTCCGTCCCTGGCTCGATCAGACAGAGCGCCACGAAGGGCGGCCGTCTTCATCTTCTTAGGAGTGCGTTGGGAGTAGTCACGCGGCGTTGGCCCGTGCACGGTGCCGCCGCCGGCGAACTGCGGTGCCCTGATGGAGCCCTGACGTGCGCGGCCCGTTCCCTTCTGCTTATACGGCTTGCGTCCACCACCGCGCACCTCGGCCCGCGTCTTGGTGTCGTGGGATCCCTGTCGGGCTGCAGCAAGCTGGGCGACGACCACCTGGTGGATCAGGGGGACGTTGACCTGAACGTCGAAGACCTCCGCGGGGAGATCGACCGAGCCCGACTTCTTGCCTGCCGGGTCGAGAACATCTACCGACGTCATGCGCTGACCTCCTTCATGGCTTCCTTTGCGGCCGTCGCGACGAGAACGAGACCACCCTTGGGGCCAGGGACGGCGCCCTTTAGGAGCAGAAGACCTTTCTCGGTGTCCACCCCCGCAACCGTCAGGTTCTGCGTGGTCTGACGATCAGAGCCCATGCGACCGGCCATCCGCATGCCCTTGAAGACACGCCCGGGAGTCGCGCAGCCACCAATCGAACCAGGTGACCGGTGCTTGCGCTGCACGCCGTGTGACGCGCGCAACCCGTGGAAGCCATGACGCTTCATGACACCGGCAAAGCCTTTGCCCTTGGTGGTCCCGACNACGTCGACCCGCTGCCCAACCTCGAAGGTATCCGCACCGAGTTCTTGCCCGAGGGTGTACTCGGANGCATCGGCTGTCCGCAACTCGACGAGATGGCGGCGCGGGGTCACGCCNGCTTTCGAGAAGTGACCACTCATTGGCTTGTTCACCTTGCGCGGATCGATGGCCCCGAAACNCAACTGCACGGCGTCGTATCCGTCCGTTTCCGGGGTACGCACCTGCGTCACGACNCACGGGCCAACCTGAACGACGGTCACCGGGATGACACGGTTGTTGTCATCCCAGATCTGCGTCATACCGAGCTTGGAGCCCAGGACGCCCTTGATTGTTCTCGACATNACCTATCCCCTACAGCTTGATCTCGATGTCGACGCCAGCCGGCAGGTCGAGGCGCATAAGTGAATCAACGGTCTTCGGTGTCGGGTCGAGAATGTCGATGAGTCGCTTATGCGTTCGCATTTCGAAGTGCTCGCGAGAGTCCTTGTACTTGTGCGGAGAGCGGATGACGCAGTAAACGTTCTTCTCGGTCGGTAGCGGAACGGGTCCGGCCACCTGCGCACCGGTACGGGTAACCGTCTCGACGATCTTCTTCGCCGAGGANTCGATCACCTCGTGGTCATAGGCCTTGAGCCTGATGCGGATCTTCTGTGCCGCCATGGTGGCTTGCCGTCCTTCTTCTCGTTCGTGCGTCGATGTCTGGTGCCCCAACTACGCGAGTTGGGTCTTGCTGGTGTCGCATCCCGTGGTGGGCGGTGGGTCGCACCGCCCACCACGAAGCAGCGGCGGTCTCCTAGTTCAGGATCTTCGTGACGCGGCCGGCACCGACGGTGCGGCCACCTTCACGGATCGCGAATCGCAGACCCTCGTCCATGGCGACGGGCTGAATGAGCTCGACGCGCATGTCCGTGTTGTCACCCGGCATAACCATGTCCTTGCCCTCGGGCAGGTGCACGACGCCGGTGACGTCGGTCGTCCGGAAGTAGAACTGCGGACGGTAGTTGTTAAAGAACGGAGTGTGCCGGCCGCCCTCATCCTTAGAAAGGATGTAGGCCTGTGCCTCGAACTCCGTGTGCGGGGTGATCGAACCAGGCTTGCAGCAGACCTGACCGCGCTCAACGTCCTCGCGCTTGGTGCCACGCAGCAGCAGGCCGACGTTCTCGCCCGCTTGGCCCTCGTCGAGCAACTTGCGGAACATCTCGACGCCGGTGACCGTCGACTTCTGCGCCTCGCCTGGGCGAATGCCGACGATCTCGATCTCCTCGTTCACCTTGACCATGCCACGCTCGATACGTCCCGTGACAACGGTGCCGCGACCGGTGATCGTGAAGACATCCTCGATCGGCATCAGGAACGGCATGTCGATCTCGCGCTCGGGAGTGGCGATGTACTCATCGACCGCACCCATGAGCTCCATGATCGCGTCGGCCCACTTCTCGTCTCCTTGGAGAGCTGGGAAGGCAGCAACGCGGACCACCGGGACGTCGTCTCCGGGGAATTCGTAGCTGCTGAGGAGCTCGCGAACCTCCATCTCGACTAGNTCGATGAGCTCTTCGTCGTCCACCATGTCGCACTTGTTCAGTGCAACAACGATGGCCGGCACGCCCACCTGACGGGCGAGGAGCACGTGCTCCTTCGTCTGAGGCATCGGTCCATCGGTGGCCGCAACCACGAGGATGGCGCCGTCCATCTGCGCGGCGCCGGTGATCATGTTCTTGATGTAGTCGGCGTGACCGGGGCAGTCCACGTGTGCGTAGTGGCGAGCCTCGGTCTCGTACTCAACGTGCGCGATCGAAATAGTGATACCGCGCTGCCGCTCCTCCGGAGCCTTGTCGATCTCATCGAAAGGTGTGAAGGGGTTGACCTCGGGGTAGCGGTCATGCAGCACCTTCGTGATGGCTGCAGTCAGCGTCGTCTTGCCATGGTCGATATGACCGATGGTGCCGATGTTGATGTGCGGCTTGGTGCGCTCGAACTTGGCCTTGGCCACGTGCGTTCTCCCTTGTCTTGTGCCGTCCGGCGTTGCGCGGATCGGTTATTGCGGTTGGTTCTCTTCTGTTGTTGTGATCCGCGACTATTCGCCGCGAGCTTTCGCGATGATCTCCGTTGCCACGGCCTGGGGGACCTGGGCGTAGGAGTCGAATTGCATGCTGTAACTCGCTCGGCCCTGTGTGCGACTGCGAAGGTCGCCCACGTAGCCGAACATCTCCGACAGCGGAACGAGTGCCTTGACGACGCGAGCGCCGGAACGCTCCTCCATCGCCTGCACTTGACCACGTCGGGAGTTCAGGTCACCGATGACGTCGCCCATGAAGTCCTCTGGCGTGGTGACTTCGACGGCCATCATCGGTTCGAGAAGCGCCGGCTTGGCGCGGTTGGCTGCGTCCTTAAACGCCATTGATCCGGCGATCTTGAACGCAAGTTCGGAGGAGTCGACGTCGTGGTACGCGCCGTCGAGGAGTGTGACCTTGACATCGACCATGGGATATCCAGCGAGAACGCCGTTCTCCATCGCCTCTTGGCAGCCAGCGTCCACCGAGGGGATGTATTCCCGCGGAATACGCCCACCCGTCACCTTGTTCTCGAACAGGTAACCGCCGCCTTCTTCGGTATTGGGCTCGACGGCGATGATGACCCGGCCAAACTGTCCGGAACCACCGGTCTGCTTCTTGTGCGTGTACTCGACCTTCTCGACCGGCTTGGTGAGAGTTTCACGGTAGGCGACCTGCGGCTTGCCGACGTTCGCCTCGACTTTGAACTCGCGCTTCATCCGGTCGACGAGAACCTCGAGGTGGAGCTCGCCCATGCCCTCGATGATGGTCTGGCCGGTCTCCTCGTTCGTGCTCACGCGGAAGGTCGGGTCTTCTTCTGCGAGGCGCTGAATAGCTGTACCGAGCTTCTCTTGGTCGGACTTGGTCTTCGGCTCGATCGCCACGGAGATAACCGGCTCCGGGAAGGTCATCGACTCCAGTACGACGGGATTNCCCGAATCGCACAGGGTGTCTCCTGTGGTGGTGTCCTTCAGCCCCATGACAGCAACGATGTCGCCGGCGCCAGTGGCGTCGATTTCCTCGCGCTTGTTNGCGTGCATTCGGTAAATCTTTCCGATCCGCTCCTTGCGGTCCTTGGTGCTGTTGAGGACCTGGGTTCCGGTCTGCAGCGTTCCGGAGTACACGCGCACGTAGGTGAGCTTGCCGAGGTGGGGATCNGACATGATCTTGAAGGCCAGGGCGCTGAAGGGTTCGTCCTCGCTGGGCTTGCGGGTCATCGACTCTTCCTCGTTGCCCATCTTGTGGCCTTCGACAGCCTCGACGTCGATGGGGGAAGGCAGGAAGTCGATCACCGCGTCGAGCATGGGCTGGACCCCCTTGTTTTTGAATGCTGTTCCGGTCAGAACCGGGGTGACGGAGGCAGCCAGGGTGGCGCGACGGATGCCGTCCTTGATCTCCTGCTCGGAGAGCTCTTCACCTTCGAGGTACTTCTCCATGACCGTGTCGTCGTTTTCGGACAAGGTCTCGAGCAGCTTCTCGCGCCACTCGTCGGCCTTGGCCTGCATGTCGGCGGGGATCTCCTCGACCGCGTAGTCCTCGCCCATGGCCGTTTCTCCACGCCAGGTGAGGGCGCGCATGCCGACCAGGTCAACCACACCGATGAAGTCGGCTTCGTTGCCGATCGGCAGCTGGAGCACGAGCGGGACTGCATTGAGGCGGGAGACGATCATGTCCACGCACATGTAGAAGTCGGCTCCGGTGCGGTCGAGCTTGTTGACGAAACACATCCGCGGGACGCTGTAGCGATCTGCCTGACGCCACACCGTCTCCGACTGCGGCTCTACACCGGCGACGCCGTCGAATACCGCAACCGCACCGTCGAGGACACGAAGCGAGCGCTCCACCTCGACCGTGAAGTCCACGTGCCCTGGGGTGTCGATGATGTTGATCGTGTGGTCCTTCCACTGGCAGGTGGTGGCAGCCGAGGTGATGGTGATGCCGCGCTCCTGCTCTTGCTCCATCCAGTCCATCGTGGCCGCGCCATCGTGGACTTCACCGATCTTGTAGTTGATTCCCGTGTAGTACAGGATGCGCTCGGTGGTCGTGGTCTTGCCAGCATCGATGTGCGCCATGATGCCGATGTTGCGGACCTTGGCGAGGTCGATACCAAGTGCGGTGGACACTATGAGCTCCGTTGCTTTCTCAGGCCTTGTGGGCGGTTACCAGCGGTAGTGAGCGAAGGCCTTGTTGGACTCCGCCATCTTGTGTGTGTCTTCGCGCTTCTTGACGCTGGCGCCCAGCCCGTTGGAAGCATCGAGGATTTCGTTCATCAGACGTTCCGTCATGGTCTTCTCGCGGCGCTGCCGAGAGAAACCGATCAACCAGCGCATCGCGAGCGTGGTGCTGCGAACAGGCTTCACCTCGACTGGAACCTGGTAGGTGGCTCCGCCGACGCGACGTGAGCGCACCTCGAGGGTGGGACGAACGTTGTCGAGTGCGCGCTTGAGAGTTTGGACCGGATCGGTGCCGGTCTTCTCGCGACATCCTTCGAGGGCGCCGTAGACGACCGACTCGGCCTTGGATCGCTTGCCATCAAGAAGAACCTTGTTGATGAGCTGGGTGACGACCGGCGATCCGTACACCGGATCGTTGACGATCGGTCGCTTACCCGCGGGACCCTTGCGTGGCATTAGCCCTTCTCCTTCTTCGCGCCGTAGCGAGACCGGGCTTGCTTCCGGTTCTTCACACCCTGGGTGTCGAGGGCGCCGCGGATGACCTTGTAACGGACACCGGGAAGATCGCGAACGCGACCTCCGCGGACCAGAACAATGGAGTGCTCCTGCAGGTTGTGCCCGACACCGGGGATGTAAGCGGTGATCTCGATGCCGGACGTGAGTCGGACGCGGGCCACCTTGCGAAGAGCAGAGTTCGGCTTCTTCGGGGTCGTCGTATAGACGCGCGTGCACACGCCGCGACGCTGCGGACTGCCCTTCAGGGCAGGTGCCTTGGTCTTGGAGACCTTGTCCTGGCGGCCCTTACGGACCAGCTGCTGGATGGTGGGCACGAGGCGCCTCTCCTACTCTTCGTTCTTTTCGTTCCGTTTTTGCCTCCTGCGAGTCCGACCCACGCGGTCGGGAGTGTCGCGCCTTGTGGACGCACGACGAAACCGACTCATCGTGGTTGGATCCCGTCTCCCGAACTACTGCTCAGGGAGCCTGCGCACCTCTTCGAGGGGAAGCCGTACGCAGCAGGATGTGCCCGGGGCCGGACACGAGGAGAAACAGTACCCGGGGGTCGATTTCCCGTCAAAACCGGGGTCCCCTACCCCCGCTCGCCACCCCACGGGCGGTCTGCCGCTGGGGCGGAGTGAGTGCCGGTGCCGGTCCCGGGCCTGGTTCCCGGGTTGTGATTCCCGGGCTCTGGTTCTCGGGTTCTGGCGTCCGTCAGGACGCGTTGATGGGCCCGGAAATCAAGACAATAACGAGGATGAAGATCCAGACGATGGTCATCGCCGCCCAGAATCCGATGTTGATCCAGGCGACGATCTTCGCGGAGGTGACCAGGCCGGTGCCGGTCACCCAGCCGTTGCTCGCGAGGATCTCTCGGCGGGCCTTGCTAGCGAATACCAGCGCGATGATCGCCGGGATGATCGGGCAAAACACCCAGGACACGATCGACAGCACGAGCGCGGCGACCGCGTTGTTGGAGGTTTGTGGCGCCGGCCCGTACGCAGGTGGCGGGGGATAAGGCGGGTACGCCGGGTACTCCGATTGGCCCGGCTGGCCCGGCTGGCTGATCTGACCCGGTTGACCCGCGTATCCCGCAGCTTCGGCGGAGCCCGGGACGTTCTCCCCCGGTCCTGGCGGTGGCGGCGACGGCCACTGGGGGGTGGCCTCGGGGACTTGTTGCTCTTCTCCGGAACCCGGTGAATCGGGCGTCGGCTGGTCGTTCGTGTTGTCGCTACCGAACTCGGGAGGCTGGGTCATGAGACCAGCATGTCACGGAACGCCAAGTGTTGGTATAGGCAACGGTCGGATCGGGAACAATGTCACCGTGACGCGTTGGCCGGCCGCACTCCTGTTCGACATGGACGGAACCTTGATCGAGTCTCATGCGAATGTCGATCGCGCGTGGGCCACCTGGGCGACTCTCCACGGTCTCGACCCAGAGCCGGTGCTGGCTGAAGTCCACGGCTTGCCCGCCGACGTCACCGTCGCACGGTGGTTTCCAGACGCGTCACCCGACGATGTTGCCTCACTGGCTGCCGAGCAACTTCGCTTGCAATACGACGACGTGGAGGGGATCGAACCGATCGACGGGGCAGTTGATCTTCTGGCCTTCCTCGACGAGCAGTCGTGGCCGTGGGCCATTTACACCAGCGCCGACGCCGAATTGGCTCGCGTCCGTCTCGCGGCCGCCGGCGTGACGCCGCCGGTTCTGGTCACCCGCGACCAGGTCGCCAACGGCAAGCCAGCCCCTGATGGCTACCTGCGCGCCGCTCATGTGCTCGACATATCGGCCGACGAGTGCATCGTCGTCGAGGACACCGATGTGGGCATTGCCGCAGGCCGCGCCGCTGGCATGCGCACCGTCGGGGTGCGGGGAGCCACCGGCGACCTTCCCGTTCACTCCATCAGCGAACTGCACCGGTGGCTACACGCCAGCAATTAGCCCACGAAGAGCGAATCGACGGATTTAGTATCCGCGGTAGTCGAACTCCTCGAGCGGAACAGCGGCTCCACCCGTCGTTCCGAACGCGGCATAGTCCATCTCGTCGTACCCGGTGAACGTCGCGTACATCGCAGCCTTCGCTTCTTCGGTCGGCTCGACCCGGATGTTGCGGTACTGCGGCATACCCGTGCCAGCGGGGATCAGCTTGCCCAGAATGACGTTTTCCTTCAGCCCGAGCAACGAATCAGATCGCGCGTGAATGGCGGCATCGGTGAGCACGCGGGTCGTCTCCTGGAAGGAAGCAGCCGACAACCACGACTCTGTCGCCAGGCTGGCCTTAGTGATCCCCATCAACTCGGGACGTCCCGAAGCAGGCGTGCCACCTTCGGCTACGACGCGGCGGTTTTGCGCCTCGAAGACACTCCGCTCGACGAGCTCTCCAGCAAGGAAAGGTGCATCCGCAGAGTCAATGATCGTGATCCGCTTCAGCATCTGGCGCACGATGACCTCGATGTGCTTGTCGTGGATGGACACGCCCTGTGAGCGATACACCTCCTGGACCTGGTCCACGAGATGCCACTGCACCTGCCGGGGGCCGAGGATGCGCAGCACCTGCTTGGGGTCGACAGCTCCTACCGTCAACTGCTCGCCGACCTCGACGTGGGCGCCGTCCTCGGTCAGCAGACGCGCACGCTTGCTGACCTGGTGGGCAACTTCCTCGGCGCCATCGTCCGGAACGACGATGATCTTGCGCGCCTTCTCCGTGTCTTCGATTCGAACCCGTCCGCTGACTTCGGCGATCGGCGCCACACCCTTGGGGGTGCGAGCCTCGAAGAGTTCGACCACGCGGGGAAGGCCGTGCGTGATGTCCTCACCCGCGACACCTCCGGTGTGGAAGGTGCGCATGGTCAGCTGAGTTCCTGGCTCGCCGATGGACTGCGCCGCAATGATGCCGACTGCTTCGCCGACGTCCACCAACTTGCCGGTAGCCATCGATAGTCCGTAGCACATCGCGCAGGTTCCGACCGGGCTCTCGCAGTTGAGCACAGTGCGCACCCGGATGGTCTCTGCTCCACTCGCAACGAGAGCTTCAAGGCGAGGTACGTCGAGCTGCTCCCCCGCGTTTCCGACAACGGTTCCGTCAACCTCCACGTCGCGCGCGAGAACTCGCGTGGCGGCAGAGGTGTCGAGGTTGTCCACGGGTCGCAGGACTCCATCGACTTTCTCGCCGATAACGATTTCGCTGCCCCGCTCGGTACCGCAGTCCACCTCGCGGACGATGACATCCTGAGACACGTCGACGAGGCGACGTGTCAGATATCCGGAGTCCGCGGTACGCAAAGCGGTGTCGGCCAGACCCTTGCGGGCGCCGTGCGTGGAGATGAAGTACTCGAGGACGGACAGCCCTTCCCGGAAGTTGGACTTGATCGGGCGGGGAATGATCTCACCCTTCGGGTTGGCCACGAGACCGCGCATTCCGGCGATCTGTCGCACCTGCATGTAGTTACCACGCGCACCAGAGTCCACCATCATGTGAACGGGGTTCGTCTCCGGGAAGTTCTCCTGCATGGCGCGGGCAACTTCGTCGGTGGCTCGCGTCCAGATCTCGATGAGTTCTTGGCGGCGCTCGGAGTCGGTGATCAAACCGCGCTCGTACTGCTGCTGCACCTTGCTTGCCTTTTCCTCCGCCGAGGCCAGAAGCTCAGCCTTGGCCGGAGGGGCGACGACGTCGGAGAAGGAGATCGTGACACCAGAACGTGTCGCCCAACGGAACCCGAGCGCCTTGAGCTGATCGAGGGTTTCGGCGACCTCCACCTTGGAGTACCGCTCGGCAAGTCGGTTGACCGTGGCACCCAGGAGTTTCTTGTCTACCTGATGGTTCACGAAGGGGTAGTCCGCTGGCAGTGCCTCGTTGAACAGGGCCCGCCCAAGCGTGGTGATGAGGGTGAAGGGCTGTCCGGCTTCCCAGCCTTCGGGGACCGGCCACCCGTGCGGCGGCTCGGTGTTCTCAATCCTGATCTTGGCGCGTGCTTGCAGATCCAGCGCGCCCGCGTCGAAGGCCATCAGGGCTTCGGCCACGCTCGCGTAGGAGGGGAGCTCCTCATCCTTTGTCGAGGCGTTCGCTCCGTTCTGAGTCGTCAAGTAGTAGATACCCAGCACCATGTCCTGGGTTGGTGTGGCAATCGGTCGTCCGTTCGCCGGAGACAGGATGTTGTTCGTGGACAGCATCAGAATGCGAGCCTCGGCCTGAGCTTCTGCCGACAGCGGGAGGTGAACTGCCATCTGGTCACCGTCGAAGTCCGCGTTGAACGCGGTGCACACCAACGGATGAATCTGGATGGCCTTGCCCTCGATCAGTTGCGGCTCGAACGCCTGGATACCCAAACGGTGCAGGGTCGGCGCACGGTTCAACAGCACCGGGTGCTCGGCGATGACCTCTTCTAACACATCCCACACGATCGACCGCGAGCGTTCGACCATGCGCTTCGCGCTCTTGATGTTTTGCGCGTGGTTGAGGTCGACGAGACGCTTCATAACGAAGGGCTTGAAGAGCTCGAGTGCCATCTGCTTGGGCAGACCGCACTGGTGCAATTTCAACTGCGGCCCAACGACGATGACCGATCGGCCTGAGTAGTCGACGCGCTTTCCGAGCAGGTTCTGACGGAATCGACCCTGCTTGCCCTTGAGCATGTCGGACAGTGACTTCAGGGCGCGATTGCCTGGACCCGTGACCGGACGGCCGCGGCGGCCGTTGTCGAAGAGCGCATCCACGGACTCCTGCAACATGCGCTTTTCGTTATTGACGATGATCTCCGGCGCGCCGAGATCCAACAGCCTCTTCAATCGGTTATTGCGGTTGATCACACGACGGTAGAGGTCGTTGAGGTCCGACGTCGCGAACCGGCCACCATCGAGTTGAACCATGGGACGCAGGTCCGGTGGAATGACCGGCACGGCGTCGAGCACCATGCCGCGCGGCGAATTGGTCGTGTTCAAGAACGCGGCAACGACCTTCAGGCGCTTGAGCGCACGGGTCTTCTTTTGACCCTTGCCCGTCGTGACGATCTCCTTCAGCGCGGCCGCCTCACCGGCAAGATCGAAGGACTCCAGGCGCTTTTGAATGGCTTCGGCACCCATGCCGCCGTCGAACCAACGTCCGTAGCGATCACGCATCTCTCGGAACAACATCTCGTCACCCTCGAGGTCCTGGACCTTGAGCGTGCGGAATCGGTCGAAGATCCGATCGAGACGGTCAATCTCCTGATCGGCTCGCCGGCGGATAGCCGCCATCTCCCGCTCGCCGGATTCGCGCACCTTGCGGCGGACGTCCGACTTCGCGCCCTCTGCTTCGAGTTCAGCGAGATCGGCTTCCAGTTTCTGCTGCCGAGCCTCCACGTCGGAATCCCGACGCGAGGCGATCTGCTTCTTTTCGACGCCCAACTGCTTCTCGAGATTCGGAAGAGCTTCGTGACGCCCCTCGTCGTCGACCCAGGTGATCATGTAGGCGGCGAAGTAGATGACCTTCTCCAAGTCCTTCGGAGCGAGGTCCAGGAGGTAGCCCAGGCGACTGGGGACACCCTTGAAATACCAGATGTGGGTCACCGGAGCAGCAAGTTCGATGTGCCCCATGCGCTCACGGCGAACTTTGGCGCGCGTCACCTCGACGCCACAACGCTCACAAATGATGCCCTTGAAGCGCACCCGCTTGTACTTCCCGCAGTAGCACTCCCAGTCCCGCGTAGGCCCGAAGATCTTCTCGCAGAACAGGCCGTCCTTTTCCGGCTTCAGCGTCCGGTAGTTGATGGTCTCCGGCTTCTTGACCTCGCCGTGAGACCAAGTGCGGATGTCATCAGCCGTCGCGAGGCCGATACGCAGATCATCGAAGAAGTTGACGTCTAGCACGTGGATTTCCTTCGTTAGTTTCCGGTCGTCAATGTGTTGTCGCGTCTACAGTTCTTCGACGCTGCTGGGCTCGCGGCGGGAGAGGTCGATGCCGAGTTCCTCCGCCGCACGGAAGACGTCGTCGTCGCTGTCCTTCATCTCGATGGCGACACCATCGCTGGAGAGAACCTCGACGTTCAGGCACAAGGACTGCATTTCCTTGACCAGCACCTTGAACGATTCGGGGATGCCGGGCTCGGGAATGTTTTCTCCCTTGACGATCGCCTCGTAGACCTTGACTCGACCTAGGACGTCGTCGGACTTGATGGTGAGCAGTTCTTGCAGGGCGTATGCGGCGCCGTATGCCTCGAGCGCCCACACTTCCATCTCACCGAAGCGCTGGCCGCCGAACTGCGCCTTACCGCCGAGCGGTTGTTGCGTGATCATCGAGTACGGCCCAGTGGAGCGTGCGTGGATCTTGTCGTCCACCAGGTGCAGCAACTTCAGGATGTAGATGTAGCCGACGGAGATCTCGCCCGGAATCGGCTCTCCGGATCGACCGTCGAACAGGTTGGCCTTTCCGTTGGCGTTCACCAGGTGCAGGCCATCGGCTGTCGGACGGGTCGACTCCAAGATCGTGGACAGTTCGTCCTCGCGCGCGCCGTCGAAGACCGGGGTGGCGATACGCGACCGTGGTTCGACAGAACGGACTTCCTTCGGCAGATTTGCCACTCGTGGATCGGACGTGTCGACTTCCCATCCGGCAGCGGCCGCCCAACCCAGGTGTGTCTCCAGAACCTGGCCGACGTTCATGCGGCCGGGAACACCGAGCGGGTTGAGCACGATGTCGACCGGTGTTCCGTCGCTCAAGAACGGCATGTCTTCGACGGGAAGGATCTTGGCGATCACACCCTTGTTGCCGTGACGGCCGGCGAGCTTGTCACCTTCGGTGATCTTCCGCTTCTGCGCGATATACACCCGCACGAGGCGATTCACGCCGGGCGGCAACTCATCGCCCTCATCGATGTCGAAGACGCGAACGCCGATGATCTTCCCGGACTCACCGTGCGGAACCTTCAGTGACGTGTCGCGAACCTCACGGGCCTTTTCACCAAAGATCGCACGGAGCAGGCGTTCCTCCGGCGTCAGTTCGGTCTCACCCTTCGGTGTCACCTTGCCGACAAGAATGTCACCGGGGACGACATCGGCACCGATGCGGATGATGCCGCGCTCGTCGAGGTCGGCAAGAACCTCTTCGGACACATTCGGGATGTCCCGAGTGATCTCCTCCGGGCCAAGCTTGGTGTCGCGGGCATCGATTTCATGCTCTTCGATGTGAATGCTGGAGAGCACGTCGTCCTGGACGAGTCGCTGGGAAAGGATGATCGCGTCCTCGTAGTTGTGGCCTTCCCACGACATAAAGGCGACCAACAGGTTCTTGCCTAGGGCGAGTTCACCTTGATCGGTGGACGGTCCGTCTGCGAGTACCTGACCCACCTCGATGCGCTGGCCCTCGGTCACGATCGGGCGTTGGTTGATCGATGTTCCCTGGTTGGAGCGCGTGAACTTGTCCAGCGCGTACGTCGTGTAATCGCCGTCGTCTTCCGCGACGGTGATCAGCTCCGAGGAGACCTCGGTGACCGCACCGGCCTTCGTTGCCAGAACCATGTCGCCAGCGTCGTAGGCGGCCCGGAACTCCATGCCGGTGCCGACGAGTGGAGCCTCAGCTCTCAGGAGCGGCACCGCCTGGCGCTGCATGTTCGAGCCCATCAGTGCGCGGTTGGCGTCATCGTGCTCAAGGAACGGAATCATCGCGGTGGCCACAGACCACAATTGGCGCGGCGACACGTCCATGTAGTCGACCTCGTTGGGCTTCACGAATTCGACTTCGCCACCCTTGCGACGAACCAGAACGCGATCTTCGGACATCGCGCCGTTGTCCTTCAGTGGCGTATTTGCCTGTGCGATGACAAATCGGTCTTCCTCATCAGCGGTGAGGTAGTCGACTTGATCGCTCACCTTGCCGTTAACAACCTTGCGGTAGGGGGTCTCGACGAAGCCGAAGGCATTGATGCGACCGTAGGTGGCCAACGAGCCGATTAGGCCGATGTTCGGGCCCTCGGGGGTCTCAATCGGACACATGCGCCCGTAGTGAGACGGGTGAACGTCGCGAACCTCGAACCCTGCTCGCTCACGTGACAGACCACCAGGCCCCAGCGCGGACAGTCGGCGCTTGTGGGTCAACCCCGCGAGCGGGTTGGTCTGGTCCATGAACTGCGAGAGCTGGCTGGTGCCGAAGAACTCCTTGATCGCAGCGACGACAGGGCGGATATTGATCAACGTCTGCGGTGTGATCGCTTCGACGTCCTGCGTGGTCATACGTTCGCGGACCACTCGCTCCATCCGCGACAGGCCCGTACGGATCTGGTTCTGGATGAGCTCGCCGACGGTGCGAAGACGACGGTTGCCGAAATGGTCGATGTCGTCGGTCTCGACGACGACTTCGCCGCGCGGCCCCTCAATGGTCGGCATGTCTGCGTGCAGACGCAGGATGTACTCGATCGTCGCGAGAACGTCATCGAGGGTCAGGACGCTTTGATCCAGCGGCAGGTCGAGGCCGAGCTTCCGGTTGACCTTGTACCGACCCACCTTCGCGAGGTCGTACCTCTTGGTGTTGAAATAGAAGTTGTCAATCAGATTGCGAGCGTTCTCCAACGTGGGCGGCTCACCCGGCCGCAACTTGCGGTAGATGTCCAGCAGCGCATCGTCTTGGCTCTCGATGGTGTCCTTCTCCAGCGTTGCCATGAAGATCTCGTACTGACCGAATCGTTCGCGAATCTCTTCGGTGGTCATGCCCAGGGCCTTGAGTAGCACCGACACCGGCTGCTTGCGCTTGCGGTCGACACGAACAGCGACGAGATCTTTCTTGTCGATCTCGAACTCGAGCCACGCGCCGCGGCTAGGAATGATCTTGGCGGTGAAGACGTCCTTGTCCGTCGCCTTGTCGATGGAGCGCTCGAAGTACGCCCCGGGGGAACGCACGAGCTGCGACACAACAACGCGCTCTGTTCCGTTGATGACAAACGTTCCCTTATCCGTCATCAGGGGGAAGTCGCCCATGAATACCGTCTGGGACTTGATCTCACCGGTTTCGTTGTTCATGAACTCGGCGGTTACGAAGAGCGGGGCGGAGTAGGTGAAGTCCTTTTCCTTGCACTGCTCGACGGTGTACTTCGACGGCTCAAATCGGTGATCGCGGAAGGACAGCGACATCATTCCGGCGAGATCCTCGATAGGACTGATCTCCTCGAAGATCTCGCTGAGGCCAGACACCTGAGGGATCTCGGTATTCCCTGCGGCGATCTCCGCTGCGACCTTTGCCTGCCAATCCTCGCGACCCAGGAGCCAGTCGAAACTGGCCTTCTGCAGTGCGAGAAGATCCGGAACTGCGAGTGGCTCGCGGATTTTCGCGAACGAGTGACGGGCTAGGCCCGGGGACAAGGGGGTGCTGACCGAAGTCTTTGCTGCCAAAACGTTTCCTTCCGGGGCGCTACTGCGTAGTCCGCGCCGGCCCCGTGCACGCCTGCTTGCTCCAGCCTGTCAACTTCGCACACGAATGCGAATGATCAGCCGGAATACGGGGGTAGAGAGGGCAGCGCGAAATAGCAGCATCCCCGCAGGGCACGCCGCTGTCTAGCCCGGGGGAACCCCGACGGTCCCTCGATCGGATCGGTCCCTGATGAGGGGTGACAGCGAACCGCTCCCCTGCGGGCCCCGACTCGATCCTCGTCCCGACGGATCCGCACCGGGTGTGTGCGTACCTAGATGGTGGCCCGGGATTGACGAAAGGTCAAGCAGGATGGGATAGGCGCGGAGATTTGTGTCCTGGTCGTGACCGAATTTGCCCGAATCCGGACACACAACGGGGGGCCGAGTTGTCCTCGGCCCCCCGTTGAGGGTTTGGTGCTGGAGAGATCTACGCGAGGGAAACCGTCGCGCCGGCGCCTTCGAGGGCAGCCTTCGCCTCTTCGGCCTTTTCCTTGTTGACCTTCTCCAAGATCGGCTTCGGAGCGCCTTCCACGAGTTCCTTGGCCTCCTTGAGGCCGAGACTGGTGAGTCCACGGACCTCCTTGATGACGGCGATCTTGTTTCCGCCATCGGCTTCGAGGATGACGTCGAACTCGTCCTTGTCCTCGCCGCCCGCAGCTTCAGCGTCCCCTCCGCCGGCCGCGGGGGCCGCGGCTGCAGCGACCGCTACCGGAGCGGCAGCGGTGACCTCGAAGGTCTCTTCGAAGGCCTTCACGAACTCGCTGAGTTCAAGCAGGGACATCTCCTTGAATGCGTCCAACATTTCTTCGGTGCTCATCTTCGCCATGGTGGCGTCCTTTCGGTCATTCCGGCCGAGGGCCGGGTGGGCATCAGCCCTCGGTTGTCTCCTCCGCCTCGGCGGCCGGCTCAGCGTCGGTCTCCGGTGCGTCGGGGGTCGGTGAACTGTCGTGCGGATTCGCGTCTTCTTGGTTCGCGTCTTCTTCCTTGGCGCCTTCTTCCTTGGCGCTTTGCTCGCTATCGGCGTCTTGGTCAGTAGCGGAAACCTCCTCAGGCGCCGGGGCCTCTGCGGCCGCCGCTGAGGCTGACGGATCAGCCTCGACCTTGGCCTGCAATGCACCGAGCGCCCGCGCTGCCTGCGCGAGTGGAGCGGCAAACAGTGACGCAGCCTGGGATTGCTTCGCCTTCATCATTCCGGCCAGTTTGGCCAGGAGCACCTCGCGGGATTCCAAATCCGCGAACTTCGCGAAGTCTTGGGGCGTGAGGATCGCTCCGTCCATGTAGCCGCCCTTGACGACCAAATCCGGGTTGTCCTTGGCAAAATCGCGAATTCCCTTGGCCGCCTCGACCGGATCGCCGTCGACGAACGCGATGGCGCTGGGACCCGCGAGCAAGTCTTCGAAACCCTCGATGCCCGCCTCGGCGGCTGCCCTTCTGGTCAGCGTGTTCTTCACGACCGAGAAGGTCACCGCTGCACCCAGCGAGCGACGAAGCTCCTTCAATTGGGCGACGGACAGTCCTCGGTAGTCGGTGAGCACGGCGGCGGCAGAGGATCGGAATCGATCGGTGATCTCGGCGACGGTGTCGACTTTGTCTTGCCGGGCCATCGGATCTCCCTCCTTGTTCGGACCGAACTCAGGATCCGAGAGGAGGCGCGGCATGCGCATGCGAGCGGCAGCAGACTGCGAACACTCACCTGCGCGGGCCGCCCGCCTTGCGGGGCCTTCGACTCGATCGGGTGATCAAGCGACCAGCGGTCTTCGGCGAGCAGCAGAGTACGGCACGAAGTTGAGGCAGAAGCATGGGGGTCCTTCTGACAGAAACGNAGACGGACCGCCCACCAGCGACTACCGAACTCGTTTATCTAGGAAGGGTTCCACTCGGACACCCGCGCTCCCAAAGTGTCAAGACAAAGTCTTGAAGACATCGACTTCTCTCGAGCGCTCATCAGGTCCGAATTGCCATCACCGAATGGAGCAGACCTACCTGAGGACGGTTTAGGGGAAGCGTGGCGATCCGAGTAGCGCATTCCAATAAATGCGCTGGACCGTTAAAGCATCTTGTCGAGACTGTGCCTCTGCCAACTCAACACCATCAACTCTGGCGCACGCCTCGCTGAGCATCTCTATGGTTTCTATGCTCCGCGCGACTGCCGCGACCGGATTCTCTCGAAAGGGAAACTGATCCAGAAGCAACGGATCCTGCCATTCGATTGACCTCAGGGCCAAGAGATACTCCATGGTTTCGAAGAGATGCACCGATGCGACTGGAAGATCATCATCCCAATCTCGCCAATTATCATTCAACTCCGCTGAGACAAGTTTCCCGTAGCGATTAATCATCAGGAGTGATTCGGTAGGTGATTCACCAGCCATTAGTGAATGTCCGAAGTCCATGACAATCCCGAGATTATCTACGCCAGTCTCCTGGATAGCGAGAAGTGTCTTTGGCGCATTCGCCAGGGTCATTCGAACACGAGGTTCTTTGGGCTTGTATTCAATCGCAAATTGAACGTCGCTGTGTTTCTCACAAATTTCTCTCATTGCGTTGACGGTGTAACCCCAAATCTGCTCGTAATCCACCTGGCCCGGATAGTCATATCCATCTTGTCCCGGCCAAAACTTCACGTAGCCGGCATCGAGCACGGCCGCCGCTTCAACGGCCTCCTCTACACGATTACGTGTGCGCAGGCGAAGCTCGGAGTCCGGATTGGTGAATGCACCCCGCGAGTATTCACGCATATAGATGTGTGGAGTCGTGGCACGGCACTTTAAGCCGCGATCGTCAAGCATTGTCTTGACATCATGTGCATTGAGTGAATCGGTGGCAAAGGGCACGTTGATATCCAGATAGGTCAGGCCCTGCACTTGCGCCGCCGCGTCGAGCATTTCCTCAGTCGAGCGTGATGGTCCATATCCATCACCTGCATAGCGATCGACGAATTGCCCAAAGGCCCAAATGCCTGTTCCGTACTCAAAGGCAGTCATTTTCCTCTCCTGTCGTATCCGTATTCCCGGGATCGTTGCACGGCTATTTTCCACTTCGCACGCTTGTCTTGACGTACATCGGCAGATTGCTCAGGTTCAACGCGCCTGTAGGTAGACTGTCGACTGTTCAAATCATTCATCGTCCATAGCCCTACGCTCAGGCCAGCGAGATCCGCAGCACCGACAGCAGAAGCATGAGCAGCGTCGGCAACCAAAACACTTGCGCCAGACGCGTTTGCTATAGCACTCACCAAAGACGTATTTCGCGCCATACCGCCGTCAACGAGAGTNTCTGTCCTGACCACGCCGGCTTCATTGAGAGCCTCAAAGACATCTGCTATTTGCATAGCCACAGAGTCCAGTGCCGCCCGTGCCAGGTCAGCCCGTTCAGTGGAAAGTGAGAGTTGAGAGACGGTTGCAACAGCGGCGTCATCCCAGTAGGGAGCACCGAGGCCGTCAAAGGCGGGAACGAAGACAACGTTGGTCGACGACTTGGCNTCGTCCGCAAGTGCCGCAGGGGTCAAATTCAGAAGACCGGCGAGCCACGACAAGGTGGCACCAGCCGCCAGGATGTTGGCCTCAAGCGCAAGACTCGGTCGGTCGTCCGTCAGTTGCCAGCTGATCGTGCGGCACAACCCGGAGTCTCCCACCACATCGGGGGCCGTTGTCATCACGGAAGATCCTGTGCCCACGGTCACNTTGGTGGTCCCAGGCTTCCAGCCTTTGTGAGAAAAGAGCGCGGCGTGAGAGTCACCAACCAAAGCGCCAAGCGGCCGGCCTGCAAGTTGGCCATTGGTGATCGCTACATCNGATCGCATCGATGGGCCGANGAAAGGTAGGCACTCACGTGGCACATNAAAAANATCTANAAGNTCCGCACTCCATTGTCCAGTCTCAATATCNAGCAGGCTCATACGTGAAGCGTTGCCGATGTCTGTCGTGCAACTGCCAGTCAGGTTCCANGCGATCCAAGAGTCAACGGTGCCCATCACAAGTTCACCGTTCCTNGCACGAGCGCGTTTCGGATCATACGTGTTGAGAAGCCACGTAGCTTTCACCGCAGAGAACATCGGATCCAGCGGAAGCCCACTGATTCGTCGGACTGCCTCGCCGTACCCTCGATCTAGCAAGGTCCTGGCAATCGATCGTGTTCGACGATCTTGCCAACTCAACAAAGGTGATAGTGGTTCACCGCTCTCTCGGTCCCATAAGACCAGTGATTCACGTTGATTACTGACGCCTAAGGCCACCACGCTCTTGGAAGACACCTGCTCTAGTAACTCATCAAGTGCGACCATCGCACTCTTGAATACTTCATGCGGATCGTGCTCTACCCATCCGGGCCGGGGCGTGTATAGCGCGAGCGGAGCACTCGACTCCGCGACTACTTTCCCAGCACTGTTGAGTGCAATCGCCTTTGTCGAACTCGTGCCGCAATCCAGCGCGGCAACGAGTTGCTCAGCGGGCAAGAACTTCCCTAACTGAGTCCGCGATCTGCNCNGGTCCGAGNCTGAAATGTTCGTATAAATCTTCNACCGAGGCAGTTGGCGCGAAGGCCTCAGTACCTAGCATTCGCATCGGCACTTGTGTATTCGTGACCACCACTTCAGCCACTGCNCCTCCAAGGCCTCCGCGTGGAACTGACTCTTCTACTGTCACGATGGCGGCTGTCTCCTCGGCAGCGCGAATNACCGTATCCGCGTCGATNGGTGCAAGGGAGGCCATATTGATAACGCGCGTCTTNAGCCCCTCATTCGAGAGGATCTTCGCGGCCTCCAGCGCGCGCCATACCACCGTCCCGCAGGCAATCAGGGTGGCGTCGTTTCCAGGACGCAACGTCTGCGCTCGGCCCGGTTCGAAGATCTCCGAAGCATCCGTCACATCTGGGACCGGAGTCCGAGAGATTCTGAGGAAAGCCGGACTCGATGCATCGGCCGCCCACCGCACGGCTGCCGTGGTCTGGCGGGCGTCCGCGGGAACAACGATCTTCAAGCCGTCGATGGCCCGAAGCCAAGCAATGTCCTCNATCGAATGGTGTGTGGCACCCAATTCACCGTACGCAAAACCTGGGCTCATGCCGCACAACTTCACGTTTGCAGCGCTGTATGCGACATCTGCCTTGATCTGCTCGAGGGCGCGTCCAGTCAAGAAGGGGGACGCAGCACAGACGAAAGGAATGAGGCCGGCGTTAGCCAACCCCGCACCGACGCCGACCATATTCTGCTCAGCAATACCGACATTAACTAGTCGCTCAGGGAAAAGTTCTTTGAATTCGCCGAGGAAACTTGACCCGACTGAGTCATTGCACACTGCGACAATGCGATCATTGTTACCAGCCAGTTCCACCAGCGTAGCGGCGAAGGGCTTCCGGCAGTCAATCGCATCTTCAGNTGTCATCTGGTTGCANTCACCTCCGCGAGCGCCTGGGCGAATTGATCGGCGCTCGGTACTTTGTGATGCCATACGGCCAGGTTCTCCATGAAGGAGACGCCCTTGCCCTTCGTTGTTTCAGCGATGACTGCTCGTGGCTTCGAGCCCGCGGCCAAGATTGCTTCGCGCAGCGCGTCGTGATCATGGCCATCGATAACAGTGGCGTCCCAACCAAAAGCTTCAAATTTTGCATCCAGCGGGTCGAGGCTATTTGTTTCTTCGGTCAAAGCTCCNTGTTGCAATCCATTTCGGTCAACNATGCACGTCAAGCCGGTCAATTTTTGGTGTCCGGCAAACATAATTGCTTCCCAATTGCTGCCTTCCTGGAGCTCACCGTCCCCGGTGACAACGTAAGTATTCCAATCGGCATTTACGATTNTCGCTCCAANCGTCATTCCCACAGATACCGGCAAACCATGCCCGAGTGGCCCAGTGCNNGTTTCAATACCGGGAAGTTTGGCGCGGGCAGGGTGACCGTTNAGACGCGAATCACGCTGCGCAAAAGTCATCAGCTCGTCATGCGTCAGGAAGCCATTCAGAGTCATGGTCGAATACAACGCCACCGCCGCGTGACCCTTACTCACGATCAGCCTGTCACGATCGGGCCACTGCGGTCTTTTGGGATCTAGGCGAAGGACGTCGGTGTAAAGCACCGCCAGAATGTCAGTGACTGACAGATCACTCCCAATGTGACCCAGGCCAGCAACAGAGATTGTCTCCAGGATCAACCGCCGAATAGATCGGGCCTGCTCTTCACTATTCACGAAAAACCGTGCGTCAGAAGGTATTTCATGTTTCAAGGCTTCCAGCACCCAACCTGCACTGCAACCGACCCAGGAAATTCATGCACAAAATTATTGACGGCTGCCACACCTATCTCCCTTATTTCCAACCTGCCATGCGACACTGCCGCGTCCGGAACACTAGAGGCGTCACTTTTTTCCTGTCATCGTCAGGCCAGACTCGACGAATACTGAATGCCGGAAAAACAATGCCAAACATAGGTCGAATCCACGACATACGTAACTTCTTTTTTTGACACTCTTCGCGACGACCTTGGAACCAACCTTTCGGTTTGCAACTGAGCTCCGTCGCTTTTGGCCAGTGCGTCGGGGGAGCCGGATCGTTGCGGTGCCTGGAGAATCGGGATTGCCCCAGCGGCGCGAGGGGGGCCCGATCCGCGTGGATCGGGCCCCCCNCGGGTGTCGCGCGTTCTAGCCGACGGTCGCAGCGGGGTCTTTCGGGGGTAGCGGCCTGTATTGCCGGTCCCGATTGATCCCCGGCACCTTGTAGCCCAGGCGCTTGGCTGCAGTCACTCCCTTAGCGGAATCCGCCTTCGCAAGNGCCTCCGTGGCCTTAACGGCGGCAACCATCTGGTCGGTGGTGAACGGGCAACTGCCCACACCTGAGCCGCCGAGCTTCAGGGCAGAAAGCGCAGCACTCGGAGACTTCGCCCCGGGTTCGAAGGACGTCCACCCNTCTGCCGGTGGCACGGAGTAGTAGGCAACGGCCTTCAACATGCCCTTCTTGGCAGCCTTCTTACCCTTCTTCGAATTTGCCATACCCTCAACGAGGTCACCGGTCAAGCCCGGAACCCGGGGGTCGTACGTGCCGGCGAGTGCGACTGTCGGCTTGTTGTTGTAAACCGCAGACGCGGAGGGAATACCAGCCACGATCTTCGCGGCAACCGGGTTCGCCTTGACTCGCTCTCCAGCCGCAAGGGCAGCCATCATCGCGTCCAGCACTCCCGGGCCCGCAGTCGCGAACGTGTCGGCAAACTCACCGTACTGCTCCGGCGAAAGGAGCTTGTTGTAATTGACGCCAACGTTGCCGACGAAGGCCGCACTCTCACCGGCAGGGATGGAACCGATGGCTCGCGCGCGTTGCTCGAGGTCGTACTGCAGGGTTATCCCGGTACCCAGAAGCCCACCGATGGTTTGGAGCATGGCCGCTGCTGCAGACTGCCCGGAGCTAAGGGGTGAGTAACCACCCGCACTGGCTCCAGCCGTTCCCAAAGTCGCAACCGCCGGGTTGACCGTAACTCCGTCGTATGTTGACGACACTGTCGGTAGTCCCGCCAGAAGTCCCGCCAGCAGATTCGAGAGCGCGATCGGGTAACCGGCCGAGGAAACCGTCGCCTGCCCAGACGCCACAGCACCGAGGGTTGTAAGCATTTTTTGCATATCACCCATTGCCTGCGCATACCCAGCTTGTCCGGGGGCGTAGTTGTAGCCCTGGAGGGAGGGATCGATGAGCGTTTTCCAAACGTACACGACGGTCATGTAGGTCTCACTGGCCCATTCTTCCTTCGCCATACACATGGGCAGCGATCCTGCGATCTTTCCCGGGTTGTTTTGAATGAGCACCTGGCTCGTGTCACCACCCATGGACGTACCCCACGCCAAGATCTGCTTGACACCCTTGATTCCCCCACCATTGATGTACTTGATGAGATTTTCGCCGGCCTCAACACCTTCGGCAATGGCCCAACCCTGTCGAGCTAACCCGCTTCCGGCGAGGGCGTAACCCTGATTTAAGAGTGCGCTTTCGACTTCAACGCTCGGGGCAACGTGCGCAGAATTGTTCGCCGCGTACCCCGGCCCTAGTCCGGGAATGGTCATGGGCGAGTAATAGGGGACTTCGGGGTAGCNGAGCGGGACGGCGAGCCCCGCGGGTATCGGCACGCTTGCGCTGTACTGCTTGGAGTACAACAGCACAGTTCCGTTGAAATTTTCTGGCACCTTAATTTTGAAGGCGCTAGCGCCGAGCGGTCCACTCAACACACCGTCACAGGTCTCGCCNAGGCCACACGCATTGACGTCAGCGTTGGCTGCCGGAACAGTGGCCGGGACNGCNACNAGCGCNAGTCCNANGGCCGCTACNACCGCGGTNACGCGGCGGGANAAAGAGATTCTCATGTCAATCCTTTCTTCCGCTACGCGCCGCTTACGGCAGCAGCTTCTTGGTCGGGCCAGCGGGCCGGTATGCGGCCTTCTTGGCTTTGCCNGAGCTNGAGCTCGTCGCNACCATGATGTACTTGGTNAGACGATCAACGTTGCCCGCCGCGTCGTACTGGCCCATGTAGAAGCCGGTCAAGCCCTGGTGGGACGACTTGCTAAAGCGCATCGGAACCACGGCCGCCGAGCGGAACGAGCTGGCGTTCTCCTCGAGNGCCTNCACGAAGCCCTTGCGCGTGAGGTTNGGTCCCGCTGACTCGAGAGCCTGAGCAAGGACATACGCGGTGTTGATCCCGTAGTACGTGTAGAAGTTCCACGGAAGCTTCGCGCGGTCAGCTATGACCTTCATCTGCTTNACGTANGCATTCTTCGTGTTCTGGATCGGCTCGATCCAGCTCGGGACGTAAACGTCGTTCAGCAGCGCCTTCGTGCCGGCGAGCGCTCCGATGATGTCCGGATCGGAACCGACGGAGGTGACCATCCAGGTTGGCTTGAAGCCAGCCTTCGCCGCGGTNCCCAGGAGGACCGCAGTAGCGGAGGTCACGCCGAAGAANACCACCAGTTCACACTGCGCTCGGGCGAGCGTGGTCACCTGGGACTGGAAGCCTGCCAACTGCTGTCCGGAGTAGTAGGACGTTTCTTCGGCGAAGTTGATGCCCGCGGCCTTAAAGCCTGTCTTGGCATTCGCACCGAANTCGCCGTCCTGGTACATCAAGCACGCACGCTTGCCCTTGAGGGACGAGGTTTTGTTGATGTAGTAGCCCATGGCCTTGGCTTCCACGATGTAGGACGGGAAGTAGGGGAATGTCATCGGGTAGCGGCGGGGGTTGTCGAAGGCCGCTCCACCGGTGTTGACGAACACGTCGGGGATTCCGCGACGGTTGAGGTCCTGGACCACGGCGGAGTGCGTCGGGGTACCGAGGGCTCCGTACATCGCGAAGATCTTGTCGCGGTTGATGAGCTGGTTGGTGCCCACNTTGGTCTTGGCNGGGTTGTACGCGTCGTCGTACACCTTGAGNTNNACCTTGCGGCCGTTGATCCCACCNTTGGCGTTGACNTACTTGAAGTAAGCCTTAGCCGCCGGGGCGATGTCCTTGTAGCCCGGTGCCGCCGGTCCCGTGAGGGGCGTCGTCATACCGATGGTGATCTTGGACTTCGTCACCCCCGGGTCTGCCGCTGAAGCCGGACTGATCGAGCCAGCAATACCCAACGCCGTGATCGAGGCGACGGCGATTGCTCGTGTAGCGAAAGACTTACCCACGTGGATTCCTCCCCTTCAGACACGTCACCCTCACGCCGCCGGTGCCGCGTGAACGATTAGTGAACGTGCGCTGACGTGAGGGTAGTCACAACTGCCAGAGAGGGCAACGCCTTTCCCGAAACAAGGCCCATTCCCCATGAGGGGCCGCCCCTAGGGGGGCGCTCCTTCAGGCCCCGAGGGCGCTCTGCAGGTCCCGAGGGCGCCCTTCNGGGCCTATCCCCTGGAGACGGCGGCGGCGNTCAGGGNCTCGAGGAGGATTTGGCCCNGCCACGGAGTCGCCCGACGAGGCCCTGGATCCCCCCAACGATTCCCCCCGGCGCAGCGAGGACCACCAGAACCACCAGGAGGCCGTAGATGAAGTTGGGCGCGTTATTGGTTATCTGGTCCTGCCATCCGCGGTCCGCAGACACGTCGAGGACGAATTCCGGAAGCCACACCAAGATCACCGCTCCGATGATGGCTCCGATGAAGGAGTTCCGTCCCCCCAAGACGATGCCGACGAGAAGGGATAACGACAGCCCAAGCGTGAAGGCACCTGGACCCACATAGGTCAGGATCTGGGCGAAAACGGCTCCTGCGAGGGCTGCGAACAGACTGCTGACGACAAAAGCGCTGATCTTTGATCCTGCGGGGGAAATTCCCGACACCGCGGCCGCGATCGGGTCGTCTCGCACCGCCTGCCACACGCGTCCCTGGCGACCGCGGACCAGATTCAGGGCGATGAAGCCCACCACGCAGGCGACAGCGATGGCCATGGATGCTTGCCACTGCTCGATAACGAAACCGGCGTCCACCCCCGCATCGACCCCGGCAAGGTCGAGGTCGGCCGCCTGATCGGTGATATCCGCGCCCTCGCTCGCCTCGCTGCCGCCGTCGAGGCCCTCGTCGAGATCGGCGCCGGCATCAGAATCGATATCCGCCTCGAAGCCGTCCTCGGTGGTGAAGTCCTCGTCGGTCAGGAAATCGTCATCACTGAGGAAGTCGTCCTCACTGAGCAAGTCCTCCTC
>PBWE01000033.1 GCA_002728915.1 Micrococcales bacterium
ACGCCCGTCGGGTCAACGAGGTTTTGACGGGGGCCGCAACCGGCCACCCGGTGCCCCCCTTACCCGGCCAACGATTCGAGTACACCCCCCGGCGAGCCACGGTCACGACGGCCGAGGTGTCGTCGTCGCAGGCCATTGATGCCGACGCCGAGGAGGACCCCCATGGCTGAGATGCCGCAAGCCGTACGCGGGTTCGGGGTAACGCTCACAATGATGTTTAAGAAGGTCGTCACCGAGCAGTATCCGGAGGACAAGCAATCGACTAAACCGCGCTTCCACGGTCGACACCAGTTGAACAGGTGGGCGGACGGTCTTGAGAAGTGCGTCGGATGCGAACTATGCGCCTGGGCCTGCCCGGCCGATGCCATCTACGTAGAGGGCGCCGATAACACCGACGAGGAGCGATTCTCGCCGGGGGAGCGGTACGGGCGCGTCTACCAAATCAACTACCTGCGCTGCATCTTCTGTGGCCTGTGCATCGAGGCTTGCCCGACGCGCGCCCTGACGATGACCAATGAGTACGAACTCGCGGACAGCGATCGCGCCGATCTCATCTACGAGAAGGATCAACTCCTTGCGCCGCTGCTCCCCGGGATGGTCCCGCCTCCGCATCCGATGGTTCCGGGCACCTCGGAGCAGGACTACTACGCCAACAAGGTGACTGGCTCCTCACCGGACCAGGGTGAAGCAGTGTGAACGGCGGAGCGGTCGGAACCGGGGAAGCGATCGTCTTCTGGGTCAGTGGCACCCTCGCGGTGATCGGTGCGCTCGGCATGGTGATCTCGAGAAAGGCCGTGCACAGCGCGCTGTTCATCGCCCTCACCATGATCAATCTGGCGATCCTCTACGTTGCGAATTCGGCTCCCTTCTTGGGAATGGTCCAGATCATCGTTTACACCGGTGCCGTGATGATGCTGTTCCTCTTCGTCCTCATGGTGGTCGGAGTCGACTCCTCTGACTCGCTCATCGAGACCATCAAGGGCCAGCGGGTGGCTGCTTTTCTCCTCGGAGTCGGCTTCTCCATTCTGCTGATCGCAGGAATCGGCAACGGCTTGATGGAAACGTCCTCGACAGGACTCGACGCGGCCAATGCCGCCCAGGGCGGAAATGTGGAAGGGCTCGCGGCCCTGATGTTCGGTCCCTACCTGATCGCCTTCGAGGTGACCGCCGCGTTGCTGATCACCGCGGCTATGGGGGCCATGATCCTCACGCACCGCGAAAGGTGGATGCCCAAACGAACGCAGCGAGAGTTGTCCCAAGAGCGTTTCGCATCGGGGGCGCACCCGGGGCAACTCCCCCCACCGGGCGTCTACGCGCGGCACAACGCGGTTGACACACCCGCCCTCCTGCCGGACGGAAGCACGAGCGACATCAGTGTTCCGGAGCCCCTCAGGGTCCGTGACGATATCCGGGACGTTGATCCGGCCGAGATCGACGAAGTGCGTCAACTGTCTGCCGATACGTCCGTTGAGGATGACGGCCGATGAATCCGGCCAATTACGTGCTGCTCTCCGCGCTGCTGTTCAGCATCGGTGCGATCGGGGTGCTCGTTCGTCGCAACGCGATCATCGTCTTCATGTCCGTGGAACTAATGCTCAATGCCGCGAACCTTGCCTTCGTTGCGTTCGCTCGCATGAACGGAAATCTCGACGGCCAGGTCGTCGCGTTCTTCGTGATGGTCGTGGCTGCGGCCGAAGTAGTCGTGGGCTTGGCGATCATCGTGACCATCTTCCGCACCAGACGTTCCGCATCGATCGACGAACCCAATCTTCTGAAGTACTGACGAAAAACGAATAGGACGGATACGTGACCGAGATAGTCCCCGCCGAGGGGATCTTCGCGCTGCTGTGGGTGATTATCGCCCTCCCGGCAGCCGGCGCGGCCATCCTGCTGTTCGCTGGTCGGCGCACCAATTCGTGGGGCCCGATACTCGGCGTGCTCACCGTCGTGGCGTCTGCCGTCATCAGCGTCTTGATGTTGCTCGCCCTGATGGAGCGTCCCGCCAAAGAGCGCACGGTCGTGCAGAACGTGTATGACTGGGTGTTCGTCGGCTCGTTCCAAGCCTCCTTCGCGCTGCAACTAGATCAGCTGTCGATGGTCTTCGTCTTGCTGATCACCATCGTCGGCGCGCTGATCCACATCTATTCGCTCGGCTACATGTCCCATGACCGGGATCGACGCAAGTTCTTCGGCTACCTGAATCTGTTCGTCGCCGCGATGCTGGTGTTGGTGCTCGCCAATAACTACCTGCTGTTGTACGTCGGCTGGGAAGGCGTCGGGCTCGCGAGTTACCTGCTGATCGGTTTCTGGCAACACAAGCCGAGTGCCGCGGCAGCAGCGAAGAAGGCGTTCGTGATCAACCGAGTAGGAGACGTCGGTCTTTCGCTAGCCATCATGCTCATCTTCGTCACCTTCGGATCGATCACCTTCCAGGACGTCTTCGGGCAAGCAAGTGACGCGAGTGAGGGAACGCTGACGGCCATCGGCCTGTTGCTGCTCCTCGCCGCTGCCGGCAAGTCGGCCCAATTCCCCCTGCAGGCCTGGTTGTTGGATGCCATGGAAGGACCCACACCGGTGTCCGCACTCATCCACGCGGCCACCATGGTCACCGCCGGTGTCTATTTGATCGCCCGCAGCAACGCTATCTACGACGCTGCAGCGTGGGCCGCGACGGCCGTTGTCGTTGTCGGACTGATCACGATCTTCATGGGCGCGATCATCGGTTCGGCCAAGGACGACATCAAGAAGTCGCTGGCCGGATCCACGATGAGTCAGATCGGCTACATGGTGTTCGCCGCCGGTCTCGGCCCCATCGGTTACGTCTACGCGATCTTCCACCTCCTCACCCACGGTGTCTTCAAGGCCGGCCTCTTCCTCGGTGCCGGATCAGTCATGCACGGAATGAACGACAACGTGAACATGCGCCGCTACGGAGCGCTCCGGGGAGTCATGGGTGTCACTTTCGTGACGTTCATGGCCGGCTATCTCGCCATCATCGGCATACCGCCGTTTGCGGGGTTCTGGTCGAAGGACGAGATCATCCACGCCGCGTTCGAGCGCAACTCGATTATCGGCGCTGCTGCCATCCTCGCTGCCGGCGTCACCGGCTTCTACATGACCCGGATGATCGCCATGACGTTCTTCGGCAAGAAGCGTTGGGAAGACGATGCTCACCCGCACGAGTCGCCCTCGGTGATGACCATCCCCCTCGTATTGCTGGCACTCGGATCCGTCTTCCTCGGTATGGCCCTGCTGTTCTGGGGAGACATCAAGGATTGGCTCAAGCCGGTCGTGGGTTACGAGTCGGTCCCCACCCCCTTGCCCACGTCCTTCTACATCGCTGTCACCCTGATCGTGGTCATCATCGGAGCCATCATCGGCTGGGTCATGTACGCCCGAAGGGATGTACCCATTGAGGCTCCGACGGGTAACGCTCTCACGCGCGCGGCACGTCAGGACCTCTACGGCGACGCCGTGAACGACGTGCTCGTCGTGCAACCCACCTACCGAGCAGCGGAGATGATCACCACCTTCGATAACAAGGCTGTCGACGGCTTCGTCAATTGGACCGGAACCTTCGTCGGTGACCTGGCTCGCCGCTTGCGGCGAAGCCAGAGCGGTTTCGCACGTTCCTACGCGTTGTCCATGGTGGGGGGCGCCCTCATCGTCGCCATCGCCCTCGTTTTGGTGGTGCTGTCATGAGCGCCTTCCCCTGGTTGACGACGCTCGGCCTGCTGCCCTTGATCGGCAGCATCGTGGTTGCCCTTCTTCCGAAGTCCAAGCCGACACTGGCCAAGCAGGTCTCGCTCGTGGTCTCCGGTGCCGTCTTGGCATTGACGATCGCGATGGCCTTGCAGTTCGACGGCGCATCCACGCAGCCCTTCCAATTTGTGGAGTCCTACCCCTGGATCCCGTCGTTCGGCATCTCGTACTCGGTAGGAGTGGACGGGATAGGACTGGTGCTCATCGCGCTGGCCGCAACGTTGGTTCCCATCGTGATCCTGGCGGGTTGGCGCGATATCGAAGGCGACCAAGAGTCCGAGGGTTCGGTCAAGGGTTACTTCGCGTTGATCTTGGCCCTCGAAGCATTGATGATCGGTGTCTTCGCTGCAACAGATGTCTTCTTGTTCTACGTCTTCTTCGAAGTGATGCTCATCCCTGTCTACTTCATGATCGGTCGCTACGGCGGTCCGCAAAGGTCCTACGCGGCAATCAAGTTCCTTCTCTACAGCCTGCTCGGCGGCCTGTTCATGTTGGCGTCGTTGATCGGCCTGTATGTGGTCTCCGCTCGTGAATTGGGGAGTGGAACTTTCGACTTCCTGTCCTTGGTGGGCTTGGAGATGGACCCCAACACGCAGAAGATGCTCTTCCTCGGCTTCTTCTTCGCGTTCGCGATCAAGGCCCCCCTGTGGCCGTTCCACACCTGGCTTCCGGACGCAGCAGCGCAATCCAAGCCCGGCACGTCGGTGCTACTGATCGGTGTTCTCGACAAGGTGGGAACTTTCGGGATGATCCGCTACTGCTTGCCGATCTTCCCGGCAGCTAGTGAGTTCTACGCACCGGTCGTCATCGGTATGGCCTTGATCGGCATCTTCTACGGAGCGTACGTAGCCCTCACCGCCCAGGACATGCGGCGCTTGTTCGCCTACTCCTCTATGTCTCACTTCGGGTTCATCGCGCTTGGCATTTTCGTCTTCACGAGCTCGGGTCAATCGGGCTCGGTGGTCTACATGGTGGCGCACGGCCTCTCCACCGCCGCCCTGTTCCTGACCGCAGGCTTCTTGATGTCACGGCGCCGCGACTCAGCTCTCATTGCCGATTACGGCGGTGTCAACAAGGTCGCCCCGGTGCTCGCGGGCTTCTTCCTCGTTGCGGCGCTGTCCTCACTGGCTCTTCCGGGTCTGGTGTCCTTCGTCGGCGAGTTCCTCGTCTTGCTGGGAGCCTTCGAGCGCTACCTATGGGTCGGCGCGTTGGGCACGCTGGGAATCGTGATCACGGCCGCGTATGTGCTGCGCTTGTATCAAAAGTTGATGACCGGGCCGGCGAATCCAAGCATCGAAGGCATGACCGACCTCAAGGGGCGGGAAATCACCGCGCTGGTGCCGATCGCTGCCCTAAGCATCACGCTCGGCCTGTACCCCGCGCCGTTGTTGAACGTGATCAACCCCGCCGTCGATTGGACGATGAACACCATCTCCGCTGTGGATCCAGAGCCAGTGGTTTCCAGTGACGGGAGCCAACCATGAACTACTCGCCCCCGGCAATCGACTACGTAGCGATCGCTCCGATGATCGTGATCTTCGGAGCCGCCATCGTGTCGGTTCTGGTAGAGGCATTCACGCCACGGAGCGTGCGCCGATACCTGCAGCTGCTGATCGTGTTCGGTTCACTCATCGCCGCAGCGGCGTTGATCGTCATCAACGCATCCACCCGGGTGGTGACGGCCGGTCAAGCGATCGTGATCGATGGACCCGCGCTGGTTCTTCAAGGCGCCATCGTGATCATCGCGCTCCTCGGGGCTGCACTGATGGCCGAACGCTCGATCGACTCGGTGGGCGATGCGTTTGCCTCTCGCGTCTCCTCGCTGCCAGGATCGGAAGAGGAGAAGCAGTTCACGCAGCGCGGCTACCTGCAAACCGAGGTCTGGCCCCTGACGCTTTTCGCTGTTCTTGGGATGATGCTTTTCGTCACCTCGAATGACCTTCTCATCATGTTCATCGGCTTGGAGATCATGTCGCTCCCGCTCTACCTGATGACGGGCATGGCGCGCCGACGCCGATTGCTGAGTCAGGAGGCGGCGTTGAAGTACTTCCTGCTCGGCGCTTTCTCGTCAGCGTTCTTCCTCTACGGCGCCGCGCTGGTGTACGGCTACGCAGGATCCATCACCTTCCCGGAGATCGCTCAAACCGTCACCAGCAAGCCTGGTGAGTCGTTGGTCTTGATGATCGGGTTGGGCATGGTGCTCATCGGCTTGCTGTTCAAGGTGGGTGCGGTTCCGTTCCACCAATGGGTGCCGGACGTCTACCAGGGAGCACCGACTGCCGTAACCGGATTCATGGCGGCGACAGTAAAGATTGCCGCGTTTGGAGCACTGCTGCGGATTCTCTACGTCGCCTTCGGAGGCGTGCGATGGGACTGGGAGCCGATTATCTGGATCATCGCCACCCTCACCATGCTGGTGGGGTCGATCCTCGCGGTCGTCCAGTCGGACATCAAGCGAATGCTCGCGTACTCATCCGTGGCCCAGGCCGGCTTCATCCTGATCGGTGTCGCCGCCGCATCGGCTGCCGGTATCGCCAGCACGNTGTTCTACCTCATCGCGTACGGCTTCACGACGATCGGTGCGTTCGCGATTATCACCATGGTCCGTGACGCTGGTGGCGAAGCAACGAACCTCGCAACGTGGTCGGGCATCGGCCGTAAGTCTCCGGTCGTCGCATCGGCGTTCGCCGTGTTCATGCTCGCCCTCGCGGGCATCCCGCTGACCTCCGGATTCGTCGGCAAGTTCGGCGTCTTCGCTGCGGCGATAGAAGCGGGCATGGTGTGGTTGGTGATCGTCGGCGTGGTGGCGAGTCTCATCGCCGCGTTCTTCTACGTCCGGGTGATTGTGGTCATGTTCTTCGCCCAGCCCACTGATCAGACGGCGAGTGTGGTNGTTCCGTCCGCCTTCACCACCGTCGCCCTGGCAGCGGGCGCCGCGGTGACGGTGATCCTGGGCGTCGTGCCTCAGCCGGTCCTAGATCTGGTTGCAAATGCCGATGTCTTCATCCGGTAGTACCGTCTTGGTATGACGGAGAGTCCGCTGGGTGAATTGGCCGTCGATCCTGCCTTCGACTCCCGGCTGGCGTCTGCGATGGAGGACGTTGAGCGCTACCTCCGCGGCACGGTGGTCAGTGACTACCCCTTCGTTACGGAGACNTCCCGGCATCTNGTGGATGCCGGCGGCAAGAGGTTCCGTCCTCTCTTGACGCTTCTCGCGTCGCACTTTGGTCCCCGCCCGGCCAATGACGACGTCATCAAGNCGGCGGTCGTCGTCGAGCTCACCCACCTGGCCACGCTGTATCACGACGANGTNATGGACGAAGCGCAGCTCCGGCGTGGNGCCCCGTCGGCGAACGCGCGCTGGGACAACTCGATCGCGATTCTCACCGGTGACTTTCTGTTTGCTCGCGCGTCTGACATCTTGGCGGACCTCGGACCCGAGGCGGTGCGCATTCAGGCGCAAACCTTCGAGCGCCTGTGCACAGGNCAGATTCGCGAAGCGGTGGGGCCGGACGACGGCATCGATCCGGTCAAGCACCATCTGCAGGTTCTTTCGGACAAGACCGGTTCGTTGATCGCTACCGCCGGTCGGTTCGGGGCCATGATGGCCGGAGCCGAAACATCCACCATCGACACACTGAGCCGCTTCGGCGAGGCCATCGGCGTTGCTTTCCAACTCGCGGANGACATCGTTGATATCACATCTGATGCGGAGCAGTCGGGCAAGTTGCCGGGTACCGATCTACGCGAGGGTGTGCCCACTCTGGCNACGTTGATCGCGCAATCGAGCGATCAATCCGGCGGCGACGAACTAGTCGCGTTCTTGTCGGGACCAATTCCCGATGATGCCGATCACGCGCAGGCTCTTCGGTTGCTGCGGGCGCATCCAGCGCTTGAAGATGCGCGTGATGAGGCACGCCGGTGGGCGGGGGANGCNCGTCGGATCCTNGAACCANTNCCGGNAGGAGATGCAAAGGTNGCGCTNGAAGCGTTGTGCGATTACGTGGTGAATCGAACCGGCTGACGTACTCTGTGCGNCGNCGATCACGTCGGANGCATCGAANGCATCGAACGCATCGTGACGGCTAGNGAGACTCCGTTACTTCCAGTTCGTCNATGAGATCGCTGGATGGTTCTGGACGGCGCTGGCGGGCGTAGCGGAAGGCGTCCGTTGAGAANACGATAAGTGCCGACCAGACGAAGAAGAATCCCACCCAGCGAGAACCCGGCATCGGTTCGTTGAAGAGAAAGACGCCGATAGAGAACTGCAAGATTGGAGTGATGTACTGAAGGATGCCGAGTGTGGAAAGGGGAATCCGAGTGGCTGCTCCGCCGAAGGCGAGCAACGGAATTGCCGTCACGGGTCCGAGCAGAACAAGCAGCAGTGATGTCTGCCATCCACCGAGAGCGAACGCCGCCTGACCATTGCCGTGCCACGTGGTCATCAAGGCCAGAGCGAACGGGGCCAGGGCGGCGGTCTCGATCAGAAGGCTATGCGTCGAACTCATGTTGGCCATCTTCTTCATCAGGCCNTACATTCCGAAGCTGAAAGCAAGAGTCAGGCTGATCCAGGGCAGGCCGCCGTAACTGAGGGTCAAGATGATCACCGCGACGATCGCGATGCCAACGGCCACCCATTGCAACCGTCGAAGTCTTTCCCGGAGAAGGGCGATACCCAGGGCTACCGATACGAGCGGATTGATGAAGTAGCCGAGGGAGGCTTGGACGACTTGATTGGTCGCGATCGCGTAGACGTAGACAAGCCAATTGATGGAAATGAAGACCGCCGCACCCATCAGGATTGCGAACGTCCTGCGGTTGAATGCTCGTCGTAACCCACCCCAATGTCGCGAGATGGAAATGATCACCACCAGAAAGACGAGCGTCCAGACAACTCGGTGAGCGACGACCTCCAGCGGGGGCACGTCATCCAGGAGGGCGAAGTACAGGGGGAAGAGCCCCCACAGGGTCCAGGCTGCGACGCCGAGGAGCAGCCCGAGTCGGTGCTGGGCGCCGGGCTCCTCGCGGGTGACGGTCAGTTGATGGTCCACGTATCGCTGCCGTGCAGCAGCGAGCGGAGATCTCCGGGACCCTCGGATTCGATGACATCCGCAATCTGTTGCTGAGCCATCCGGTCGTAGGCCTCGCGGTGGGTGACATCTCGGAAGATGCCGATCGGGGTGTTGGTGAGAGTCCGTGGGTTATACAAACGCGATAACGCGAAGGCTAGGCCGGGGTCCTTCGCGTGGGAATCAAAAATGATCACCTCAGACTGATCGACGTCCTCGACGTTCACCACCTGCAGGTGACCATCCGAATCCCGGATGACGCACTTCTCGTGGTTGTTCCCGAAGATGATCGGCTGGCCGTGCTCGAGGCGGATGAGATGGTCCTCTCGGACATCGTTCTCCTTCAGAGGCTCGAACGCACCGTCGTTGAAGATGTTGCAGTTCTGGTAGATCTCCACGAGGGCGGAGCCTTCGTGGGCAGCCGCGGCGCGGAGAACCTCGGTCAGATGCTTACGGTCAGAGTCAATCGCCCGTGCCACGAAAGTCGCCTCCGCACCGAGTGCGACCGACACGGGGTTGAAGGCGTAGTCGAGTGACCCCTGCGGGGTGCTCTTGGTGACTTTCCCTTGCTCCGACGTCGGGGAGTATTGGCCTTTGGTCAAGCCGTAAATGCGGTTGTTGAACAGCAGAATCTTCAGGTTGACGTTGCGGCGCAGGGCGTGGATGAGGTGATTACCCCCGATGCTGAGGGCGTCACCGTCGCCGGTCACCACCCAGACAGACAGATCCGGACGGGTGGTGGCCAGGCCGGTCGCGATCGCCGGTGCGCGTCCGTGGATGCTGTGAACACCGTAGGTATTCATGTAATAGGGGAAGCGAGACGAACATCCGATTCCGGAGACGAAGACGATGTTCTCGCGCTTCAGACCCATCTCCGGCATGAAGCTTTGGACGGCGGCGAGGATGGCGTAGTCGCCGCAGCCGGGACACCAGCGAACTTCTTGGTCTGTCTTGAAATCCTTCGCCTTCATCTCTACGTCGGTCTTGGGGACCAAAGAAAGAGCGGGGAATGCATCAGTCGTCATGACGACTCCTCCATTTGCTCGGAGATCTCACGAATGACATCAACCAATTCCGAAGACTTGAACGGCAGACCGCGGACCTGGTTATAGCCGTAGGTGTCGATGAGGAACTTCGACCTCAGCAGCATGTTGAGTTGTCCGAGGTTCATCTCCGGCACGACGACCCGCTCGTACGACGCGAGCACCTCACCGAGATTGCGGGGAAAAGGGTTGAGGTGTCGCAAATGGGCCTGGGCGACTTTGACCCCGGAGCGTCGAACGATCTGGCAGGCAGCNCCAATGGGGCCGTACGTGGAGCCCCAGCCGAGCATGAGAATGCGAGCGTCGCCGCCGGGATCGTCCACCTCGATATCGGGGATGGTGTCCGCGATTGCGTCGACCTTCGCTTGACGCAGGCGAACCATGTGATCGTGGTTCTCCGGATCGTAGGAGATGTTGCCCGAGCCGTCCGCCTTTTCNAGGCCACCGATCCGATGCTCGAGACCAGCAGTTCCNGGAATAGCCCAGGGGCGCGCCAGAGTCTGAGGATCACGTTGGTAGGCCCAGAACTCCTCGCTCCCGTCCTCNGCTTGATGGTTCGGCTTGGTCGCGAAATCGGGATCAATGACCGGAAGGGAATCGATCTCGGGAAGACACCATGGCTCGGACCCGTTGGCCAGGTACCCGTCGGACAGAAGAAAGACCGGTGTTCGGTACGTGACTGCGATGCGCGCCGCCTCGACGGTGGCGTCAAAGCAGTCGGCGGGGCTCTGCGGAGCAACGATGGGGACGGGTGATTCTCCGTTGCGCCCGAACATCGCCTGCAACAGATCCGACTGCTCGGTCTTTGTTGGCAGTCCCGTTGATGGTCCACCGCGTTGCACATCCACGACGATGAGAGGGAGTTCGAGGGACACGGCCAACCCGATCGTTTCCGACTTGAGTGCGATCCCGGGACCCGACGTGGTGGTAACGGCGAGTGAGCCTCCGTAGCTAGCGCCGAGTGCAGCACCGATGCCGGCAATCTCGTCCTCGGCCTGGAAGGTCATGACTCCGAAACGCTTGTGCTTGCTCAACTCGTGCAGGATGTCCGATGCCGGTGTGATCGGGTATGAGCCGAGGAAGAGCCGTAGACCCGATTGATGAGATGCGGTGATCAGGCCGTAGGCCAAGGCTAGGTTGCCGGTGATGTTGCGGTAGGTGCCCGGTTGCATCGCGGCCGGCTTGACCTCGTACTGAACCGAGAACTCCTCGGTGGTCTCGCCGTACGACCAACCGGCTTGGAAGGCTGCGATGTTCGCCTTCATGATCTCCGGCTTGCTGGCGAATTTCTTCTCGAGGAATTCGATCGTTCCCTCGGTCGGCCGGTGGTAGAGCCAGAGAAGCAGTCCGAGGGCGAACATGTTCTTGGCCCTCTCCGCCTCCTTCTTTGTGAGGTCGAATTCCTTGAGCGCTTCCACGGTCATGGACGTCAAGGCGATCGGGTGAAGCCGGTACGCCTCCAAAGAATCGTCGTCCAACGGGCTCTCGTGGTAGCCGACCTTCTCCACATTCCGCTTGGTGAATTCGTCGGTATTCACGATGAGATCGGAACCGCGAGGGAGATCGGCGATGTTTGCTTTGAGCGCGGCGGGGTTCATGGCCACGAGCACATTCGGTTGATCACCGGGGGTGGTGATGTCGTGATCGGCGAAGGCGAGCTGGAAACTCGAGACGCCCGGCAGGGTCCCGGCGGGGGCGCGGATCTCTGCGGGGAAGTCGGGCAAGGTCAGCAGATCGTTGCCCATCCAGGCGGCCTCGGATGTGAAGCGATCCCCGGTCAGTTGCATGCCGTCGCCTGAGTCACCTGCAAAACGGATGACGACCCTGTCGACTTCGACGACCTGCTTGGCCATACCGTCGGTTCCTCTGGCTTTCTGGAGATCCGGCTGCTTGCAATGCTGCGTGGTCTGCGACCGTATGTCGCATTTTGCTCTCTTTTGGGTCGCAGGGACAGGTTAGCGGTAAATCGTGATCACACCGTCATCGTCCAGATAGCCTGCACGTCGTGTGGCGCCTGGCATCCCGCCCCGATGTGGCGGTCGACGTGGCAAGCGCGGGCCTCGCCTGCTGCTNTTTGGAAGTCGAGGCTGCCGGTCAGCGAGGCCTGCTCGTNGCGTCCGAGACCGTGCCTCGGGCGGCGGCGGTGACNGTCTTGGTGGTGGCCGGCACCGTCACCACCGCTGTGGAGCCCGCCCTCGTGCGCCTGTTCGACGAACACGCGCAGCACGGACCAGTCATCATCGTCAGTTTCGGTGCGTGCGCGACCAGCGGCGGACCGTATTGGGACGCCCCCACGGTCAGACCGGGCATCGAGGCGTTGTTCCCAGGTCAGGAGATCGCGTCGTACGTGCCCGGGTGTCCGCCTCGCCCGGAAGCGCTGGTGGTCGAACTCGAACGGCTCGTGGATTCGAGGATTCCAGCGTGACGAAGACGCCGGCGATCATCGACATTGCTGCTGATGAGTGGGTGGCGGCGTGCACGGCGTCCGCGGCTCGCGGCTGCGATGTGGTGGATTGGTTGACGGCGGTGGATACCGCCGAATCACTGTTCGTGGTGGTGCATTTGGTCGACCCCGACTCCTCGCGTTCGGAGATGCTGCGGTGTGAACTCAATAGCGAGCGTCCCGAGATCGAAAGCATCACGTCGTGGTTCCCGGGAGCCGACTGGCATGAACGCGAGACGCACGAAATGTTCGGAATCGAGTTCCTGGGTCGATCCCAAACCAATGCGTTGTTAATGCGCGCGGGAGATGGGTCATCTCCTATGCGCAGGACCGCAGCCCTTGATGCGCGGGTGAGGACCCCGTGGCCCGGGCAAGAGTCGACCACTGGTCGAAGGCGTCAGAAACTTCCCCCGGGTGTGCGGGCNGAATGGACACGCGATGAGTGATTCAACCCCTCAACGGAACGTGATCGCCCTGCTGCCGGAAGCGTGCACGTCGTGCATGGTGTGCGTGCGCGAGTGCCCGTCGTGGTGCATCTNTGTCGAATCGCATGTGGAAGAGGTGAGCGAGGAAGGNGCACGGCGTCCACGCANTGTCAANGTCCTCGATGAATTCACCATCGACTACGGCTTGTGTATGTATTGCGGTATCTGCATCGAAACGTGCCCGTTCGACGCGCTTGCCTGGCGGAATTCGTTCGATTACTCCTCTGGCGACCGGCAGGGATTACAACAGGACGCGGTCGACCTTTCTCGCTGGTGGCCTACCGGTAGTTGACGAATTGAACGGCGAAGTCAAGATCGGCACCTTTGACCAGAGCGATGACGTCTTGCAAGGCGTCACGACTCTTGTGCGTAANGCGCAGCTCGTCCCCTTGTATTTGAGTTTTNACTCCCTTGGGTCCATCGTCTCGAATTAATTTGCTCAGCTTCTTGGCTTGCTCGGAGGAAATGCCCGAGGTNAACGTNCCGTTGATCTTGTACTCCTTGCCGGAGGAGCGGGGCTCACCGTGATCGAAAGCCTTGAGACTGATGCCCCGCTTGACGATCTTGTCCTTGAGAACATCAAGAGCAGCCGACGCCCGCTCTTCCGTTGAGGAGGTGATCTCCACAACGAGATCGCCCTTCCATTCGATTGTCGTTCCCGTGTTCTTAAAATCGAAACGCTGCGAGACCTCTTTGGCGGCCTGGTTCAGGGCGTTGTCCGCCTCTTGCTTGTCCACTTCACTGACGATGTCGAAACTGCTGTCCGCCATGCCTACTCCTTGATGCGTTCGTAGTCGTTTCGAGACGAGACCTTACTGCCGGGGGCTGCGAGGGCTCACGCTCGTGGGGTTACGCCTTGGTGCANGGGCGATGGCGTCATGGCACTCTGGTGACGTGACCGACACCCACGCCCTTCTTCTCGACCTCGATCGAACCCTGGTGGACCTCCAGTCCTTCACGAACTATGCGGCCGCCCTTGCCGACGTGCAGGAACTTGTGGGGGAGTGGTCCGACGTCGACGTCCCGATGACGGATTGGGATCGAGCCACGATGAGTTGCATGAGTGTGTTGCACGCCTTCTTTGGCGACGCCCGGTGGAGTCGAATTTCCGAGACCATCGCGCGCCACGAGCGGGCCGCGATTCCCCAGTCTCACCTGATGCCCACCGTGCCGGAGTGTTTCGGGCGTTTGGTTTCNCAACCGACGGCGGTCATCACCCTGCTNCCCNGAGATGTGGCCACCGATGTGCTGGAATTCCACGGACTGCGCGTGGGGCAGGAGATAGACGTGGTGGTGGGACGGGACCCGGAGATGCGACCCAAACCCGAACCGGATGGAGTGATCGACGCCTGTCGGATTCTTTGTGTCGCACCGGGCAGCGCGACCATGATCGGTGATTCCACGTGGGATGCGCAGGCGGCTCTCGCCGCCGGGGCCACGTTTGTGGGAGTCCCCGCAGACGGCTTCGAGGAAGATATGCGCGAGCGCATCGCAACGGCGCCCACGATGGATCAGGCACTGCAAGGGCTCGGCCTCGAATAGTCGATGAGCCNCCTGTAAGGTTTCCCGCGCTGCACGACAGCACGGCAGGTTGCCCGAGCGGCCAATGGGAGCGGACTGTAAATCCGTCGGCTTATGCCTACAGTGGTTCGAATCCACTACCTGCCACCAACGCGTTCGCCGTGTTTTCTGTGGCGGTTAGCATCCGTTGATGCTGACAATGCAAGACATTGAGGCCCTAGCGGCCGCCAATGCGGGAGCGTTCACCACTGAGATCGAGCCGTTCATGATCGGCGGGCGAAGGTTCGAGACCGACAACGAGCCGCTCATCATGGGTGTGGTCAATCGGTCGCGGGATTCGACCTACCGCGACAGCGTCGCGCCCACCCCAGCGGATGCGGTCCGTCGGGCGCGAATCTTGTTTCACCAGGGCGCCCACGTCATCGACATTGGGGCGGAATCCTCGCGTGCCGGTGGCCTTCGCGTATCGACTCACGACCAGATCGACGCGCTGATCCCCGTNGTCGAAGAACTGTCGGCAGATCACGTACCGGTGTCTATCGAGAGTTACGACGCTGACGTGATTCACGCTGCCGTGAGAGCGGGTGCGTGCGTGGTCAACCTGACCGGCACGCGTGACGACGATGCGATCTTCGACATCATCGGATCGGCCGGAGCATCGTTGCTGATGTGTTTCACGCCCGGTGAGACCGTCCGCGACGAACTGTCAATCCGCATCGAGGCGGATCCGATACCTGCCTTGATCGAACACTTCGAGCCGCGAATCGAGCACGCTCGGTCCCGGGGGGTGGGCAGTATCGCAATCGACGCCGGTCTGGGTTTCTTCTACGGACCCGAGGTGGATCCGATCAGCAAGATTCGCCATCAGGCTCAGGTGTTGCTCCACTCATTTCGGCTGCGTTCGTTGGGAGTGCCGAGTTGCCAGGTCATGCCGCACGCCTTCGATGTCTTTCAGGAGGAGTTCCGATCCGCCGAAGGCGTGTTCGCGGTGCTCGGCTTCCTCGGGCGCGTGGGCATTCTCCGGGTGCACGAGGTTGCTCGCGTTCGAGCGTCACTGGAGTTGATGCGAACCATCGACGTGGAGCTGTAGAACGGGAGCTGCTCTACGGCGAGACGATCGCGATCTTGCCGAAGAAGTCCTTCGACATGAAGCGTTCCTGCGCAGCCTGGATGTCAGCGAGGTCGTANTCGTCAGCAACGATGGGTGTGATGCCACGGGCTTCGATGTAGCCGACGAGATCGGCGAACACCGAACGAGGATGGAAGGTGCAGCCGAAAAGCGTCAGGTCTTTCAGGTACAGATCTCGTAGATCGAGGGCGACATCGGGTCCGGCGACTGCCCCTGCCGTCGCGTACCTGCCCCGAGGGGTGACGATCTTCAACACATCGGCGAACGAATCGCCCCCGACGACATCGATGACGACGTCGATGGTCGATTCACCGACTTCCTCAAGCAGCGAGGCATCTCGTGCGATCAACCGATGCGCTCCGAGGTCTCGAAGGGCCTGGTGGTTNGTCGGGGACGCCACCGCGGTGACGTCTGCTCCCCGCATGGCTGCGAGTTGGACGAGAGCGGATCCGACTCCGCCGGAGGCTCCGGTGATCAGAACCCGCTCGGCGGAAACGCCGGCACGNTGNAGCAGCCCCTCTGCCGTGGAGTANGCACAGGGGAAGGTCGCGAGCTGGCTATCGGTCAGGGGGCTCTCGATGCGAAACGCTTCACTTGATCGAACGACGAGGTACTCGGCGAACGCGCCGTCGATCTCGGAGCCGAGCGTGACGGGTATTTCCTTGCTGCCGATCGTCACCGGGTCTTGCATTGTCCGAACGAGCACCCGTTCGCCGAGCCGTGCTGGATCCACGGCGGATCCGGCCGCGACGATGCGCCCGCAGCAGTCGGCTCCCTGGATGCGGGGAAAAGACAGGGGCTGTCCCGACCATGAGGTGTGGGATGCAGCCCGATCGTGTGAATACCAACCGGTGCGTGTGTTGATGTCGGTGTTGTTCACCGACGATGCGCCCACGCGGATCAGAACCTCATCTGCTTGCGCGTGGGGGACGGGAATGTCGTGACGCAGGATTAATTGATCGAAGCCACCGTGGCCGATGAGTTGAACTCCGGTCATGACCCGGGGGATGTTCACGGTGTCGGTCTCCGGTGGCGAAGGCTCGGTGCGCACGGGCGGCTGCGCGTGGCAGCGGTCCACGCGTTAATGGGCGAGCCACCCGCCGTCGACGGGGACGATCGTCCCGGTGATGTAGTCCGAGTGATGGCTCGCGAGGAAGAGAGCGGCACCGGCGACGTCCTGCGGTTCTCCCCAGCGGCCAGCNGGGATNCGGGCAAGGAACGCCGGCCCTATCTCGGGATCGTTGATNGCCGGTCGGGTCAGATCGGTATCGATGTATCCGGGGGCGATGCCGTTGACCTGGACTCCCTGAGGCGCCCACTCGTTGGATAGAGCCCGAATCATTCCCGCTATCCCGGACTTGGTCACGGTGTAGGCCGGCACGCTGCGGCCACCGAGGAACGACCACAAGGAGGCCGTGAAGATGACCTTGCCCGCACCCCGGTGCAACATCGGCGGCGCGAGACCGCGGGAAAGAAGGAAAGGTGCGGTCAGGTTGAGCTCGATCAGTCGATCCCAGTCGTCCATCGGGTAGTCGACCGACGGTGCCCGCAACGCGTGTCCTGCGTTGTTGATCAGGACATCGATTCGCTCGTGATCGGCCTTCAGCGCGTCGATCAAGGCCTCGGTCTCGGACCGGACTGATAGATCTGCGGCGTAGGTTCGGTAGTTCGGCGATGTCGTCGGGTGCTTGTCCGGGGAGCGGCTGATGCCCAGGACGATCGCGCCGGAGTCGAGAAAGGCGTCGGTCAGGGCCGCTCCGATTCCCGTTGAGGCTCCGGTGATGGCCACCGTTGCGCCCTCGAGACCCCAGGGGTCAGACATGCCNGGCCTCCTGTTCCTTTCGGCGAATATGGCCAAAGTGCTTGTGCAACAGCGTACCGGCTTCTAGTATCTCGACCTGTATACAGACAAGGATACGTAGTGGAGAACCTGGACGCTGCCCCTGAACGCGATATTCGCCGTCGGTATGTGATCGGCCTCGTCGCTCGAGAGTTGGCCGATGCCGTCGGGCCGGACCACGTGTCGGTCGACCCCAAGGATCTCGAAGCCCAGGCCGATGACTGGTCGTGGATGAGCCAGTACATGCGGTACAAGAACTTGCCCCACCCCACCGCCGATATCGCCGTTCACCCCGCAAACGCGGAGGAAGTCGCCGCGTGCGTTCGCATCGCCAGTGATTTCGGTATGCCGGTGGTCCCTCGGGGCGGAGGGTCTGGAACCCAGGGGGGAACGTTCGCCCCGTACGGGGGGATCGCACTGGACCTCACCCGGATGAACCGAATCCTGGAGATCGACCACACGAGCCTGGTTGTCACCGCGGAAGCCGGAATCGACGGTCCGGCTCTGGAGGAGGAGCTGAACGCCGTCGGTTTGACGATGCCCCACTATCCCGGCTCGTTCCACTTCGGAGCAACCCTGGGCGGCTTCCTCGCCGCGCGCGGATCGGGGGTGCTGTCGACCAAGTACGGCAAGGCCGAGGATCTGGTGTTGCAGGTGCAGGCGGCGCTGCCGCCGGGCCGCCTGGTCGAAACGCTTCCTACTCCCAACCATGCATCCGGCCCGGACCTCGTCCAAGTCCTCGTCGGGTCGGAAGGCACCCTCGGCGTCATCACCCAGGCGGCCATGCAGCTCGAGCCACTTCCGGAGCGTCGCGAATTCCTGTCCTTCGGCTTCCCGTCCATCAGCGAGGGAATCGAGGCGGGCCGACGCATCATGGTCGGCAGGCTCCGACCGGCGGTCGTGCGCCTGTACGACGAGAAGGACACGCAGAAGTTGGCTTCGTGGATCGATGCCGACGTGGAGGGAGTCCTGCTCGTCCTGATGTGCGACGGTCCGAGTCCGTTGGTGGACTACGAGGTCCAGCAGATCACCCAGGTCTGCGGTGAGGTCGGCGGGACAAGCTACGGACCCGAACTTGGGCAGTTGTGGTGGGACCGAAAGTACGAGCCGTTCGCTCATGGGAAGGCACCCGCCCCGCCGATGGTCTTCGGCACAACCGACACATGCGCCCGCTTCGATCGACTCGAAGACATCTACTGGGCGAAGAAGAAAGTCATCGAAGAAGGCTTCGCCGAGTACGGGGCCACGTACACCGCTCACTTTTCCCACTGGTTCCCGTGGGGGTCGATGATTTACGACAGGTTCTACATCGATGAAGCTCCGAGCGATCCGGATGAAGCGATGGCACTCCATGACCGAGTCTGGGATGCCGCTGTCCGGGCCTCACTGGAAAACGGCGGAACCTTGAACGAGCACCACGGCGTCGGCGTGAAACTGGGTCGATTCATGCGCGAAGCGCATGGGGAGGCTTTCGATCTGCTCAAGTCGTTGAAGGCGGCTTGGGATCCCGATGGAATCTTGAACCCCGGAAAACTCGGCTTTGGGCCACCTCGACGGATGAATTAGGCGCGGGAATTGACGAAGTGAAGAACAAGGGAGAGTGAGTAATGCACCTATCGATGCACAACTGGATGCGGGCGGAGCCGATCGAGACGACGATCGCACGGCTCGCGAAGTACGGATACAAGAGTATTGAGATCAGTGGCGAGCCTGACATCTATGACTCCAAAGAGGTCAAGGCCCTGCTGGACCACTACGGGTTGACCTGCTGGGGATCGGTCACCTTGATGCTCGGTGAGCGCAACATGCCGGCGAAGGACGAGGCGCAACGCGCAGCAACGGTGCAGTACGTCAAGGACTGCATCACCATGGTCAAGGAGCTCGATGGCCATGAGATGACAATCGTCCCTGCCACCGTGGGCAAGATCGTTCCCGACGCGACACCCGAGGAAGAGTGGCAGTGGGCCGTCGACGGCATGAAAGAGGTCTACGAGCATTCGGAAGCGGCCGGCGTTCGGTGCGCCATCGAGCCGCTCAACAGGTTTGAGACCTACTTCATCAACCGAGCTGAGCAGGCCATGGTTCTCGCAGAGGCGACAGGACCCAACTGCGGCGTGTGCCTCGATGCCTTCCACATCAACATCGAGGAAGAGGACTTGTACGAGGCGATTCGTTCGACGAAGGGGCGCCTGACGGACTTCCACGTCGCCGAGAACAACCGGTGGCCGGCGGGCATGGGTGACTACGACTGGAAGAAGGTCGTCGAAACCCTCGCCAGCATCGGGTACGACGGTGCTTTGACCGCGGAGTTCGTGGCACCGATCGACCGCACCCCAGCGAACAAGTACCCNAACGCACTCGAGACGGACTTCACGGACATCAGCCCGGAACAGTTGCAGTTCATCATCGATCACGGGAGCAGCACCCTCACCGAGGAGTTCTACGACTGGCTGGTCATGAAGAACTCCGAGGCCTTGTTGCCACTGATCAGCAACTAGGCCCGGGCACCGACACGCAGGCTTGGTCGAATGGGGTTAGGAGAGCCGAGCGTCCTGCTCATCGGGACACTCGACACCAAGGGACCGGAGGTGGACTACCTCCGGTCCCGGCTCCATGCCCTGGGGGTTCCTACTCTCGTGATGGACACGGGGATCTTGGGCGAGCCGCTGTCCATCGAGCCGGACGTCTCGCACGCCGACTTGGCCGAGTTCGGTGGAACCACGTTGGAGGCGCTGCAGCAGGCGGGCACTCGCGGCCGGGCCGTGGACCAGATGCGGACGTTCGTGCGGGCGAGGGTTGCCGACCTGCACCGGCAAGGTCTGGTCCTCGGGGGCATCGGTCTCGGGGGCGCAGAGGGCGCTGTGATGTCTGCCGCGGCACTGATGGAGTTGCCGCTGGGAGTCCCGAAGATGGTGTTGTCGCCGATCGCATCGGGNCGACATCTGTTCGACCCGCTGGTGGGAACGTCGGACATGATCGTGATGCACACGGTCGTCGACATCCTCGGCCTGAACGCCATCGCCTGCTCGGTTTTCGACAACGCTGCAGCGGCCATGGCGGGAATGGTGAAGCACGGCCAAAAAGCCCTCGAACCGCCCGAGCACTCGACGGCGGTCGCCATCACCATGCTGGGCAACACAACAACCGCGTCGATGGCGATGCGAGAGGTNCTCGCGGAAGCCGGCTTGGACGGCGTGGTCTTTCACGCCAATGGTGTCGGCGGCCCGGCCATGGAGGAACTCATCGACGCCGGTCATTTCGTGGGAGTTGTGGACCTCACGGTGTCCGAGCTCGTCGGCAACGTCATGGGTGGTGTGCACGTGGGCGGAGACGATCGGTTGCGTAGCGCGGGCGAACGTGGCCTACCCCAGGTGGTGGTGCCGGGGTGTGTGGAGTTCGCCGTCTTCCCGCCGCACTCGATCCCCGACCACCTGTCCGATCGCCCGAGGTACGACCACAATCCGGAGTTCGCTCTGGTTCGGGCGAATCTCGACGACATGCTGGCCATCGCGGATGATCTCGCCGATCGCATCAACGGTGCCAAGGGTCCGATCAGGGTGGTCATCCCCACCGAAGGATTCTCGATTCCCAACGTGCCGGGGGGAGAGTTCTACGATCCGGCGACGGATGCGGCGTTCCTCGAAAGGTTCGTCGCTCGTCTTCGGCCGGACATCACCGTCGTTCATGAACAACTGCACGTCAATGCCCCCGAATTCGGTCGCCGTGTAGGTCAACACTTTCTCGACCTCGTACAACAATCAGAAGGGACAACTAGGACATGAGCAGTTCGTTAGAGAGCCACAACTACGCACCGGGACGCGAGGTTCCCCGCCTGACCAGCGGCGATGATGATTTTCGGTCCAAATTCGTGTCGTGGAACCTTGCCGATCTTTCCTACGTCGACATTCAGAACTACCTCGACGTTAAAGACACGGTCCTGGTGCCGATGGCAAGCACGGAGCAGCACGGCCCACACCTACCGCTGTACACCGACACCATCACGGCGATCGAGATCTCAGCACGCGTCTCCGAGGCGATCGGAGTGCTGCACACCCCTCCGATCTGGGCCGGCTATTCACCGCAGCACATGTACGACCCCGGTCAAGGGCGAGGGACCATCACATTGCGGAGTTCCACGCTGTTGGCGGTCATGAACGATGTGGCGCGCAGCCTCATCCATCACGGCTTCAATCGCATTATCTTCGTCAACGGTCACGGATCGAATATCAAGGTCGTCGATCCGGTGTTGCGGCAACTGCGCTACGAGACCGGTGCCCTCATCGGTTTCGTGCGCCCCTACATGGAGCGCTACGTCGGCGTGCTCGAAGGTCTGATGGAGAACCCACCGGAGGAGACCCCCGGATGGCACTCCAGTGAACTCGAAACATCACAGGACATGGCCTGGAATCCGTCCCTGGTTCGCATGGAGCGCGCGGAGGACACCCGTGCACACATCCCGGACTTCTTGCCGAGCACCTTCTCGAAGAACGACGGAATGCCCGACGTCGAATTCGAGGGTTACCAGTACTTCACCTTCCCGATGGATCACCACGAGTTCGTCGAGAACGGTGTCATCGGGAATCCGCTGCGTGCCACTGCNGAGAAGGGTCACGAAGCCTTNCGCCGNTACTCCGAGCACGTCGCCAAGGGAGTCATGGAGTTGATGACCGTTCCGGTGAAAGTCCACACCCGTGAGTTCGTCGATCGAGTGATGTAGCGCGGGGATCACGGGTATCACGATGACTGTCAAAGAGGACGACGCCGCTTCGTTAGGCGATGACGCCTATACGTGGCTCGTGACGGCTATCACGACCTTTCAACTGCCGGCGAATGCGCAACTGTCGGAAAACCGACTCGCGCAGGAAATCGGAGTGAGTCGCACTCCCATCCGAGAAGCGTTGCGTCGGCTGGAGACCGAGGGGTTGGTCCGGCGCGGAGACAACAATCGCTTCACGGTTTCGTTGCTGACTACCAAGGAACTCAACGATGCGTGCGATCTGTTGATCTTGCTCGATACCTACATGTTCACCCGTGCGTCCGAGGCCATGTCCCCCGATGATTCCCGTGCACTCGAAGAGCTCGCTCAGGACATGATCGATGCCGCCGAGCAGGGAGATGCTGAGGCGTGGATACAGGCGGATACGTCCTTCCACGAAGTGATTCTCCGGGCAGCGGACAACCCCACCGTCGCCGACATCGCGAGAGTGACTCGCCGCCGTATCCAACGGTTCTGGAACCGATCCCTAGAGACGAGCACTCGATTGACCACCTGTTCCCAGGAGCATCGGGAAATAGCCGGCGCCGTGGCCCGGGGTGAGCGAGACGAGGTTGAGGCCGCCGTCACCGATCACATCAACCACATGAGATCGAGCGTCGAGACGATCCTTCAGGTAGCCGGCTCGGTGCTGGGGGCGACGTCACGATGATTCCGGCAGCGACTTCAGCAGCGACTTCGGTAGCGACCTACGCCGCGTCGAATACGGAAAAGCGGTTGACAGGGGGCAACGGGACCTCAAGGATGACCGGTATACAAGGCCGGATACGGATTGCTGCTTGCGTGGCGCCTGATTCGACGGATGGAGGCTGCTGATGGGCGGTTCGTCCCTGGGTGTCGGCATGATCGGGTACTCCTTCATGGGGGCGGTGCACTCGCACGCCTGGCGCACCGTGGGCCGCGTCTTCGACCTCGGGGTCGACGTCGACATGCGTGTCATCTGTGGACGCAATGAGGAAGCCGTCACGGCGGCCGCCGCCAAATATGGATGGCAATCGGCGGAAACGGACTGGCGAGCGGTGATCGCCCGTGACGACATCGACATCATCGACGTGTGCACCCCGGGGAGTTCCCACGAGGAGATCGCCGTTGCCGCGTTGAATGCTGGAAAACACGTCATCTGTGAAAAGCCGTTGGCCAANACGGTCGCAGAAGCNGAGCGGATGGCNGCNGCNGCGCAGGCCTCGTCNGGCAAGTCCATGGTCGCCTTCAACTATCGCCGTGTGCCCGCCTTGGCGTATGCCCGAGAGCTGGTCCGGCAGGGGAGACTGGGCCGCATTTTCCATGTGCGAGCCGTCTACCTCCAGGACTGGATCATCGATCCGGAGTTCCCCCTGGTCTGGCGCCTGGTGAAGGAAGAAGCGGGATCGGGTGCGCTGGGAGACCTCGGTGCCCACATCGTCGACGCTGCCCAGTTCGTCACCGGATCCCAGATCACGAACGTCAGCGGTGAACTCCGTACCTTCATCGACGAGCGGCCGCTCGTAGGAGAAACGCACCTTCTCGAGGCGACGAAGAGCGCGGAACGAGGCAAAGTCACGGTGGATGACGCGGCCCTGTTCCTGGCGAATTTCGATAACGGCGCCGTCGGCACGTTCGAAGCAACCCGGTTTGCCAGCGGCCGGAAGAACGGCATGGCAATCGAGGTCAATGGAGAAAAGGCGAGCCTTCGGTTCGAGTTCGAGTCGATGAACGAACTGTGGGTGCACGACCACACGGTGGACGGCAAGGATGCAGGATTCCGCCGCGTGATGGTCACC
>PBWE01000034.1 GCA_002728915.1 Micrococcales bacterium
GCAAAGGGGACCAAGTAGGGCATGAAGTTATACAAACCCCAGAGGCCGAAGATGATCGAAGGAACTGCCGCCAGCAAATCGACGATGAACCCTAGGCCCTTGGAGAGCCGCCGGGGAGCGTAGAAGGCGATGAACAAGGCGGTGCCGATACCGATCGGCACGGCGATGACCATGGCCAGGATCGACGTCCACAGCGTCCCGAAGATCAGGACGGAGATACCCCAGGAGGGCGGGTCCGCATCGGGGAGCCACTGCTGGTTTGTCAGCAGCGAACCCGTGTTGTTCTGCAGGGCGGGAATCGACTTCCAGACAAGGAACGCGGCAATGGCCGCCAGCACGACCAAAACGGTGATGCCCGCTCCGGTGGTCAGGAAACGGAAATTACGGTCGCCAGGTCTGACGGCTCGCTCTGATGTGATCCCAGGTTGAAGGGGGGGTTCGTGGACCGGGGCGCTCACGTAGGGAGGTCCCTTTCAGTGGGGTGTCGGACCGGGGCTTTCTGTGGTGTTTCGGTGGGGAGGTGTATNCGAAACGCTAGTGGAATTTCTCCGCGGTTGCACCGTCGTTGGGCAGGTTGACGTGGCAACAAAACCCTGCCCCGGCACTCACGCACAGACGGTGTCCGCCGGTGGTGTCCGGACGTCTTACCCATCCGTGTCAGCCGCTGTACCACCGGCCCGACCCGAGGCGTGATCATCGTTGCTTGGGTCGGGCCGATAGGTCGACCGAGTGCGGAGCGTCGTGATTACTGGAGGGCGTCGACCGAGGTGCGGACCTTGTCGAGCAACTCTCCGGTGATCGGTACGTATCCGATGTTCTCCAGCATTCCCTGCCCGTCGTCCGAGGCGGCGAAATCGAGGAAGGCCTTGACGAGTTCAGAATTCTGATCATCAGCCAGACCCCCGGTGCAGCCCACCTCGTAGGTGACCAAAGTGATCGGGTAAGCACCCTCTGCAGTGGTCCCGTAATCGATGGACAGGACGAGGTCGTTTCCTTCGCCCACGATCTCCGCAGCACTCAAGGCATTGGAAGCGTTCTGAGCCGTGGGCTCGACGGGGCCGGCGCCTTGGTCGACAGAGGCTGCCTTGGCGTTGATCGCATCCATGACGTAAGAGAGTTCGACATACCCGATGGAGTTCGGGGTCTGCTCTACCGACGCGGTGACCTGATCGGAGCCCTTAGCACCTTGTCCGCCGGGCGCGGTCCACTCTTTGCCGGTGTCGTACGCCCAGATGTCGGGAGCGACGGTCGCCAAGTAGGCGGAGAAGTTGGCGGTTGTTCCCGAACTGTCCGAACGGTGGAACTGGGCGATCGTGGCATCCGGCAGTGAGACACCGGAGTTAGTGGCCGCAATGGCGGGATCGTTCCACGACGTGATCTCGCTGGCGAAGATGCCGGCGATGGCCTCTGGGCTCAACACGAGATTGTCGACGCCCTCGAGGTTGTATGCCACGGCGATAGCGCCGCCAACCATCGGGATATTGAGGGCGTCATTTCCCTCGCAGCGCTCGACGGCCGCCGCCATATCTTCCTCAACAACGGCAGCGTCCGTGCCAGCGAAGGACACCTGGCCGGAAACAAACGATTCGACACCCGCGCCGGAACCGACGGGCTGGTAGTCGATGGTCGATTCGGGGCATGCGATCTGGTAGGCCGTCACCCACTCGGTGATGGCATTCGCCTGGGCGCTCGAGCCGGCCGCCTGGATACTCCCGTCGACGCAATTCACGTCCATTGCCGACGAACTGGAACCAGAATTGCTGGAGGTCGAGGAATCATCACTCGAGCCACATGCAGCAAGAAAGATCGAGATGCCCGCGACGGCAGCCGTCACAGCCAGGGTCTTCATGTTCTTCACGAAGGTCCTCCGCTTGTTGGGTTTAGCCGGGTGATGGTGTGCCCGACGACGCAAACGCTAGGAATGCCATGTGAACGCTCCACCGGAGCAAAGTGAACGAAAGATGAACAATGCATCGCCGTTCCATAACAGGCGACCCTGACCACGATCCCTGCATTGCCTGAAGGCAACCGACAGGTGACGAAAACCTGACGTTTACACCCCGTTGGTGCTCCCGGGGCAGGACAGGGCACTATTACCTTCCACCAACGAACGACGGAGGCCCCAATGAAGAAGCTGCTGTTCCTGGCGATTCTCGGAGGCGTCGGCTACCTGGTGTACCGCCAATACATGGCGAGCCAGGCCGAGCAGGATCTGTGGGCCGAAGCCACCGCGGCACCCGACCTGCGATAGCGGTCACCACCGGTGAGTTCACGCCGGTCCACCGGGAGCCTCGCGCTCCGGTAACCTTCTGCGTCGCGCGAGAGCGAGAACGTCAGGGGGCTTAGCTCAGCTGGTAGAGCGCTGCCTTTGCAAGGCAGAAGTCAGGGGTTCGAGTCCCCTAGCCTCCACATCAACCACCCGGCCCTCATGCGTTGGGCCACGTCTGCGGGCTGTGTAGTGGCGTGACAGGATCACGCCATGGCGACCACAGCGACCATCGCAACCAATCACGGCGACATTCAGGTCAACCTTTTTCCTGATCAGGCCCCTAAGACGGTACGCAACTTCACCGGCTTAGCGGAGGGGACCCAGGAGTGGACCGACCCCAAAGTGCAAGCGAAGTCCACGGCTCCGCTGTACGACGGCACGATCTTCCACCGGATCATCCCCGGATTCATGATCCAAGGCGGCGATCCCCTCGGGACAGGAACCGGCGGGCCCGGTTACCGCTTCGATGACGAGCCTCACCCCGAGCTCACCTTCGACAAGCCGTACCTGCTGGCGATGGCCAACGCGGGACCGAACACCAACGGATCCCAGTTCTTCATCACGGTCGCTCCGACAACGTGGCTGAACTTCAAGCACACCATCTTCGGTGAGGTGGCAGATCAAGAATCACGCGACGTCGTCGATGCGATAGCCGCAGTGGAAACGGGAGCTCAAGACCGTCCCACCCAAGACGTGGTCATTGAGTCGATCGCAATTTCCCGTGATTAGCGAGTCCAACTCTTTCTTGTGAGTGACCTTCCCGGCGAGCAACAAACCCCGCGCGCTCCCCGGTGCTATCGGCACCAGGACAACGAGACGTGGATTCGTTGCTCACGATGCGACAAGGCGATCTGCACGCAGTGCATGATCCAAGCGCCGGTCGGCTACCGGTGCCCGGATTGCATGCGAGCAGAACAACCGGTGGAACCCACGACAGTTGCGGGCGCCACCACCATCGCCAAGCCGTACGTCACCTACACCCTGATCGTCATCAACCTGCTGGTTTTCGCCTACCAGTATTCGGTCGGCATCAACGCNGTCGCCGAACGCTGGGGAATGTGGCCGGTCGGGATCGTGACCGGAGATGAGTGGTACCGCTTACTGACGAGCGCGTTCTTGCACGGCTCATTCCTGCATATCGCCTTCAACATGTATGTGCTTTTCGCCCTGGGGCCAACCTTGGAACGCATTCTCGGACACGTGCGCTTCACCGCTCTTTACCTGCTCTCGGCAGTGGGTGGCGCCGTGGCGTCNTACTTCTTCTCCGACATCACGACGGTGTCGGTCGGGGCCAGCGGCGCGATCTTCGGGCTCATGGGTGCGCTGGTGGTCGCAGGTCGACGGTTGCGGTATGACGTCACGCAAGTACTCGTCCTGTTGGGAATCAACGTGGTAATCGGGTTCCTCGCACCCGGGATCGATTGGCGAGCCCACCTCGGGGGACTGGTGACCGGAGCTGTGGTCGCCGCGATCTTGGTTCACGCACCGAGGAAGTCGCGGACCTTCATTCAAGTAGCCGGATTGAGCGGTGTCTTGCTGATCCTCGTTGCCGTGGCGATGCTGCGGACGTCTCAGATTCAAGAACTCTTGGCACCGCTGGGTGTGATCACGACCTAGGGCGCACACTCGAGGCGTACGGTGGATGCCATGAATGATGCGGTGATCGTCGAAGCGGTACGAACGCCCGTAGGTATCGGCAAACCCGAGAAGGGGGACCTGTCGGGTATCCATCCCGCGGACCTGTCGGCGCACGTCATTGACGCACTGATCTCGCGGGTGGGAATCGAACCGGAGAACGTGGACGACGTCATCTGGGGGTGCGTGGGCCAGGTCGGCGAACAAAGCGCCAACATTGCGCGCAACGCCGCGCTGGCCGCCGGGCTGCCCGAGTCGGTCACCGGGGTATCCATCGACCGTCAGTGTGGTTCCAGCCAGCAAGCGGTCCACTTCGCGGCTGCCGCTGTGATGTCCGGCCAGATGGACGTGGTGATCGCCGGCGGTGTCGAGTCGATGTCACGGGTGCCGATGTTGTCGAACATGGCCGGTGGGGACGGTCCGTTCGGGCCGCGCATGACGAGCCGCTACCCGGATCTGGTGAATCAAGGGATCAGTGCCGAGATGATCGCGGAGCGGTGGAATCTGTCTCGCGCGATGCTGGACGAGATCGCGGCTGAATCTCAGCAACGTGCAGCGCGCGCGATGAAGGACGGACTGTTCGACGCTGAGATCACCACCGTTGACACCAAGGAAGGGCCCGTCCATCACGATCAAGGAATCCGCCCGGACACGACGGCCACGTCCCTCGCGGGCCTTAGGCCAGNCTTTCGTGAAGACGGGGTGGTGACGGCCGGCAACTCGTCACAGATCTCCGATGGGGCGGCCGCGGTACTGGTGACGACCTCGGCCCGGGCCCGCGAACTCGGACTCACTCCGATGGCCCGCTTGCACTCGTTCGCGATGGCGGGTGTGGACCCGGTCATCATGTTGACCGGACCCATTCCCGCGACCAGCAAGGTGCTCACCAAAGCTGGGCTGGATCTGGCCGATATCGGAAGCTTCGAAGTGAACGAGGCGTTCGCCGCGGTCCTCGGAGCGTGGCTGGCAGACACTGGCGCGGACCGCGGGGTCACAAACCCCCAGGGCGGGGCGATCGCGCTCGGCCACCCCCTCGGCGCGTCGGGAGCGCGACTGATGACGACCCTCGTGCACCGGATGCGACGAGAGAACATTCGGTTCGGTCTTCAGACGATGTGTGAAGGCGGAGGAATGGCAAACGCAACAGTGGTCGAGCTTCTTTCGTCACATTCGTCACGGTGATACACAGGCCACCCATTTATCCACACTGTTTCCACAACTGGGGATAGAACTACACGCTTGTAACTAGTTTTCCCTCACAAATAGGCACGTCAGCGTTCAATCCAGACTTGGACCAGGTGTGGACAACTTCACCCAAAAAGGGTGCGTAAGGGTCTATTTCCACTTGGTGGACAGGATGAAACCCGTGATGATGAAAGCGAACCCGATGGCCACGTTCACCAAGCCGTTGGCGGCTCCACCGATCGAGTTCATGATGGGAATCTGCGACCCGGCAACGTAGTAGATGACGATGTAGACCAGCCCGATGACGAAGCAGGCGATCATCGCCGGGGCGAGCCACCCGGGCGAGCCGATCTTGGCGACCTTCCGCTCACCCTTGGACGGGGGCGGGGTGTAGGGCGTCTTCTTACGGCCCTTGGACTCCGGCACNGCGATCTCCTTCTGCTTATGTGTCAGCACCCATAGCCTGCCACACGTCAATGGGCGGGATACCGGAGAATAGGCACGTGAGCGGCCCGCGCATCCTGGTGGTGGACAACTACGACTCCTTCGTCTTCAACCTGGTGCAGTACCTGGCGCAATTAGGGGCCGACGTCACCGTGGTGAGAAACGATGCCGTCACACCGGCGGACTGCCTGTCCTACGACGGAGTGCTGTTGTCTCCGGGACCGGGAACCCCGGCCGATGCTGGAGCGTGCATCCCGATTGTGCGCGAGTGCGCAGGAAAGACCCCGATCTTCGGTGTGTGCCTGGGACATCAAGCGATCGCCGAGGCGTACGGGGCGACGGTCCGCCAAGCACCGGAATTGCTGCACGGCAANACCTCGCAGGTGGTGCACGACGGTCACGGAGTGCTCGCAGGCCTACCGAACCCGTTCACCGCCACGCGGTATCACTCTCTGGCCGTGGACCCCGCGACCATTCCCGATGTTCTGGAAGTCACCGGAGCAACAGAATCTGGTGTGATCATGGCGGTGAAGCACCGCGCAGACATGGTCGAGGGGGTGCAGTTTCACCCGGAGTCGGTGTTGACCGAGGGCGGCCACGAGATGTTGGCGAACTGGTTGGCCGACTGCGGGTACTCGATAGCGCGGGAGCGAGCGCGGACGCTTCAACCGGTGATCGGCAAGAGCGACGACGATCCAGACGAGTAGCGACCGCCCATTCGGCGCACACAACCGGCCGTCTCCGTGGGAAGAGAGAATCGTTACGGGACCGGGACGGTGGGAGCAGGTGTTGGCTCCGGCGGCGGTGCCGGCGGCTCGGTCGGCTGCGGGGCTTCCGTCGGTGCGGGTGGCTCGGTCGGTTGCGGAGCTTCCGTGGGTTGGGACGGATCGGTTGGCTGCGGAGTATCAGTCGGAATCGGCCCCGCCGTCGGGACGATCGGTTCGGTTGGCTCCGGGGTGGGTGACTCTGTCGGTTCGGGCTCGATGGAGATGGTGATGGTCACGATCGACCCACGCTCCAGCGACGTTCCGGGTGGAGGTGCCTGCGCGAGAACAATCCCGGGCGGTTCGAGATCATCGGACTCCTGCTCGATGACTTGGATCTCGAATCCAGCCTGGGCGATGTCGCTGCGTGCTTGGGCGACCGAAACACCCGAGACGTCGGGGACTTCGACGAGGCCGGAGGAAACAACAACGGATACCGCGCTTCCCGCAGCCAACTGCGCACCCTCGGCCGGGTCCTGGGCGAGCACGTAGCCGGCGGGCTGATTGGAGTCTTCTTCAGTGACGTCTCCCAGTTGGAGGCTCGCGTCACTGAGCGCCGTACGAACAGCATCCAGGGACGTCAGCCCGAGAAGTTGGGGAACGGTCGCTTGCTCCCGTCCGGTGCTGATCGTGACGTTGACCGCTTGACCTTGCTCGATGCTCTCCCCGGGCGCTGGTTGCTGGGCAATCACGGTGCCGGGTGTGCGGTCGGAGATTTCCGGCGTTTGCGCACCGAGGCGTAGTTCGAACTCGGCAAGGCTCGCGGTGGCTTCCTCGAGGTTCAGTCCGTCCAGGTTAGGAACCGTGACAAGGTCGGCGGTGGTGCCGCCGAAAATGAACCGGCCGATGCCCAAGGCTCCGAGGACCGCCACGGCAACGGCCGAGAGGCTGATAATCCAGAAGATGGTGCTCCGCCCGGCGCGGCCGCGACGGCGCCGCGAGGTGTCATAGATCGGATCTGTCGCTGGTGGTTGCCCTCCCACCGCTTGCACGGGTGTCATCTGACGGGTGGAGTCGGCGACGACGGTCGGGACGGCGGCGGTGACCGGTGCACCGGCAATAGCTCGCTCGACGTCAGCCCGGAACTCCGTCGCGCTCTGGTAGCGATCATCCGCGCGCTTAGCGAGGGCGCCAAGCACGACGGTGTCGATCTCCGGGGACACTCCGTTATCCACTTGGGATGGTGGCGTGGGCATCTCGCTGACGTGTTGGTAGGCGATCGAGACGGCGCTTTCTCCGGTGAAGGGTGGCTGCCCGACGAGTAACTCGTAGAGAAGAACGCCCGTGGAGTAGAGGTCGCTACGCGCATCGACTACTTCACCGCGGGCTTGCTCGGGTGACAGGTACTGCGCTGTCCCCATTACCGCGGAGGCGGACGTCATCGTCTGACCAGACTCGTTGACCGCCCGCGCNATGCCGAAGTCCATGACTTTGACGTCGCCGGTGCGGGTGAGCATGACGTTCGCCGGCTTGATGTCGCGGTGGACGATGCCGTGCCGGTGCGCGTAGTCGAGCGCGGTGAGCACGCCCGCCGCGATCTCGAGGGCGCGCTCGGGAAGAAGTCGCCGACCGCTGGCGAGCAACTGCCGAAGCGTCATGCCGTCGACGTACTCCATGACGATGTAGGGGACGACGACATCTTGACCGTCCGGGTCGATGAGAGTGTCTTCGCCGGTGTCGTATACGGCGACAATGTTCGGGTGGTTCAACGCAGCGGCGCTTTGGGCTTCGCGACGGAACCGCTCCTGGAATGTTGGGTCCTTGGCTAGGTCCGGTCGCAGGATCTTGATGGCGACACGTCGACCGAGGCGCAGATCNCGGCCCTCGTGCACCTCGGCCATTCCGCCACGACCGATGACCTCGCCGACCTGGTAGCGGTCGCCGAGCATCTTGCCGGGCTCAGCCTGCGTCACGACAATCCCTTTCCCACGTGNCTGCCCACCGAGCGGGCAGGTCATTCATTGTCTCAGGAGTCACAGCGTCGACCGGNTNGGCGCGTGAGTCACCCGTNNCGGCACGCNCNTCGGGCCTGTCTTCCGACCTGGCTCCCNGCCGGTCTTCNCGCACCATCACCGACGCTCCAGAACTGCCTCCATGACGTCCTTCGCGATGGGGGCGGCGAGACCGTTTCCACTGACCTCCTCCGCACCGGCATCCTCTACGAGCACCGCCACGGCAACCTGGGGTGCCGCTGCGGGGGCGAAAGACACGAACCAGGCCACGGTGGGTTGATCGTTGCCGGTTTGGGCGGTACCCGTCTTTCCCGCTACTCGGACGTCGGGGATACGGGCATTGGTTCCGGTGCCGTTCTCGACGACGTTCACCATCATCTCGGTGAGCGCGAGTGCCTCGCTCGGGCGNAGCGCGTCCGCGAAGACCTCNGGNTCTGTTGTCTGCAAGATGGTCAGGTCNGGGGCCCGCACNTCTTGAATCAGGTANGGAATCATCGTGCGCCCGCTGTTGCCNATGGATGCGGTCACCATCGCCATCTGCAACGCGGTGGCGCGAACATCGAACTGCCCGATGGCACTCATNGCGGTTTGCGGCTCATCCGGGTCGGCGGGGAAGCGNGACGTCGCGGCGCGNAGCGGAATCTCGAAGGTCGTATCGAAACCGAANAGTTCGGACTGCTCCCGAAGNGCGTCNGCNCCGAGCTCGTTACCCAACCACGCGAACGCNGTGTTGCACGAGACCGCGAGCGCGTCNCGGAGGGTGACCTTGCCGCCGGGTCCGCACTGNCGNCGGTTCCAGTTACGCAACTCCTTNTTGGATTGCGGGAGATCGTAGGTGCGNGGCCCNGGGANNACGGAGTTCGGATTGAACCTGCCGGACGANAGCGCGGCGGCNGCCGTGACAAGTTTGAAGGTCGANCCCGGTGGGTTNAGNGAGACGATCGGCCGATTCAACAAGGGCTTGTCCGGGTCGNCCTCGAGTTTGTTGTAGTACTCCCGGATCTCGGTGGGGTCNTGGCTGGAGAGCTTGTTCGGGTCGAAGGACGGTGCCTGAACGGACGCCAGGATCCGTCCCGTCGCCGGCTCNATNGCGACGACGGCNCCCTTCTTTCCNCGNAGACCNAGATACGCGGCCCGTTGGGCGGCCGCATCGATGGTGGTGGTCACCGCCCCACCGACGGGTTGACGCCCGGACACAAGTTGTTGGATCCGGTCGACGGCAAATATCTCGGACCGGCCGTTCAGGATCCGATTTTCAGTGCGCTCCAACCCGGTCGCTCCGTAGATGAGCGAGTAGAAGCCGGTGATTGGCGCATACAGCCGGGGGTTGGAGTACTGCCGNAGGTAGGTCAGCGTGTTNCCCGTCTCCACCGATCGCGCGACCGGGTCGGTACCGACGAGGATCGGTCCGCGCTCGCGGTCGTACTCGGCGAGAAGGATGCGCTGGTTACCGGGACGGTCCCGGTAGTCGCCGGCGTTGACCACCTGAATCAGGGTGATGTTGACCAGTACCGCCACCATGAGCAGCGCGAACACCAGCGACAGCCTGCGTACCTGACGACTCATGCCGTGCTCCTCACACAGCCCGCACGATTTGTGTCATCGCATCGTCGGGGGAGGGGGCGACGGGTGCGGGTCGACGCGAACGGTCGGAGATCCGCAGCAGGATGGCGACGATCACCCAGTTGGCGACCAGCGACGACCCTCCGTAGGACAGGAACGGTGTGGTCAGTCCCGTCAACGGGATGAGGCCGGTGACCCCGCCGATGATGACGAACACCTGAAGCGCGAGAACGATGGAAAGACCGGCGGCGAGTAGTTGACCGAAGGAGTCGCGCGCCGCGACCGACGTCCGTAGCCCGCGCTCAACCAAGATCGCATACAGCAACACCAAGGCGAATAGGCCGGTGATGCCAATCTCTTCACCGAGCGCCGCCACGATGAAATCNGTNTTGGCGAAGGGAACGAGGTTGGGAAANCCNTGACCCAAGCCGGCGCCNAGAACNCCACCGTTGGCGAGCCCGAAGATCGCTTGCACGATNTGGTACCCACCGGTGTCCGCGTAGGCCCACGGGTCCAACCAGACGGTGACGCGNGAGCGCACGTGGGCGAAGTTGTAGTACGCCAACGCGGCACCCGCGAAGAACAACAAGGCNCCGAGAATGATCCACGANCGCCGTTGCGTCGCGATATACANCATCGCGACGAACAGGCCGAAGAACAACAANGACGTCCCCAGGTCGCGTTCGAACACCAAGACNGCGAGGGAGACCAGCCAGGCGATCACCANCGGCCCNAGATCCTTCAANCGGGGAAGCTCGATNCCGAGGAACTTGGTGCGGACCACCGCGAGTGAATCTCTCTTCGCGACGAGATAACCGGCGAAGAAGATGGTCAACAGNATCTTCGCGGCTTCGGCAGGTTGNAAGGACAGATCACCGACACGNATCCACAACGTCGCACCGTTGACGGTGGTGCCNATCGCCGGGACCAGCGGGAGAACCAGCAACACCAGACCGATGAGGCCGGAGGTGTAGGTGTAGCGGGCGAGCCGGCGGTGGTCNTGCAGCAANACNAGGACGGCGATGAACAAGATGATCGCAATGGAGAACCACGTCAACTGCGAGTAGACATCAGGCGTTGGCATGGGTGAGTCACTGAGGACGGCGCGACGCGCGGAGGCGACATCGATCCGATAGATCATCAGTAGACCGAGCATGGTCAGCAGCGTGGCGACGGGCAGCATGATCGGGTCGGCGTAGCGAGCGAAGATGCGGATGGTGATGTGGGCCGCCAGCGCAAGCCCCCCGACCACTCCGGCGGTGACCCACAACCGGGTGGTCATGCCCTCGCCGGACACCCACCCGATCTGCATCGTGCCAAGTAGGCCAATGCCCCACGCCAGAATCAACAGCAGCAACTCAACCCAGCGACGAGTGGGCTTCTTGCGATTGTGTGTAGTCGCCTGCGTGGGCTCTTCCGCACTCACGGCGCATCCTCGACCGGCTCGTTACTGAGACTCCCGGGGCATCCAGCGGGCGGGAAGATCGTCTGGCACTCATCTGCCCGGACCTGTAGTTCGGTGACGATGCGCTGAGCGTCGGCCTCGCTTTCCGCGGGTATGCCTTTGCTGACGAGTTCTTGGTCGAACAGGGGTAATTGTCCGGCGGGCAGTCCGGTGTCCTTGGTGAGTGTCGACAGCGAGACACCGGCCAGGTTCCCGGGAACTCCCTGGTAAATCGCGACCGTGCCGGTGCCGGGGCTGCCGTTGACCGCGATGTACCACTGGGATTGCAGCCATGCCTGCGCGGCGATGAGAGCCCCGTACGTCATGGCGGCGATGACGGCGACGAGGGCGACGTAGATGCCGACCCTCTTCCAGCGACGCGCGCGCCGGGTCTTGCGTTGGGCTACGGCTTGCTCATCGCGCATGGCCTGTTCGGCCGCGGGCACCACGATCTCGGCGTCGATAAGAGGCTGGGGAGCCGTCGGCGGCCCACCATCCACCGGTGGCAGTGCCTCGGGGGCGTCCGGATCTGGTTGAGCATCATCGGGGAAACGCACGCCGGGCAGTTGTGCTCGCACCCGGGGTTCACCCGCGGCTCCCACGACGACGGGCGCGAAGAGAGTTTCAGATGTTCCGTCTGATGTGATCGCATCCGCCACGACGTCCGCCACGACCACGGTGACGTTGTCCGGTGCACCGCGCTCGAGAGCGAGATCCACCAGACGCGTGACGCACCCCGTCGGGTCACTCATCGTCAAGGCGCCCGCAATGTCGGCGCTATCGACCACACCGGACAACCCGTCCGAGCACAGCAGATACCGGTCTCCAGTTCTGGCTTCTCGAACGGACAGGTCTGCCTCGACGGGGTTCATCCCGTCCAGGGCGCGCATCAACAGGGAACGTTTGGGATGAGTGGCGGCTTGTTCCTCGGTGATCCGTCCAGCGTCCACCAGTGTCTGCACGTAGGTGTGGTCGTGCGTGAGCTGCACAAGTTCGTGATCGCGGAACAGATACGCGCGCGAGTCACCGACGTGAACGATGGCGACTCGACTGCCGAGCCAATACAACCCGGTCACGGTCGTTCCCATACCCGTGAGGTCAGGCTCTTCATTGATGATGGCGTTGATCGTCTCGCCGGTGGAGTCGATCGCGTCGGTCAAGGCGTTGAGGAGTTCCGACGATGACGGCGGGTGAACATCGAGATCGGCAACGGTCGCGATAGCAACGGCGGACGCGAGTTCTCCGGCCGCGTGGCCACCCATACCGTCCGCCACCATCAACAGTCGGGGTCCGGCGTAGCCGGAGTCCTCGTTTCCGGCTCGCACCAGGCCGACATCGGATCGGGCAGCAAAGCGCAGGGTCACCGGGGGAGCAGTGTCAGGGACGACGAGCGCCGCCTGGCCGTCCTCGCCCACCTCGATAGCGACATCGATAGTGACGTCGTCCGCGCTAGGAGCAGCGACGCCGTCAGCGCTGACGTCGTCCGCGTCCTTCCCGGGATTCATGTCGTTCATGGCCGCTTACCTCTGGATCACCAGCGTCGTGCGGCCGACCCGAAGAGGTGCCCCGATGGGCAGAACGGTGGGCGTGGTGAGGCGCGTGCGATCGATCCAAGTGCCGTTCGTTGACCCAAGGTCCTCCGCGACCCAGGCCCCCTCGGATTCGTAAATGCGAGCGTGGCGGCTGGAGGCGTAGTCGTCGTCGATGACGATCGTGGAGTCCGGCGCCCGGCCGAGAGTAATTTGCGCTCCCTCGAGCGGAATCTCCGTTCCTTGCAGCGGCCCTTCGGTGACAACGAGTCGTGTCCCTTTACCTCTCGATCGTCGTGACGTGCGCCCGGACTTGCGCGTGCGTGGGGCGCGTCCGGGACCTGCCGCGAGATCGTCGGAAGCACTGGAGTCGCCACGCAAATCGTTACGAAGGGCAATCAGAGCGAAAACCACGAACAACCACAGCAGGCCGAGAAACGCGAACCGTGCCAGCGTGAGCGTGAGCTCGGACACGTCAACTGCTCCGGAAGGTGAACGCCGTCCCGCCGAGTTTCACGATGGCTCCCTCGGTGAGGGTGCACTCGTCGATGCGAATCCCGTCGACGAAGGTCCCATTGGTGGACTTCAGGTCGCGAAGGATGGCGGGGTTACCGACGACGATCTCGCAGTGTTTCCGAGACACTCCCGGGTCCTCGACGCGGATGTCCGCATCCGTCCCACGACCCATCAGAGTGATCGCACGTACGAGCGGGTAGGCCTGGCCACCCACCTCGAGGCGGGGCTGCCCGCCGGATGATTCGTGGGAGTGCGCTGCCGGGTGTTCGTCCGGACTCGATGTCGCTTCAGGTGCGGCAGAC
>PBWE01000035.1 GCA_002728915.1 Micrococcales bacterium
CAAACTCACCCGAGCAGCAGCCAACTCATCCTGCGCCAACGCAAGTTCCTGACGACCAGACTCCACCGCAGCCCGCTGCTCAGCAACCTGCTCCTCCAACAGCCGCACCCGCTCACCACGACCATCAACCTCAACCTCAAAAGCCTCCACCGCAGCCCGCCGCTGAGAAAGATCATTGCGATCACGCTGCACTTCATCAATGAATGAGGAAATTTCTCTTGCTCGCGCGTCCAACTCACTGTCTCGGTCATCGGCTTGCGATGCACGAGACTTCAGAGCTTCGTCACGGGCCGTTAAGTCTGTTTCCTTGGCTTCTAGAATTGACCAGCGATCTTGGAGATCGTTCTCGCGCACATTCAACTGGTCCTGCTGTGCGTTGAGATTGACCAATAGACGATCCACGTGCTCCTTGGCATCTTTCATTTCCGCATCAATCTGCTCTTGATGCGAAGTCCAAGCCTCCTGCCGAGTTTGAAACTCTCTCTCAGATTCTGCTAGTTGATTACGAGCAGCAGTCAGAGCTGAAGAATCATCATTGATCTCATTTTCACGCCTACGTAAGTCCTCATCTCTTTTGGCACTTGAGCCTTCGAGTACCTCAAGCGATGTCTCTCGGTCTTCCAGAGACTTTTCCAGGTCCAGGAGTGCGCATCGTTGTTCGGACAAGGCACCTTGGGCTTCCTTGAGCTCTTCCCATTCACGCTCCAGCTTGGCAGACGCCGCGACAACGTCAGATAGCTTTCCTTGTAATTCGCTTTCTCTATGGGCACGATCGTCGGATAAGCCAGCGAGCGCTTCTTCCCGCGCCACGATCGTTGCTTCTCTCGCATCCATCTCTGACGCTTGGATCTGCATCTCTTCTTGACGGTCAGACAACTGTTGTTGTTGTTGCGCAAGAGCGGTCATTAATTCCTCGACGCGCTGCTTTTCAGCATTGGTGGCCATCGATTCTTGACCAAGGGCCAAACGATGAGCGCGAGATTCCTCTTCCTCTTGTTGCAACTCGTTCGCTTTGGCTTGTATCTCAATTCGTGCTGCTTCGAGCTGCTCGCGAAGCGTCTCGAGTTCTCCCCGGTAAGCCAGAAGTTCATCACGCTCATCCTGAAGTCTCACCCGCTCAATATCGAGTTCTGTGCGCGGTTCCGTAGATCGCTCAGGTGCTTCAGGTCCTGCTGCGATCGGATCCGGGGACGGCATGGAAGCGTGACTTGGCTGTGCCTGAGAGTCGCTGGTTTTCTCCGTCTGCTTTCGTAGTGTGCTTGACGCCATCTCCGCACGAGCGCCGGTATTCGTGCGAATTCCGGGAATGGAATGTGGCTCCATATCGGCCACTACTCGAGCGGCGGGCGGCACCTCATCCTCAACGTCATCACGGTCAGGGGTCGAGGCAGGGGCAGTCTGGACGGTGGGTGTGGACTCTGCAGGGGTGGTCGATACCTCTTCATCATCGACACCACCATCGCTAGACAGGAGATCGCGGAGTCGTGACTGCTGGTCACTCGTGGCGGTGAGCATCCGATCAGACGGCGGGCGCGAGTCATTCTTTTTGCCGGATAGCCGTCCAAAAGTGCGTGTCCACCGGCTTGTTTCGTGGGCAGGAATGTCATCTTCATCCAGCAGAGGAAGGAGTGAAGACTTTCGAGCTGGTTCTTCGGTGCTTGTATCCACCGGTTGGTTACTGTTCAGCTCGCTGGCCTGCTTGAGAAGATCACGAGCCCATTCTTGGGTTGATGCTGCGGCCTGATCGTTTTGACTACGAGTTGCTAGTTCTGTCAGTGGGATATCGCTTTTTTTCTTCTGGGCATTAATTCCAGCAATGATGTCGGGATCGCTGATTTCGATGGTCACTTCGTAGTGCTGCTTGGCAAAGAATCCGCCCATGCCGCCAGAACGGACCTGTTCCGCTTGAATAACTCGGAATTCTCGTCCGTAGTTGGCCTCTACCTCGCGAAGAATCCCGTCTAGGTCAGGTCCTTCAAGCAACATTTGCAGGCTCATTGCCCACCGTCCCTACTGTTTGAATGTCTACTGATCCACCAAGTTCGGAGTAAGCGACGACCGGTAGCCGAGGAAATTCGTGTCGCAATTGTCGGTAAAGGGGAGCTCGCAACTGGCCGGCACACACAAGCACCGGAGATATCCCTGACTCCTCCGCCTGCGTGAAGAGAGCACCGATGTCCGCGCTCATCCGAATGAGCACAGCGGCATCGATGGCGAGCGTTTGACCGTCCTGCCCTGAACGTGCGGCAGCAAGCAAACTCTGTTCGAAAGCCGGTTCGAGGGTAATGACATGCAGAACCCCGTCCATAGCGACATCGGTCGTTATGGCAGAACCAAGGACCTCGCGCGCTGCTTCGACCATTCCCTCGGTGGTTTGATTTCCAGCTCGAATCGAGGCAGACATGGCTTCGAATATCCGTGCCAAATCTCGGATGGCCACGCGCTCTCTCAGTAGACCTTGAAGCACTCGCTGGATTTCTCCAAGGGTTGCCTGCGCGGGGGTAAGTTCTTCGACAACGGTAGGTTGGGTTTGCTTCAATGAATCAACAAGCATCTTGACGTCTTCGCGGGACAAGAGTTCGGCCGCGTGCTTCCGCACCGTCTCTGCCAGATGAGTTGTCAAGATGGATGCGCGATCCACAACCGTGGCTCCCATCAACTCGGCTTGATGCTGAAAGGCCACGGGTACCCAACGTGCATCAAGACCGAATACCGGCTCTTTGGTCTGGTCTCCCGGAAGAGACGCCAGATCATCACCAATAACCAAAACGTGTCCCGGCGGGGCCTGTCCGCGAGCAACTTCTACTCCATGAAGCCGGATTCGATAGGTGGACAACGGCAGTTCCGTGTCGTCGCGAGTTCGCACTGTGGGAAGGACGAGCCCTAGTTCCATGGCGAGCTTGCGGCGGAGTGCCTTGACCCGCACGAGAAGGTCACCCCCGGAGTTAGCGTCGACCAGATCGACGATGTCGTAGCTCAAGCCGAGTTCGAGCGCGTCTACCTGAAGATCTTGAACGATGCCTTCCGGCGTGTCGGGAGCAGCTTTGCCAGCTGGCAAGGCGGCGGGGGTGTCACCGGCCTCGATCGCGGCGGCGTCGGTCTTTGCACGTGGGAGTCGTTGACCGAGGAAGATCAATCCCCCGCCGATCAGTAGGAACGGNAGGAGNGGAATTCCTGGTATCAGCGCAAGTGCGGCCATGCCGGTACCAGCCAAGATCAAGGTGCGGCGTTGTCCTGAGAATTGCTTTACGACATCGGAGGACATGTCGCCCTCGGTCGTTGCTCGGGTCACCATCAAACCGGTAGCGACCGACAGCATAAGGGCCGGAATTTGGGCGGTGAGCCCATCACCGATAGTCAGAAGGCTGTAGGTCTCGATGGCNTCGTTGAAGCTCAAGCCGCGTTGCGCAATTCCAATCGCCATACCGCCGACCAAGTTAATGATGGTGATGAAGATTGCAGCAATCGCGTCTCCCTTGACGAACTTGGATCCGCCGTCCATCGCACCGTAGAAGTCAGCTTCAGCNCCAATTTCTTCGCGTCGTCGTCGGGCTTCAGCGTCNTCGATGAGTCCCGCATTNAGATCAGCGTCAATGGCCATCTGCTTGCCCGGCATCGCGTCGAGAGTGAATCGCGCCCCGACTTCAGCCACGCGCTCCGCNCCCTTCGTGACCACAATGAATTGAATGACGACGAGGATCAAGAAGATGACAAGGCCAACGATGATTGACCCACCAATGACGAAGCTGCCGAAAGCGTCGACGATTTGGCCCGCGTATCCATTCAGGAGTACTTGACGGGTGACGCTGACGTTCAAACCGAGTCGGAACAGGGTTGCGACGAGCAGGAGGGCTGGAAACGTTGCGAAGTCGAGGGGCTTCTTCACGTACATCGCGGCCAGCAGCATCGTCAGGGCTGCGGCGATATTGAAAGCGATCAGAATGTCAAGGACGAAGGGGGGCAGGGGAATGATGAGCATCACGATGACCATGACGACGGCAAACGGCACCGCGAACTGGGTCAAGCGAAGGTTCCGCACAGAAGCCCCTTGAGTAAGGAGTTCCATCCATGGGAATTACATGCCTTCCTGGCAAAATCCGTATCGGCGGAAGCAGCAAGGACTTTAGGGAAAATCAGATAAATATTGTCCGATCTACATCTCGGGCGGTGTGCAGCCCCGCATGGACCCCTCGCTTCTTCAGGGTCATGATGAAGGCCAGGACGCGGGCCACGGCGGTATACAGATCTGCTGGGATCTCCGTTCCCACTTCACAATTGCGGTAAAGCGCCCGTGCGAGGGGCACATCTTCCACGAGAGGTACNCGGTTTTCGGTAGCTATCTCCCGAATCCTAGCTGCCACGACGCCCGCTCCCTTGGCGACAACCCGGGGTGCTCCCATGGCCTGGTTGTACTTCAGCGCAACAGATACGTGGGTTGGGTTAACAAGCACGACATCAGCCATGGCGACGTCCACCATCATGCGGTTGCGCGACGCGTCGAGGGCACGTTGACGAAGTGCCGCGCGCAGGAGAGGGTCACCCTCAGACTGCTTCAGCTCTTCCTTTACCTCTCGTTTTGACATCATCAATTCTCGTCGCACTCGACGCTGCGACACGAAGTAGTCGGCGACGGCAATGGCAAGGCCCGCTGCGATCACGACCTGTACTAGTCGGGTTCCTTCGGATGCTGCGATCTCCGTCAAGGTGCTGAGNGAGAGCAGGCCAGATTCGAAGACGATCTCGACTGTGCGGGTGATGACCACCCATAACACCAGGCCAATGACAGACACCTTCAGTATCTGCTTGGCCAACTCCCACAACCCTCGTGTTCCAAATATTCGCTTTCCATTTTGCTGGGGGCTGATCTTGCTGGTCTTCGGCTGCACGCGCGCGAGGTGCGGCCTCGCTCCCCCTTGGACCCAACCAGAAACTTGCGTGACGAGCAAAATGGCAAGCAGTAAGGGGATCATGATTATGGAGATGGACAGCAATGCGGGCATAACGATGCTCGCGAGCCGGGTAAGGCTCGGTTCGCGAGCAATTTCAGGAATCGTCTTCAGCAGTTCCTGGAGATCGTCTGAGACATATCCAATAAAGAATGGCAGCAAAAAACTCAAAGCGAGTAGTCCGGTCCAGGCAGCNATGTCCGCTGAACGGGGAACTTGGCCTTGCTTCGCCCCCTCTTTAAGTTTCTTCGGGGTTGGTTGCTCGGTCTTCACTGACGAGTCAGCCACATCACCCTCCCGCTATTCCACGCATGGCATCCACAGAGGCATCCGTGAGGCCTGCCAGCATCGGGCTGATTTGCGGAATCGCAATGCCCACGAGCAGGAGAGTCAAACCGATCTTCACGGGGAAGCTCAGAACGAAGAGGTTGATTGTGGGAGCCACCCNNGTCAACAGACCNANTCCGATATCTGCCAGGAGCAAAATCGCGATGATNGGTCCGGCGATCTGCANAACAGCCAGGAAGGCAGTGCTCAAGGCCTCCGTCAAAGTCATAGCCGTCAATTCGGTGCTCAGACCGGACCCGATGGGCAGGACTTCGAAGGTAGTGGAGAATCCTGCGAGAATGATTAAGTACCCACCGGACACCAGAATCAAGACGCCAGCCAACACCCGGTACACGCGCGAGATCACCGATGCCTGCTGCTGCATGAGCGGGTCGTAGGCCTGCGCCAGGGCAAAACCACCAGTGACGTCAATGACTGCACCGGCTGACTGCACCGCGGAAAGCAAGATGAGGCACACAAGGCCGAGCGCCACCCCGATCGCGATTTGGATGGCAAACTGGAACAAAAGATTCAATGGATCCAGCGAGATCCCACCAGATGCGGCAATCGCTCCCGGGGTCATTGGGATGGCAAAGGCGAGACCCGTCAAGACCCGTACTTGCGGCGGCAAGAATGGTCCCCCGAAGGGCGGCGTCAACCAAACCCAGGCACCCACTCTGGCGAAGACCAAAAGGTAGCCGATCACCTGCTCAGTGGTGATGCCCAACTCAAACACGGGAACGTCTACCCAAGCATTCCGGGCAGCAATTCAAAAGAATTCCGCGTGAAGTTCACAAGATTTTGAACCATCCAATTTGCAGAAATAACCAGAGCAATCCCGACTCCAATGATCTTGGGCACGAAAGACAACGTCTGGTCCTGAAGACTCGTGAGACCTTGAAAAAGTGAAACGGCCAGACCAACAAGGAGTGCGGTGAGCAAAATAGGAGCCGCCAGCATCGCCGCTGTCCACATCAATTGTGTGGCAAGTTCCACCACATACGCTTCACTCATGGGTCACCTACGCATAACTGTTCACAAGAGATGAAACGATCAACGCCCAACCATCAACCAGCACAAAAAGCAATAACTTGAACGGCAACGACACGAGCACCGGCGGGAGCATGATCATTCCGACGGACATCAAACCGGAGCTCACGACCATATCGATGATGAGAAAAGGAAGAAAGACCACAAAGCCGATGATGAAGGCGGCGCGCAATTCCGAAAGAATGAAGGCTGGTACGAGAGTCGTTAGGGATACATCTGCCGGCGTCGCTGGCGGCGTTTCATTAGAGATCTTGACCATGAGCGCGAGTTCTTCAGGACGCGTGTTGGCAAGCATGAACTGTTCCAGTGGCACGCGAGCTAACTCAAACGCTTGACCGAAATCCAAGGTGCCATCCAAATAGGGCTGAAGGGCGTCCGTGTTCATAACTCCCAGCACAGGGGCCATGACGAAAAAACTCAGAAAGATTGCAAGACCCGTCAGTACCTGATTAGGAGGCACCCCCTGCAATCCAAGAGCGTTGCGAGTTATCGATAAGACCACGATGATTTTGGTGAAACTTGTCGTCATCAGCAGAATCGCAGGGGCCACCGCTAGGACCGTCAATGACAGCAG
>PBWE01000036.1 GCA_002728915.1 Micrococcales bacterium
GTGAGATTGGAGAACGATGTCGGGAGCATCCCCGTTCGCTCGAGCAATGCTTCGGAAGCGTTCCATCGTGCCTATGGGACCGGAGATGTCGACACCATTGCGCCGTAAGAGGTGTCCCATTCCCCCGTCGAGAATCACAACGACACCGTCCCGTCGATAACTGTCACCGTTCTTCCCCCGACCCACACGTCGTCGAGGATCCTTTCGACGGAAATTGTTCCACGACGACCGAGTGCGCGACCTTGAAGTGCGGTGTAGGAATCCGGGGCGAGCCCTGCACCGATGAGCCACTGGCCGAGCGCTGCGTTGAGCGACCCGGTAACCGGATCCTCGGTGATCCCCTGGTTGCCGGGAAAGTATGCCCGCACTTCGAAGTCGGTTTCTGCCGAACTCGGGGCGATGAGTCCGACGTCGACGTGCGCTAGGAGCTCTGGGTCGGGAGACACAGAATGCAAATCCTCGGTGGAGCGCAGGAGTAGGCCGCGCCAGCCGGGCCCGTTGTCGCACCACTGGTGGTCGACCACGGCATCCGGAGACAAATGGAGCCCACGAACGGTCTCGTGCAAGACGTCGTCCTCGAGAGGTCCGGTGCGATTGCGCGGTGGTGCCGCAAAGCTCAAAGCGTCGTCCGGGGTGCGCCGTATTCGCACCAGACCGGCTCCGCACTCTTGCACGATGTGGTCATTGATGGGCTCGCCGCCGGCCTCCAGCCATGCATGGCATGTTCCCAAGGTCGGGTGGCCAGCAAAAGGGAGTTCGCGACCGGGGCAGAAGATTCGCACGGCGTAGTCGGCTGATGGATCTGTTGCCGGAACGACGAAGGTGGCTTCGGACAGGTTCGTCCACTCGGTGAAGGCGTGCATCTGCTGTGTCGTCAACCCTGCCCCGTCAAGTACGACGGCGACGGGATTGCCGAGAGTCGGCTCAGCGGTGAAGACGTCCACCTGAGCGAAGCGACGAGGAGCATTCATGAGAAGTAGACGTGGTCAGTTGTGCTGGGTCGACGTATCGGGTCCGTGGCGTCGCACCAGCGCTCTCTTCGTTGCCCAGGAGAAGACCCGAATAGTGACAGCCAAGAAGCCGAGTGTCAGTGCCATTTGGATCATCACCGCCAGCCGAGCTTGATCCGTCACGGCGGTGATATCCCCAAAGCCCACGGTGGACAAAATGGTGAGAGTCAAGTAATGCGAAGACAAGTGGGTAAGCGGTTCGGTAAACGACCCAGGGTTGAGCCCGTCAATAACCAGGTAGATGGTTGCGAAGATCACCATGAAGAGGGCGGCGCTCAGAATGAGGCCCTCGACGGCAAGAACTTCGGGGTATCGGGATCCCAAGATTCGTTCTATTTCCTTCTTGACAAACCAGACATAGACCGCCAAGCCGACAAGGAGGAGTACTCCAGGGATAAAGATCCGTTCGTCGACGTCTTTCGGCACGAGGCTGTACAACCACCACATGAAGCCCAGGCCGATGGCGACCCGGACGACGGAGAGTGCGATCGCCTTCCACCGATTGGGAGGTATCGCGTCGAAAAGGTGTTTGCGCGCCACAGGGGTGGAGTCTTCCACGTGCGTGGGGTGAGACGAATGACCGCGGCCTTGGCGTTCGGTCCGTGTTGGGGACGGGTTACGCCTTGCCCCGCGCTATCCGCCAAATGCCNGCGAGACCTTCCGCCTCGTGGGAGCGCACCCGTGCGACATGGATGCTGTCGGGTGGGACCAGCATGGTGAGGCCTTTCGGNTGGCTCACNAGNTCCACGGGNGTGGACACGTGCACCGTNTCACCATCNATGCCCACNGCGATCTCGGNGCTCGACGACGTGACCNGNANCTCGGTNGCNGTGAAGCGTTGAAGNCCNCCGNGGCTTCGTGACTCGNTNGATTNGTCTGATGGNGTGGTGGGNGTTGNGGCTGTCGGGCCTGTNATCACCANTCCGCCAAGGNGNCCACTGTCCAACGTCGGTCGTTGACCNATGCCNAGGAGGCCGTCNGTGATGTANGGATTATTGGAAACCAGGAGAACNATCGANCCCGACACTTCTTCNCCGGACGGAAGACGAAAGTGCATGTCGTACGGGTCNGTGTCCGCCGCCAGCACCTCNGGCAGCACATCAAGTGTCGTCTGAAGTTTCGCGTCCCGGTAGGAGTCGTTCTCGACGATCGAGGCGTAGAGACCGAAAGACACGTTGTTGACGAACAACTTTCCATTTGCGGTCGCGTAGTCGATCGTGCGCAAGACACCGTTAGTGAAGGCAACCAATCCCGAATCCGGCTTGTCTCGATCCAGACCGAGATCCAGGGCGAAGTGGTTGCGTGTGCCCGCGCTGATAACGACGAAAGGAATTCCGTGCTCGACAGCGACGGCGGCAACGAGCGCTTGCGAACCGTCTCCTCCCGCCATCCCGAGACAATCCGCCCCGCGGGCAATGGCATCTCGCGCCAGTTCCTCGAGGTCCAAGCCCTCTTCGAGNGTCACCACCTCGACACCCTGTGCTCGAGCTTGTTCGGCAATCTTGAAGGAAACAACTTTTCCGCCGCCAGACTTCGGATTGCAGATCAACACTGGTTGAGATGGTGTCCATGCCTGCACCGGGGCGTCATCGTCGGCTGATCGAGCTAGAGCGGTTAGGCCGAGGGCGACGGCGCCGATCATCAGCGTGATCATGGCCAGGAGTGCGGGAACGTCTCGCACGAGTGTCCACACCAAGAACGCGATACCGAGCACAGCGAGGATCGCTCCGACGATGCGCCGCGCGCGCCGGCGGGTAACGGTGAGCCACGCTCCGATCCCCAACAGCACCACGCCTACAACGAGAGCGACGGGTTGTCGTGGATCTCCAAGCCACGAGCCGATCACGACGAGCGGAACGAGTCCCGCACACACAAGTGCGGCAATCGCGAGAAACCGTGGCACGACGCGACTCTCCTTATTCGTGGTGATCGCCATCGTAGANAGGAAGGTTGCGAAATACAGACAGGCGGCATGCGGCACGCACGAGACGCCGAGCGGCATCATCGCTCGGTCACTCGCTGACGTTGCTGGACGTTAAAGTGACGGCATGTCCCAAGACTTGTCGACCGAAGTACTCGAGCTCGACGAATCCATCTATCGAGGAGTCGCCTCCGCCCCCACACCCAGCCTGGATGAAGGGTTTCGCCGCCTGTCGNGGGTTGCCGATAACTCGGTGTTGTGGTTCGGGACCGCCGGTGCCTTGGCTCTCTTCGGTGGTCGGCGCGGCCGCCGCGCGGCGCTCAACGGCGTGGTCGCCATCGGCTTGGCATCGTCATCGGTGAATTTNGGGTTCAAATACATGGCTCGACGGAATCGACCCGACCGGGAAGACGCCGCCGTGCCCGGGGACAGGCACGTACCGATGCCCGAATCGACGTCTTTTCCTTCCGGACACTCAGCTTCAGCTTTCGCATTCAGTGAGGCGGTTAGCAGTGCGAGCCCGACGATGGGTGTCCCGGTTCGGGTGATGTCTGCGGCCGTGGCCTATAGCCGGGTGCATACAGGTGTGCATTACCCGGGCGATGTCNTGGTGGGAGCCCTGATCGGCATGACGGTTGGTGAGATTGCACCCCGCGTGGTGGATCTTCTTGTGAAGAGGAGTGCGGTCATTCGACGCCTGGTGAGTTAACCCCTCTTGACTGGTAATTCAGTCATTTGACATACGCGCACAACCTTGACCCCTAGGGTTCACACATGTGCTGCTTCGTTCTCCTACTCGGATTCCTCGGGCCCCGAATCGCCTTCCTGGTCTACTGGCTGGCCTATCCGACCAAGACGATGCTGGCGTTCNACGATGCGTGGATCGTGCCGGTGCTNGGCGTCNTTCTCTTGCCNTGGACGTCNCTNGCGTGGGTNCTGCTGTGGCCGACCGGGGGCTTCTCATGGATCCTCATCGCAGGCGCCTTCGCACTTGATATCGCTACCTATTTCGGTCGGGCCGCACAAAATCGTGTGGGTGGCCCGAGCTCTGCACCCGCCTAGCCAGAGCATCGTCACTGAGTCAGAACATCGTCACCGTGGAACGGTCACGGTTCTCGCTTGGTGAGTGACTCCTCNAGTGTCGCAATTGCCTCTTGTTGCTGGGCGCTGAGTTCCTTGATGGCGTCGAGTTGGCTACGAATATCGGAGAGTTCGTCGCCGGACTCCTTCTTTTTCGGAGGTGAGAGGAAGAAGTTCGCTAGATAGCCGGTGAGTGTGCCGAAGATTCCCACGCCGGTAAGGATGACGAAAGCCCCAAGGACGCGGCCCTGCGTCGTAACGGGGTACTGGTCTCCGTAGCCGACGGTGGACAGCGTGACCACCATGTACCACAGGGCATCCGGCGCTGTGGTGATGTTCGAGGCGTTGGATTGGGACTCGATGGCGAGCATGCCGAGGCTGCCGAACTCCAGCATGAGGATAGTGACGAAGAGCAAGATGAACAGCGCCGTGTCCGCACGTTCCTTGACGACTGCGTCTCTGATCTTGCGGATTCCGAAATCTCGAAGCAGGCGGTAGACCTTAATGAGGCGGAAGAGACGGAACACGTTTGTTTGCGAGAACGGCAGACAGGACAGAAAGTCGGCCCATCCATATTGACGAAGAAAATACTCAGATTTTGACGGCGACTTCTTCAGTCGGGCAAGAAAATCAAGGCCGAAAAAGACGAACAGGACAAGGTTCACAAGAGTCAGAACTGCACTGAGGGACGGATCTCCAATGATGATCAACAGGATCATGTTGAAGATAGACAGCAACGACAACAGCGCCATGAAGATCTCGTAGCCCGCACTGAAGAGCGTGGAGGGGTTCTTCACCTTCTTCTCAGCCACCGTCGCAGTCTCGCCGAAGAACGACGTTACCGAGAACAAGCCACGCCGCTGTGCGGATCAGTTCAACGCCCGGCGAGGAGAAATCACCCGTTAGGAATGCTCGCCAATAGCGAGGGCGACGAGCAGCAGAACCGTCATGACGGAAACGCCGAGGAGAAACCACGGCACCCGCGCTCGAGATGCAGACGGCAACTCCTCCCGGAACGTCGTGAGAAGGAGAACGCCACCGAGGAAGGCCGTCCCAATGGCGAGCATGTACTCGTTGGCCGGGGGAAAGAGGAATGAGGCGGCAAAGCCGATAGAGACTGCCGCGATACCGACCCATCGGGTCTCGTGGGCGAACTGATTCGGGTGAGCACGCGCAAGGGCTCGATCGGCGAGAAGCAGATGCGCACCAATGACGACCGTGAACAAGATCGCGTAGTCCCACCCAGTGCTGATGGTGGACGGCAGCGTATAGGCGTAGATGGCGCTGATCGAGGCGAAGGACAGCATGTGAATGCGGTAGTTCCGACGAGTGGACGCAAGCCCTTCTTCGGTACGAACGTCGAGAACGAAGAAAGCCACCAGGCCCACCATGGCTGTGAGGAACAGGCCCGCTTCGGTGATCGGTGTAGGGGTGTATTGGGCGACATCCAGTTTCGTGAGATCGCGGCCACCGACGGCGAGCTCAGGCATCAAGTGAACGAAGATGTACGCGATAGCGACGCCGCCACCAACAGATGCAAGAACGTCTTGTGTCTTCGTGGAGAGCCGGGATACCCGATAGGCGAAGAAGTGAGCCGCTGCAAGTACCAGGGCTAGCGCTCCCGCTGCCAACCACTCGCCAATGCTCATAACGAGAGCACGGTACATGTCGGTTACGTGCGTCTAGGTGAGTCGATGGCTAAGAGGTGATGGTGGCCAGAAGGGGACCGACCCGTCAACCTTCCAACTTTCAGGAGGGAGGTCACGCCGGTGATTTCCCCCGTGAACGGGGGATTCTCAAGGCTCGCCGTGAAGATCTAGTAGAGCGTTAGTGGCAGGTGAGCGGTATCCCCAAAAACAGAACGGTGGGTCCGTCGGGGCTGTTAGGGTCTCAGGAATCTCATCGGGGTGTACTCAGGACACGAGGTTGGTCGCGCGCGCATTGAAAATTCTGGTGGCAGCAGGTGTGGTGGCGGTTGCGGGTTTGGGGACGAGCGCGCCAGTGATGGCTGCCGCGAATCCCACCATCGTCTCCGTGACGTGCACAGATATTGGTAACTTCTGCTCTTCGTCGAAGTTCAGCGCTTCGTCAATCATCGCTAACCCGGGAGACGTCGTTACCGTCCACAATGGAACGAGGTTTGCAGGAGAGTTCGCAATCGGAACTTCCATTTTCCCCGACGAAACGGCTGCTGTTGGGTCTGGCCTTTCGGCTTCCATGACGGCGCCATCGACTGTGGGCAGTTACACGCTTTCCTTTAGCGGGAGCGGTGGCCCTTCGATTCCGCTGACCGTCACAAACGACCCCATAGCTCCCCCGCCCCCTCCGATTCCCGTCATCGGGTTGCAGCAGGTGGGGGTACCGGCATCGGGTGACTGCGCTGACGTGCCGGTAACTGTGGGTCACGATCAGGGATACCCGATTGGCGGCTGGTCCAAATCCTGGGCTTACTGGATCTACAACGGTACGGGCGGCCCTGTGTGCACCCGCACGGTGGAAGAGATACCAAATGGCGATGGCACCAATCGCCTCGTCTTGGACACTAACCCCTAAGGCAGAAGGACAAAAAGGGCGTCTCCAACCCGAGCGGGTGACAGAGATCCGCGACATGCGCAGCATTTCGGTGACGCCCCTCAAGTGATTGTCGCCACGACCGCGAAGGTCACCATTTCGGGCTATTTGCGGACTTAGCGGGCATCAGGCAACTAGTTACGCTCCATGGCGTGACGAATTCGCGTTCGGGTGTTTTTGTTGTCTCGGTCCTTGTCACGCTTACGTGGCTTCTTCTGGCGCTGTTCACGATTCCTCGAGCGATCAGCAGAGACGTTGGTGACTATGGCTTCTTCACAGGGATCGCAGAGCGGCTTCGCGCTGGAGATGTCCTGTACGTCCAGGTCTGGGACAACAAGGACCCACTCGTCTTCTATGCGCTGGCAATGGCGCGCACTCTCGGGCCAAATGGGGTCATCGGTGCCTGGCTACTGGAGATCTTCTGGGTGGTAGCTGCGGCTACGGCGTTGTACGTGATTACACGCTTTCAGCGGGTGAGCCGTCCCTTGGCTGCCTATGTCGGCTTCGGTCTAGGACCCTTTGTGATCCTCGGCGTCGCATACTTTATGGGGTCTACCCACCTTCCGGCGATCGCTCTCACATTGATAAGTATCGCGTGCATCTACTCCCGTCACCCCCTCATTGCAGGCATCTCCGTCGGGTTGATTATTTTCTTCAAGTTGGTCTTGGCCCCGATGGCAATCGTCATTGCAATGACTGCTCTGTTCGCGCTAAAGCGACGCACTGACCTGCGGTGGTTCGCGCCTGGCATGGGGGCCGTCATTGCCGCCATGAGTGTTGTGCTCCTCGTTCGCGGAGAACTTGCTGGTTTCGCTGAGACCCAGATCCATAATGTGCTCTACTCACAGTCACCGATCGTGACAGCCGAACAATCGGGTCTCCTTCAGAAGATAGCTCAGCACATTGTGATCCTGGCCAACCCTCAAGTGGCGGCGATCGAGTTCACCACACTCGCCATTGCTATTCTCACGGCTCCCTGGTGGCCACGATCGAAGGTGCAGAACGTACCGACCAATGCCTTGTGGTGGACCACCGCCAGCGGCCTCACCGGGGCAGTCGCGGTAATCGGGATTACCGGAAAGTGGTTCCATCACGCGCAGGCTCTCTACATCCCCGCGGTGTTATCTCTTGCACTCCTCGCCAGTTGGCTCGTCAATGCGACGACCATTCGAAGCCTCTTTATTGCTGGACTGTGTGTCCTAGTGACTTATCCGCTTGCCGGGCTGCCGCAGCCCAGCCTGTACGCCGCTGCCGTTACAAAGCTGCCAAATCGGTGGGAACAAGCTACGTCTCCGGACACCTTGACGTCAATCCTTCGCGAGCGTTCTCCCGCTTCGGTTTCCTTCGTCGGTGAGACAATCCCGCAGGCCTCGGGACTCGAGAAATGGACCATCGCCTGTCGACACATTGCTCAGCGACCCTTTAACCCTGAGGAGGTCTTCGACGAAACCCTTGAGTGCCTCCCATCTTCGGAGGTCGTCGTGGTTTCCCAGGCTCTAGATGTGACTACTAATTTTCCCGCCTACGACGCATTTATCGCCGGGGTGCGTGGGACGCTGGACGCGGGCTTCGTGTGTGAGGAAAACGCGGGACTCCTCATCTGCGAGTCCCGGCAAGGTGTTTAGAGCGCGATCTCCTCTCGCACTTGCCGAGTATCCGACACGTCCGCCCCAAGGCGCTCGGATATAGATCTCTCGGACGGCGACAGGTGGTCTCCACCTCACATGCCACGCCACCATTGGGCGGAGAAAAGATTGCCGTCACCGGTGACGTTAATCCAGTGAAGTGTCCGTTGTGAGAGCGATCTTTCCTCGAATGTGACCTTGCTCCAGCAACTCCATCGCTGTAGCCGCTTCAGCCAGTGGAAGCACGCGATCGAGCTGCGGGGTAACCGCACCGCGCTCCACCAGTTCCACCAATCTCACCAAGTCCTCGCTTCGCTCCGAAGACAGGAACATCGTGATCTTTTGCTTGATGAACGGGGACAGCACTGCTGCACGAACGGTCCGACCGAACCCGCTGGTCCAGCGGTTATCGCCTTCGCCGCCGACCATGACGATTGTCCCGGTCTCGGTGAGCAATGCGCGCAGTTGCCGAACCGAGGTCAGACCAGCGATATCCATGATGACATCGAAGGGCTGCTCAGCGGAAATGGGACCAGCGGTGTAGTCCAGTACCCGAGCGGCGCCAAGCGATCGCACAAACTCGGCCTTACTTGCGCTGCAAACACCCGTCACCTCAGCGCCGAGATCTGCTGCTAATTGCACCGCGTAGCTGCCAACCCCACCGGAAGCACCCGTGATGAGAACACGCTGTCCGGCCTTCACGTGTGCTTTGTCGTAGACCGCCCCCAAGGCGGTGAGCCCAGAAACTCCCAGCGCAGCAGCTGCGGCTGGCTCCAGACCCGAAGGCATGGGAGCCAACTTGCTGGGGTCGGCAACCGCGTACTCCGCGAAAGAGCCCTTCGCGAAACCGAAAACTGAATCGCCGACAGCAAGATTCGTCACGTCGGCTCCCATCGCCACGACGGTGCCCGCCACATCCAGACCCGGAATCGGTTGCCGCGGCGCCCGCAGGCCAAAAGCTGGCCTAATGATGTACGGCAACCCGTGCATGAGGTGCCAGGTGCCGCGGTCGAGTCCAGCGGCTGCCACTTTCAGCAGAACCTCGTCGTCTGCGGGCTGGGGCACCGCCCGCTGTACGAGTCGGAGCTGCTCGGGTCCGCCGTAGCTGTCCTGGGTGATGGCTTTCATGGTTGTGTTCCGGGTAGCAGTAAACATCATTTCCTCCTGGCCTTACATTGTAAGTTATCGCGCCGCAATGGTAAACTTACGTTGTAAGAAATGGCAAATCGGAGGTGTCGTGAGCCGTCAAGCACTCACCGCAGAGCGGGCCCTCGCCGAGGCGATGGCGCTGGCGGATACCGAAGGATTGAGCGGGCTCACCATGCGAAAACTCGCCAGCAGACTCGGGGTAGAGGCCATGTCGCTGTACCACCACTTACCCAATAAGGATGCGCTGCTCGACGGCATGGTGGACCAGGTCTATACCGAAGTCGAGTTACCGCTCCCTGATGAAGCCTGGCAACCGGCTATGCAGCGCCGTGCGGAGTCATTGCGGGCTGCTTTGCTGCGGCACCCGTGGGCGGTTGAGCTACTGGACTCGCGTAGTACCCCAGGACCGGCGACGCTGGCACATCATGAAGCGATCATTCGCAACCTGCGGGACTCTGGCTTCAGTTGGCATCTCACGGCGCACGCCTTCTCACTCATTGACGCGTACGTCTTCGGTTTTGTAATTCAGGAAATCCAACTCCCATTCGATACGCCGGAAGAAAATCAAGAACTCGCCGAGGACATCATGGAGGGAATGAGTCAAGTGTTTCCCTATCTCACTCAATTCACGATGGAACACGTGATGCAGCCTGGCTATAACTACGGCAACGAATTTGACTACGGATTGAATTTGGTGCTGCGTGGGCTAACTGCGGATTACTCCGCGCCCGATAGTTGAAAGCGAGCCAGACCCGCCAGGATAGATCAGAGAACAAGCAATCGGCCTACTCGCCTCGTTGGATCGCTTGACGACGGACTGTCCCGTACTCGAAAAAAACTCAGAAATAAAGTATGTCCCTATGTGGATGAAGATGAAGAACTCACATAACCCGTTCGTGAACGCCATCTACCTCGGACTGCGCGACTGGAACGTACTCGCGGCCCGCGCCACCCGCCCGCAGTTCTGGTTCTTCGTCCTCGCCGTAGTGATCTTCTCTTCTGTCGCTCAGCTCATCGCCTTCCTACTCGACCTGCCCTTCGTAGCGCTCATAGGTTTCGGACCCTTCTCTTTCGTCGTCTTCCTGGTATCCATCGCGCTCGTGGCGCCCTCGGTGAGCATCACCGTTCGCCGCCTGCACGATGCAGGCTCCTCACCCGCGTGGGCGTGGGTGGGGCTTGGCGTTTCTCTTCTGGTGTGGCCGATCATTGGTGTGGGCTTCTTCTTGCTTCTTGGAGCCCTTTTTGCCGCGAACGAGGCGGTGGTGTTCATCGGCCTCGGGTTGATTTGGTCAGCGAGCCTCATCGCTCTTTGTTTCGGGATCTTCTTGCTCGTACTCCTCGTGAAGCCCTCCTCCCCGCTGGACTCCAAGTACGGGCCAGCACCCGTGACCCAACCAGCCCCGCCGGCTCAAACTGAGTTGCCCGAACCCGCCACCCCTAACCCCGACGCAAGCGCCTCACCGACTGGCGAAGACCCGGAACCCGCCACCGAGAGCGTTCACGATCGTTAGATGAACTTCAAGAATGGGCACGATCGAAGAAGTCAGTCTCATCGTGGTGAGAAGCCAAATAGGCCTCGCGAAGTAGCACAGAATTAGCACAAAACACGATTTAGCACAGGGTTAGCACAGCCAAATCAGGCCACATCAAACCAACTTTCGGGCCCATTCCAGGAGGGAAAACTGTGGCCAGGGACGGGATCGAACCGTCGACCTTCCGATTTTCAGTCGGACGCTCGTACCAACTGAGCTACCTGGCCGGGATGCCGAAGGTTATCAGGATCCCAGCGGCGCCTTTGGCGAAGACTTCAGATTTCTTGATTGGTCGGGAGCATGACGAGGTCACGAATTGTGATGTGGCGAGGTGCTTGGAGCATGTACATGAAGGCATCTGCGACGTCTTCCGAGCGCATTCCCCGACCGGCTGCGACTTCGTCATCAATCGATGCGTCACCGTTCGTCACCCCCCAGAGTTCGTTAAGCACAATCCCGGGGGCGATTGCCCCCAGGCGAACCCCCGTGCCGACGAGTTGCTGCCGTGTTCCATGAACAAACGCCTGGACGGCATGCTTTGTGGCGGAATAGACGGGCTCCCAGCCGATCACCTGGTGTCCGGAGACAGAACTTGTGACAACGACGTCGCCGGCCCCTGCGTCGATCATGTGGGGGAGAACGGTATGGACGAAGTGCATAACACCGAGAACATTCGTACGTCCGATCGTGTCTACGCGTTCTTGATCAACCTCCCAACCCTTGTCCGGCAAGTACAGCCCGGCGTTGGCGAGAAGAATGTCGAGGCGACCAAAGGACTGCAGTGCCCCCTGAAGCGCTTCGCGCGCGGTCTGGGGGTCGGCGACATCGCCGATGACAATGTGAGGGTCCCCCTGCATCATGCCCGCTACTTCAGTGAGTTTCTCGTGGTTCCGGGCGACAAGGACAAGTCGGATGCCAGCGGCGTCGAGTGCTGCTGCGCTTGCGCGGCCGATGCCGGAACTGGCCCCTGTCACGATTGCCACGCGTTGTTCACCCATGAGAACTCCTTCTAGCGGTTGCCAGTTTGCCGCGTCGATACAACTCATCTGGTCGACTGTCGATGCGTCGGACATGATCGGGCGACAGAAAGTTGGGTCCGCCGGCTGCGAGAGTTCCAAGAATAATGGTCGCGTTCTTGTTGGCCATCTCAGTGATCTGCAAAGCCTCGGATGGGGAGGTCGCAAGAACGAACAACCCGTGATTCGCCAGGTAGATGACCCGGGGGGTTGTGCCCTCTGAAGCGAAAAACTCTTGGACTCCAGCACGAACCACGCGAGCCAAGGGAATGCCGGGATCGGTGTAGGGAATGAGAAGTTGACGACTACCCATAAGCACGATGGCGTCGGGGAACAACATTCCCTCCACGAGAAGCTGGGATTGCTGCGAGCAACCTAGAGCGTTGACAGCAGTGGGATGAGTGTGTGCGATGACGGTGGCCTCTGTAGTTTCATAGAGAGTGGCGTGCAAGATGGCCTCAACGGAAGGAGTCCGCGTTGTTGATTTGATTTTGCTGGCTTCGTAGATCGATCGAGTGTGATCGTCCTGAGTCCCCTCGTCTGTCGTAGTACTTGCCAGCAGCGTCGTGAGAGTTGATATTCGAACGTCTACTAAGTCTTGGACGGTCATTGAGGCCATAGAGCAGCCACTGGCCTTGATTGACATGGTGTCTTCACCGAGGCGCGCAGAGACATTCCCCTCAGCAGAAACAGCGAGGGCTTTGCTCGGATCTCCCAACTGATGCGCGAGGGTCAACAGTGCTTCCCGGTCATCCATACGCACCATCCCTTCCTGTCTCAACATTCAATTTCACCACGGTGTTGCTCATCAAATTGCTGTGTAGCCACCGTCGATAACAATCGACTGCCCGGTGATGTACGCGGACTCTTGCGATGCGAGGAACAGCGCTGCACCGACGAGATCTCGAGGCTCCCCCATTCGCTCGCTGGGAATCATTGATGTCCATAAGCGTGCTAACTCGGGATTGGCGTCCATGAATTGGCGTGTCATATTCGACAGCGTGTATCCGGGTTCCAGGCAGTTGACACGGATACCGGCTCCGGCCCACTCAACCGCGAGGGACTTGCCCAAGTGGCTCACAGCAGCTTTCGATGCGTTGTACGAGGCTTGGAACTGCGGGACGTTGACGATGCGACCGGACATAGATGAAATGAAGATTGCTGAGCCAGGGCGGCCTATTGCGAGAAGTCGACGTCCAAAGGACTGCGCGGTATAGAATGTTCCGCTGAGGTTGATGTCGATGACGGTTTGCCAGTCGGCGGGCGTGACATCGATGCTGTCACCCCAAATCGTGATGCCGGCCGAGGTGATCAAGATGTCGGGGACTCCGAGCTTGTCGGTAACTGTTGAGAAAGCTGCATCAATCGCGTCCGGGTCCCGCACGTCGGCTTGAATCCCGAGCGACTCTTTGCCCGTGTGGCGAGTCAGATCCGTGGCCGCCGATTTGACGTCCTGAAGAATGTCAACAAGTCCCACGCGTGCACCGTTCTCGGCCAATGCGCGCGCGAGAGAGAGGCCAATCCCCCGCGCACCTCCGGTGACGATTGCGGTCGATTCATTCAGATCATGCATTCGGCTACTCCAGATGGGATTGTGATGCGAGCGGGAACATTTGCGCACCGATGTGGCTGGGCTGGGAATGTGTCATCGGAGGTCCACGATGTCCCGATAAGAATCCAAGCGTGGATCGCCTGGATCGTATTCTGTGACGAGTAGATCGACCTGAGCTAGATCGAAAGACCTGACCGACGAACGATGCGACAACTTTGTTGCATCGACTGCCATGATCACTCGTTGCGAAGACTTGGCCATGGATTGCTTCATCTCGACTTCTTCCATAGTCGGCTCCATAGTTCCGGACTCTGGATCGATAGCACCAGCGGACAGGATGCAGCAATCCATGGAGAAGCCACTTACCGTTTGCTGAGCAACGAGACCTACGAGGCTCCCGGTTCGCGAGTCACGTTCTCCGCCGGACAGGATTGTTGTGATGTTCTGTTTGCCCTGGAGGGACTGAAAAGCCTCGACGCCGTAGGTAATGACCATGAGTCTCTCGACATTAGGCATGTTCTGCGCGAGGACATGAACGGTGCTCGAGGCGTCGAACCCGACGGTTTCGTGATCGCCGAGTAGTGGCGCGAGTTTCTCTGCGATCTTTTTCTTGGCGCTGAGAGCCCGTGACTGGCGAATGGCGAATTCTTCGGTTCCCACATGAACAGCCCCACCGCGGACCAGTCGTGCGCGACCATCGCGTTCAAGCGCCTTGAGAGCCCGACGAATAGTCATCGGGTGGACGTTCAATCGATAGGCGGCATCCTCGATTTCGACACGACCTTCGGTGCGTAGGTCTCGCAGGAGCACAGCCGTCCGTTCTTCCGCGGCAAGTGAACCGTGCACGCTTTCACCCAACTTTGGTTGTGTTAAATTACGTTAACTTCACATTACATTACATGTGTTGAGGCTCTTTGACGACGCCCGGGGAGATAGGGAATGACATCAACGACAGCCGCCGAGTTGTTGGCGCGCTCCCATCGGCTGGGAAGTGACCCCCGGAACACGAATTTCGCCGGTGGTAATACCTCGGGAAAGGGCCGTGTGCTGGATCCGGTGGACGGAGCCGAGACGGAGGTGATGTGGGTCAAGGGCTCCGGCGGAGATCTCGGAACCCTCACTTCTGAGGGGCTGTCAATCATTCGGATGGACCGTCTACGTGCGCTCGTGCACGTTTACCCCGGTCTCGATCGAGAAGACGACATGGTCGGAATGCTGGAGTTCTGCCTACATGGACACGGCGGAGCTGCACCTTCGATTGACACTGCAATGCACGGTCTGGTCGATGCACCTCATGTCGACCATCTTCATCCAGATTCAGGAATTGCCCTTGCCACGGCTGAAGATGGCCCGGAGTTGACGGAACGGTGTTTCGGTGACCGAGTCGTTTGGGTGCCGTGGCGTCGTCCCGGATTCCAGCTTGGCCTTGATATCTCCGCCATCCAACGCGAGAACCCCGATGCCATCGGTTGCATTCTCGGTGGACACGGCATCACCGCGTGGGGAAGTACCTCACGAGAGTGCGAGGAGAACTCGCTGTCGATCATTCGCACGGCGGAGGAATTCATCGACGCTCACGGAAAAGCTCGACCATTCGGGGAAGTACTCCCCGGAATGGAGCCGCTGGCCGAGGATCACAGGCATGCCCTGGCCGCGAGGCTCGCTCCGGTGCTGCGAGGACTGGCATCCCGTGACCGATTGATGGTTGGCCATTACACGGATAGCCCCTTGGTTCTCGACTTTCTCCAACGCGAGCATCATTCGCGACTGGCTGCGCTGGGGACGTCGTGTCCTGATCACTTCATTCGGACGAAGGTCCGCCCGATGGTTCTCGATGTGCCGCCTTCGACGCCGTTTCCCGACCTCGTGGCCAGACTCGAGCAACTGCACGAGGTGTACCGACGTGAGTACGCCGCTTACTACGACAGGTGGGCCGCGAAAGACAGCCCTGCGATGCGTGGGGCCGACCCAGCGATCATCTTGATTCCCGGTGTCGGAATGTTCTCGTTCGGAGCAACAAAGCAAACAGCTCGTGTGGCTGGCGAGTTCTATCTGAATGCGATCAATGTCATGCGTGGAGCGGAAGCTCTCTCGACATACACACCGATAGACGAGGAAGAAAAGTTTCGAATTGAATACTGGGCGCTTGAAGAGGCAAAGTTGCAGCGTCTACCGAAACCCAAACGTCATGCGGGACGTGTGGCTCTCGTCACCGGTGGGGCGAGCGGAATAGGGAAGGCGACCGTGGAACTGCTCGCGTCTGAGGGTGCATGTGTGGTGATTGCCGACCGCAACGTCGAAGGTGCCGCGGTTCTTGCAGAGGAAATCGGTGGTTCTGATGTCGCACTTGCTGTCGAGATGGATGTCGCCGATGAAATCTCAGTCCAACGTGCACTCACGGCCGCGGTACTGGCTTTCGGCGGCATTGATTTCGTTGTCAATAACGCTGGCCTCTCTTTGAGTCGACCGCTGACCGAGACGACTGTCGATGACTGGAACCTTCAACACGATGTACTGGCGCGTGGTTCCTTTCTTGTGTCCCGTGAGAGCGCGAGAATCATGATTGATCAGGGACTCGATGGTGATGTCGTCTACGTCACGAGCAAGAACGCCTCGTTTGCTGGTCCAGCAAACATTGCGTATAGCGCAGCAAAAGCTGACCAAGCTCACCAAGTCCGACTGCTCGCCGTCGAGCTCGGAGACCAAGGCATCAGGGTGAATGGTGTTGCCCCGGATGGGGTTGTCCAAGGTTCGGGAATATTTGCAGGAGGCTGGGGTGCCGAGCGCGCCGCTGTCTATGGAGTCGAAGAGGAAGACCTCGGTGCCTTCTACGCCCAACGGACCCTTTTGAAGCGGGAAGTTATCCCCTATGACGTTGCGAAGGCGATTTCTGCACTAGCGTCCGGCGACTTTTCCCGTACGACCGGGACGGTGGTACCGGTCGACTCAGGAGTGGCTGGGGCATTTCTCCGCTGAGCAACAGTGGCGACCCCGACGGGACTCGAACCCGCGACCTCCGCCGTGACAGGGCGGCGCGCTAACCAACTGCGCTACGGGGCCTTGGTACAGGCCGCGTCCCCAACGGGATTCGAACCCGCGCTGCCGCCTTGAAAGGGCGGTGTCCTAGGCCGCTAGACGATGGGGACCGAGAACCTTCTCGCCGATCTCCGTCGACTCCGAACGCCGTCGGTGACCGGTGAAGCATAGGACAACAGGGCCGTCCCGGGGCACCTGGGTGCCGGTGCTCGGCCAGAGGTCAAGATGGGGACATGGTGGACCTGACCCCCGAAGACTTTGACGAGCTCGTCGCTCGGGCGTTGGACACGCTTCCAGCGGAACTGGCGGCGTTGATGAGCAACGTGGCTGTCTTCGTTGAGGAGCAGAAGCCGGGGAGCCCGCGACTGCTTGGCCTGTATGAGGGTGTGCCGCTGACTGCCCGTGGTCACTACTACTCGGGCCACCTACCCGACCGGATCACCATCTTCCGCAAACCCATCCAACGGCAATGCGCTACCCGAGAGCAGGTAGTGGAGCAGGTGCGGATCACCGTGGTGCACGAGGTAGGTCACCACTTCGGAATAGCCGAGAGCCGACTTCATGAATTGGGATACGGATAGTTCTGAGTACGACAAAATGGCGGCATGCGTATTGAAGATTCCGTTGTTGCGGTAACCGGTGGTGCCTCCGGGCTCGGCGAAGCTGTGGCGCGACGATGCATCGACCAAGGCGCCGCCGGCGTCGCCATCCTCGATGTCAACGCCGACGCGGCCACGTCGTTGGCGTCTGAACTCGGTGATCGTGTGCTCGCGCTGCCGTGCGATGTCCGACAGCCCAGCGACGTCACTCAGGCGATGTCGACGGTGGCAGAGAAGTTTGGCCGCTTGAACCTCGCGGTCTCGTGCGCGGGGGTGGGCTGGGCGGAACGAACGCTTGCAAAAGATGGATCACCTGCAGATTTGGATGCCTACCGGCGCATCATTGAGATCAACTTGATCGGCACGTACGACTTCGCCCGGCAGGCTGCGAGCCTGATGGCGAAGAACGAGCCCGACGCCTCGGGTGAGCGTGGAGCGATCGTGATGACCGCCTCCCTCGCTGCCTTCGACGGCCAGATCGGTCAATCCGCGTACAGCGCCAGCAAGGGCGGCCTTGTCGGAATGACTCTTCCAATGTCCCGCGACCTCGCACCCGTGGGCGTCCGGGTCATGACCATCGCTCCCGGCTTGATGGACACGCCCATCTACGACCCGGTGGGGGGCGCGGAGTTGAAAGAACGCTTGGTTGGCCTCACGGTGTTCCCAAAGAGACTCGGCGCGGCGGATGAGTACGCCCACCTCGTGCAGGCGATCGCGGAGAACAGCTACCTCAACGGGGAAACAATCCGCCACGACGCTGCGACACGGCTACCTCCGCGCTGATCTCACGCGTGGGTGGCTCGGGTGATGCGATCGCGCACGGCCTCCGCCAAGCCTGCGCCGGACGGCGGTACGACGACAACTGTGGACAGTTGGAGTGAATCGGTTTCTCGAAGAGCGCGGTAAAGGTCGGCTGCGTACTCCTCGGTCGTGGCAGGTTCACTGAGTCGCACCAACCCCGGAGGCGTTGGTACCCCGGATGGGGCGATGAGTCCAGCTCCCGAGGGCATTGCCTGCTCTGGGAGTTCCGCCGCCTCAACGAGGACCACACTGGCTCGGGGCGAATAGTGCGCAGCAAGCATTCCCGGAGCGCGCACCTGTGATGATCCACCGAGTTGCATGCCCGTAGCGTGTTCGACGTCCTCTGCCGTCACTTTTCCCAGGCGCAGAATCCTCGGTCGATCGGCAGTGCAATCAACAATCGTGGACTCGATACCAATCGCACACGGACCTGCGTCGAGGACGACGTCATCGTCGGTGAGCCGGTCACCGATTTCCTGGATCGCGTGTTGCGCGGTCGTCGGGCTGACTCCTCCGAATCGGTTGGCACTCGGGGCGGCGATGGCAGACAAAGGGTCATCGCGAAGAGAGCACAGCTCTTGCAGGACATCACGCATGATGGGTGAACCGGGCACCCGGATAGCGACACTGTCTTGGCCTCCGGTGATGAAATCAGCGGCTCTGGAGGAGCGGGAGAGGACGAGTGTCATTGGGCCAGGCCAGAACTCATTCATCAAGGAGCGGGCGAAGGAAGGAACATTCCTCGCCCATGCGATGGCTGCCTCGTCATTGAGGACGTGAGCAATGAGCGGGTGGTCGGCTGGCCGGTTCTTGGTTGTGAAGACTCGGCCGACTGCTGTGGCAGACGTTGCCAACGCTCCTAGCCCGTAGACGGTTTCCGTCGGCAGCACCACGAGGTGTTCTTGCGCAAGAGCGTTCGCGCCCTCAGAAGGCTGCACACTGGCGCGGAAGGGCATTCGGGAAATCTAGCGGCCGTCGTTCCTAGCCTCGAATGCCGAGGGCTCTTCGTTGGGGCGCTGTCAGTTCGCCTAACTGCTCTGGCGTGAGAGCGCGTACTTGCTTGGGCTTTAGGCTTCGGAGTTGCCGTGGCGCCATCTGGGCTAACTGTTCTCCCGTGAGCGCTCGAATGTGACGCAGGCGAAGCCCACGCAGGTCAGCCTTGGCGAGAGATTGCATGTGTTCGGGGTTCAGAGCCGCTATAGCGGCGGGCTTCAATTTCCGGAACTGCTGCGGTTTCATCGCGCGGATGTGCTTAGGCTGCAAAGCGGCAACGTGGCTGGGCGCTAGTCGACGAAGCTGCGACGGTACGAGTCGACGTACCGAGGCGGGCCGCAAGGCGCTCACCTGTTCACCGCTCATCGCAGCGATCGCTGCAGGTCGCAGTCGTGCAACCGAGGCGGGCCGCAGGGCCGCGACGTGCTCGGGTTTGAGCGCAGCGATCGTCTCCGGTTGGAGGCCTCTTGCGCTCTTGGGTTTGATTGTGTTCACCTGAGCTGCAGTCAAGGCAGCCGCTTGCTCCGGCTGTAGTGCTGCGAGCGCCTGAGAGGGCAACTGCCCGAAAGTTTCGGGGGGAATAATCGCAATCTGATCAGGGGTAATGGTGTTGACNTGATCGCCCGTTGCGGATTCCGGATTAGGTATGTCAACTGGCTCGACTGGTACTGGCGAAGGTACTGACGCAATGGGTTCAGGCGTGGGTTCAGGCGTGGGTTCAGGCGTGGGTTCTGGTGCGGGTTCTGGCACAGGGGTACCGCCGGACCCGCCGCCGGACCCGCCGCCGGACCCGCCGCCGGACCCGCCGCCGGACCCGCCGCCGGACCCGCCGCCGGACCCTTCGTTGGCGGATCCCCCTCCGTTCGAAAAATCAGCGACGTATAGAAGTCGATCCGGGGATCCGCTTCCCGGGCTGGTGACCGCATCGGTTGTCGACACTGAGGTCAAGGCGGCTGCCACCTGCGCGGGCGTCGACCCGGTGTTCAGCCCCAGATAGACAGCCGCCGCACCTGCCACGTGCGGGCTCGCCATTGACGTTCCGCTGAGAGTGTTCGAGGCGGTGTTGCTGGTGTACCAGGCGGACAGGATGCTGCTGCCGGGGGCAAAAATGTCCACCGTCGATCCGTAATTCGAGAAGGACGATCGTGCATCGGTACTAGTGGTCGANCCGACCGTTATCGCCGTCGATGCGCGCGCGGGGGAGTAGTANTGGGCGTCGTCGTTGGAGTTTCCTGCGGCGACGACCACGGTGATATTCGCGCTCGTCAAGGCGGCGACTGCGTCATCAATCGACTTGGATCCGCCGCCCCCGAGGCTCATGTTGACGACGGCATCACCGCTGCTGTGATTGGTCCGGACCCAGTTCATGCCTGCGACCACGTCCGATGTGTACCCCGAGCCGTAACAGTTGAGAACTCGCACCCCGGATACGTTCGCCGACTTNGCTACGCCATATGTGCTGCCGACGGCTGTGCCAGCAACGTGCGTTCCATGCCCATCACAGTCAGAAGGATTGCTGTCGTTGTCCACAAAGTCGTAGCCCGCCACCACGCGGCTTGCGTATTCGGTGTGCGTCGTCCTAATGCCGGTATCGATCACGTACACCGTCACCCCGGAACCATTGCCCGCCGCAGCGAAGCCGTTGTCCAGTGGCAGGGAGCGTTGATCGATGCGATCTAAGCCCCACGGAGGGTTCGGCTGAATGGTGTTGATGGGAGTGGGTGTCGGTGTCGGTGTCGGTGCCGGGGACGGTGAGCCCGAGTCNGCGACGCTGTAGGACCACACTCCGGTAGAGCCCCCGGACTTTCCGGACAGAAGTTCCGACGCGGACGGATCACCGTTGCTGTCGGGAACCCGCACCGTGTTGTTCGAGTCGGTGGGGTCGGCGAAGCCGACCTCGAAGACGGAGTTCGTGGTCGAACCTGCGTTGGTCAGGTCGACGTAGCGGAACTCGATCGTGGCCCCGTCGGACTCCTCGATGATCAGCATCTGGAATTCCTGACGAGCAGAGTTGTTTCCGTACTCGGCGACGTCGATCCACTCGGCCCAAAACACGTTCTTGGTTGATCCGTCGGAGATGGTCCCGCGGCCGAACTNGACGGTGCCGTTCGCCGCTGGATTCAAGTCGGTGAACAGGGGGAGGATGTAGGGCCGGGTGGCGGTGCGGAGGTCGAAGTTCCGGTAACTGCGGAAGGATCCGAGACCGTCATCGAGGACCGCGCCGCCGTTGGTGTTGACGAAAATATTGGTGTACTGGGTGCCGAACCAGTCGAGGGTGAACCCGAGAGATAACGAGGGTGAACTGCAGTCGTCACAACTGCTGAGGTTGTTGGTGGTTGTTTTCGTGACCGTCCGGAACGTCGCCGAATGGAGCTCGATGAGTGCGTCGGGTTCTATGTATCGGACGTTTGGGTCGGCTCGAAGTTCGTTTACGTCGAGGGGAGTGAGAGCAGCGGTAAATCCGTCGACGGCTCCCCGTAACTCCTTGTCGGACTCCCCACCCAGATCTTCAGCTTTTGACTTGACGGAGTCGATGTACGCCTCATTTCGAACAACGACGATGTAGTCGTCGACGTCATCGTTCGAGGTCAGTGGGCTGTTGGTAGGGCTAGGGCTTTCGGACGGTGAGTCGTCGGATGTTTCTGATGTTTCTGGATCCTCCGATGCGTCCGGTGACTCAGGTGTCGAGGCGTGAGACGCGCCTGGCGACGGGCTCGGAGAAAGACTGGGTGACGGGCTAGGAGATGGGCTGGATTCCGGGACAGGAGTCGAAGACTCTGCCTCGTCACCGTCATCGTCCGTGCCGGCCTCATCACCGGGAGTCTCGTTAGCGGTAGTAGCGGGCGCTGCCTGAGAGTTACTTGCGATGGCGGGGACGCCACTCCAGGCAAGGGAGCCAGCCAGGCACGCCGAAGCAAGCGCAACTGCGCCCATGCGCCGTGAAGCCATGGCCTTTCCTCCCTTCTATTTCGACGCTCCCTCTCCCGTCAGAGTTCCATGCACATCGAGTGTGTGTGCGAGTCCGGCAGGCCGCAAGGGGAACTGTCTGAAAAATCGTATAAATGGCTCGATTTGTTAGGGCTTTTTGGGGTTTTGTACGAGGTCGGTAAAGAGTGGGTATCCATGCAACCCAAACCAGGCCTCGGGGATCAAAGTGGGGAAGACGCAGATCGGACTCGATCCGGATTAGATCCGGGCGAAGGAGGAGAAGGNTATGTCAGTACCAACCATGCCCCCGGGCCCTGCCACCCAGTCGGGTAACCAGGGCCCCTATGTCGGCTACCCCTACGGTCCACCGAGCACACCGGCGCCCATGGGTACTGAGCCGAAGAAGAAGAGTTACGCCGGCCTCATCACCGGCGCTATCGCCGGTGTTGCCGTCGTCGGTCTCGTGGCGGGCAGCATCGGTGGCGCCGTGGGATACCTGGCCGCCTCGAACGCGGCCTCTCCGGAGGCCGCCACGGTGTCGACCCCCGTGGTCGCAGAACCAGAGGCCGCTGCGGGGCCGAGCACACCCGTCCTGACCGGCATCGCTGATTTGGCTGCCCAGGCGCAGCCTGCCGTCGTTCAACTGAACGTAGGAGATGGGAGCCAGGGAGGAACCGGTTCCGGATTCGTGATCAGCGAAGACGGATACATCGTCACGAACCATCACGTGGCCGGCGGCGTCGGTGAGAACGGGACCGTGGAGGTCGTCTTCTCCGATGAGTCAACCGCCACCGGCACCCTCGTGGGATCTGATGCCGGCTACGACCTTGCCGTCGTGAAGGTCAATCGCGACGGACTGCCGTCGTTGCCGCTGGGGACATCGTCTGATGTCCGTGTCGGAGATGTGGCCGTTGCTCTTGGCTCACCGCTGGGGCTTCAGGGCACCGTGACGTCCGGCATCGTCAGCGCCCTCGAGCGACCGGTAACGGCCGGTGGTCAAGGATCGACGTCCTTCATCAACGCGATCCAAACGGATGCTGCGATCAACCCGGGGAACTCGGGCGGACCGTTGCTGAACGNNTCCGGTGAGGTGATCGGCGTGAACACGGCGATCGCGACGTTGGGTGCCGTCGGTGGANCTGCCGGGAGTATCGGACTCGGCTTTGCGATTCCTATCGACACGGNGCAGCGCATCGTTGACGAGATCATTTCCACTGGGTCGTCCAGTACACCGGTGATCGGTGTTTCCCTGGACACGTCCTTCCCTGGCCCGGGAGCCCGTGTCTCTGAGGTCACGCCGGGATCGGGAGCGGACGAGGCAGGACTGTTGGACGGTGACGTCATTACCGCTATCGATGGCGACGTCATCGCCGAGTCGACGGAACTCATCGTGTCCATTCGATCCAACGCACCCGGAGACTCCGTCGAGCTGACGATTCTTCGCGATGGACGGACGCAGGACGTCACGGTGACCTTGACTGCTGCCGAATAGTTCGCAGCGTCTGTTGACGCGAAGCGACGCCGGGACTCGACTCCTCCACGAGTCCCGGCGCCGTGGCGTGTTGGTGCTCGGCGATCACGTCAAAGTGCGAAACACCCGGTCGCTTGGCACCCTTACGGCATGCTTCCTATGACCGGCGCCATCGATATGGCGCGGACTCGAGTCGCCCAGGGGTTCCGTCGCATCATTTCCGGTGATCCGGAAGGGACCCCCGAATGGGTGCGACAGTTGGCCGACGGAGTTGATTCCGGCTATTTCGGCCCTGGGTCCGCGGCATGGACGGTGCACGGGTCGCTGCCCACGCTCGTCGGGGGAGTGCGGGCGCTGTTGATGCAAGCCCTGCACCCTGGAGCACTCGCCGGAGTGGTGCAGCACTCGCGGTATGAAGAGGACCCGCTGGGCCGACTGGCAGGAACCACCCAGTGGCTGACGGTGGTGACGTTCGGCGACACGGCGATGGCCGACCGAGAATGCGCTCGAGTGCGCGGAATGCATCGAAAAGTCCGAGGTATGTATCCGGTGGGCGGAGAGGTGCGCGAGTACTCGGCTGGTGATCCCGAACTCTTGCGTTGGGTTCACGTCGCGTTCACCGACTCCTTCTTGGCAACCCATCGCGTGTGGGGTGGCCCAATACCCGGGGGCGAAGATGCCTACGTGCGAGAGTGGGCGAAAGCCGGAGAGCTCGTCGGTGTTGACAATCCGCCGCGGTCTGTTGCCGAACTCCAGGAGCAGATCCGCGGCTTCGGCCCGGATTTACGAGGCGATCAAGCGGCGTGGGACACGGTCAACTTCATACGGTCAGCGCCGGTGCCGCTACCCGCCAAAGGCCCNTACAGCGTTTTGTTCGCAGGAGCGGTCGCGACTATCCCCGAGTCGCATCGACGTCTGCTGAAGTTGCCGCGGGTGCCGGTNACCGTAGTCAAGCCCGCTGTCTCGGCCCTGCTCGGTGGGATGTCGCTGGTCCTCGGCCCGACGTCGCCGTCGATGCGCAATGCAGCGGACCGCATCGAACGACTCGATGAAGTCCAGCCGGCCTGAGGCTTAACGCTCGAGAAGCTCGGTGACTTTTTCGAGGGAGGGCAGCGAGGGAACCGCCCCCTTGATGGTTGCGGCGAGAGCTCCGGCGGCTGCTCCCCAACGCATGGCTTCCGCCATGGTGGTGCCTCGAGCCAAACCCGACGCCAAACCGCCGCAGAAGGCATCCCCCGCGGCCACCGTGTCCACCGGGCTCACCTTGAAGGCCGCCGACTGTCCAGAGCCCTCCGGTGAGGTCCAGACCGCGCCCTTGTCTCCGCGAGTGATGATGACGCACGACGGCCCCTTCTCCTGAAGGGCCTGGGCAGCCTCCACCGCGTCGACCATGTTTCCGACCGGCATGCCGGTCAACTCATGTGCCTCGTGCTCGTTAGGGACGAGCACGTCGACGTTGCGCAAAAGTTCAGCCGGATAGTCGCGAACCGGGGCGGGGTTCAGCACGATCCGGGCTCCGATGGAGCGCCCCGTCTCAGCTGCGGCGACCATCGCATCGATCGGCACTTCTCCCTGGGTCAGAACCACGTCGACGGCGCCGAGTGACGTCAGGTGGGCGGCGACCGCTCCAGGATCCACAGCGTTGTTCGCACCGGGAATCACGATGATTCGGTTCTCTCCGGTGGAGTCGACTTCGATGAGGGCGGTGCCGGACGTCCCCGACGCCTGTGCGATGCCGCGCGCGTCGATGTTCTCGCGGCGAACGACGCCGAGCAACCAATCCCCCGACCCGTCGTCACCGACGGCTCCGATCATGTGAACCTCGGACTCCAGTCGGGCTGCGGCGACGGCCTGGTTCAAGCCTTTGCCACCGGGATGGCGCTGCAGGGATGTCCCGAAGACGGTTTCCCCAGCACTGGGCATCCGGTCGAGTTCGACGACGAGATCGATGTTGAGACTGCCCACCACGGCAATTCGATTGTGCATATACGCGATACTTCCACGCGTGACGGGCGTTCGGGCGGCTCTGGGTGTGGACTTGGGCACAGGTTCAGTGAAAGTCGCCCTCGTGGATGAGGCCGGCGAGACCCTTCGATCTGCCTCCCGGGCGTACGACCTCTCCTCTCCCCACCCCGGGTGGGCCGAAGCCGACCCGATGGAGTGGCTGCACGCGACGACGGCGGCAGCCGGTCAGGTGCTCGATGACGGCGAAGGCGCAGCTGTCGTGCGGGTGGGTTTCAGTGGCCAGATGCACGGCGTGGTTTTGTGTGATGAGAGCCTCGACCCGGTTCGCCCGGCCATCACGTGGGCGGATTCACGGGCGGGCGACGAAGCCGCCGACATGCAGTCCGCTCTCGGCCCCGAGGTTCTCGCACGCCTGGGTTCTCCGGCGGTATCCGGGTTCGCCGCGACGTCGCTTCGATGGATCCGGGTGCACGAGCCCGAAGCCCTGGAGCGCGCTCGGTATGCGTTGCAACCGAAAGACTGGCTGCGTGCCCGTCTCGGCGGCCTAGTGGCGACCGAGCCGAGCGACGCCAGCGGAACCCTGTTGGCGAACGTTGATGAAGGTTCTTGGAACAACGATGCGATCGACTGGTCGGGAGTTGACAGGGATGTGCTCCCACCGATCATCGGATCTTCTGATTCGGCCGGAGAGATCCACCTCGCGGGACGAACTTTCGAGTGCGTCACTGGCGCATCCGACACTGCCGCCGCGATTGCCGGACTGGGTTTGTCGATAGGAGATGGTTTTACCGCGGTGGGGTCGGGATCACAGACCGTCTCACTCGTACCCCAACCCTCCGGTGGCATCAGTCACGGAACACACCTGTTCGCGACAGCGGGGGCACCGGGGTCAGGGTGGTTTCGAATCGGTGCGGTGCAGAATGCCGGCATCGCCCTGCGTCAAGCCCTGACGTGGCTCGACGCCACCGCGGAGCAAGCGAATGCGGCGCTCGACCAGGGAGTGCAGGCGTCCGACCCGCTTTTCGTCCCGTACGTCGCGGGGGAACGNACGCCCTTCGTCGATCCCGNANTNAGGGGTGCGTGGCATGGCCTGGGTTTGGATACCAGCCGCGAGGCGATGCTGCGAAGTGTCGTCGAAGGTGTCGCACACGCGGTCGCCTTGGGTATCGATGCAGTACTCGGTGCGGGTGCCCCGCTTCCCGATCCGCTTCCTCTCATCGGTGGTGGGTCCGTCGACGCGAGGTTCCGCCAGTTGATCGCGGATGCATCCGGTCGGCGGCTAGCTCCCCGTGACCAGCCTGACGCAGCGGTGGTCGGCGCGGCCTTTCTCGCCCTAGGAGTGTCAGCATTGCCGGCGAGTGGAGCGGACGATGTGATCGAACCGCTCAGTTCCGCCCACGAACTTCTCGCTGTTCGCCAACAACGTTTGGTGGAGTACGTTCAGCACNGTCACGAACAGTAAGTGACGAGNATTCTCGAAAGGGGTAGNGGCGATGGAGACTGGTGCGATTCACACGGTGGCGATCGGGTCCGACCACGCCGGCTATGCGTTGAAGACCGCGATCGCGGACTTCTTGCGGGAGAGTGGCTACGAGGTNACCGACGTGGGAACCCACTCCGATGATCGGGTTGATTACCCGCACTTCGCGGCCGCCGTGGCGCACCTGGTCGTCAATGGTGATGTCGACCGGGGGGTGTTGGTGTGCGGGAGCGGACAAGGTGTCAGCATCGCGGCGAACAAGGTTCCCGGAGCACGAGCCGGAGTNGTCCGTGAGGTGCACGACGCCGAGATGCTGCGCAAACACAACAACGCCAATATCGCGTGCTTCGGACAGCAGGCGACTGATGAAGAAACGGCTCGCAGTGCTGTTCACGCGTTCTTGACGACAGATTTCGAGGGAGGTCGACATCAGGCCCGGGTGGAGCAACTCACGGCTCTCGACAAGGGCGAGAGTGTGTAAACCGGCAAGGGGTCGGGCCCGCCGAGACGGGTCAGACCGTGCGGTACGTGTGNGTTGGNGAAAAGCGGACACAGCGACCGACGACTCGTTCGGCCTGATAGGAGCCATGGCATCATGCGGTGTATGCGGATAAACATGCGAAAGTTGTCGGTGCGAGGCATCACCTTGGGTGCGGCNGTTCTTNTCGGGGNGGGCATGGTCGCTGGATGCTCATCGTCCTCGGATGATGCGTCGGACGAGACCGGCGGTGAAGAGACCAGTCAACTTCTGCCACCTGTGATCGTGGAACCGGGTCAAACAGAGGCCACCGCAAAGGTCGGCGATTTCATTGACATTGTTGTCGACGAGGTGCTCGGAACCACCATCTCGACCGATAACTCGGATGTCCTCGAGGTCTATCAGGCTCGCCAGGACGGAGACGCGATCTTCAATCCGGGAGCCAAGGCGCTCGCTGCCGGGGACGCGACGATCACGGTGACGTTGCCGGACAACACCGGCTACGACATCGCTGTCACCGTCACGGAGTGACGTCAGCGCGGGAGGCACCACNCATCAGGGTTGGCTTAGCCACGTGNGCGGCTCTGCCGAACGGGGATGAGGATGAATCGCTCCTGGCCACGGCNCTGAATGATCGCGGTGTCGACACCGAATGGGTGGTTTGGTCGGCGAGCGATCCGGCAGCGATGGGTGAGCGGTTCGACACAGTCGTCATTCGATCCACATGGGATTACGTCGACGACCGCGAGGCTTTCGTCGCGTGGGTCGAGGCGTGTACGACCGCCGTTTGGAACCCGGCGCCTGTTGTTCGCTGGAATAGCGACAAGCGATACATGCTTGACCTGCTCACCGCTGGTGTTCCCACCGTCCCTACGCAGATCGTGGCAACTCTCGACCGAGACTGGTCGATNCCGCATGATTGCGAGGAGATTGTCGTGAAGCCGGCGGTGGGGGCAGGTTCGCGGGGAGCTCAACGGTTCCGCGTTGCCGACGAAATTAACGAGGCACGCCACCATGCAGGCACGATCATCGATTCGGGAAACACCGCTGTTGTTCAGCCATATCTGGCGAGTGTGGATTCCGGATCCGAAACGGCGCTCATCCACATCGACGGTCAGTTCTCCCACTCGGTCAGTAAGGGACCCTTGCTTCGTCGCGACGGCGGTGGCGAATGGGTCGAGGGTCTGTACCTTGCGGAAGATATCGATCATCGAGAGGTTGGTGAACAGCAACTCGTCGTCGCGAGAGCGGCGCTTGAAGCAGCCCCGCCGGGTGATGTGCTGTATGCGCGCGTGGATCTCGTCGACGATGACAACGGAGCGCCGATGGTTCTCGAACTCGAACTCATCGAGCCGTCCTTGTTCTTCTCTTTCGATGAAGGCAGCGCCCAAAAAATGGCTGATGCGATCGTTGCCCGCATCGCAGCTGTCACACCGGAAGCGTGAGGGGCGCCCCGCGCACCGGATATGCGAGCGAGGTAACGGGAAGGTAACGTCNGACCTCGTGNCCANGACCGTGATGACGCGCATCGGCGCGGTAGTAGCGGGGTTAGGTGTCGTGGCCGCATCAGCACTTGCGGTGGCACCGCAGGCCGCCGCAGATCACGGAAGCGAAGGCGGCGGATTCCTCGGGGCTCCTGAGGATCTGGATGGCCGATGGGCGTCGCCGACTCCCGTGGGAAAGAAGGTCTGTCCGACGAAGAGCTTTTGGGTCGGCGACGGTTGGGGGGTGAGCCGTGGTAGCCGGAAGCATCGAGGGATCGATCTCGTGGCTGATCGCGGGACCCCCATTTTTGCGGTCGAAGACGGACGTATTAACCGGACCAAGCGGCAAGCCAACGGCGCCCTGCAAATCGTTCTGAAGGGTGCGAGTGGACCGAAGTACTACTACGGCCACATGGANGAAGTCTTCATTAGCGGTGGAGACAAAGTCGTCGCTGGACAAGTGATCGGCACGATGGGCGACACTGGGTCACCAGGGGCCGTCCATCTGCACTTCGAGTACTGGAAGAGCGGTCGAGAGTCAGCAGCGGTCAACCCCAAGAAGTTCGTTTCCCGCATTTGCCGACTGTGACAGGGCGGCAAGCCGCGCCAAACACATGTTCATACGTGAGTGCTGCGAATGCNGTGTGTGCGGTGCAGGTAGCCTGAGNCGGCCGGGTCGCTAGCTCAATGGTAGAGCTGCGGACTTTTAATCCGTAGGTTCGGGGTTCGAGTCCCCGGCGACCCACAACTAANGGGGAAACCCGGCAACTGACCCCACGTTGGTCAGTAGTTTGGTCAGTAGTTAGCCGGAAATCGCGTCCCGCAGCGCATCCATAGCCGCGCGGGAATCGGCTTCCATAAGGTGCCCGTACACGTCCACCGTCGTAGAAATCTTTTTGTGGCCGAGCAGTTTTGACGCCACCGGTAGGGGCGCGTTTGCGATGGTCACCGTTGCCGCGTGGTGGCGNAGNTGCCGCCAGGTCACGTCATGCCCTGTGGCCCGCTTCAGGTGCCTTCGNGTNTTGGACACGTCTAGCCACTTGCCGACGGTGTTGGGGAATACCAGGTCTAGGTCGTCCCACCGGTACGCCTGCAGCCGTAGTTCCGCGACGTGNGTGCGCTGCCTGCGTAGTGATTCCACGACTTCGGGNGCCAGGGGTATGACGCGTTCCTGTTTCGTNTTCGTCGTGTCCCCGATGATGACCCGGCCTTGTTCGTTGTGGGTCAGGGTGCGGCTGACCCGCCACGTTCCCACGTCTAGGTCTATGTCAGACCATTTCGCTGCACACGCTTCACCTGGACGGCAGCCCGTGTAGGCCACTAGCTGCACCAGCCGCCCTACGGGTGGGTCTGTTTCCAGGGCCGTCGTGATTAGGTCGTGAACTTCGCTCGATGACGGGGGCGCGGGTCGTTTCGCTGGTGCCGCGTTCGTCGGTAGTGACGCCCGCTGCGTCGGGTTCATGCCTAACCGGTTTTCCCGCACCGCGTCATGCAGGCAGGCACTGAGCGCGTTGTGCGCGTTCTTGATGGTCGAATACGACAGGCCGCGGGCCGCCAGCTGATCCCAGGTGTCTTCGATCATCGGCGCGGTTACCTGATCCATACGCCTGCGGCCAAGGTACGGCAGGACGTACCGCCGCATCCGGTTCGCGTATTGGTTCACGGTGCCGGGGCTGCGTCGTTTCCCTACGCGGGTTTCCAGCCATGTGGCGCACCAGCGTTCCAGCGTTAGCGGCGAATCTGCTGCCGGTGCCCCGTCGTCAATACGGTTCCGCATTTCCCGTAGTAGACGGTTCGCGTCTGCTTTCGTGCGGGCTGAACGCGTCATCGTCTTGCCGGTTAGGGGGTCGAAGATCGCCGCTACCCACTTGTCCCTGTTCGACCGGTAGAACACCGACCCTTCACCGTTACTGCGTCGTGTTGTCATTTTGTTTCCTTCGGTATGAGTCCCTGTTCACGGGCCGCGTCGATTCTTCGTCGTGTCGTCATTTCGGTTAGGCCCGTGGACGCCATGACGTGTCCCCGCAGCCCCCAGCGTGTGCCCTGCGCGATTGCCGTGTTGATGATGCGGGCCACTTCCAGCACTTGTTCGTCCTGCGGCAGATCAAGTATGGGTATGTCTGGTTCACCACGTTCGGCGCGCATCTGCGGTTGGTAGTGCACGCGGTCGCTGTACCGGCGTCGCTGTTCCAGCACTTCCAGGGCACGGTTAGCGGCGTAGGTGATTCGTTGCAGCACTTCGCCTACATCGTCCTGTGGTTTCCCACCCTTACCGGCGGCGTATTGAAAGTCGATTCCACACTTTAGGGAGATGATTCGTGCCCACCCACGTTCGTACTTCCCCGGCGCAGTCTTCACATTGCCTGTTTGCACGACGCATTCCCACGGCACCCCATCCACGTCACCTGCCAGGTACGCGACCTGTTGGGGTGATTCCTGTTTCGATAATTCCCCGTGCGATGAATGCCCGTCCATAACGGGAAGCTTCCGCAGCGTGTCTTCGTCCAAGGCGTCCCACAGCGGGATCCAGAACGGATTACCCGGTTCGACGGGGGCTGCTATTTCTTCCACGGTCG
>PBWE01000006.1 GCA_002728915.1 Micrococcales bacterium
GGTGCTGGTGGACATCTCCAAGGATGCGCTGCAAGCCGAGACCGAGTTCTCCTGGCCGACGGAGATCGACCTTCCCGGATATCACCCAACGACGCGGCCACACTCCAAGCAGATTCGTGAGGCGGCTCGCGCGATCCTGTCCGCCCGGCAACCGGTGCTCTATGTCGGCGGTGGAGTCATCCGCGGTGGTGCCACCGCGGCGCTCTATCAACTCGCCGAACTCACCGATATCCCCGTGGTCACCACCTTGATGGCTCGGGGCGCGTTCCCCGATTCGCATCCGCAGAACCTGGGCATGCCCGGAATGCACGGCACGGTCGCCGCGGTCGGGGCGCTGCAGCAATCAGACCTTCTGATCACCCTGGGAGCCCGATTTGACGACCGCGTCACCGGCAAGCTGTCCACGTTCGCGCCGAAGGCCTCCGTTATCCACGCCGACATCGATCCCGCGGAAATCGGCAAGAACAGGACCGCCGACATCCCGATCGTCGGCGATGTTGCGGAGATCATCCCCGAATTGATCACTGCGATCGAGGCCGAACTCGCTGAAGGTTCCCAGCCCGACTACAGCGATTGGTGGAACCAACTGAACCGGCTCCGGGAGACGTATCCACTCGGCTACGACCTGCCCGAGGACGGATCGCTGTCGCCGCAGTACGTCATCGAGCGGCTCGGCGCACTGTCCGGGCCGGACAGCATCTACGCGGCGGGCGTGGGGCAGCACCAGATGTGGGCCGCACAGTTCGTCGGGTACGAGCGGCCGGGCACCTGGCTCAATTCCGGCGGGCTCGGCACGATGGGCTTTGCCGTCCCCGCGGCCATGGGAGCCAAGGTCGGACGCCCCGACACGACGGTGTGGGCGGTGGACGGCGACGGATGCTTCCAGATGACCAACCAGGAGTTGGCCACGTGCTCCATCAACGACATNCCGATCAAGGTCGCACTCATCAACAATTCCAGCCTCGGAATGGTGCGCCAGTGGCAGACGCTGTTCTACAACGAGCGCTACTCCAACACCGATCTGCACTCGCACTCGTTCCCAGATTTTGTGAAGTTGGCCGAGGCCTACGGCTGCTACGGGTTGCAGGCGACGAACGCCGACGATGTCGACAGCACGATCGAGAAGGCTCTTGCGATGAACGATGCNCCCGTCGTTGTCGATTTCCGAGTGCACAAGGACGCCATGGTGTGGCCGATGGTTGCGGCAGGAACCAGCAACGACGACATCATGGTCGCCCGTGCGATGGCNCCCGAGTGGGGGAGTGACGACTGATGTCCCGACACACACTGTCCGTTCTCGTCGAAGACAAGCCCGGTGTGCTCGCGCGAGTGGCNAGCTTGTTCTCACGACGCGGCTTCAATATTGAATCCNTAGCTGTCGGCCCAACCGAGGTGCCTGAGGTCTCGCGTATGACGATCGTCGTCAACGTCGACCGCCTGCCCCTTGAGCAGGTCACCAAGCAGTTGAACAAGCTGATCAACGTGCTCAAGATCGTCGAACTCGANGAAGAGAGTTCGGTGCAGCGCGAGATCATGCTCGTCAAGGTCAAAGCGACCCTCGANACCCGCTCGCACATCCTCGAAACGGTTCAGTTGTTCCGGGCCAAGGTCGTCGATGTGAGCAACGAGGCCGTGACCNTCGAAGCCACTGGCGCGCACGACAAACTCGAAGCGTTGCTGCGCGTCCTCGAGCCCTTCGGCGTTAGTGAACTAGTCAAGTCCGGGCTCGTGGCCGTCGGCCGAGGGTCACGCTCCATCAGCGAGCGCAGCCTTCGCTCGGTCGAGCGCCCCGCCTGACCGAACTGACCGGACTGACCGAACTGACTGCACGGACCGCACGGACTGCACGGACCGGGACCCACCTGGCCCGATAGCCTTCANNCACCCCANCTACCGAGGAGACAGCCACCGTGGCCGAGATGTATTACGACGACGACGCCGACCTTTCCATCATTCTGGGCCGGAAGGTCGCGATTATGGGGTTCGGCAGCCAGGGCCATGCCCACGCGCTGTCCCTGCGGGATTCCGGTGTCGATGTTCGCGTCGGCCTTCAGGAAGGGTCCAAGTCCCGAGCGAAGGCGGAGGAAGACGGACTGCGCGTCGTCGATCCAGCTACCGCTGCCGCTGAGGCGGACGTCATCATGGTTTTGGTGCCCGACCCGGCGCAGAAGAAGTTGTACGCGGAGGCCATCGAACCCAACCTGAATGATGGCGACGCGCTGTTCTTCGCGCACGGCTTCAACATCCGTTTCGGATTCGTCCAGCCACCGGCAAACGTCGACGTGTGCATGGTGGCGCCGAAAGGCCCGGGCCACCTCGTTCGCCGCGAGTACGTCGCCGGTCGAGGCGTTCCCGTGCTCGTCGCCGTTGAACAGGACGCAACCGGTAACGCCTGGGCTCTTGCGCTGTCCTACGCCCGTGCGATCGGTGGACTTCGCGCCGGCGGCATTAAGACAACCTTCACCGAGGAGACCGAAACCGATCTCTTTGGTGAGCAGGCTGTTTTGTGCGGTGGAGCCAGCCAATTGGTGATGTATGGCTTCGAAACCCTTGTCGAGGCCGGCTACCAGCCGGAAGTCGCCTACTTCGAGTGCCTGCACGAACTCAAACTGATCGTCGACTTGATGTACGAGGGCGGNATCGCCAAGCAGCGCTGGAGCGTTTCGGACACCGCCGAATACGGCGACTATGTGTCCGGTCCCCGTGTCATCGACCCTCGAGTCAAAGAAAACATGCAGGCGATTTTGGCGGACATTCAAAATGGAGCATTCGCCAACAGGTTCATGGCCGATCAAGAAGCNGGTGGCCCGGAGTTCCAAGAGTTGCGTGAGAAGGGTGAAAAGCACCCGGTCGAGGCGGTTGGTCGCGACCTGCGTCAGTTGATGAGTTGGGTGCAAGGCGACGACGATTACGTTGAAGGCAGCGCAGCGCGGTAATCCCGAATGGCGGGCGCGGCTGGAGACACCAAGGTTTGTGCTTCCTGCGGCCGGGTAATGACCTGGCGTAAAGCCTGGGAACGCACGTGGGATGACGTCAAGTACTGCTCGGATGCCTGCCGCAAGCGCAAGGTCGGACCGCAGGACGTAGCGCTGGAGGAGTCNATCGTTCGGCTGCTCGATCAGCGAAAAGCGGGGGCGACAATTTGCCCGAGTGAAGCAGCTAGACTCGTCAGTGACGACAACTGGCGCGACTTGATGGAGCCCGCCCGGCGAGCAGCGCGACGTTTGGTCGCCAGGGGCGAAGCGGAGATCACGCAGCAGGGTCGAGTGGTGGACCCGTCGACGGCCAAGGGACCCATTCGCATTCGAAAGGTTGATCGCCGATGAGCCTCACCCCGCTGCCGGCACCACCGGCGGACACCGATGGCGTCGTCGACTGGGTGAGCCGTCATCTCGGCGACCTGGCGAGTGGTGATCCAACACCGTCACCCACCCGGGGTGGTCAAGCAGCCGCAGACGCAGCTCTCGATGGCTTCGACGTCACCGGATATGCACGCCGGCGCAACAGCGTGCTCCCGCTCTCGGCCAGAGGTGCCTCGCGGCTGTCGCCCTACATCCGCCATGGCCTGCTGACACTGCCGCGGGTGTATGAGCACGTGAAGTCCGGGCCGGCGTCGGACGTGGAGAAGTTCCGNGACGAATTGCTGTGGCAGGAGTACGCGCGTCACCTGTACGCGCGCATGGGTTCAGCGACCCGGACGTCGCTTCGTTTCGCCGTCCGAGACGAGTACCCGCCGGGGGAGAATCCGTGGGACGTCGAGGCTTCGTGTCTGCAGGAGTCCTGGCGCGAGCTCGTAGACACCGGTTACCTGACCAACCAGGCGCGCATGTGGCTTTCCTCGCATTGGACTGTGCGGCACGGCTGGGGTTGGCGCGACGGTGAGGACCTGTTCTTTCGCCATCTGCTCGATGGTTCGCGAGCCGCCAACAGAGCGGGCTGGCAATGGACCGTGGGCGCCTTGACGGGAAAGCCGTACGGATTCTCGCGATGGCAGGTCGAGAAGCGGGCGCCGGAGTTGTGCCGGCGGTGCCCGGTGAGCGACGCCTGCCCCATTCAGGATTGGCCCGAGGATCAGCGCCCCGAGCCTCGCTCGATGGTGGATCCCCGGATGCGTCGGGACGACGATGTGGAAGCAACGGCGGGACCCGTCGCGCCTCAGGTGAAGGGTCGACCCGAAGCCGTATGGATCACTGCCGAGAGCCTGGGACGCGACGATCCCGCGCTGACGGCGCACGCCGACCTTCCCGTGGTGTTCGTCTTCGATGAGGCGCTTTTGCGGCGATTGCGGTTGAGCTTCGCGCGATTGACGTTTCTCGCCGAGGCCCTTGCGGACTTATCGCTCGAACGGCAGGTGTGGACGTATCGCGGAATCGTTCCGGAGGTGCTTGCTGATGTCGGTCCGGTGGCCGCAACGTTCACCCCGGTGCCGGGGTGGCGTCGAACTTCTGCGCGCGTCACCATCGCGGCTACCTACCCGTGGCCATGGCTGAGGCGACCACACGGCGGGTCGATCACATCCTTCACAGCGTGGTCTAAGTCACGTGCGTCGCGTCGCTAGGCTTCCTCCGTGTCTGCATCCCGAGTATTGATCGCCGAAGAACTGTCTCCTGCAACTGTCGAGGCCTTGGGCCCGGACTTCGAGGTGGTTCGCTGCGATGGAGCCAATCGCGATGAGTTGATTCCGGCGATCGCGGATGTCGATGCCATCTTGGTCCGCTCGGCGACCAAGGTCGACGCGGAAGTCATCGCAGCCGCGAAGCGCCTCAAGGTCATCGCGCGCGCGGGCGTCGGGTTGGACAACGTCGATGTCAAGGCCGCCACACAGGCGGGCGTCATGGTGGTGAACGCACCCACCTCCAACATCGTCAGTGCCGCGGAATTGGCGGTAGGACTTTTGCTCGCCAGCGCGCGCAACATCGTGCCCGCGAATTCCGCGCTGCACCGTGGTGAGTGGAAGCGCTCCAAGTACACCGGCGTCGAAGTAGCGGACAAGACCGTCGGCATTGTGGGGCTCGGCCGGATCGGGATCCTCGTCGCCCAGCGCCTCGCCGCGTTCGGTGTGAACCTGATCGCGTACGACCCCTACGTGCAGCCAGCGCGGGCGGCTCAGCTGGGTGTCCACATGGTCACCCTCGATGAGTTACTGGCCGATGCTGACTTCATCACGGTGCACCTGCCCAAGACGCCGGAGACCGTCGGCCTCATTGGGGAAGAAGCGCTGAGCAAGGTGAGGTCGACCGTTCACATCATCAATGCTGCACGTGGCGGCATCGTGGATGAAGACGCGCTGTTCACCGCGATGACCGAAGGCCGGGTCGCAGGAGCCGGTCTCGACGTCTACGCGTCAGAACCGTGCACGGACTCGCCGCTGTTCACTCTGGAGAACGTCGTGGCGACACCCCACCTGGGCGCCTCCACCGACGAGGCTCAAGAGAAGGCAGGAATCGCGGTCGCCAAGTCGGTCCGCCTGGCGCTGGCAGGGGAGTTGGTTCCCGATGCAGTCAACGTTCAGGGCGGGCAGATCGATGAAGCGGTCAAGGCGGTCCTACCGCTAGCCGAGCAGATCGGCGCGGTTGCCTGCGGATTGGCGACCGCTGCGGTCGAGCGAGTGGATATCGAAGCTCTCGGCGAGATCGTTGACCATGACGTGCGCGTGCTTGAACTGTCCGCTCTCAAGGGAGTTTTCCAAGTTCTCATTCACGATCCGGTGTCGTACGTGAATGCGCCGGTGCTTGCCGAGCAGCGCGGAGTGGACGTTGCCTTGACAACGCAAACCGCGAGCGGCGATCACCGTTCGCTGGTGCGCGTCAAGTTGACCCTGACTGACGGTTCAACCGTGCGCGTCGGCGGCACGGTGGCGAGCCCGCGACAGATCGGCAAGATCGTGGAGGTCGACGATTTCGATGTCGACGTACCGCTCAGCGATCATCTGGCCTTCTTCCGCTACCACGACAAGCCGGGCGTCGTTGGCGTCGTCGGAAATCTCTTGGGGGACGCGGGCATCAACATCGGCGGCATGCAGGTGAGTCGCGACGACAGTGAGCACGCGCTGATTGTTCTCACCGTTGACTCGCCGATCCCCGCTGAATTGTTGGACCAGATCACCGACAACATTGGTGCGCATTCCGGCCGTTTCGTGACCCTGATCTCCTGAACCCGATTTCCTGAACCCGATTTCGTAAACGTAATCTCCTGCAGCTGCTCTCCTGGAGCGGCTGTCAGTAACGTGCCTCGCGCATGCGCGCTGCTGCGCGAGGGTCGGACGGCGGCGATGGGGATTCGTTTAGTCGTTTCGCTGTGCTCGATTCACCGCGCTGATGATTCCCTTCAGCGACGCGGTGGTGATCGATGGATCAATGCCGACACCCCACAACACGCGACCGGCCACCGCGCACTCGAGATAGGCCGCTGCTCGCGCATCGCCGCCGGCACTCATTGCGTGCTCGGCGTAGTCCAAGACGCGAACGTCCACCCCGTGCGGAGACAACGCTTCGCAGAAGGCGGCGATAGGTCCGTTGCCGACACCGCTGATGGTCACCTCGTTGCCTGCGTCGTTCATGACGACATTGACCGTTGTCTCGCCGTCCACCGCGGAATCCTGCTGAACAGAGACCAGGGAGAAGCGCCCCCAGGGTGCGTCGGGATTGGGAAGGTACTCGTCGGTGAACGCCGACCACATGTCCTCCGGCGACACTTCCCCGCCCTCGGAGTCGGTCAGATGTTGAATCACCTGGGAGAACTCGATCTGGAGCCGGCGCGGTAGATCAAGACTGTTCTCGGTCCTCATGATGTAGGCCACGCCGCCCTTGCCGGACTGGGAATTGACGCGGATGACAGCTTCGTACGTTCGGCCGACGTCTTTCGGATCGATGGGCAGGTAAGGAACCGCCCATTGATAAGAGTCGACATCCACACCGTCTGCGTCCGCGTCGGACTGCATGGCATTGAGGCCCTTGTTGATCGCGTCCTGGTGCGACCCCGAGAAGGCGGTGTAGACGAGATCGCCGCCGTAGGGATGGCGTTCATGAACGGGAATCTGATTGCAGTACTCGACCGCTCGTCGAATGTGGTCGATATCCGAGAAATCGATTTGCGGATCCATCCCTTGGCTGAACACGTTCAAGCCGAGAGTCACGAGACATACGTTGCCGGTGCGCTCGCCGTTTCCGAAAAGGCAGCCTTCGATGCGGTCGGCCCCGGCCATGTAGCCCAGTTCGGCAGCCGCTACTGCCGTTCCACGATCGTTGTGTGGATGCAGGGACAAGACAATGGAGTCGCGGCGCGCGAGGTTGCGGTGCATCCACTCGATGGAATCGGCATACACATTCGGGGTCGCCATTTCCACGGTGGCGGGGAGGTTCAAAATCACTTTCCGGTCGGGCGTTGGTTGCCACACGTCGGTCACCGCATTGCAGATCTCAAGGGCGAATTCCAATTCGGTGCCGGTGTAGGACTCGGGGGAGTACTGGAAGTAGACCTCGGTCTCACCCTTCATCTCGTCGGCGAACTTCTGACACAACTGAGCTCCGTGGACCGCAATATCGGTGATGCCGGCCTTATCGAGACCGAAGACCACGCGACGCTGAAGAGTCGACGTCGAGTTGTAGAGGTGAACGATCGCTTGCTTGGCGCCGCGGATCGATTCGAACGTGCGCTCGATCAGCGCCTCCCGGGACTGCGTGAGCACCTGAATGACCACGTCGTCCGGGATGAGGTCTTCTTCGATGATCTGTCGCACGAAATCGAAATCGGTTTGCGAGGCTGACGGGAAGCCGACTTCGATCTCCTTGTAGCCCATATCGACGAGAAGCTGAAACATTCGCAGCTTCCGCTGCGGCGTCATGGGGTCAATGAGTGCCTGATTGCCGTCCCGAAGGTCGACCGCGCACCAGCGCGGAGCCTCGGTGATCACAGCGTTGGGCCAGGTGCGATCGGGAAGGTCGATGGGGGTGAAGGGCTGGTAGCGGGCGTAAGGCATGGCCGACGGCTTTTGAGCGTTGGCCTTCTCGTATTCGTTTGCTGATGTCACGACGTGCTCCTCGTTCGACATGGGGGCCGGGGGGCCGGCCACGCACAACCTCCGCGACGAGGAGGCCGGTAACTAGGCCTCGCCGCGGCTGCGAAGGAGCAGGAGCGAACGCATAGGAGGAGATTACCAGCGTGCCCGGGGGGCGTCACGAACCGTCGGCCTGCGGATGCAGCGAGTCAGTGGGTAAGGAGTCAGTGGGTAACGAGTCAGTAGGTAACGAGTCAGTAGGTAACGAGTCAGTAGGTAACGAGTCAGTAGGTAACGAGTCAGTAGGCTCTCCGACCATGGCTCGAGATTTGAACCTTGCTCTGATTCCCGGCGACGGCATCGGCACCGAGGTGGTTGCCGAAGCGATGAAGGTCCTCGACGCCGTCGCCCCGAAGGCGGGAATCAACGTCTCGACCACGCACTATGACTTGGGTGCAACCCGATACAACGCCACCGGAGAGCTGCTCCCGGATGCCGTTATCGAGGAACTGCGAACCAGTGATGCCATCTTGCTCGGGGCCATAGGCGACCCCTCTGTTCCACCCGGAGTCCTCGAGCGTGGTGTTCTGCTGCCCTTGCGTTTCGTGATGGATCACCACGTGAACCTCAGGCCGGTCAAGTTGTATCCCGGCGTCCAGGGGCCACTTGAGGGTGGAAAGACGATCGACTTCGTCGTGTGTCGTGAGGGCACGGAGGGCCCATACGTCGGGGCCGGGGGTGTGTTGCGTCGAGACACTCCCCAGGAAGTGGCGACTGAGGAAAGTTTGAACACCGCCTTTGGTGTGGAGCGGATTGTTCGCGATGCCTTCGACCGTGCGACCAAGAGGCGCAAGCACGTGACGCTGGTGCACAAGACCAACGTCTTGACGAACGCCGGATCTTTATGGAAGCGGACCTTCGATCGCGTTGCGTCAGAATTCGATGACGTGGCCACGGATTACCAGCACGTCGATGCAGCGGCGATGTTCTTCATCACCAACCCCGATCGATTCGACGTTGTCGTCACGGACAACCTGTTCGGCGACATCTTGACCGACATCGGAGCTGCCATCGGTGGAGGAATCGGGCTGGCGGCCAGCGGAAATATCGATCCGTCTCGATCGAACCCGTCGATGTTCGAGCCAGTGCATGGTTCGGCTCCCGACATCGCAGGGCAGGGCAAGGCCGATCCGACGGCGACCGTCATGTCCTTGGCCATGCTGCTCGACCATGTTGGGGAGAGCGAAGCATCCGCGTGGGTGGAGGCTGCGGTGGCTGCTGACTTAGAAGCGCGGGGCGATGGGGCCCGCTCGACGTCGCAGATCGGCGATGCGCTGGCAGCGGGAGCGCTCGCGCAAGCGCGCTAGCGCGTATCCTGAAGGGCATGAGCAGCCACGAGCAGGTAGCGATCGATGCTGAGTCACGTGAGCTGGCGCGGTTGATGGGTGAGCGGCTGGAGCAGGGATTTGCCTTGAGTTCCTTCGCATCTGAGTTAGCGGGCAAGGCCCAGCGCGATGAGGTTTGATCCAGCGCGGATATTCCAAATACTCGACGACTATGGCGTCGACTACCTGACAATCGGTGGCTGGGCTGTCGTCGCTCACGGCTATGTGCGGGCAACTGTGGACATTGATTTCGTCGCAGATCAAGAGCGCGGCAATATCGAGCGCCTAGCTCGCGCCTTGGCGTCCATGGGCGCTCGACTTCGGGGAATCGACGCCGACAAACTCGATATCGATCTCACNGACCCAGACGTTCTCGGTAACGGGGCGTCATTCACGATGGAAACGGACTTCGGGCCAGTGGACTTCCTCAATGATGTGCCAGGTGCAGAGCCCTATGCGCAAATGCGAGATCGAAGCATTGAGACCTCAGCTGCCGGAGTTCGCATCCGAGTCGTCGGGTTTGACGATTTGATCGCCATGAAGGAAGCCTCGGGCAGGGATCGTGATCACCTCGATGTTCGAGAGTTGAAACGCCCATCCGATTCCTGAACGGGTGGCTTACCGCTAGCGTTAGCCCTTCGCGGAAGGTGGATCATGACTGCAACGGATGCGGCCACGGGGCTGTGGGACATATCGATGAATCCGTCGACGTCCCCGGTGCCGAGCGCTGAGCGAGACGCGATCTTGGCGAATCCGGGATTTGGCGGACACTTCACCGACAACATGGTCCGAGCCAAGTGGACGGCCGACAAGGGCTGGCATGACGCCGAACTCGTCGCCTATGGACCCTTGCTCTTGGATCCCGCTACCAACTTCATTCACTACGGCCAGGCGATCTTCGAGGGGTTAAAGGCGTACCGGCACGCGGATGGCTCGATCAAAACTTTCCGGCCGTTCAAGAATGCTCAGCGATTCGCAGCGTCTGCTCGCCGCCTAGCGATGGCGGAACTTCCCGAGGAATTATTCGTTGCGAGCATTGAAGCTCTCGTCCGGCAGGACCACGAGTGGGTTCCCCGTGACGCAGAGAAGACCCTCTACCTTCGACCCTTCATGTTCTCGACCGAGATCGGTCTGGGAGTCAAGCCAGCAGACAGCTACGAATATCTGTTGATCGCGTCCCCGGCCGGCGCCTATTGGCCGAAAGGCCTCAAGCCGGTGAGTGTGTGGTTGTCCGATGACTACGTCCGCGCGGCCCCCGGAGGGACCGGAGAAGCCAAGTGCGCGGGAAATTATGCGGCGTCGTTGATCGCCCAGGCGGAGGCTTCTCAGCACGGTTGCGATCAGGTCGTGTGGTTGGACGCTGCCGAACGCCGGTGGATCGAAGAGATGGGCGGGATGAATCTGTATTTCGTTTACGGGTCGGGAGACTCCGCACGGCTAGTTACCCCGCGCTTAACCGGTTCGCTGCTACCTGGCATCACCCGTGATTCGCTCTTGACCGTTGCTGCGGATCTGGGGATTCGTGCTGATGAGGGTCAGATCAGCGTGGAGGACTGGAAGGCTGGCTGCGAGTCTGGCGAGATCACCGAGGTGTTCGCCTGCGGGACGGCTGCCGTGATCACACCGGTCGGAGAGGTCAAGTCACGGACCAATGGATCGTGGACCGTGGCTGATGGTGGCACCGGGCCGGTGACGTCGCGCCTACGCCAGGAACTACTTGATATCCAGACCGGAGTGATTCCCGACCGCCACAACTGGCTGCACGCGATCTGCTGATCGGACCCCACCGTGGAATGGGACTTCGAGGCCGAGGTGTGGCTGTGGAAGTCCGACGCCGCGTGGCATTTCCTCACGCTTCCGCAGGATGTAGCCGATGAGATCGAAGATATGCCGATCAGTCGAGGCGGCTTCGGGTCCCTGCGCGTTGAAGTCACCATCGGCTCGAGCTCCTGGGGAACGTCGATCTTTCCCAGTAAGGAGTTAGGCAGTTTCCTCCTACCACTGAAGAAGCCCGTGCGTGAAACCGAAGGGCTGGGAGTGGGGGACGTGTGCCACGTCCACCTGCGCATCGCCGAATAGTCGGGGCGTCCTTGCTCTCCCTCTGGTCGTCAGGGGAAAGTGCAGGTTCGAGGGCTCGTCCGCGCACGAGCCATCAGATATTTCCGCAGTNTCAACAACACCACCCTGCGCCTTTGTGGGGTATGGCAGGATGTGCCTCGTGCGTAACACAGTTATCACCAGCATCATCATCATTACTTAGCGCGCCGAGTTTTCTCGACGCGCTGCCCTTCGCCAAGCGAGGGGCTTTTTTGATGGTGGGAGAGAAGGAGAAATGAGTACGTCATCGCTTCCCCAGCGCCTTCCCGAGCGCGATGCGTTTCACGTCTACGACACGACCCTGCGCGATGGTGCCCAGCGCGAGGGCATCTCCTACTCAGTCGTCGACAAACTGGCGGTGGCCCGGCTGCTCGATGACTACGGCGTTGGCTTCATCGAGGGCGGATGGCCCGGCGCCCTGCCCAAGGACACCGAGTTCTTCGCACGAGCGCAAAACGAACTGTCGCTGACGCGTGCGCAGTTGGTCGCCTTCGGTGCAACCCGCAAGGCAGGGGTGGCAGTGACCGAGGATCAACAGGTGCGGGCCCTGCTGGACTCCGGTGCCCCGGTGATCACCCTGGTGGCGAAGTCCGACGTGTGGCACGTGGAGCAAGCCCTGAAAACCTCGCTCGATGAGAACGAGTCGATGATCCGAGACACCGTCGCTTTCCTCGTCGGTGAAGGTCGGCGGGTTTTCGTGGACATGGAGCACTTCTTCGACGGGTATAAGCACGACTCTGACTACGGAGTGCGCCTGCTGGTCGCCGCCGCCGAGTCCGGCGCCGATGTCGGCGTCTTGTGTGACACCAATGGCGGAATGCTGCCGCTGGGGATTGCAGAGATCGTGGCGGAGGTGGCTTCTCGATCCGGCGTTCGGTTGGGGATCCACTGCCAAGACGACACCGCCAGCGCGGTGGCCAACACGGTAACCGCCGTCGCCGCGGGTGTGACCCACGTGCAATGCACCGCGAATGGGTATGGCGAACGCACCGGCAATGCGGACCTGTTCCCGGTAGTGGCGAACCTTCAGCTGAAGATGGGCATCGAGTGTCTGCCCGAGGGCAGGTTGGCGGAGACTCGGCGTATCTCGCACGCGATCGCAGAAATTGCGAACATCGCGCCCNACACCCATCAGGCCTATGCCGGCGTCTCGTCCTTCGCCCACAAGGCTGGTCTGCACGCGTCAGCGCTCAAGGTGAATCCCGAGCTCTACAACCACATCGACCCCGCCCTCGTCGGCGGAGATCAGCGGGTGCTGGTGACCGAGATGGCGGGTCGGGCTTCGGTGGAGATGAAGAGCAAGGAACTCGGCTACGACATCGCCGGTGACGCCGATCGGGTCACCCACATCGTGGAGACGGTCAAGGATCTGGAGTCGAAGGGCTGGACCTTCGAAGCCGCCGACGCATCGTTCGAGTTAATTCTGATGGGCTCTGACGAGAGTGAATCTCGATTCGAGGTGGAGTCGTGGCGGACCATCGTCGAGCAGGACGCCTCCGGTGATGTGCGCACCGAGGCAACCGTGAAGGTCCGCGCCAACGGAGAACGCATGATCAGCACTGCTGAAGGCAATGGACCGGTCAACGCCCTGGACAAGGCGTTGCGCTCTGCCGTGACATCCCTGCATCCGGAACTTGAGCCACTCGAGCTCATCGACTACAAGGTCCGCATCCTCGAGAAGAGCGACGCCGACACCTCGGGTACCGCGAGTGTGACCCGCGTTCTCGTGTCCACCTCCGACGGGAAGCGGGAGTGGACCACGCTCGGGGTGCACGAGAACGTCATCGCAGCCTCCTGGCGGGCGCTCGAAGATGCGTTGACGTACGGCTTGATGCGCTCGCAGGTGTGAGGTCCGTTCGTCATTAGGGTGGAGCGGTGCTGATCTGCCGTTTTGCCGTCGGCGAGGACATTTGGTTCGGAGCTGTCGACGGTCTCGACGATGACGATCAAGTGACGGACGAGTCGATCGTCGCACCCATCGAGGGCCACCCGTTCGTGGATATTCGCCCCGAGGGAAGCGTCATGAAACTGGCGGACGTCCGACTCTTGGCACCTGTGATCCCATCCAAGATCGTTTGCGTCGGGAAGAACTACCGTGAACACGCCGCTGAAATGGACAGCGAAGCCCCCGACGAGCCGCTGTTGTTTCTGAAGCCGAGTACTGCGGTGATCGGATCGGGAGACCCGATCGACCTGCCGTGGCAATCCGAACAGGTCGAGCACGAAGGGGAGTTGGCCGTCGTCATCGGTCGAATGTGCAAGGACATTCCCATCGATCGGGTGGACGAGGTCGTTTTTGGATACACCTGTGCCAACGACGTAACCGCGCGCGATTTGCAGAAGTCCGATGGACAGTGGGCTCGGGCCAAGGGGTTCGACACCTTCTGCCCGCTGGGCCCATGGATTCAAACCGAACTCTCTCCCGCGGATGCGGACATCACCGTGCGTGTGAATGGGGAGCAACGTCAACACGGGGGCATCGACGCAATGGTGCATGACGTACCGGCGGTGGTGTCGTACGTGAGTTCGTGCATGACGCTACTTCCAGGTGATGTCATCTTGACGGGAACGCCCGAAGGCGTGGGCCCGCTCGCCGATGGAGACTCTGTCAGTGTCGGCATCTCGGGAATCGGAACGTTGACGAACCCGGTGAGGAGTGCCGCCCCGTGAGCGATGTTCGTGTTCGCTTCTGCCCGTCACCCACGGGCAATCCGCACGTGGGGTTGATACGCACCGCGCTGTTCAACTGGGCGTTCGCACGGCACACCCACGGCACCTTCGTCTTTCGTATCGAGGACACGGATGCCTCCCGAGACAGCGAGGAGTCCTACCAAGCACTCATCGATTCGCTGCAGTGGCTCGGACTCGATTGGGATGAGGGGCCCGAAGTGGGAGGCCCCTTCGGCCCGTACCGGCAATCCGAGCGACGAGCGGACTACGACGCGATGGTGGACGCCCTCGTTGCGGGTGGATACGCGTTCGAATGCTTCTGCTCCACCGAAGAACTGGATGCACGACGTCAGCAGGCGATGGCTGAGAAGCGCGCCCCTGGCTACGACGGACACTGTCGAGACGTGAGTGATGAGGCCCGGTCTGCTTACCGCGCCGAAGGTCGCGCTCCGGTGGTGCGGTTTCGCATGCCCGATCGGGACTGCACCTGGAACGACCTCATCCGCGGTGAGATCACGTTCGCAGCCGGACAGATTCCGGACTTTGTTCTCCAGCGTGCCAATGGGGAGCCGCTCTATACGCTGGTGAACCCCACCGATGACGCCGCCATGAAAATCACGCACGTACTGCGCGGCGAAGATCTGTTGTCGTCGACTCCCCGGCAAATCGCCCTGTACGAAGCGATGATCGACCTCGGTGTGTTCGACGGCCCGGTTCCGCAGTTCGGCCACCTTCCCTACGTGATGGGCGAGGGCAACAAGAAGCTGTCGAAGCGTGACCCGGAGTCGTCGCTGCAGTTGTATCGCGACCAGGGATACCTGCCCGAGGCGTTGACCAACTACCTCGCGCTGTTGGGGTGGTCTCCGGGGGGAGATGTCGAGTTCGTCAGCAAAGAGCAAATGGCGGAGTCTTTTTCCCTCGAGCGCGTCAACCCCAACCCCGCGCGCTTCGATGTGAAGAAGTGCACGGCTATCAACGGCGATTGGATTCGCTACCTTGCCATCGACGACCTCGTCGAGCGCCTNGTGCCGTACCTGCAGCGCGATGGAGTCATCGGCTCAACACCGTCCGCCGAGGACATGAATCTGGTCCGCGCCGTGGTGCCATTGATCTCGGAGCGATTGGAAACCCTCGGGCAGGCAAGCGCCATGGTGGGCTTCCTGTTCACAGACGACATTGCCATCGATGCCACAGATGCCGAGAAGATCATGGGAGACCAGGCCGATGACGTTCTCCAGGCGGCCGAAGCGGCCCTCTCTGGACTCGACGAGTGGACCACAGAGGCGATNGAGNGTGCCTTGCGGGCAGCGCTGATCGACGAGCGCGGATTGAAGCCGAAGGTGGCGTTCGGACCAGTCCGCCTGGCGATTACCGGGCGTCGGGTGTCGCCGCCGCTCTTCGAATCGATGGAATTGCTGGGCGCCGATCGTTCACTCTCCCGGATTCGGTCGCTCCACGCCTCATGACTACACTGATGCGGTCCCGTGGGGTATGGGGTAATTGGCAGCCCGACTGGTTCTGGCCCAGTTAGTCTAGGTTCGAGTCCTGGTACCCCAGCGANGAGCGTTTGCTCGGCACGGCCCCGTTGTGTAGCGGCCTAGCACGCCGCCCTCTCAAGGCGGTAGCGCGGGTTCGAATCCCGTCGGGGCTACAAGGGCCCTCCCACAGGGGAGGGCCCTTTCGTTTGCTCCGTAGACTGCTGCCTCAACGAGGCTGCGCACCGAAGGTGACGCGCGAAGTGACATGGAGGAAGTAGTGGGTCGCACTCTGGCCGAGAAGGTGTGGCACAACCACGTCGTCAGGTCTGCCGACGGTGAGCCGGATCTGCTGTATATCGATCTGCATCTGGTGCACGAGGTGACCAGCCCGCAGGCCTTCGACGGTCTTCGAGCTGCCGGCCGACCGGTGCGTCGTCCGGATATCACGGTGGCCACGGAAGATCACAACATTCCCACCATCGATGTGGACAAGCCGATCGCCGATCCAGTGTCGCGCGCGCAGGTCGAAGCGCTGCGGAAGAACTGCGCAGAGTTTGGTGTCCCGTTGTATTCGCTCGGGAACGTCGAGCAGGGAATCGTGCACGTTGTTGGTCCCCAGATGGGGTTGACTCAACCGGGCATGACCATCGTGTGCGGCGACTCCCACACCAGCACGCATGGAGCCTTCGGTGCTCTCGCATTCGGCATCGGAACGAGCGAGGTAGAACACGTTCTCGCGACGCAGACCTTGCCGCTGAAGCCGTTCAAGACGATGGCGATCAACGTGGACGGCGACCTGCCGGAAGGGGTGTCCGCCAAGGACATCATCTTGGCGGTGATCGCGAAGATCGGGACCGGCGGCGGTCAGGGGTATGTGCTNGAGTACCGCGGTTCGGCCATTCGCAGTCTGTCGATGGAAGGACGCATGACGGTCTGCAATATGTCGATCGAAGCAGGCGCGCGGGCCGGCATGATCGCNCCTGATCAAACAACGCTCGACTACGTCCAAGGCCGTGAGAAGGCACCTAGCGGACAGGAGTGGGACGACGCGGTCGCGTATTGGAAGACCCTATTCACCGACGACGACGCCGAGTTCGATGCGGTCATCGATATCGACGCCTCCACACTGACGCCCTTCGTCACCTGGGGCACCAACCCGGGGCAAGGTCTGCCGCTGTCGGCGTCGGTGCCGTCGCCAGATGACGCCACCGATGATGTCGATCGGGTGGCGATCGAACGTGCACTGGAGTACATGGATCTCACCCCCGGGACACCGCTGCGTGACGTTGCCGTCGACACGGTGTTTATCGGGTCNTGCACCAACGGTCGCATCGAGGATCTGCGAGTCGCCGCGGACATTCTGCGAGATCGCACGGTCAAGGACGGCATGCGCCTGATGGTTGTGCCGGGTTCAGCACGGGTTCGCCTGCAGGCGGAATCCGANGGTCTGGATCAGGTATTCTTGGAGGCCGGTGGTGAATGGCGCGGAGCCGGGTGCTCGATGTGCCTGGGAATGAACCCCGACAAATTGACGCCCGGCGAGCGAAGTGCGTCGACGTCAAACAGAAACTTCGAGGGACGACAGGGCCCCGGCGGGCGCACGCACCTGGTTTCTCCCGCGGTTGCCGCCTCCACCGCAGTAACGGGACACCTGTCGTCACCCGCGGATCTGGCGTAGGCGAGGAGCGCACCATGGAACCCTTCATCCGGCATACCGGAACGGCCGCACCTTTGCGCCGGAGCAATGTCGATACCGATCAGATCATCCCTGCGGAGTACCTGAAGCGGATTACCCGTGATGGATTCGAAGACGGACTCTTCTCCGCCTGGCGCAAGGACCCTGACTTCGTCTTGAATCGAGACGAATATCAGGGTGTCAGCATCCTGGTTGCCGGTCCCGACTTCGGTACCGGATCCTCCCGCGAGCACGCGGTATGGGCCCTGCAGAACTACGGATTCTGCGTTGTCTTGTCCTCTCGTTTCGCCGACATCTTCCGCGGAAACTCAGGCAAGGGTGGACTCTTGACCGCCCAGGTGGACCAGAGCGTTATCGAGGAATTGTGGACGCTCATCGAAGCGGATCCTTCGCTCGAGGTCACGGTCGATCTTGACGCACGGACGGTCCGCGCCGGTGATCTAACGGCGGACTTCGAGGTCGATGACTACGTCCGGTGGCGTTTGATGGAAGGGCTGGACGATATCGGCATCACGATGCAGCANGCCGATGCCATCGCTGAGTTCGAGGCGCACCGGCCGAGTTTCGCACCGGTCACTCAATAGCGACGTGTAACGAGTAACTGCCGCGGATCCGCACGGCGCGGCGCTGAAGACGACGAGAGAGTCGGTGGCGAAGCGAGCGCGCCGGCCGCGAAGGAGCGCTCGTCGGCTCCATCAATCGGGCACTGGGTCGTCCGTGGGGGCGGCCCCTTGTTCGTATACACGCGTCGTCGCGGGACCCAGGCCGATTCGATGCGCGTCCCACAGGTCGACCTCGGTGTCGACGTCGCGTCGGGCACGCGTCCATAGGAAGGCATCGCCACTTGTTGCGGTCACACCCAGTTCGATGGCGCCGCTTGCTCGGTGATGAGCGCGGGAGTGCGAACCGAAGAAAGAGCGGGCACCGGGAACTTGGGCACACCACATCGTCGAGCCGGTTCCCGCAGCATCGGCCACGAAGGAAACGTCGTAGTTGCGTGCCTGGGCCAGGACGGCGTCGAGAGCGGCGCCGGTCAGGCAGGGAGTGTCGGCGAGGATGCCGATCACCGGTTGATTCGGCTCGCAGATCGCCCGTACCGAGGCGATGGCTTCATTGATTCCACTGGCCGAAGCTTCGGGTACGAAATCGCTGTTGCCTTCGCGCGCCAGGGCTTCGATGGATGCGTCGGGGGAGACCACGATGGTCCGATCGATATTCGCCGACTCACCGCAGGCTCGAAGGACATCGCGGGCGAATGCCTCAATCAGGCCCGGTGCCGGGGAAGACCCGGTCAGCAATCGGGACTTTCCCTCCGTCAGGGAGCGCACGGGAACGATGGCCGTCCATCGTTCACCGGCCCTGGGGGTGTTCGGCACGTCCCTATTCAACGCCACCGACCCGCTAGCCTGCCCGGGTGTCGCGAGGAGGAGTGCCCCGAGTGCGCCGGTCCTGGAAACTCGGGCCGGGTTATCGGGTTGCGGTGTTCCTGCTGTGGCCGCTGATGACCTGGTTCACCAAGCGTGACTGGCGGGGCATGGAGAACCTCAATGCCGATGATGGAGGAATCATCGTCGCCGGCAACCACATNTCCTGGTTTGATCCCCTCGTCATCTCGTATGCACTGTGGGAGAACGATCGTCCCCCGCGGTTCCTGGCAAAAGAATCGGTGTTCCGGGTCCCGATCGTGGGAGCCATCATCAGAAGTGCCGGACAGATCCCGGTTTATCGGGAGACGCGGGAGGCGATTGCGGCGTTGCGTGATGCGGTCACGGCGATCNAGGCNGGTGAGTGCGTGGTCGTCTACCCCGAGGGAACGATCACCAAAGACCCCGACCTCTGGCCGATGGTCGGNAAGACGGGCGCGGCACGCATCGCCTTGGCAACCGGTCGNCCANTNATTCCGGTGGCGCAATGGGGAGCCTGTGACGTTATCGGCCCCTACAAGAAGGAGTTCCGCCTGCTGCCTCGCAAGACCATGCACGTGCGTGCGGGGGAGCCGGTGGATCTATCCGACCTCGCCGGTCGTCCACTCGATCAAGTGACACTCGATATCGCGACGGATCGAATCGTCCAAGCCATCACCGAGCTTCTCGAGGGCATCCGCGACCAGAAGGCCCCGGTCGAACGTTATTCCCCGGCGAAGGCGCGCCGGCAGGAACGCGAGTCGACCGGCGCTCTAGACGAGGAGGACCAGTGACCCGAGTAGCCATGATGGGATCCGGATCGTGGGGCACGGCGTTTGCCATGGTGCTCGCGCACGCCGGTTGTGAGGTCACCATGTGGGCCCGGGACCCGAAGACCGTCGAGCAGATCACGACGATCCATCAAAACCGCACGTACCACCCGGGTATCGAACTCCCGGCCGAAGTGCGGGCGACNCTCACGGCNCAAGAAGCGCTGCAGGGAGCCGATTACGTAGTGCTGGCTATCCCGTCGCAGGTGGTGCGGGCCAACGTTGCGCACTGGAAGCCGTTCNTCCCAGAATCGGCCGTCATCATCTCGCTCATCAAGGGAATGGAAATGGGCACGAGTATGCGCATGAGTCAAGTCATCGACGAGTTGCTCGGCACACCCCCAGGTCAGGTAGCCGTCGTCTCTGGCCCCAACCTCGCTCGTGAGATCGTCCAGCGCCAACCGACCGCGTCCACCGTGGCCTGCGTGGACGCCGATGCTGCCCAGCGGGTGCAGGCCNTCTGCACCACNAACTACTTCCGGCCGTACTGGACCACCGATGTGGTCGGCACGGAGATCGGTGGATCGGTCAAGAACGTGATTGCGGTCGCCAACGGCATGGCTGTGGGGATGGGTCTGGGAGAGAATTCGCAAGCGTCCCTGATCACTCGCGGTTTGGCCGAAATGGCGCGACTCGGAGTGGCGTTGGGGGCCGACCCGTTGACGTTCCAGGGCTTGGCTGGCGTCGGAGATCTGGTGGCGACGTGCCAGTCACCGCTCTCGCGCAACCGGACCTTCGGAGAGAACATCGGCTCGGGTCTGACGGTGCAGGAAACCATCGACATCACGCGACAGACGTGCGAGGCGTACAAGAGTTGCACGCCGATTCTCGAGTTAGCCCGCGAGCACGGGGTCGAGATGCCGATTACCGAGCAGGTCGTCAATGTTTTGCATCACGATCATTCGCCGACGGTCATGGCCGCCGCTTTCATGGCTCGAGACACCCGAGCCGAATCCGACCTCGGACCCTGACGGGTCGCGCATCAACCAGTGTGTATCGCGTGCGCGAGGTCAGCCCATAGGTCGGACGAATCCTCGATACCGACAGACAATCGAACGAGATCTTCGGGGACGTGCTCGGCCTCCCGGGGCCAGCGGCGGCGCCTTTCCAACAGCGACTCGACCCCGCCCAAGCTGGTGGCGTGCGCCCACAACCGGGTTCCCTGACACACCCGGTCCGCGCGAGCCGCATCTCCGCCGAATTCAATCGACACCATCGTTCCGGCTTGTCGAACACGGCTGATCGAAGGTTCGCTTCGGAGCTTCTCCGCAAGAAACTGCGCGCTTACTTCCGCCCGTTGGATCCGAAGGGCCAGTGTTCGGACGCCGCGCAAAGCCAAGTACGCGTCGAAAGCGCTCGGTGCGGCACCGAGAAGAAGGCGCCGGGTGCGGAGTTCCTCCGCTAGTTCCGGGTCCTCGGTGACAAGAGCGCCCATCAGTAGATCGGAATGCCCGGACAGGCTCTTGGTCGCACTGTGCATCACGACGTGCGCCCCGAGTTCCAACGGCCGCTGCAAGATCGGCGTCGCGAAGGTGTTGTCCACGACGGTGCGGACGCCGGCGGATCGCGCGGCGGGAAGACAGGTCGCGAGATCGGCTTCCTCGAGAAGGGGATTGGTCGGAGATTCCAACCACAGCGTGTGCACTCCGGTCGTGAGGGTGTCCAGGATGGCATCGGTGTCGGTGACGTCGATCAATGTCAAGCCGATGCGGCCCCGCTCGGCGAGTTCACGTAGCCGAACTGCGACGCCGGTGTACGTGGTCGTCGGTGCGACCACCCGCCCTCCGACGGGAATGAGGTCCAGGACAGCGTCGGCGGCGGCCATCCCGGAGGAGAACGCCACCGCCTGGGCGGGCCGTGTCCGCTCGGCGCACTCGAGAGCCGCGATCACCTCCTCGAAGGCAAACACGGTCGGGCCACCTTCGCGTGCGTACTCCGTGGGCCCGCCGGCAATGAACGACGACGCGGGAACGATCGGCGTGTTCAGGGGCGCATCGGGTTCCCGCAGGGGTCGGCCCTTGGTCACGGCGAGCGTGGACAGATCCAAGGCGGAGTGCTCAGGGCGCTGCGTCATGCCTAGACCGTAGTGGTGCGCCCGATAGCGTGCGCCCATGTCCACAGCGCGAGTAGTGGTGATCTTCGGGGGACGAAGTAGCGAACACTCGATCTCCTGCATCAGCGCCGCTGCCGTCTGGGAAGCACTCGAAACTGCAGGTCATGACGTCCTGCCGATCGCCGTCACCGCGGATTCGACGATGGTGCACTTCAGCGGACGACCTGCTGACCTTCGCTCGGACGACCTGCCGAGAATCGAGGGTGGGTCGTCGACCGTGATGATCGGCGCGACCGCCGATCGCCCGGGCGCGGTCATCGACGGCCGCGTCGAAGCGATCGATGTGGTCTTCCCGGTTCTGCACGGCCCCTGGGGTGAAGACGGCACCATCCAAGGGCTTCTCGACTTAGCCGGAGTGCCGTACGTCGGCTCAGGAGTGCTCGCATCCGCCATGTGTATGGACAAGATCACCGCGAAGGTGCACTTGCGGGCGGCCGGCATCTCAGTCCCGGAGTGGGTAGCCATCGATCCTCGGTCAGATGTCGATGCAGCGATGGATCGCGCCACGGCAATGTCTGCGGTGCTGTTCGTCAAGCCATCGCGAGCAGGATCCTCGGTCGGCATAACGCGAGTCGACCTCGAGATGACGGGTCGCGACTCTCTCGCGCAGGCGGTTCGCGCCGCTCGCGAGCACGACCCCCGCGTCATCATCGAAGCGGGCGTCGAAGGTGCTCGTGAGATCGAGTGTGGGGTGAGACAAACACCCGATGGGGCCATCGACACCAGTCAGGTCGCCGAGATCTCCGTCCGCGACGGCTACGACTTCTACGACTTCGCCGCCAAGTACGTCTCGAACGGTGCCGATCTCGTGGTCCCGGCCGACCTCCCCGCTGAGATATCGGACCGCGTGCGCGAAACGGCCAGGCGATGCTTCGTCGAGCTGGGGTGCGAAGGATTGGCGCGCGTGGACTTCTTCGTCACCGACCACGACATCGTGGTGAATGAAGTGAACACGATGCCCGGATTCACACCGATATCCCTGTACCCGCGCATGTGGGACGCCAGCGGTGTGTCGTACCACGAGCTCGTCGACTCTTTGGTCCGCGAAGCGCTCGCGCGAGCGCCGGGCCTTCGCTAGGACTGTGACGAGGTGGGAGCCAGGGCTCGCACCCCGGCCACGGTGAACGCAGCGACCGCAGCGATCTCGGCGTGCGCGTCCTGACCGGGCGCGATCCGGCGCGCGGCCGCCTCGATCGCCGCGTGGACGTAGTTCGTTGCCTGGTCGACATCTCGAATGCCAATCTGCGCGAGTGCCTCACCCACAGGCGCGGCGACCGCGGCGTGAGCCTCGGACAACCGGTGACGCACATCCTCCGCGAGGGTATGCATCGTCAGCAGCACCAGAAGCGAGTGATGTCCGTCGGCGACGAGCCCCATAGCGACCTCGACGTAGATCCTTACGGTGTCGAGATCGCCCGTTTCGGTTGGTGCCGCGTGCAGTCGCTGGCGAAGCGCCTCCTGCCACAGGACCATCTGGTCACCGAGCACGACGGCTACCAACTCGTCAGCGGAGGTGAAGTATTCGTATACGGCCGTTCTCGAAAGCCCTGCCCGGGCGGCGACAGCCGTCATGGTGACGGCATCAGGCCCTTCGGTGACAAGAAGTTCCTGACCGGCGGCCACGAGATCGGCCCGGCGTTGATCGCGATGCTCCGCGACCGTCGGGGCGGTGATGCGAGGCACATCGCGATCCTGTCATAGGTCCGACGGCACCGTCGGGTCACGAAAGCCCATCGAGAGAGAGTGCGGCGGTGATGTCCACGACGGCATCAATCTCCGGTCGATACGCGGCGGGAACGCGGACCTGGAGAACGGGCGATGTGTCGACGGTCGTGAAGACGGTGCCGTCGTTCTCACCGATCGGTGAGGCGATCCACTCGATCGAATCGACCGCGATCACTTGCGCTGTCGGTGACGTGATCGGTTCCACGCCACAGGCGAGAACGATGGGCGGGTCGCCCCATGCGACTGCGGCGGCATCGGACGGCTGGGTTTCTCGTTGGAGTTGCCCGAGAAGTTTGATGGGTGTGTTTGCCAAGATCTGCTCGCACGCGGAGCTCGTCGGGGGCGCGTCAACGACCACGGCGGTGGAACACCCCGACACAACGACGCACGCCGCAAGGGCAAGAACGATGGTGCGCCGCGTCGCGCTGGGCCGTGGGGTGCGTCGAAAGACGTAGGCTGACGCGAGCACAGAACGAGCGTACTTCGAAGGTGGAGTGATGGCCGACGGGAAGACCGACCGAACAGTGGGCGACATCGGAGAGTTCGCTCTGATCGAGCGGCTGGTGTCTGACACTCCGACCTCTCCGGCGATCGAGGTTGGTCCCGGAGACGACGCCGCGGTCATCGGCTTGTCGGATGGTCGGGTGGTGGCGTGCGTCGATGTACTGGTTGAGGGAACGCATTTTCGCCGCGACTGGTCGAATGCGATCGACGTCGGGCGTCGGATCGCCGCCGCGAGCCTGTCCGACATCAATGCGATGGGCGCGCAGTGTTCATCCCTGCTGGTCGGACTCGTGGCGCCGGGCGACCTGGCGGGCGCATGGATCATGGAAGCCGCGGCGGGCTTGAAAGAAGAGGCTGCCAGTGCGGGGGCGGTACTCATCGGTGGCGACACCACGCAGGGAGACTCCATCGTGTTCTCGGTCACGGCATTGGGATCTCTCGATGGCCGAGCCCCGGTCACGCGCGGGGGAGCGCAGCCGGGTGATCGTGTGGCGGTGTGCGGACGATTGGGTTGGGCGGCGGCGGGGTTAGCGGTTCTCGGTCGAGGATTTCGCTCCCCGAAGGTCTTGGTCGATGCGCACCGCTTCCCTGTGATCGACTACACCTGTGGTCCGCGGGCCGCCGCGGCGGGAGCCACGGCGATGATCGACATCAGCGACGGACTGATCGCCGACGTGGGTCATATAGCGGCTGCGTCGAACGTTGCGATCGATCTGGACTCCACGACACTTGAGGTTGCCGAACCACTGCAGGCTGCTGCGGCCGCCTACAACGTGGATCCGAAAATCTGGATGCTGACCGGGGGAGACGACCACGCTCTCGTCGCGTGCCTGCCCGAGGGCGTCGAATTGCCGGATGGCTTTCTCGAGATCGGACGGATACGCGAAGGTGCAGCGCAGGTGACGGTGGATGGGTCAGAGCCCGAATGGCTCGAAGGCCCGGGAGGTTTCACGCACTTCGCGTGAGGGGTGCCGTCAGGCGCGGGTGACTTTGCCCGCCTTGATGCACGATGTGCATACGTTTATGCGCTTGGGGGTGGAGCCGACGACGGCGCGCACCCGCTGGATGTTGGGATTCCAGCGACGCTTGGTGCGTCGATGGGAGTGCGAGATGTTGTGGCCGAAGCCGGGTCCCTTACCGCAGACATCGCAGTTGGCAGCCACGGTGCACTCCTTGCATTCGTTGTCGTAGTAATTGCTGTGACGTTCGGGATTTCGTCGTCGAACGTAAGGCCGATAAGAGTAGCCGACTCATTCCACCGTGGCAGGACCAGCCCCCGGTAGCGTCGCCTCGTGGCCGGGGACATGGGGCTAGAAACCAGGCTTCGCGGTGTCATCGGAGGGCGCACGGCGGGAGCGCTGGAGCGAGGGCTGGGCCTGACCTCGGTGGGGGACCTCCTGCGCCACTACCCCCGTCGCTACGCCGAGCGCGGCGAGTTGACCGCCATCTCAGGGCTCACCGACGGCGATCACGTGACGATCGTGGCGGATATCGCCTCGGTCACGGCCCGACGGATGCGCAACAAGCGCGGCTCGCTCCTGGAAGTCCTCGTCAGTGACGGCACCGACTCGCTCGTCATCACGTTCTTCAATCAACCCTGGCGTGAGCGTGAGCTGCGCGTGGGGCAGCGAGGCCTGTTCGCGGGGACCATCAGCAGTTACCGAGATAAGCGGCAATTGGCGCACCCGCAATATGTCCTGCTCGGGGACGGCTCTGATGCCGAGAAGGTCGAGAGCTTCGCGGGCGCGATCATCCCGGTCTACCCGTCCACGAAATCCGTGACGAGTTGGCAGATCCAATCCTCGGTACGCATCGTGCTTGATTCGATGGATGCCGATCAGATGATGTCGGATCCGATTCCAGCGGCGATGCGCGCAGACATGGACCTGCCGGACGTTCATCGTGCACTCGAAGGTGTGCACCGACCGACTACCTGGCAGGACATCGAGCGTGGACGGGAGCGGTTGATATTCGAGGAAGCATTCGTGCTTCAGGCGAACTTGGTGCAGCGCCGTCATGCTGCTCGCACGTATCGAGCCTCGGTGGTGCCCCCGGCGGGATCAGCCCTGCGGGAGACCTTCGATGCGGGCCTGCCTTTCACCCTGACCGGCGGACAGGCGGCGGTGGGGAACGAAATCGCCGCCGATCTCGCCCGAGAGGTACCCATGCAGCGGCTGCTGCAAGGAGATGTCGGTAGTGGGAAGACGGTTGTTGCCGTTCGCGCGATGCTGGACGTTGTGGCTGCGGGCGGCCAGGCGGTTTTGCTGGCACCGACGGAGGTTCTCGCGTCCCAGCACGCCTCAGGGATTCGCCGGCTCCTCGGCCCGCTCGCGGAAGCGGATTCGCTCCTGGGATCCGGGGCGACGGTTGACGGAACGACGGTTGTGCTGTTGACCGGCTCGGCGCGTTCGGCCCAACGACGGGAGGCCCTGGAAGCGATTGAGTCGGGGGTGGCCGGTGTGATCGTGGGAACGCATGCCCTACTGGAGGAGTCCGTGCAGTTTGCGCGCTTGGGGTTGGTGGTGATCGACGAACAGCATCGCTTCGGCGTCGAGCAGCGTGCCGCCCTGGCCCGCCGAGCCCCCGATGGCACGCATCCGCATGTGTTGGTGATGACGGCGACGCCGATCCCACGCACCGTGGCGATGACCGTGTTCGGGGACCTCGACGTGTCGACCTTGGACGAAGTTCCGGCGGGCCGGGCAGAAGTGACCACCCACGTCATCAACCCGCGGACGCAGCCGCGCCACGTGGACCGGTTGTGGGAGCGGGCCGCGGAGGAGGCCGCGGCGGGACACCGAGTGTTCATCGTCTGCCCTCGGATCGATGCCGCGAATGTCGAAGAGGGCTCCACGACGGACGTGGCCGGGGAGGCCGACGTCAGCATCGCGACCGTCGAAGAAACATTCCACGAGGCGGTGGCTCGACTCCCGAATGCCCGGGTGGCTGCCCTGCACGGGCGCATGTCCGCAGAGGACAAGGAGTCCGTGATGGCAGGTGTGGCCTCCGGTGGAGTCGATGTCGTAGTGTCCACCACCGTCATCGAGGTCGGCGTCGATGTTCCCGACGCCACCATGATGATCGTGTTCGATGCCGACCGATTCGGTATCTCGCAGTTGCACCAACTTCGCGGTCGCATCGGTCGAGGAAGTCTGCCGGGCGTGTGTCTGCTCGTGAGCGCCGCCGAGGACGGCACCCCCACGCGCGAACGGCTCGACGCGGTGGCCTCGACACGCAACGGATTCGATCTGGCCCAACGCGATCTGGAGATTCGTCGAGAAGGTGATGTGTTGGGCGGTTCCCAGTCGGGTGTTCGATCGTCGCTGCGTCTGTTGCGCGTGGTCGAGGACGCCGACGTCATTGCCCGGGCGCGCGCGGCCGCCGAGGAATTGCTCGAGACGGACCCCGATCTGGAGTCCTATCCGGCGTTGCGCGAAGCGATGACCCGATGGGACGCCGAGCAGGCCGAATTTCTGGAGAAGTCGTGACGCGGATCATCGCCGGGCGTGCCCGCGGTCGTCGCGTGAAGATCCCCTCGGCCGGAACTCGACCGACCTCGGACCGACTGCGCGAAGCGTTGTTCGCCAGCGTGGAATCTCGACTGCGCGCCGCCGGACGCGGGTGGCACGAGGTCGCCGTTGCCGACCTGTGGGCGGGATCGGGAGCGGTCGGCCTGGAGGCGTGGAGTCGAGGTGCCCCGCGCGTGCTGCTGGTGGAAAAGAACGCGGCGGCCGTCTCGGTCATGATGGGCAATGTCTCCAGCCTGGACGCCGACGGCGAAGTCGAGTGCCGCCGTGCCGACGTCGGCCTTGTGGTGACGTCCGAACCGCCCGGGGGGCCCTTCGACGTGATCTTCGCCGACCCTCCCTACGCCTACGACGACGCCTCGCTGTCGGACGACCTCGCCGGCGCAGTGCGATCGGGATGGTGCGCCCCGGATGCACTCGTCATCGTCGAGCGAGCGAAGGCGCGGGGGAGATCACCGGGGGGACGTTCTGGCCGGGACGGTGCAGCGCCGGAGGACCATGATGCGCCCGCGCTTCCGCCCGAGATTGAGATCATCGATCATCGAGTCTACGGAGACAGCGCGCTTTGGTACGGTCGTGTGGGCGGTGCGTGAAGGCGGCACCGGGAGGCGACGCTCGCGACCAATGCAGATGGTGGAGGTGTGATGAAGGCGATCTGCCCCGGGTCCTTCGATCCGGTCACCAACGGTCATCTCGACGTCTTCACGCGTGCAGCCAGGATCGCTGATGAAGTCGTCGTCGCGGTTCTCGTCAACCGATCCAAGGCCGGCATGTTCAGTGTCGAGGAGCGCATTGAGATCCTCGCCGATGTCACCGCGGATCTGCCCAACGTTCGCATCGACTCTTTTCACGGCCTCCTGGTGGACTACTGCCGGGACAACGGCATCGAGGCGATCGTGAAAGGGCTTCGGGCGATCAGCGATTTCGATTACGAGCTGCAGATGGCCCAGATGAACCACCGATTGGGGGAGGTTGAAACCCTGTTCGTTTCGACCAATCCGCAGTACAGCTACCTGTCCTCCAGTCTGATCAAAGAGGTAGCCCGGCACGGCGGTGATGTGTCCGGTTTGGTGCCACAGGCCGTGTTGGACCGCTTCCCGGAGAAGTTCTGAGCCACAATGTGCCTAGCCCGGCGGCCGATGGCCAGCCGGAGCCAGCAGCGCCCGAAGAAGCCGCGCTACGACCGAAGGAGCAGCGAGTGGACGTCCAGGAACGACTCGATGAGTTGAACGTTCTCGTTGAGGATGCCAAGTCCATGCCCCTGTCGGCATCGTGTGTGGTGAATCGATCTCAGGTCCTGGACCTGATCGAGGAGATTCGGCAGATGCTCCCGGAGTCGGTGCATCGAGCGGACGAGCTGCTTGCCGACCGCGAGGCCGTGGTGCAAGACGGACGACGCGAGGCCGACCGCATTTTGGAAAGAGCGCGAACGGAAGCGGACAAGATGGTGTCCGAGCACGAGGTGTACCTCGCTGCCGTCGCAGAAGCCGAAGCGCTACGCAGGGAGACACTGTCGGACACCTCCCGTATGCGGCAGGAGACAGACGACTTTATCGATGCCAAATTGGCGAGCTTCGAAATCACTTTGCAGAAAACATTGCAGACGGTCGACCGAGGTCGCGAGCGTATTCGCAGCCAGATGTACGAAGACCTCGCTCCGGTGGGCGGCGATGAATTCTTCGACGGGGCGGCGGAACCAGAACGCAGGGATTACTAGCGGTGAGTGGTTCCCGGCGTCCCGTCCAGGAATCACCCGGTGACAGCCCCACAACAATCGACGTCTCTCGGCTACACCGGCAACCTGGTTCGCTTCTTGAGTTGAGTTTCGAGGCTCCCGCTCCGGGCGATCTGCACGTCGCGATGGCTCGCGTGCCCGAAGGATCGCCCATCGAGATGGATGTTTCCGTGGAATCCGTCGTCGAAGGGATCTGGGTGAGCGGCACCGCGGACGTCGACGTCGTGGCGGAGTGCTCACGGTGCTTGGACTCGGTGGAGTGGACGCAGATGGTGCCGATAGAGCAGATGTTCCGATATCCCGCCACGGACGCTCGCGGCGTCCTCATCGAGGATCCGCAGGACGACGACGAAGAAACTCCCGAGGTTGTCGCCGACACCATCGACATGCATGGGCCGCTACGCGACGCCGTCGTACTCTCCCTTCCCCTTGCCCCCTTGTGTTCTCCGGACTGTCAGGGCATCTGCCCCACCTGCGGGGAACGGGTCGAACTCGATGGAGATCCTCACGACCATCCCGTCTCTGACCCCCGGTGGTCCGCGCTGGAACAGTTGCTGACCGAAAGCCCGCCGACGATGCCCGAGGAGCGATAGGGCACAATCATCGCCGTTGTGTCGGTGCAGACGGCACTGAGTTACGCTCTGCGCACCCGAAGTTAAGGAAGAACAGTGGCTGTCCCCAAGCGCAAGATGTCCCGGTCCAACACGCGAAGCCGTCGCTCGCAGTGGAAAGCGAGCGCACCGACCCTCGTCACTTGCGCGCGCTGCAAGGAAAAGCGTCCCTCGCACACCGCCTGTCCCACGTGCGGGACGTACGCGAAGCGTCGCGTTCTGGACGTCTAAGTCGGATCGGGCTTCCCATGGCGCGGGTTGCCGTCGACCTCCTCGGCGGTGACGAAGGTGCTCCCGTCGTAGCCGACGCCATCGCGGGTGTCCTGGCCGGCGACACCGATGGGTGTGCCGCAGACAGCAATCCACCACCGATTCAGATATGCGTGGTCGGACCACACGACCTCGCCCGGGAACTTCTCGCCGAGCGAAGCATCGATGTGGATGCGCACGGCGACATCTCTATCGCCCACGCGCAAGAGTCGGTTCCGATGTCCTCATCGAGTCACGACACGCTGGACATGCTCCGCGAACGCCAGGATCTGTCGAGTCTGGTCGGCGTGGAGGAGGTCCGATCCGGACGCGCGGATGCCTTTGTGTCGATCGGGCATACCGGTGCGACGGTTGGAGCCAGCGCCTTCGGTCTCGGTCGCGTCCGAGGTATGGGTCGTCCGGGTCTGGCCGTCGAGTTACCCGCGACCCAAGGGCCGGTGATCCTGCTCGATTGTGGCGCCGCGCCGCACGCAACCGCGGAAGATCTCGTCCGCTTTGCAGCCGTGGGTGCGTCCTACGCACGAATCGTCGGCATTGATTCGCCGCGTATCGGTTTGTTGAGCATCGGCGGCGAAAGAGGCAAGGGCGATCACCTGCGCAAGCAGACCGACATTCGTCTCGCCGAGGACTTTGCGGCGGAGTACGTGGGCGCGGTCGAGGGCCACGACCTGATGGGTCAAGCGCGAGCCGATGTCATCGTCGTCGACGGCTTCACCGGGAATGTCGCACTGAAGTCGATGGAAGGAGCGCTGCGGTGGTCCGTGGGTGCGATGGGAACCGCCTACGGGTCGATCGAGCCAGCCCGTGAGGTGCTGCGGTCGACCCATCTGCTGTCTGGCGCATCGCTCCTCGGGGTAGACGGCAACATCGTGGTCGGACACGGTGCATCGCGCGCGGATGAGATCCATGGGTGCATTCTTCGAGCTGCGATGCTGCACGAGGGGTCCATCGTCGAGAGTGTTCGCGCGTCTGTTTCCGGTTTCCCGGAACTGAATGCACGTGGAGAACTCGCATGACGGAGCCAGGTGACGACGAGTCGACCAGCGGCACTGCCGACGTTGTCGCGTTCGCGACTGCGTTCGATGTCGATCCACGGAGCATTCGGGCCGACACTCCGCTCAGTGTCGTCGACTGGCGCGGGTCGGCAACAGATTGGCTGATGGTCGCCGATCACCTGGGCGTGAGTTTCTCGGGAGACGATCGCGCCTTGGACGATGTCGAGACGGTGGGCGACGTGATCGCTATCGTCAGGGCAGCGAACAGGCCCCGCTCGGGTGGAACGGCCGACGACAGGACCTGACACAGAAGGGAAGTGGTGCGGGGTGGCCCCCGACGCACAGGGATCAGTGGAGTCGTTGGATTCTCTGATGCGGGCACTGGGCCAGCGCATGGACGGCGACCTTCTTAGGCAAGCCATCACTCATCGCTCTTACGCATACGAGCACGGCGGACTACCCACCAACGAGCGCCTGGAATTCCTCGGCGACTCCGTCTTGGGCATTGTCGTCACCGAACGGCTGTTTCGGGACTTTCCCGACGAGCCCGAGGGGCAACTTGCCAAACTGCGAGCAGCCGTCGTGAACGCATCCGCGCTCGCGGAGGTCGCTCGGGAACTCGATTTGGGTTCCTTCCTGCTGTTGGGCAAGGGCGAGGGGAGCACCGGCGGACAGGACAAGTCCTCGATCTTGGCCGACGCGATGGAGGCGGTGATCGGGGCGATGTATATGTCGACCGATCTGGAAACCACCCGCTCCTTCATTGAGCGCATTTTCGGCCCCTTGATCGCCGAATCGTCGCAACTCGGCGCTGGACTGGATTGGAAGACGTCCTTGCAAGAACGTTCTGCCGAACTCGAGCGAGGTGTTCCCGAGTACCGGGTTACCGACACCGGACCCGATCACGCCAAGGAATTCACCGCGCAGGCGGTGATCGGCGGCGACGTTCTGGGAACGGGACACGGTCGCAGCAAGAAGGTCGCTGAGCAAGAGGCGGCCGCGCAGGCCTACGCCGCTCTCGGCGGCACCACCGATGCCTGAACTTCCCGAAGTCGAAGTGGTGCGTCGGGGCATCGACGCGTGGGCGACGAGTCGAACGATCAGCCGCGTGGACGTGTTGCACGCTCGATCGATCCGTCGCTGCGAGGGAGGCGCGCCGGAATTGCGCGCCGCACTCGAAGGAGACTCTTTTCGCTGCGCCAGTCGCCGAGGTAAGTACCTGTGGCTCCCGCTGACACGCACGAACGATCAGGCNCTCGTCGTGCACCTNGGCATGAGCGGTCAAGTGCTCATGCAGCCGNCGNGCGANGNNGACGAAACNCACCTGCGNGTGCGCGTCCGCTTCGCCGACGATGATCGCGAGATGCGGTTCGTCGACCAGCGGACGTTCGGCGGGATGCACGTCGACGAGGTGATCGACGGGGTGCCGTCGAGCATCACCCACATTGCCCGCGATCCGCTCGACCCNGATTTCGACGAAGCCGCGACCGTCCGCGCCATTCGATACAAGGACTCCGAAGTGAAGCGTGTTCTGCTCGATCAGTCGGTGGTCTCAGGAATCGGCAACATCTATGCCGACGAGGCGCTGTGGAGATCGTCGATCAATGGGCGTCGGCGGGGCTCTGCTCTGACGTTCGCGCAGGTTCGCACCGTCGTGTCGAACGCCCGCGAGGTCATGCTCGAAGCACTCGCCCAGGGTGGCACCAGCTTTGACTCGCTGTATGTCAATGTGAATGGGGAGTCGGGCTACTTCGANCGTGCCTTGGACGCCTACGGCCGNGANGGCGAGCCATGCCGACGGTGCGGGGCGGCNATCCGGCGGGAGGCCTTCATGAACCGGTCCAGTTACCGGTGTCCCCGATGCCAGCGCGCCCCCGCCTCCTGAGACGTCCTTTCGTGACTTGTAGCAAGCCGTTCCGCACGGCTCAGCTGATACGGATGTCGTCGCCACGGTCGGCGCGGAAATNCACACCGACCGCTTCTTCGAAAAGTCGGAATGGACTCATTTCCCCGGCGTAATCACCGTGCGCCGAGCGAGATTCCTCGTAGTAGGTATCGATAACCCGACTCAGCGCGGAAGGAACCTTCAGTTCGTCTGCAAGTGCGACGGTAAGGCGCGAGTCCTTACAGGCTAACGCCATTGAGAAGGTGTCGTCGTAGTCGGAATCAAACAGAATGCGGGTGAGCCCTTTTTCGTTGAAGAACGACGTTGCCGGGCTGCCAGCGATCGCAGAGTGGAGTACACCTGGATTGACTCCACTCTTGACGCCGAGTGCCATCATCTCCCCAAGCGCGACAGTGTGCGCGAACCACAATTGGTTGATGATCAGCTTGACCACATACCCGGCACCGCGCGGTCCGACATGGAAGATGCGCTCCGGATTCCCCATGACGCGCAGGAGCGGCAGCATATCCTCGAAATCATCGGTGCTCGCGCCGACAAAGAATTCCAACGTACCGTTGCGCGCACCGTGTGACATCCCCGTCACCGGAGCTTCGGCGTAGCGCACACCCCGATCATCGAGTAACTCTTCGACCGGCAGCAGAGCAGATCGAATTGATGTCGAAGTATCGATCCAGATGGCCCCTGGCTTCATGGAACCAGCCACGTTGCCTTCCAACATCACATCGGCGGTGATCCATGGGGTTGGCAGCATCGTGATGACGTAGTCGGTGTTGGTCGCTGCCTCAGAGGCGGTGGCAGCCGGGTGACCGCCTAACTGGACGAGTTTGTCGACCCGCTCCGAAGCCAGGTCGAACACGATGGTGGTGAAACCGCTATCGATGAGGTGCGCGGCCATGGCCCCGCCCATGTTGCCCAGCCCGATGACTGCGACGGACTTCGCCGTGGCCGGTGCCGCGTCGTGTGAGTGCAGGTCAATGGCGTTGGTTTCGTGAATGTGGGTCATGGTCACTCTGGCGCTGTGAAGAAGGGATTGCTGGGAGGAAGTGCTTGGTTGATCTCGGTGGCAGTGGGTTCTCCGCTGGCACCACGACCGAGGGCGACGTAAGAAGCTTCTGCGTTGTTGCGGTAGATGGCGTCGGGATCGTCCGCGGCGGGATTGACCCATACCGCGCAGATCAGCGTCAGGTCAGATGGGTCTTCGATGATGCTCTCGCGGACTGCGCGCGTGACACCAGTTGCTATTCCGGCTTGAGCCGGCCCCCAGTGCAGAAGGCCGTGGTTGTCGTTGACGAATGTCGCCTTGTTGACGAACAGGGTGGGCGGTTGCACAGGCACTCCGGGGCGCACGATTACCGCGAAGCGCTGGTGACCGGGCGTGGGCGTGGCCAGGGCAGTTGCCCATGCATGGCCTGCGGGACCGCCGCGCTTGCCTAGAACGGTATTGACGTGGGCCGCATTCGGGCCGCTGCTGATGAATGCCTCGCCAATCTGCATGCCTAACTCCTGGGATCCGGATTTGTGCCGATGCGATTTCCTCGCGGCGGAATGGTCATGGCCCGCGAGACTGAAATGCAATGTTTCTTGCGCATATGGCAAATATCTCGCAATAATTTGGAGCTATGGCTCGAAAAAACACCAGCGGGCTCGCGCGGGACATTGAGATCGTGGAGTTGCTCGCTGACACGGCCGAGGCGCTGGGCGTCTCGACGATTGCTCGCCGCTTGAATCGAGACCTAACGCAGATCTCGCGAGCTTTGGCAACGTTGGCCGAGGCGGGAATTGTTCGCCGGGATCCGGTTTCTCGCGGATACCTCGTGGGTTGGAGGCTGGCTGTTTTGGCGGGTCGCACCCTGGAGGAACGACTTGCGGAGATCGCCCGACCGCATATTCGCTCTCTCGCTTCCACGCTGAACGAGACGGCCATGCTCTCGGTGCTGCGCTCGAGTCAGACCATCGTTATCGCGGCGCAGATCAGTCCACACGGACTGGGGGCCTATGGCCGGGTGGGCAGCAGTTACCCCGCGGCGAGCTCCTCAACGGCACGCGCAGTCATGGCAGGGGAACCGGAAGATTCCTGGGAGGGCTGGCTGACGGATGAACGGCTGCAGGAGGCAGGCGATCGTTGCTCAGTTCGGACGCAAGAGCAGTTCGAGGCTGCACTGACGCAGGTTCGTGACAGCGGCGCCGCGGTTACCTGGGGGGAGTACGAAGAAGGCATCATCAATATTTCGGTGGCCATCCGGGGGGTGCACGGCCGACCAATCGCCGCGGTGTCGATCAGTGCCCCTGAATTCCGCTTCGCCGACCAGACGGAGACCGGAATCCGCTTGGTGAAGCGCGCCGCAATGCGGATTACAGAGGAGATCACTTGGCGCGGATGACGCCGAGAGATGCCTACGCCCCGCGTGGTGGTGCAGGTACCGGATAGTCCGTGGGTAGCATTTGCGAGCGCCCTCCCCGCACCGAGTTTCCGCCCTCCGGCGGGNACGCACCCGAATGGAGTTGGCCGGACCGTGCATCTGAAGTCGCTGACGCTCAAGGGCTTCAAATCTTTCGCGTCGTCCACGTCCTTGGAGTTCGAGCCGGGCGTGACATGCGTCGTCGGGCCGAACGGCTCGGGAAAGTCGAACGTCGTCGATGCCCTCGCCTGGGTCATGGGTGAGCAGGGAGCCAAGAGCCTTCGTGGCGGAAAAATGGATGACGTCATCTTCTCCGGGACGTCTGGCCGCGCGCCACTGGGCCGAGCGGAAGTGGCGCTCACCATCGACAACACCGATGGGGCCCTTCCCATCGAGTACACCGAGGTGACGATCTCCCGCACGCTGTTTCGCAACGGAGGATCCGAGTACGCGATCAACGGAGAAACGTGTCGCCTACTGGATATCCAAGAACTGCTGTCCGATTCCGGCATCGGTCGCGAGATGCATGTCGTTGTCGGGCAGGGGCAACTCGACACCATCTTGCACGCTACGCCTGAGGATCGTCGCGGCTTCGTGGAAGAGGCCGCNGGAGTGCTCAAGCATCGCAAGCGCAAAGAGAAGGCCCTACGCAAACTNGATGCGATGGAGGGCAACCTCACNCGGTTGCAGGACCTCACCACCGAACTTCGTCGTCAACTGAAGCCNCTGGGTAAGCAGGCGGAGGTNGCNCGNCGCGCCGTAGTTATTCAAACCGACGTGCGGGACTCTCGACTGCGACTGTTGGCGGACGATCTTCACCAGGTGCGAGAAACTCTTGAGGCCGAGGTGGCCGACGAGACGGCTCTGCGTCAGCGGCAGGCGAGCGTGGAGTCGACTATCGCGGAGTTGCACACGCGCGAGCAGGCAGCCGATGATGCTGAGCGCACGGAAGGTCCGTTGCTGTCTGGAGCGCAGGAAGTGTGGTTCGCCCTGTCGGCGGCGCAGGAGCGCTTTCATGGATTGGATCAACTGGCGCGGGCGACGGTTCGCCACCTCCAGCCAGAGGACGAGGAACTGGCCGTGTCCGGGCGCGACCCCGAGCAACTTGATGCTGAGGCTCGATCGCTACGGGCCCAGGAATTCGAGCTCGGTCGTGAAGTGCAGGCGTTGCGGGACGCTCTCGCCGTCGCCGAGTCCTCTCGACTGCGCGCCGAGGAAGCCCTGGCAGGCGAGCAGCGTCGAATTCAGGCCGTCGAGGCGTCGAGGGCCGACCGGCGCGAGGGGTTGGCGACGACCGAAGGCAAGGTCAACGCGGCCGTGTCACGACGCGACGCACGGGCGGCGGAGATCACGCGCTTGTCGAACCAGATCGACGAAGCGCAACAGCGCGCGGAGACTGCGCAGCGAGAGTTCGCCAGGGTCGAGGTCGACATCGTCGGCCTCGGTGAAGGCGAGGTGGGACTCGACGAGACACATGAGCGCGCGCAGCAGAGCCTGGAGCACGCCGACGCCGAGGTGGAAAGGCTGCGACAGGAGGAGGCTCGCGTGGAGCGCGAGCGAGCCGCCGCCGAAGCCACCTGCCAGGCACTCGAACTCAGTCTCAAGCGATCCGACGCCGGATCCGTCGTGATGGATGCGGCTGTGCCGGGGGTTGTCGGCGCCCTCGCCGAGCAGATCCACATCGACAATGGTGCCGAGCGAGCGGTGGCAGCCGTGCTCGGCGATCTCGCCGACGCGATCGTTGTGCGAGGACGATCGGCTGCGATGAACGCCTTGGCCGTGGTGAAGGAGTCTGACTCCGGTCGTGCCGCCCTGGTGATCGTCGACGAGGCGCTCGAGGCCGCGACTGACGAAGCGAACACGGCGCCGGCTGGTCGTTGGCTTCGCGAGGTTGTGCGCAGTGACGAAGGCATGCGGCCCGTTGTAGAGGCCCTTCTCGCCAATGCAGTCCTCGTCGACGATGTGGACGCAGCCGTTGCCGGGCACCGACAGGCACCACAGCTGACGTGGGTGACGCGCAGTGGAGATGTCGTCTCGCGCGGCACGCTGAGGGGCGGATCGGGTGCTCAGGATTCCCTGGTCGAGGTACGCGCGGCCTACGAGCACGCGAGTGCCGAGGTCGAGGGGTTGACCCAGCGCAGCGAACGTTTGCGATTCGATCTTGCGGCCGCCCGGGATCGACAGGAGGCCGCCTCGGGCGAGGTCGAAGCAGCCCTGAAGCAGCTTCATGAATCCGACGCTCAACTTGCCGCTGTCGCCGAACAACTCGGGCAGTTGGGGCAGACGGCGCGATCAGCGACCGCCGAGGCCGACCGCCTCGAGGAGGCGCTCACCGCGGCCAGGCAGGCCCTCGAAGCCGATGAGGCCGCCGTTGTCGAGTTGCGCGCGCGATTGGCCAGCATGGAGTCCGCGCCGGAAGAAGACACCGGACCCGATAAGCAAATGGAATTGCAGACCGCAGCCGAGGCCGCCCGTGCTTCGGAGGTGGATGCCCGGTTGGCGATGCGCACGGTGGAGGAGCGGACGGCCGCGGTAAGTGAGCGAGCAGCCGCACTAGAGGCCGATGCCGAATCTGAGCGACAGGGTCGTCGAGCGGCCGTGGAAAGACGCGAGAGACGAGCCCGCGACCTACTGGTCGCCGAGGCGGTTGTCCAGGCGATCACCACCGTGCGCGCGCACGTAGGACGATCGGTGGCAGCGGCGCAGCAACGACGCGATGAGTTGCAGAAGGCTGCTCGTGAGCGCAGCGAGGAATTGTCCGGGGTTCGGGAGCAACTGAGGGCGCTTGCGATCGAGGCAGATGGATTGCGTGACAGTGTCCATCGAGACGAACTAGCCCGCGCCGAACAACGCATGCGCATCGAGCAGTTGGAGACCAAGGCTCTCGAAGAGTTTGGGGTGGAGGCCGATGTCATGATCGACGAGTACGGCCCCGATCAGATGGTTCCCCCGTCCCCGAGGGCGCCGGGCGACGAGATACCTGAAGGCGAGCCCGAGCCTGCGCCCTACCCCTACGTGCGAAGCGAGCAGGAGAAACGACTCAAGGAAGCCGAGCGCGGTCTCGCCTTGCTCGGCAGAGTCAACCCGCTTGCCCTGGAGGAATACGCGGCGTTGGAGGAGCGCCAGCGCTTCTTGACCGAGCAACTCGACGACCTCAAGCGCTCGCGGGACGACCTGCTCGACATCGTCAAGGAAGTGGATGCACGCGTGGAGGAAGTCTTCACGCAGGCCTACCGGGATGTGGAGCGCGAGTTCGAACTGGTCTTCGCGCGGTTGTTCCCCGGAGGCGAAGGTCGACTCGTCCTCACCGATCCGGCGAACATGCTGACGACGGGAATTGACGTCGAGGCTCGCCCACCCGGTAAGCGCATCAAGCGGTTGTCCCTGCTCTCGGGCGGCGAGCGCAGCCTCACCGCGGTGGCATTCCTCGTGGCGCTATTCAAGGCGCGACCGAGTCCGTTCTATGTTCTCGACGAGGTCGAGGCCGCCCTCGACGACGTAAACCTCGGCCGACTGATCGACTTGATCGATGAGTTGCGCAGCAGTTCTCAACTCATCGTCATCACCCACCAAAAGCGCACGATGGAGATCGCCGACGCCTTGTATGGCGTGTCCATGCGCGGGGATGGCGTCACGCAGGTCATCGGGCAGCGGATTCGCGAAGCCGTCAGTGCGTGACGGCCGACCCCTGAGAGACTGATCAACTATGGAGTCCCTGACCTGGTACGTAGTGATCGCCGTCGTGCTTCTTGGTTTCGTCATCGGCGCGGGCATCGCTCTCATGCGCGGGCGGGGGTCGACCCCCTCCGCGCCTAGCAAGCCCCGGCCCGGCATCGATTACGCACCGGGCGTCGGAGACGACGATTCGGTTCCGCGTGACACACCGAGGCGAAGCGTCACCGATGTCGCAACCAACGTGCTGGACGAGCCAGAAGCCGAAGCGGATGCTGCAGACGCGGTTTCCACAGAGGCGGTCTGGGAGGTCGAGGCTCCCGAGCCGACCAAGGGTCGCCTGCACCGACTTCGCGAGCGACTCGCCCGAAGCAACAACGCCCTCGGTAAGGGTCTGCTCTCGCTGCTCGCCAGAGACGATGTCGACGAGGACACCTGGGAGCAGGTCGAAGAGATCTTGCTCACCGCGGACCTCGGTGTCGCGGCGACCACCGAGTTGATGGATCGGCTGCGCAGCCGCATCCAGGTAGAGGGTGCTCGCGATGCGGAGTCCGTGCGCTCGTTGCTGCGCGACGAGTTGCTGGCGTTGGTCGATCCGACCATGGATCGCACTGTGCAGACCAAGGTCAACGGACGACCCGCGGTCATCCTGGTGGTCGGGGTCAATGGCACGGGCAAGACCACGACGAGCGGAAAGTTGGCCCGAGTTCTCGTCGCCGACGGACGCACTGTCCTCCTCGGCGCCGCCGACACCTTCCGCGCGGCTGCCGCGGAGCAACTGCAAACGTGGGGCGACCGGGTGGGAGCCGTCGTGGTTCGAGGCCCGGAAGGAGGAGACCCCGCGTCGGTCGCCTTCGAGGCGGTCGAGGTGGCCGGCAACGCCGGACTCGACGCCGTGGTGGTCGACACTGCGGGGCGCTTACACACCAAGATGGGCTTGATGGACGAGCTGGGCAAGGTCAAGCGGGTGGTGGAGAAGAACAGCCAGGTCGACGAGGTCCTCCTCGTGCTCGATGCCACCACCGGCCAAAACGGCCTCGTCCAGGCCCGGGTCTTCGCCGAGGTGGTGGACGTCACCGGCATCGTGTTGACCAAGCTCGATGGAACCGCCAAGGGCGGAATCGTGGTGTCGGTTCAACGCGAGCTTGGGGTGCCGGTCAAGCTCGTTGGCTTGGGGGAGGGCCCCGATGACCTCGCGCCCTTCGAAGCAGAAGAGTTCGTCGACGCACTCCTGGCCTAAACGCCGGATGTAACGCACCCGAAACATGCAGGGCCCTTTCGTCACCCGCGCGAAACCTTTTGCGTTACTTCCTGAAATCCCACACCTGTTGCCTTAGCGCCGCTAGGGCCACACAACAGGAGGTAGGACTTATGGATTCGGGCGTTACCGCGTGGTTGCTGACATCAGCCGCGCTGGTCTTCTTGATGATTCCCGGCCTGGCGTTCTTCTACGGAGGAATGAACAGGTCGAAATCAGTGCTCAACATGCTCATGATGGTCGTGGGTGCGTTGTTCATTGTCGGCATTTTGTGGGCGATCTACGGCTACTCGATGGCCTATGGTTCCACTGCCGGCTACTTCGTCGGTAGCTTCACCGACTACTTCGGACTCGAGGCAGCACTCGCTCCGCCAGGAGAAGGCGACACCTTCCCCACGATGGTTGACGTGGTGTTCCAGGCGATGTTCGCCTGCCTGACCGTCGCTCTCATCGCAGGCGCCCTCGCCGACCGGATGAAGTTCGGCGCGTGGATCATCTTCGCTGCCATCTGGGCATCGCTGGTCTACTTCCCCGTCGCCCACTGGGTGTGGGGCGGAGGCTGGATCGGCGAGTTGAGCATCGGTGATGCTGGAGTTATTGACTTCGCCGGTGGTACCGCCGTTCACATCAATGCTGGTGCGGCAGCCCTTGCGGTGTGCATCATCCTGGGCAAGCGGCGCGGATGGCCGAAGACGCCAATGCGCCCCCACAACCTGACCATGGTCATGCTCGGCGCCGGTCTGCTGTGGTTCGGATGGTTCGGCTTCAACGCGGGTTCGGCGTACGCAGCGGACAACACCGCAGCAATCGCAGCGACGAATACTTTGTTGGCGACCTGCGCCGCTGGTCTTGCGTGGCTGATTGTGGAGAAGATCCGCGACAAGAAGGCAACGTCGCTCGGTGCTGCATCGGGTATCGTCGCGGGCCTGGTGGCGATCACTCCCGCGTGTGCCAACGTCACGCCGATGGGAGCCATCCTTCTGGGTCTGGTTGCCGGCGCGGTCTGTGCGTGGGCGGTCACCTTGAAGTACAAGCTCGGATTCGACGACTCCTTCGACGTTGTCGGGATCCACTTGGTCGGTGGCCTCGTGGGCACCTTGGCCCTCGGATTCCTCGCCTCCGACCTGGTCGAGGAAGGTGGTCAGAACGGCCTGCTGTACGGCGGCGACCTGAACCTGCTCATCGTCCAGATCATCGCCGCAGCGGGCGTGATGGTTTACTCCCTCATCCTGGCCGGCATCATCGCCCTCGCTCTGAAGGCCACAATTGGTATTCGGTCTGACGAGGAGGACGAAGTCAATGGCATCGACGTCGCGGAGCACGCGGAGACGGCCTACGAGTTGGGCGACTCCGGCGCTGGCGGTGCGTTTGCAGGTGTCGGGCACACAGCCCGCGCCGAGGAGGTGGAGTAGTCATGAAGTTGGTTACCGCAATCATCAAGCCGTTCAAGCTTGACGACGTCAAGAGTGCCGTCGAGGCGCTCGACATTCACGGGATGACGGTGTCGGAAGCGTCGGGCTTCGGCAGGCAGCGCGGTCACACGGAGGTTTACCGTGGCGCCGAGTACACCGTCGAGTTGATACCCAAGGTGCGCATCGAGATCGTGGTCGACGATGACCGCGCTGGCGATGTGATGGACGCCATCGTGGGTGCTGCCCAAACGGGAAAGATCGGCGACGGCAAGGTGTGGTCTGTTCCCGTCGACACGGTCGTTCGTGTCCGGACCGGAGAACGAGGAGCGGAGGCTCTTTAGTTCGATGAGCCAGCTCGTCGAGGAACGGCAAAACATCGCTCGGCGCTCGGATCTGAAAGGGTCCGAGCGCCGAGCGCTGCTGTCGGATGCCACGGATAGTTGGCTCAGGGGTCTGCTGGCCGATGCGATCACCCAGCACCGCGCAGATTCCACACAGTTTGCGCTGCTTGCTGTCGGCGGTTACGGCCGACGAGAGATGTCACTCGGAAGCGACATAGACGTCGTCTTGGTCCACGAGCCTTCTGCACTTCGTGTCGAAGATGTCGCATCGTCGTTGTGGTACCCGATATGGGACTCGAGAATCGTGCTCGATCACTCCGTGCGAACGATCGCCCAGGCGCGAACTCTCGCGCAAGAAGACTTCAAGGTGGTGCTCGGGCTTATCGACGCACGGGTCGTGGCAGGAAGCACCGATCTCGGGGAGTCGCTGCGAACGGGGATCTTGGGTGATTGGCGGGCGAGTGCGGGAGATCGGCTCGTGGAATTGCACGCAACGGCCATGGCACGGCGTTCGCGCGTAGGAGATCTCGCTCAACTGTTGGAACCGGACGTCAAGGAGGCCTACGGGGGATTGCGAGATGCGGTGCTGCTGCGGGCTCTGGCAGCGTCGTGGACGGTCGAAGTTCCTCGGACGCAATGGCCGTCGGCTGTCTCGACTTTGCTGGACGTGCGAGACGCCCTGCACGCCAGGGGCCTACGGGACTGCCTGGCCATGCAGGAACAAGACGACATCGCCGCTGAGATGACCGAGCTCTTGGGTAACGAGGCGACGGCGGACGATCTCCTGCGGACCGTGTACTTGGCGGCGCGCGACATCGCCTACGCGAGTGATGTTGCGTGGTACCGCGCACTACGGGCAACGCGAAAGCCCCCCTCGCTGGCCCCCCGGGTGCTGCGGCGATTGACGCGTCGGTCCGCCTCACCGTCGAAGGGCCCCGAACGCGTTCCCTTGGCGGAGGGGGTGGTGCTCGTCGAGGGAGAAGTCGCGCTGGCGCGCGGTGCTTCACCGGAGAACGATCGCGGTTTGCTGTTGCGGGCCGCCGCCGCTGCTGCGCAAGCATCCGTCATGCTGGCGCCGTCCACGGTGGAGCGAGTCTCGCAATGCCTTCCGATCCCAGAACCGTGGAACAACGACGTACGCCAATCGTGGGTGTCGCTCCTAGGTGCAGGTCGGGCGGCGGTGCCGGTGTTGGAGGCCCTGGATCAAGAAGGCATTGTTTCCGGCCTCATTCCCGAATGGGAGGCGGTCCGATCCCTCCCACAGCGCAACCCCATCCACGAGTTCACGGTGGACCGCCACTTGGTCGAAACGGCTGTGCATGCCGGACAGCGAGCACGAGATGTCGCCCGACCGGATCTGCTTCTCGTGGGGGCCTTCCTGCACGACATCGGCAAGGGCTACCCGGGTGATCACAGCGTCGTCGGCGCCGACATGACACGTGACATCGCCGAGCGCATGGGCTTTGATCCCGCCGATGTGGGCACTCTCGAATTGCTGGTGCGCCACCACCTCCTGCTGCCGGATGTCGCCACCCGTCGTGACCTCGACGACCCGGCCACGGTGGCAACGGTCGTGGACCTCGTGCCTGATGTCGAGAGCCTGGAACTCCTTCATGCGTTGACCTGGGCCGATGCCGAAGCAACCGGACCGTCGGTGCGTAGTTCGTGGCGTCGTCGACTGATCACCGACCTGGTCACCGAATCACGAGCGCAGATGCAAGGGCACGCGCGATCGACCGTGCAGGAGTCCTCCGCCGTGGTGAACGCGCTGGCCGACCGGGGTGAACCGTCTCTGCGTCTGGAGCCGGTCGAGGACGGCTTCTCCATAGTGGTGTCCGCTCCGGATCGTTTCGGTCTCCTTGCTCTCGTCGCGGGAGTTCTCTCCCTGCACCGCTTGCAGGTGCGAGGGGCGCGCATCCGAACCGAATCGGACAGGGCCGCGCAAGAATGGCTCGTCAAGCCACTGTTCGGCGATCCCCCAGACGTCCGGGCAATGGCGTCGGATTTTCGAGCAGCCCTCGCCGGCGATCTCGATGTCGAGGATCGACTGCGTCGACGCAGCGAATCGCCGGCATCGGTTCCTGCCGGTGCCGCTCCGAGAGTCATCGTCGAGGACTCGGCGGCCACTCACACGGTCATCGAGGTGCGCACCCACGATGAGACGGCCCTCCTGCACCGCATCACGTCCGCCCTCGTTGCCGCCGACTGCCGGGTAACGGGTGCGAAGATCGACACGCTCGGGTCGGAGGTCGTGGACGCCTTCTTCGTGACCGATCGCCTCGGTGCACCGCTGAGTGACGATCACGCGCACGCTGTGCGAACCACGGTTCAAGCGGCCGTGGAGGCGCGTTAGTCTGACAGGGCGCTTTCGGCGCGTTGTGAGTGTCGTCGTCGTTCGAGGAGTAGGTGTGTTCGGGTCGCTGTCGGACCGGTTGTCCGAGACCTTCAAGGGTCTGCGGGGCAAAGGTCGCCTGTCCGAGGCGGATATCGATGCCACCGTCAAGGAGATCCGCACGGCGCTGCTCGAAGCTGACGTGGCCCTACCCGTGGTCCGCGCGTTCGCGGCGCGAGTCAAAGAACGAGCACTGTCATCGGAAGTGTCCGGTGCGCTCAATCCGGGGCAGCAGGTTGTCAAGATCGTTCATGAAGAACTCATCGACATTCTCGGCGGTCAGACCAGGCCGCTGCATTTCGCCAAGACGGGGCCGACCTTCATTCTGCTCACCGGCCTCCAGGGTGCGGGCAAGACGACGCTTGCGGGCAAACTCGCCGCTCACTTGAAGGCCGACGGTCACACGCCGTTGTTGGTGGCCGCGGACCTGCAACGTCCGAACGCTGTGGATCAGTTGCGCGTGATGGGGGAGCGGGCGGACGTTCCCGTCTTCGCCCCAGAGCCGGGGAACGGGGTTGGCGATCCGGTCCAGGTGGCCCGCGAGTCGCGTCGACATGCCGAGGGCGCCCTGCACGACGTTGTCATCGTCGACACAGCCGGCCGCTTGGCCATCGACGCGGAGTTGATGGATGAACTGCGTCGGGTTCGCGATGCCGTGCAGCCGGAGAATGTCTTGCTCGTCGTCGACGCGATGATCGGTCAAGACGCTGTCACGACGGCGGAGCAATTCGGTGAGCAGGTCGGTTTCGACGGCGCCGTCTTGACCAAACTCGACGGTGACGCCCGCGGCGGTGCGGCGTTGTCGATCGTCACGGTCACCGGCAAACCGATCATGTTCGCGTCGGTCGGCGAGCAGTTGTCCGACTTCGAGGCGTTCCACCCTGACCGGATGGCCAATCGCATCTTGGATATGGGCGATGTCCTGACGTTGATCGAGCAAGCCGAGAAGGCGTTCGACGCCGAGCAAGCCGAGAAGATGGCCCGCAAAGTCACCTCGGGCGAAGATTTCACCCTCGAGGATTTCCTCGAACAGATGCAGTCCATCAAGAAGATGGGATCCCTGGGCAAGATCTTGGGGATGCTCCCCGGCATGGGGGATATGAAGGCCCAGTTGGACCAGGTCGATGATCGTGAGTTGGATCGGGTGTCGGCGATCATTCAGTCGATGACCCCCGCGGAGCGTCAGGACCCGAAGATCCTCAATGGCTCGCGCCGGACGCGCATCGCGAACGGTTCGGGCACTCAGGTCAGCGACGTCAACTCGCTCATCGATCGTTTCGGTGAGGCTCAGAAGATGATGAAGCAGATGGGCAAAGGCGGCGGCATGCCGGGAATGCCGGGCATGCCGGGTGCCCCGGGGGCAGGAGGCGGGAAGAAGTCCAAGGGGAAGACGCCCAAGCAGGCCGGACGCAAAGCCAAGAAGGGCCGGAGCGGAAACCCGGCGAAGAGGGCGGCCCAGGAGGCGGGACAGTCCGCCACTACTGGGGCGGACGCAGCACCGATGACGCCGCCGGACCTATCCGATCTCCCCGACGATCTCAAGAAGCTGCTCTCCTAGCCCCGGGCGGCCTGCACGCCGCCACTTCTGGCAGACTCAGCACGTTCTCGACGAAGGCGGGGCCCTCTCACCTCGCCCGCGTCGGTCCGAGAGTCGGCCCAGCACGGCACCCCACGCCGGTGCGAAGCCGTCCACCACACGTCAGGAGAGCAGCCACCCGTGGCAGTCAAGATCAAGTTGAAGCGCGTGGGCAAGGTCCACGCACCTCAGTACCGCGTCGTCGTCGCGGATTCGCGAACGGCTCGTAACGGCCGCGCGATTGAAGAAATCGGCATCTACCAGCCGCTCGAGGACCCCAGCATTATTCGCGTGGACTCGGAGCGGGTTCAGTACTGGCTCGGGGTAGGCGCGCAGCCGACCGAGGCCGTCGCCGCCATTTTGAAGGTCACCGGCGACTGGCAGAAGTTCAAGGGTGAGCCCGGTGCCGAGGGCACACTGCAAGTGGCCGAGCCCAAGGCAGACAAGAAGGTGGCCTACGAGGCAGCGGTGAAGGAATCGGCCTCCGAGCCCAAGACACCTGCACCGGCCAAAGCCAAGCCCAAGGAAGACGCAGCAAGCGAAGAAACTGCCGAAGAGCCCGCTGCGCAAGCCGCTGAGGCACCGGCAGACGCACCCGCCGAAGAGCCCGCTGCAGAAGCTGCGGAGGCAGCGGCCAAGGAAGCGTCCGAGTAATGCTCGACGAGGCGCTCGGCCATCTCGTCCGCGGCATCGTGGACAACCCCGACGACGTCTCAGTGTCCGAGCGTTCGGGCCGCCGCGGACCCACGCTGGAAGTGAGTGTGAATCCTGCGGATATGGGGCGCGTCATCGGCAGGAGTGGTCGCACAGCCACAGCGCTACGCACCGTGATCACATCGATCAACGGTGGCCGTGGCGTGCGCGTCGACTTCCTCGACGTGGCAGAACGCTAAGTCCCACCGTGCTCGTCGTTGTCGGGCGCATCGGTCGACCGCACGGGGTGAAAGGCGCGGCGACCATCGAGGTTCGCACCGACGAGCCAGACAAGCGCTTCGCGGTGGGCGCACGACTGCTCACCGACTCCGGGCTCGATCTGACGGTCGCTTCGGCTGCCTGGCACAGCGGCCGTCTCGTGGTGACCTTTGAGGGGTACGACGATCGCACCGCCGTGGAGCAATTGCGCAATGTGCTGGTGAGTGTCGATCGTCCGGCCGACGAGCGCCCGGAGGATCCGGAGGAGTTCTACGACTCCGACCTCGAAGGGTGCGAGGTCGTTGTTGATGGCAGCGCTGACGGCGGCGATGCTGACGGCGGCGTGATCGGCGTCGTGCGTGAGGTTTCACACCTTCCGGGGCAGGACCTCCTGGTTGTCGTGACACCGGATGAGCGAGAAGTGTTCGTCCCGTTCGTGTCCGCTTTCGTTCCCCAGATCGATGTGAGCGCCAAGCGCATCGTTATCACCCCGCCGGAGGGTCTCCTGGAGCCAGGAGACGATGACTGATGCGTATCGACATCGTTTCGATCTTCCCCGAGTACTTGGCACCGCTGGAGCTGTCCCTCGTGGGGAAAGCTCGAGAAGCCGGCATCGTTGACATTCGGGTGCACGACCTTCGCGTATTCGCGACCGACAAGCACCGAAGCGTGGATGACACCCCGTATGGCGGTGGCCCCGGAATGGTGATGCTTGCTGAACCGTGGGGTGTGGCCTTGGATGCCATCCGAGCATCCGTGGAGCAGCCTCCCGTTCTCGTTATCCCGGGCCCCTCGGGCTATCGATTCGATCAGGAATCGGCCGCGGAGGTATCCGACATCGAGCACGTCGTCATCGCGTGTGGACGATACGAAGGAATCGACTCGCGGGTGGCCGAGCACTACGCCGCTCGTGACGATTGGGCGGGTGTGCGGGAGTACTCGATAGGCGATTACGTTCTCGCCGGCGGTGAGGCCGCTGCGCTCGCCATGGTGGAAGCGGCGGTTCGCCTCAAGCCGGGTGTGTTGGGAAATGCAGACAGCGCGGTGGACGACTCCTTTAGCAAGGTCGACGGNGCTGCCCTCGAAGGCCCGGTTTTCACNAGGCCACCCNCCTGGCGGAACCTCGAGGTCCCGGATGTGCTGCTGTCTGGTGATCATGCGCGGATCGACGCATGGCGTAGGCAGCAGGCCGAGGAACGAACGCGTGCCCGGCGCCCCGACCTCCCCAACCCCTGACGCCGATCGAGTCGTCTCACCTTGTCTCAGCCGCCCGTTCACGGGGGTACGGGGAGGATGTGGCACACTTNNCCGGCCGGTTCGACGTCTGCCACAAGGGACGCATGAGGACGGCACCACTCCACACAACCGTGGGCGACTTGTGGCGCTTGCAGGAAGAGAAGCAACGATGAAGACCCTCGATCCCGTCGACGCCGCCTCTTTGCGCGACGACATTCCCGACTTCCGCGCTGGCGACACCGTGAAGGTTCACGTGAAGGTCGTCGAAGGCAACAAGACCCGTGTGCAGGTGTTCCAGGGCGTCGTGATCGCCCGCTCCGGTTCCGGAGCCAGTGAGACCTACACCGTTCGCAAGGTTTCTTACGGCGTGGGCGTCGAGCGCACCTTCCCGTTGCACTCGCCCATCGTGGAGAAGATCGAGGTCGTCACCCGTGGTGACGTTCGTCGCGCCAAGCTCTACTACCTGCGTGGTTTGCGCGGCAAGGCCGCAAAGATCCGCGAGCGTCGGGAAAACTCACCGGCAGCGACCGCCACTGCGGCCCCGATAACCGATGCGGCGCCACTAGACGACCCCGCGCCAATGGACGACGCTGTGTCGACCGATGACGCCGTGCTCGACGGAGGAGGCTGTGTCGCCGATGACGCCGCGCCGTCGGATGACGCCGCACCCACGACCTCGGAGAACTGACATTGGCCGATCGCGGTCGGCAACCTTGGTGGGACATCCCGGTAACGATTGCCGTTGCCCTGGGAGTGGTCCTTCTCATCACCACGTTCTTGGTTAAGCCCTTCTCCATCCCGTCCGGCTCCATGGAGAACACGCTCCAGGTAGGTGATCGGGTTCTGGTCAANAGGGCCGTGTTCAAGGTCCGCGATATCGAGCGCGGGGACGTCGTCGTCTTCGATGGGTCCGGGTCGTTCGTTCCGCCTCAGGTAGCGCCAGACCGAGACCCGATCACCGGCGCGCTGGTCTGGGTCGGCCAGTCCTTCGGTCTTGTCGCCCCCGACTCGACCGACTTCATCAAACGAGTGATCGGAACCGGTGGAGACCGGGTCACATGTTGCGATGCGCAGGGGCAACTCACGCTCAATGGCGCTCCACTTGTCGAGGATTACCTGTTTCCTGGAGACGCGCCGAGCCTGCAACCCTTCGATGTCGAAGTCCCAGACGGCATGCTGTGGGTTATGGGTGATCACCGCTCCGCGTCGGCCGACTCTCGCTCGCACATGGGTGACCCGGGAGGCGGCTTCGTGCCGGAGTCCTCGGTGATTGGTCGAGCCATGACGGTGGTGTGGCCGATTTCGCGGATCCAGAACATCCCCCTGCCCGACTACGCGACAACCGAGTGACGTCGGCGTTGTTGAGTGATGGATCTGCGCTGAGGATGATGTGATCACCTGATGGGAAAGAAGCCACGCGGCAAGCATGCTCGGGAGAAGGAAGTCGCCCACCCGTTCTGGCGTGGGTTTCGCGAGATCGTCATCATCGTTGTGGTCGCCCTTGCCCTGTCGGCCCTGCTGCGTGCATTCCTCATCCAGGCCTTCTACGTTCCCAGTGCCTCTATGGAGGACACGCTGCGACCGGGGGACCGGATCATCGCGTCCAAGATCACGACGGAAATTTCGGGAGTCACGCGGGGAGAGATCGTCGTCTTCAAAGATCCCGGCGATTGGCTTCCGGACCCTGTGCCGGTGGGAGACAGTTGGCGCGCGCGTGTTCGGGATGGATTGACCTTCATCGGTGTCCTCCCCAGTGATTCCGGTGACGATTTAGTCAAGAGAGTGATCGGTGTTGCGGGTGATCGGGTGGCGTGTTGCGACGCGGAGGGTCGAATCGCCGTCAATGGAGTACCGCTGGACGAGGACTACATCATTGGCCGCACGGACCAGGTCCGCTTTGATGTGACTGTTCCACCCGCGTCGATGTTCGTGATGGGCGACAACCGCGCCAACTCGCGGGATTCGCGTTACCACCTCGACTTGTCCGAAGGTGGCGTGCCGGAGTCAAATGCTGTGGGTCGGCTGGTTTTGGTGGTGTGGCCGTTCTCCCGCCTAGCCCTGGAGTCGATTCCCTCCATCTTCGATAACCCCGCACTCGGATAGTGGCGACACCCCAAGCCCCGACGCTCGACCTTGAATGGTCACTGCTGGCGCCGCCGGGGGCAGGTGTGGTGGTCGGCGTCGACGAGGTCGGCCGCGGAGCGCTCGCCGGTCCGGTGACCATCGGTGCGGTGGCTGTGGATCGGACCTGCGGAACGCCACCTACGGACATTCGTGACTCGAAGGCCCTGAGTCAGAAGCGACGTCAGGACGCGTGCCCAGCTATCCGCGCGTGGGCGATCGATGCTGCCGTGGTGCACATACCGGCGGAGCGAATAGACGAAGTCGGCATCACGCAGGCGCTCGGTGAGGGCGCCGCGCAGGCGGTGGAGTCGATCAGTGATCGACGGGCCGTGGGCTGCGTCCTGCTCGATGGACGGCACGACTTCATCACGCCCGTGGATGCCCGGTGGTCGGTGCGTACGGTCATCAAGGGCGATGCAACCTGCATCAGCATCGCAGCGGCGTCGATCCTGGCCAAGGAGGAACGTGACGGCCTGATGCGCGACCTTCATGTGTTCTATCCGGTCTATGGATGGGATCGAAACGTCGGATACGGAACCGCCGGTCATCGATCCGCCATCGCCACCCACGGGGTAACGACGTTCCACCGCCGTAGTTGGAATCTGCTTTCCTCGTAGCACCGTCCACACACCCCAGGCGGATCCATCCACAGAAGTCTCCTGACTCCTGGCGTGCCCGGCGGACGGTGACGAATGCTGTCGGCATGCCCGCTGCGGACCATGTCGATCACCGACGAGCGCTGGGCATAGGCGGAAAGGAGATCGCAGCTGCCCACCTGCGCACCGCGGGGATGCTTATTTTGGATCGCAACTGGCGGCCCCAAAGCTCAGAGGCGGTCGGAGAAGTCGATCTCATCGCACGCGATGGCGACGCCCTGGTCATCGTCGAAGTGAAGACGCGCCGGTCCTTGGCCTTCGGAGCTCCCGTCGAGGCAGTAACCCGACGGAAGATCCGACAGTTGCGCTCCCTGGCGCTGGCGTGGCTCGACGAACGGTCGATCCACGCGCCGGCGTTGCGGTTCGATGTCGTCGCGGTGACCATTCCACCGGCGGGTCAGCCGGTCGTCGAACACCTACGCGCGGTGTGAGATGGCGCTCGCCCCTGCGCACGGAGCGGTGATCGCGGGAATGACCAGCACCGTCGTCACCGCTGACGTGAGTATCCAGCCTCGCCGTGGGTGCGTGTGTGAATTGATCGGCGTGCACCGACCCCTGCGAGATGAGGTGCCGTGAAATCGACCAGCCCCGAAGCCGATCCCGCGTGCACGGACGAGAACGTTCATCGCCGTGCCCGCATTGCCTTGGCGGCCGTATGCGAACCGGGGGAGGCCGGTTTGGCCGACGTCATCGATTCAGACGGGCCGACAGCGACGGTGGCGGCGCTCCTTGATGCTGATCGTCAACGCCCGAAGATGCCCCGAGCTGACGCCTTGCGGCGTCGCCTGGAGGAATTGGACCTGGACGCGCTCATTGATCGAGGTCGAGACATCGGAGCGCGTGTTGTTGTGCCGGGTGATGGCCAATGGCCGGGACGGATGAATGAACTCCGAGCCCATCGACCACTGGCTTTGTGGTGCTGGGGTGAGGCAGATCCGCGACTGATGGCGCTGCGTTCGGTTGCCATCGTGGGGGCGCGCGCATGCACGCGTTACGGAGAGTGGGTTGCGCGGGAATGGTCGGCTGAACTGGCGCAGGACGATGTCACGGTGATCTCCGGTGGGGCCTACGGGATTGATTCGGCAGCGCATCGGGGTGCTCTCGCTGTTGATGGGGTGACGATCTGCGTGCTGGCCGGTGGAGTGGATACGCCCTACCCGCGAGGGAACGAAGGCCTATTTGCCGAGATCGTTGATCGTGGCCTGCTCGTGAGCGAGGCGCCACCCGGAGAGACGGTGCGACGACGACGCTTCCTCACGCGAAATCGCCTGATTGCCGCCCTGGCGAGCGCGACCTGCGTGGTCGAGGCAGCACACCGGTCGGGCTCGGTGACGACAGCGTCGAACGCCGCCGAGCTGAATCGCCCTGTGCTCGCGGTCCCTGGATCGGTGACGTCCGAGAAGTCTCGGGGCACCCATCGGCTGGTGCACGAGGGCGTAGCGATGCTCGCCGCGGATGTGAGCGATGTTCGCGCGGTGCTCCCGGACTTCGAGCGAGCGCACGGCGCGTCACCTCACGACTCGCGCAGCCGTTCCCGCAGGCACGCGACCCACGACGAGGCGGCGGTGCACTCTGATGAGCGACCGATCAGTCGCGTTCTGCAGGAAGTGCTCGATGCCGTGCCGACGCCGCGCTGGTCCACCGAGGGGATGAGCCTGGACGACATCGCGGTGCGCAGCGGTGTTTCCGGTTCTCAGGCACGAACGTGCCTCGCGCAGGCCGAAGAGATGGGCTTGGTGCAGCAACGAGGACAAGATCGGTGGGTTTACGCACCCAGCGACGGTGCCCATGGGCGAGCCTGACGCACGTTCGTCTCCTGGGTTGCCACCATGTCTGCATGGCCGATCCGACGTTGCTCGCGTGGCAGCAGGCCGTCAACGGCTTCGCCGAGCACTTGCGTGACGAGAGAAATCGCAGCGCGCATACGGTCCGCGCGTACCTGGCCGATGTGAACGATCTTGTTGGCTTCTGTGTGGACCGAGACATCGAGTCACCCGCGCAACTCGCTCTGCCGACATTGCGCGCCTGGTTGGCCGACGCCACGCAGGACGGCTTGTCTCGTTCCACGATTGCACGCCGGGCCGCCTCGGCTCGCGCATTCACGGCGTGGTGCAGTGCGCGGGACATGTGTGAGAACGACCCGGGACATCGACTCGTGAGCCCGCGAGTGGGTGTGCGGATGCCCACGGTTCTCGATCAGAGTCAGGCCCGCCAAGTTCTGGAGTTCGCCGCCCGGCATGACGGATCCCCGAGCGCCATCCGGGATCACGCGATGCTCGAAGTCCTCTACGGTGCGGCAATCCGCGTCTCGGAGTTGTGTGGTCTTGACACCGATGATGTTGACGACGGAAACCGCACCCTGCGGGTCGTCGGCAAAGGAGACAAGGAACGCATCGTTCCGATCGGATTGCCCGCCGCGCGTGCATTGGAGTCGTGGAGCGACGCACGACATCAACTGACGAAGGAATCCACGCCGGCATTGTTCGTGGGCGATCGAGGTCTACGCATCGATCCGCGCGTGGTGCGCACCATTGTCAGAAGGACCAGCGATGCGGCAGGTGTTCCGACGGTCTCTCCCCACGCGATGCGCCATAGTGCTGCCACTCACGTGCTCGAAGGTGGTGCTGATCTGCGGTCGGTTCAAGAGTTGCTCGGTCACGCGAATCTGGCCACCACGCAGAGGTACACCCACGTCTCGGTCGAGCGATTGCGCAGCACGTTCGAGCAGGCNCACCCTCGGTCAGGGAACTAGAGGTTTGAGAACCGGGCGTCGCTCGATCCACGCCCGCGGATCCACGTAGGGATCGGTCATGGCATCGCGGGCCTCCCACGCGGGCCGTCGCAGTCCGAGGTGAAGGCAGCTCCGGGAGCAGTGGAAGTGGTGCGCCGCGAGGTGGCCGATGAGGGTGCCCATCTCCACCTGGTCGCCTTCGGCCACGAGAGCCTCAACCGGTTGATACGTCGATGTCCACGGCGGATGGTCGTGCTCGATGCTGACCGTGGGCGTTCGGGCCACGTCACCGACGAACGCCACACGACCGGGCCCGATCGCTCGCACCTCGGCCCCTGGGGGTGCCGCGAAGTCGATGCCTCGATGGCCGGCGGCGAAACGGTCATCCGGGCGTTCGAAAGCTCGCAGCACCTGCTCCCAACCGGTGGTCAGGGGAAGAGTCCAGCCCGAGACCGGTGAGCCAAGCGTCAAGAAGGTGGCTGTCAGGAGCGCCAGCAGCGGTGTCGTCACACCAGAACGCTGCCCGGGCGTGCCATGCGACGCCAGATCAACCCGGCAGGCTGGGGATAGTCAAGCCGTGCCCTGGGCATCGGGGTGCAACCCCAGCCCCCTAGACTAGAGCGGCTTCCTTCGGGGAGACATATTTCGCGTGACCTACCGCTGCGCCTCGCGCAGCCCGTCGGCTCGACGGTCCCGCTTCGGCGGGCGAGTGGACGGAGATCGCCAGGGGTTCGCCCGCCGGGTGAACCGACAACCGCACGCGGTGGCATGCCACCGCCGACAGGCGCGCGCGCCCGAAGAAGGAGAACGACCATGGCCGTCGTCACGATGCGCCAGCTACTGGAAAGTGGTGTCCACTTCGGACACCAAACCCGGCGCTGGAACCCCAAGATGAAGCGCTTCATCTTTACCGAGCGCAACGGCATCTACATCATCGATCTTCAGCATTCGCTGTCGTACATCGATCGTGCCTACGAGTACGTGAAGGAAACCGTCGCCCACGGTGGATCCATCATGTTCGTCGGCACCAAAAAGCAAGGACAGGAAGCGATCGCCGAGCAGGCGAATCGTGTTGGCATGCCGTACGTCAATCAGCGTTGGCTCGGCGGCATGCTCACCAACTTCAACACCGTTCACAAGCGCCTGCAGCGCCTGAAGGAGTTGGAAGAGATTGACTTCGACGATGTCGCCGGCTCCGGGAAGACGAAGAAAGAACTCCTCATGATGCGTCGTGAGAAGGACAAGCTCGAGCGGACACTCGGCGGTATTCGCGATATGGCCAAGATCCCCAGCGCGATTTGGGTCATCGACACCAAGAAGGAGCACATCGCCGTCGGTGAAGCTCGCAAACTCGGAATCCCGGTCATCGCTGTTCTCGATACCAACTGCGATCCCGACGAGGTCGACTTCCCGATTCCGGGCAATGACGACGCGATTCGCTCCGTCGCACTCTTGACCCGCGTCATGGCCGATGCGGTGGCCGAAGGCCTGATGGCACGTTCCGGTGCCGCGGCAGCCGAGGGAGCCACCGAGGAGCCACTGGCCGAGTGGGAGCGCGAACTGCTCGCAGGCCAGGGCGCCGCCGATGAAGTGGCCGCCGCCGACGCGGCAGCTGCGGACAGCGCGCCGGCCGACGCAACAAGCGCGGAAGCCGCAACCCCTGACGCCGCAGCCGAGCAGGCGTAGGACGTCACGCTGACTCACACCGCGAAGCCCGAGCCTGGAGACGTGTGGATCGAGACTCCGAACTTCGCGACCCACCGATACACGAAGGAAGAAGATGGCAACGATTAGCGCCGCTGACGTCAAGCGGCTCCGGGAGATGACCTCCGCGGGAATGATGGAGTGCAAGAAGGCGCTCGAGGAGAGCGACGGCGATTTCGATAAGGCCGTCGAGGCTCTGCGGATCTCTGGAGCGGCCAAAGCCGCCAAGAGAGGCGCCGAGCGCACCGCCTCCAACGGCGTCGTCGCTGCGGTGGACAACACCATGGTGGAAGTGCTGTGCGAGACAGACTTCGTGGCCAAGGGTGAGGAATTCCAAGCGCTCGCAGGCACTTTGGCGAAGGCAGCCTTCGACGCCCAGGTGGCTGACCGGGATGCCCTTCTGGCGATCACCCTCGACACCGGTGCCACCGTTGAGGCGACGGTGGCCGACATGGCCGGTGTTATCGGGGAGAAGATCGAACTTGGACGCGTCACCACAGTGCAGGCTCCGGCCACCACGTACCTGCACCGCCGTGCCTCCGATCTTCCGCCGCAGGTCGGCGTCCTCGTCGCCTACGACGGAGACGAGGAAACAGCAAAAGGAGTTGCGATGCAGATCGCGGCAATGCGACCGTCCTTCCTGAACCGCGACGATGTGCCTGCGGAGACGGTGGAGAACGAGCGTCGGATTGCCGAGACAGCGGCCAAGGAAGAGGGCAAGCCCGAGCAGGCCATCCCCAAGATCGTCGAGGGTCGGGTGAACGCCTTCTTCAAGGACAACGTGCTTCTCGAGCAGGCCAGCGTCGTCGAAAACAAGAAGACGGTGGCCGATGTGCTGGCCGAAAACGGAACAACGGTCCGCGCATTCGCTAGGTTCGAGCCAGGCCAGGCGTAACTCGGCAGAAGGGAAGTCTCATGGATCGGTCCAAGGCAGGGGAGCCGGTTCAGCCTTCCCTTGACGGGACCATCGAGACGTGGCCCGGCGTCCCCGAGGGTGGCTGGGATCGGGTTCTCCTCAAACTCAGTGGCGAAGCCTTTTCCGGCGGTGGCGGGCTCGGCGTCGATCCCGATGTGGTGGCGTCCATCGCACGGCAAATTGCTGATGTGGTGCGTGCGGGCACCGAAGTAGCGGTCGTTATTGGTGGTGGCAACTACTTCCGAGGCGCGCAATTGTCGGAGCGCGGTATGGAACGGGCCCGCGCGGACTACATGGGCATGCTCGGCACGGTGATGAACTGTCTGGCCCTGCAAGACTTCTGCGAGAAGGCAGGCATCGAAACGCGCGTGCAGACGGCAATCGCCATGGGCCAGGTGGCCGAGCCGTACGTCCCTCGACGGGCGATGCGACACCTCGACAAGGCCCGGGTGGTCATTTTTGGAGCGGGACTTGGGCAGCCGTACTTCTCCACCGACACCACAGCCGCCCAGCGAGCGCTGGAGATCGGTGCTGAGGTCGTCTTGATGGCGAAGGGTGTCGATGGTGTCTACGACGACGATCCTCGGTCCAACCCTCAGGCCGTGCGCTACGACCGCTTGACCTACGACGACGTCCTTGCCCGCGACCTCAAAGTCGCCGACGCAACGGCCATCAGCCTGTGTCGGGACAACGCGCTGCCGATTGTCGTGTTCAACCTTCTCCAAGAAGGCAACATCGCCCGAGCGTGCCGTGGGGAGCGGATCGGCACGTTAGTCTCATCGGAAACGTGAGGAGCACCCGTGAGTGAAGAGATCGAGATGATCCTGCTCGAGGCCACCGAGAAGATGGACAAAGCCATCGAGGTGGCCCGCGAGGACTTCGCGACGATCAGGACGGGGCGCGCGAACGCCACCATGTTCAACAAGATCGTCGTGGACTACTACGGGACGGCTACTCCGTTGAATCAACTCGCGTCTTTCCAGGTGCCGGAAGCACGGATGATCGTCATCAGTCCCTACGACAAGGGCGCGATGGCGGAGATCGAGAAGGCGCTTCGGGACAGCGATCTGGGAGTGAACCCGAATACTGACGGGGCGATTATCCGCGTTGTTCTTCCCGAGCTCACGGAGGAGCGTCGCAAGGAATACATCAAGATGGCCAGGTCCAAAGCCGAAGACAGCCGCATTTCGGTGCGCAACATTCGGCGTCATGCGAAGGAAGCTCTCGACAAGCTCCAAAAGGATGGCGATGCTGGCGAGGACGATGTCCGTCGCGCAGAAAAGCAACTCGACGACGTGACGAGCAAGCACGTGGAGCACATCGACGAAGTTCTCAAGCACAAAGAAGCCGAACTACTCGAGGTCTGATGTGACCGACTCGTCCGGTCGGAACGGCGATCGCGAGCAGGACCCGCGAGAGGCCGACGGCGACCGCAAGAATGACTCGCGCACCGGCCGAAATCTGCCGGCCGCGGTGGCGTCCGGCGTCGTGCTCGTCGTGGTAGTGCTTGCGAGCCTGTTCACCTACAAGTGTCTGTTCGGTGTCGTCGTCATCGTGGCGCTCGGCGTCGCGATGCGGGAGATGATTCAGGCTTTCGCATCACGGGGAATCAAGATTGCGCGGGTTCCGGCCTACGGAGCGGTCGTGCTGTTGCCGACGGTTGCCTATCTCGCCGGACCGATCTGGCAGTTGGTCGCGACCGGCGCCGTGCTGCTGCTCGCGATGCTGTGGCGGATCCGGCGCGGAGTCGACGGATACGTCCGCGACATCACCGCATCCTTCTTCGTGATCGCCTACCTGCCGTTCATGGCGGGATTTGTGATGCTGACGCTGGCGGCAGACGATGGTCCGTGGCGAGTCGTCGTCTTCATCCTGCTGACCATTTCGAACGACATCGGCGGATACTTCGCCGGCATCTTCTACGGACGGCACCCGATCGCAGCATCGATCAGCCCCAAGAAGTCTTGGGAGGGACTTGTCGGGTCGGTCATCTTGCAGTGCAGCGTCGGCGCTCTGTCCTTCGTCTTCCTGCTGGATGCTGCCTGGTGGCAGGGGGTCATCGCCGGCTTCATTCTGACGATCACCGCCACCGGTGGTGACTTTGCTGAGAGCGCCATCAAACACGACCTCGGTATCAAGGACATGGGATCGTTCCTGCCGGGTCATGGCGGGATGATGGATCGCCTTGATTCCCTGATCCCCAACGCGTTCGCGTCCTGGGCGATCTTCACCGTCTTCCTCGGTGCCAGCTTCACGGGGGCGGCGCTGTGATGGTGGAACTGCGATGGTGAACCTGCGATGGTGAACCTGTGATGGTGGATCTCGTTCTCCAGGCTCCCGAACGCGGCAAGCCACCACGACACCTGCTGGACCTGTCCCGGCCCGAGCGTCGAGACGCGATGTCTGATCTCGCGCTACCGGCTTTTCGAGCCGATCAGGTGTCCACGCACCTACTGACTCACCTGCAGAACGACCCCGATGAGTGGACGGACATTTCGGCATCAGATCGCACCACCCTGCGGTCCGTGCTCCCCGAACTTCTGCAGCCCGTGCGGACACTCACGTGTGACGATGGTGCGACGGTAAAGACGCTCTACCGGTTGCACGACGGATCACTCGTTGAGTCAGTGCTGATGCGCTACCCGGATCGGGTCACGATGTGTATCTCATCGCAGGCCGGCTGCGGCATGAACTGTCCTTTTTGCGCGACGGGGCAGGCAGGTCTGACGCGCAACCTGTCGACAGCGGAAATCGTGGAACAAGTACTCGCCGGAGCGCGGGCGTTGGCGAACAACGAGATACCCGGTGGCCCGGGTCGCATCAGCAACGTCGTGTTCATGGGTATGGGGGAGCCGCTCGCCAACTACCGCACCGTGATCGCGACACTGCATCGACTCATTGACCCCGCCCCGGAGGGACTGGGCATGAGTGCTCGTGGCGTCACGGTGTCGACCGTCGGCCTCGTTCCGAGGATTCGGGAGTTGGCCGAGGAGGGGTTGCCCGTCACGTTGGCGGTCTCCCTGCATGCACCGGATGATCATCTTCGGGACACTCTGGTGCCGATCAACAATCGGTGGAAGGTCGCGGAGGTTCTCGATGCGGCCTGGTTCTATGCCGAGTGCACCAGGCGACGCGTCAGTATCGAGTACGCCTTAATCAAGGACGTGAACGATCAGCGGTGGCGGGCGGAACTCCTGGGCGAAATGCTGGCCGGCCACCTCGCCCACGTGAACCTGATCCCCCTGAATCCCACGCCCGGATCCAAATGGACGGCGTCCACACCGAGCAGTCAGCGGGAGTTCGTGGCTGGCTTGTCCGAGGCGGGCGTGCGGGTCACCGTCCGCGATACCCGCGGGCGAGAAATCGACGGCGCCTGCGGCCAGTTGGCAGCCCTCGAAGCCTGAGCAGCCGGAACACCGCGAATACCGCTGATACCGCGAACGTGGTGAACACCCCGAAGTCTGGCTGACGTACATGCCAGACTCACCTCCCATGGGCGCCTACATCGAGTCGTACCGCCGCAGCCTGGATGATCCCGAGGGGTTCTGGCGCGAAGCAGTAGGCGCGATCGAGTGGGATGTCGAGCCCTCGCGGCGATCGCGAGTGCTGTGCGCCGTCAGGAAGGTCGTTCGGCAGCCTTCTTCAGTTTGGCTAGTTGACTCACACGGTTAACGCCGCAGGCGATTCATGACACAAGGAAGGCCCGAGCCGAAGCCCGGGCCTTCCTTGTGCCGTCAGTGCTACACCTCCGGCGGGATATTTCTAGGCGCCACCTTCGTTGAGGGTCACCTCGATCGGGCTGAAGCCCTCACCGGTGGTGTCCATTCCCATTTCTTGGAGCAGCGCGTTGGCGGCCTCCGCGAACTGGTTGGTGTAGGCCTCTGCCGGCGGAGCGGAGGTGATGACCGTTGCACCCTCAAGGTTCGGAGAGTTGAGGGAGATGTCGACGTTCTGCTCCCATTCAGCCGAATCCATGATGCCGATTCCCGCAGGTGACGGCCAGATCAACTTGTTGACCTCGTTCATCATCCACAGCTGGTGGCTGGCTCCGAGCTGCGACCCATTGGCGGTCACAATCTCAGCGCACTCCTGCGGATTGTCGCGGCAGTAGATCCAGCCCTCGAAGGACGCGGTGACGAAGCGCTGCGCCAGATCGGCGTAGTCGGCGTCACCAAGCCGGGCCTCGTCCGCCCAAATGGCGTCCTGAAGCATGCCGACTCCGTAGTCCGCGTAGTTGATGACGTTGAAGTCATCTGCGGTGTACAGCTCACCGGTGTCCGGGTTCACTGCTTCGAGGAGCTGTGCGTACTCGTTGTACGTCATCGCCTCGGCCGCATCAATCTCGCGGTTCAGCAGGGCGACCATGTCAAACTGCTGCTGCACGAGCTCCACGTCGGAAGCCGGGTCGAGGCCTTCCTTGCCGAGAGCTGCGAAGATCTCGTACTCGTTGCCGAAGCCCCAGTTACCGATCTTCTTGCCCTGGAAGTCCGCGGGGGACTCGATGCCGGAATCCGCCCATGCCACCTGCAAGGTGCCGGAGCGCTGGAATACCTGGGCGATGTCGACGATGCCGGCTCCCTGCTCACGCGATGCGAGCGCCTTGGGCACCCAGGCGAGAGCGAAGTCAGCGCCGCCCTGTGCGAGAACGGTCTGCGGAACGATGTCCACGGCGCCCTCAAGGATGGTGACGTCGATGCAGTTGTCCTCGTAGAAGCCGAGGTCCTTGGCTGCGTAGTACCCGGCGAACTGAGCCTGAACGAACCACTGCAGTTGAAGACTGGCGGGAGTCAGTTCCGCACAACCCTCGTCAGCAGCAGGCTCCTCGGCCTCTGCCTCTTCCGTTTCCTCTGGTTCGGTGTCCTCTTCGACTGCCGGTTCTTCCACTGCGGTTTCCTCCGCAGCGGTCTCCTCAGAGCTCGAGTCCGAGCTGCTGCAGGCCGACAGCGCGAGCACACCGACTGCGGCGAGACTCACAACTTGAGTCCAGCGACTGCGTGCGATGTTGCGCATACTTCCTCCTTCTTCGTGTCAGGCTGAACGTACTCTGCCTGTCCATGGTGTCGTCCACCGCTCGATGGCCACGACGATCAAGTAGAACGTCAGGCCTACGATGATGGCTGCAACTACATATGCCCACGCTCGTCCGTAGGCGGTATTGGCTGCCGAACCCGCTATTCGAGAGCCAAGTCCTTGTTGAGGGCCACCGAAATACTCGGCAACGAGCGCCGCGATGACGGCGAGGGGGGCCGCGACCTTCATTCCGGTGAAGAAGAAGGGAACGGCGTTGGGGATGCGCAGGACGCGCAGCACGGTCCGTGGCCGGGCGTTCATTGAGCGCATCAACTCCAACTGCACCGGTTGCACCTGAATCAGTCCGCGGGTGACGTTCACGAACATCGGGAAGAACACGATGATCGCGGTCACGAGCACCCGGGGGGTCCGACTCGTGATGCTGAACATGTTGTTCAGTATTGGTGTTAGAGCAATGATGGGCACTGCCGCCAGGCCGGCGGCAAGGGGAGTGACCAAATTGTTAACCACGAAGAAGCGCTGGGCGAGAAGCGCCATGACCAGGCCCACAATTGTTCCGAACACAAGTCCGAGGAATGCCGTGGTTCCGGTGTAGAGGGCGGTCTCCCACATCAGGGCGATGTCGCCGAAGAAGTTCTCAGCAATCAGGGACGGGGCCGGCAGCAGGTAAGGCTGAATATCCCGGACCACCACCAAGAGTTGCCAGGCGCTCAGAAAGAGCACCGCAATGAGCACCGGTGGCCAGATGAACTTCAGCCGATCGGCCGTCTGCGTGGACATCAGACTTCGCCCACCTTGGCTCGCGCATCCGAACCTCCCACGCGGCCGCGCAGGGCCTCGCGCACCGCGGTAACGGCGTCGAAGAAGGCGTCGGCCTCGCGGGTGTCCTCGTCTCGGTCGTCTCCGAGGGGCACCTCGATGATGTCGGTGATGCGTCCGGGACGNGGCGACATGACCACGACACGGTCGGATAGGTAGACGGCCTCGGGGATNGAGTGGGTGACNAANACGATCGACTTGCCCGTNTCCTTGCGGATGCGTAGGAGTTCGTTNTGCATGCGTTCGCGCGTCATCTCATCNAGGGCGCCNAACGGCTCGTCCATGAGNANGATNGTNGGGTCGACTGCNAGCGANCGAGCGATGGCCACGCGCTGCTGCATGCCGCCGGANANTTCCCAGGGNCGNTGNTCNGCGAAGTCCGCGAGTTGCACCATGTCGAGNAGNTCCAGGGCGCGGGCTTTGCGCTTGGCCTTGTCCCANCCCTGCAACTCCAGGGGGAGTTCNACGTTGCGTNGNACCGTCCGCCAGTCGAANAGNGCCGCCTGCTGGAACGCCATNCCGTAGAGCTGCTGCTCCCGAGCCTCGTGGGGAGTGTGTCCGGCNACGCGCATGTCGCCNNNGGTGGCGTCGGTGAGGTCGGCNATGACNCGCAGCAGGGTGGANTTGCCGCAGCCGGAGGGNCCGATGAGCGAAATGAANTCTCCGGACTCGACGGTCAGGTGCACGTCCTNNAGCGCTGTCACCTCGTTGGGCTGACNCTCGTTGAAGATNTTCCAGATGCCGTCGGCGTGGACTGCGTGCTNGNTTGTCGCCGTGCTCATGCGCTCTNCTCCTTGGGCAGGTTGCGGGTCAGGTAGACGTCAAGGGCGGTCACCAGGGCGGCCNCCACCAANCCAAGGGCGATGGCNCCGAAGACGGCGACGTAGACCTTGGCNGGTTGCGAGGTGATCTGGCGCGCGTACTCGATCAGTAAGCGACCGATGCCCCCGCGAACGCCGGTGGAGATCTCGGCAACCACGGTGCCGACGACGGAGGCCGCGGCGGAGACCTTCAGTGCCGGAACGATGTAGGGAATGGACGACGGGAAGCGGAGCTTGCGCACGGTTTGATTGGGCGTTGCCGCGTAGGAGCGCATGAGTTCAAGCGCCGTCGGTGTCGGTGCCTGGAGTCCTCGCAAGGCTCCCACCGACAGTGGAAAGAANGCCAGGTACGCGGCGATGAACATCACCGAGTAGGTGGTTGTCCACTTGATCGGTCCGATCTCGATCTGGTTGCCGATGCCGACGATGAGCGGTGCGAGCGCGATCAGGGGGACTGTTTGAGAAGCGATGACGAACGGGAGCAGGCCTCGCTCGGCGAACAGGAACCGTTGCATGATGACCGCGAGAAGCAACCCGACCGCCACACCGATGAGGAAGCCGCCGAAGGCGAGAAGTAGGGACCGGAACGTCGCGGAGATAACCGCGTCGAGGACGGTGTTCTCGGATCCGCGAACTTCCGGCTCACCCATCGCCGCGAACATGGTCCACACGTGCGGCATGGTCATGTCCGAGGTGTTCAGCGGCAGCGGGATGACGTTCCCTAGCGCCTTGACGAGCTCCCACATCACGATGACGAGGCCGACGCCGGCAAGCGCCCAGAGCAACGAGATGCCCCCGTTGCGGGCTCGTCGGGCGAAGGTTCGCGATCGTGCGGCACCCACCGAAGCCCCGTCCGCAGAGGTGTGCGGATCGGCGATCGCAGTGTCGGTCACCGGCGCTTCCCTTCGATGTCGATATCGCTGCGGATTGGGTGGTGGTGTGTCGTGAGGGTCAGGACTTCGCGAGCACCGTCTCCTGGATGGCCGGGATGACTTTCTCTCCGTATTGGGCGAGCGTGTGGTCTTTGTTGTCGTGCTGCAGGTACACCGCGAACTGATCGACCCCGAGTGCGCGCAGTTCTTCGAGGCGCCGCACGTGGTCTTCGGGGGTTCCGATGATGCAGAANCGATCGATGATCTCGTCCGGAACGAAGTCCGTGTGTGTGTTGCCGGCCTGTCCGTGCTGGTTGTAGTCGTATCCCTGACGGTTCTTGATGTAGTCCGTCAACGCTTGGGGGACCGCACCGCTGTCGCCGTAACGGTCGACGATGTCCGCGACGTGGTTGCCGACCATGCCGCCGAACCAGCGGAGTTGGTCTCGTGCGTGGGCGTTTTGCTNCTCGGACCCGTCGGTGACGTAGGCGGGTGCGGCGACGCAGTTGTACACCGCGTCGGCAGCGCGGCCGGCCTCGGTGGCGGCCGCGCGGACCGATCCGATGGTCCACTCGGCGATAGATGGGTCGGCCAACTGAAGGATGAAGCCGTCTCCGACCTCCCCGGTGAGCGCTAGGACTTTGGGTCCGTAGGCGGCTACCCACACGTCACAGCGGGAGTCTCCCGCCCAGGGGATGCGCAGGGTGGAGTCCTTGTAGTCGATGGCTTCCCCGTTGACCAGGCCCTTGATGTCGATGACGGCTTGACGCAACTCGGCGACGGTGACCGGCTTGCCGTTGGTGACGCGAACCGCGGAGTCGCCNCGGCCAATGCCGATCACGGTCCGGTTGCCGTACATCTCGTTCAAGGTCGCGAACACCGAGGCCGTCACCGTGATGTCCCGGGTGGCGGGGTTGGTCACCATGGGACCGATCTTGACCTTGCGGGTTTCATCGAGGATCTTGCTGTAGAGCACGTACGGCTCTTCCCACAGGATGTGGGAGTCGAACGTCCACACGTAGTCGAACCCGTGGGTCTCAGCCCGACGCGCCAGGTCGACGACGCGTGCGGCCGGGGGGGTGCACTGCAAGACGACTCCGATGTCCATAACTTCTCCTGATCTCGGCAGTGAATGCCTGGTTGGTGGAACGTTGTTAGCGGGTCCGTGGGAATCCGAGGTCGACCGATGACGTTGCCGGATCAGGCCACCGAGAGGTGACCGTCTTGGTCCGGGTGTAGAAGTCGATACCGGCCGGGCCGTACATGTTNGCGTCACCGAACAGCGAGGCTTTCCATCCGCCGAAGCTGTAGTAGGCGACGGGCACGGGGATCGGGACGTTGATTCCCACCATGCCCACCTGGATGTCGAACTGGAATTGGCGGGCGGCTCCACCGTCTCGAGTGAAGATCGCCGTGCCGTTGCCGTATTGGTGATCGTTGATCAGCGTCACGGCTTCCTCGTAGGTGTCGACCCGGGTGATCGACAGAACGGGGCCGAAGATCTCTTCGTCGTATGCCTTCATGCCGGGCGTGACGTTGTCGATCAAGGACGGTGCCAGGAAGAAGCCATCCTCGGGCAGATCGTTCTNTCGGCCGTCGACAACGACGGTCGCTCCTTCACCCGGCGCTCCGGCCACNTAGGAGGCGACCTTGTCGCGGTGCTCGCGGGTGATTAGCGGACCCATCTCGGCGTCGGGGTCCGTTCCCGGTCCGACCTTCAACTTCGGAAGGCGGGCCGAAATGGCATCCACGAGCTTGTCGCCCGCATCGCCGACGGCGACCACGACGGANANGGCCATGCAGCGTTCGCCGGCGGAGCCGTAACCCGCGCTGACGGCCGCGTCGGCCGCCATGTCGATGTCGGCGTCGGGGAGCACGATCATGTGGTTCTTGGCGCCGCCGAGCGCTTGAACGCGCTTACCGTTCGCCGTTCCGGTCGAGTAGATGTACTTCGCGATCGGGGTCGAGCCGACGAAGGACACCGCGGCGATGTCGGGATGCTCGAGGATCCGATCGACGGCGACCTTGTCTCCCTGCACGATGTTGAACACGCCCTCGGGCAAGCCCGCCTGCCGGAGCAGATCAGCGACGAACAACGTNACCGAGGGGTCCTTTTCGCTCGGCTTCAATATGAAGGTGTTTCCGGTGGCGATGGCGTTGGCGAACATCCACATCGGCACCATGGCGGGGAAGTTGAACGGGGTGATGCCGGCCACCACGCCGAGTGGTTGGCGGATGGAGAAGACGTCGACTCCGCTGGAGGCCTGCTCGGAGAAGTTCCCCTTCATCANCTGCGGGATGCCGCAGGCGAATTCGATGTTCTCGATTCCTCGGGCAAGCTNGCNGGCGGCGTNGCTGGGCACCTTGCCGTGCTCAATCGACACCAGGTCGGCGATCTTGTCGCGATTGGCAACGACGAGCTGATGGAAGTTGAACATGACTTCCGCGCGTCGCGACAAGGATGCCGAGCGCCAGGTGGTGAAGGCCTCCTTCGCGGCGGCGACAGCGGCGTCGACTTCCGACACGCTCGCCAAGCCGACCTGCGCTTGCTGCTCACCGGTCGCGGGGTTGTAGACCGGTCCGAAGTTGCCGGAGGTGGATCCCACCTCGGCGTTGTTGATCCAGTGGTTAATGGTGCGCAACGTGTGTCTCCTGATTCGTGATCGTGCGTGAGTGCGTGATACGTGCGTGTCTAGACGAGGTACTGGTTCATACCGCGCTTGAGGTACTGACCATGCCCCTTGCTGCCGAGGTACTCATCGTTGTCGATGACGACCTTGCCGCGGGAGAGAACAGTGTCGACGTGACCGTCGATGTCGAAGCCCTCCCAGGCAGCATGGTCCATGTTCATGTGGTGCTTCTTGTCGATGCCGATCTCGGTACGGCTGGCCGGGTCGTAGATGACGATGTCGGCGTCCGACCCGGGCGCGATGATGCCCTTGCGCGGGTACAGGCCGAACATGCGCGCCGGTGTGGTGGCGGTGATCTCCACCCAGCGCTCCAGTGTGATCTCTCCGTCGACGACGCCCTGGAAGATCAAGTCCATTCGGTGCTCGACGGAGCCGATGCCGTTGGGGATCTTGGAGAAGTCTCCGAGGCCGAGTTCCTTCTGTTCCTTCATGCAGAACGGGCAGTGGTCCGTGGAGACGATCGACAGATCGTTGGTGCGCAGGTAGCGCCACAGTTCCTTCTGGTGCTCCTCAGCCTTGGATCGCAGCGGTGTGGAGCACACCCACTTGGCGCCCTCGAATCCGGGCTGGGAGAGGTGATCTTCGAGCGACAGGTACAANTACTGCGGGCAGGTTTCTCCGTAGACGTTCCATGCGTCGTCGCGGGCTTCCTGCAGAACCTTGACGGCTTGCTTTGCCGACATGTGCACGATGTACAGGGGCGTATTCGTCATCTTGGCCAGCATGATCGCGCGGTTGGTGGCCTCCGCTTCGGTCTCCCANGGTCGGGTGAGTCCGTGGAACCGGGGATCGGTGTTGCCGGCCGCGATTGCCTGCTGCACCAGCACGTCGATCGCGATGCCGTTCTCTGCGTGCATCATGATCGTTGCCCCGTTGTTGGCGGCCGTTTGCATCGCCCGGAGGACTTGACCGTCGTCGCTGTAGAACACGCCCGGGTAGNCCATGAACAGTTTGAAGCTCGTGATGCCCTCATCGACGAGCTCGTCCATCGCCTTCAACGAGTCATCGTCGACCCCACCGATGATCTGGTGGAAGCCGTAGTCGATGGCGCACTCACCGTCGGCTTTGGCGTGCCAGGCAGCCAGGGAGTCCTGCACCCGCTCCCCGTACTTTTGTACGGCGAAGTCGATGATGGTGGTGGTGCCNCCCCAGGCCGCNGCCCGGGTGCCGGTCTCGAAGGTGTCCGATGCGAACGTCCCACCGAAGGGCANCTCCATGTGGGTGTGAACGTCCACGCCACCGGGGATGACGTACTTTCCCTGCGCGTCGAAGACCTGCTCAGCACTCGCGGCGAGATCGGCGCCGAGGGAGGTGTCTCCGGGTGCCACCACCGCGGCAATCGTCTCGCCGTCGATCAGGACATCGGCTTGGTAGCTACCGGTCGCNGAGACGACGGTGCCGTTCTTGATCAGGATCGTCATGGTTCTTCCTCCTCGCTGACGCTTCTCCTGCTGGTGCTCGAGCTGTCGTGCTGCTGTCGGGCCGCTGTCGGTCAGCCGCCGTTAGGGAAAACTATGGCCGAACCAGGTCGTCGTATGCATCCGGTCGGCGATCTCGGTAGAACGCCCAGCGGTTGCGCACCGTGGTGATCAGGTCGAGATCGAGGTCCCGCACGATCAATTCAGCCTTGTAGGGGTCGCCTTGCTCCCCGACGTAGCTCCCCTCGGGATCGACGAAGTAGGACTGGCCGTAGAAGTCGTCGTCGCCGAGAGGCTCGATGCCCACCCGGTTGATGGCTCCCACGTAGTACTCGTTGGCCACGGCCGCTGCCGGCTGCTCGATGCTCCACAGGTACTGGGACAANCCGCGNGANGTGGCCGAGGGGTTGAACACGATCTGGGCGCCGTTGAGCCCGAGCGCCCGCCAACCCTCCGGGAAGTGGCGGTCGTAACAGATGTAGACGCCGACCTTGCCGACGGCGGTGTCGAAGACCGGGTAGCCGCCGTTGCCGGGACGGAAGTAGAACTTTTCCCAGAATCCGTTCACGTGCGGGATGTGCTGCTTGCGGTACTTACCGAGGTAGGAGCCGTCGGCGTCGAGCACCGCGGCGGTGTTGTAGAGGAAGCCGGGTCCGGCGTCTTCGTAGACCGGCAGCACCATCACCATGTTCAGTTCCTTGGCCAAGGCCTGGAAGCGCTCGACGACGGGACCGGGGACTGCTTCGGCGTACTCGTAGAACTGCGTGTCCTGCACCTGGCAGAAGTAGGGGCCGTAGAACAACTCCTGGAAGCAGATGACCTGTGTGCCCTGCTTGGCTGCCTCGCGGGCGTACTCCTCATGCTTGACGATCATCGACTCTTTGTCGCCGGTCCAATCGGTTTGGACTAGCGCAGCGCGAACGACGCTCATGGCTTTCCTGCCTTCCTCGCAGTCTGGTCAGCCGGCCTTGGTGACTACTCGTCTGAGCCAGCGGACCTGTTTTGTGATTCTGAACCCTAGACGCTAGGGATTGTGTTACAACACCTGTTTGACAAACTTGTTACACGGTGATGTCGAGTTCGCAAACGTGCCCGGCAACAGGCGTGTGAAGGGCCGCCGGGCGGCCATGACAAGGGGCAACGACAGGGAGACAGGGAGGTGGGGTCGTGACGGTGACCGTCCCTGCCACCGGAACCTCGGTTCCGGCCGAGTCGGTCGCGGCCTTCGTCGAGGACCGGTCCCCCCGGGGTATTGCNGCGGCCGTCCACCGAATGATCCGGGCGGGGCAGGTNCAGCCCGGAGATCGGCTGCCGACCGTCCGTGACCTGGCCCAGCACCTGGGCGTCAGTCCGGCGACGGTCAGCGAAGCGTGGCAGGCGCTTGGTGCCGTCGGTGCTATTCACGCCCGCGGGCGGGCCGGGACTTTCGTCCGGGACGTGGCCGAGCCCACCCGGCCGACCCGATACCTNGGNATCGGGGGAGCACCGAGCACNGAGGAATCNGCCGCACTGGATCTGTCGACGGGAACNCCGGACCCCGCTTTGCTGCCGGCNCTGCACGAAGCGGTCGAGCGATTCACCNCCGGCGCNACGGCCTGGACGTCGAGTTATCTCGACGAGCCGGTNCTCCCNGCNCTGCGCGANCACCTCGAGCAGTCGTGGCCCTTNNGAGCCCAGCGGCTGACCGTCGTGGACGGCGCCCTCGACGGGTTGTCGCGGATCGTCGATCAGCTGGTCGGCCTCGGCGACCGCGTGATCATGGAGTCACCGGGATTCCCGCCGCTGATCGACCTGCTGGATCGCGCAGGCGCCGACGTGATCCCGGTCGCGATCGACGAACAGGGCGTCATCCCTGCCTACCTGGCTCGGGCTCTGCGCTCGGCACCGGTGGCGGTCTTCCTGCAGCCGCGAGCACACAACCCCACCGGTACGTCGATGACCCGGTTGCGCTCGAGCCAGCTCGCCGAAGTGCTCGCGGGCAGCCGCGCGTGGGTGATCGAGGACGATCACTGCGGCGACATATCGCTGGCAGAGGATGTGAGCATCGGTCAATTCCTTCCGGACCGTTGCGTGCACATACGTAGTTACTCCAAATCGCACGGACCGGATCTGCGCATCGCCGCGGTCGGTGGAGCAGCTGAGGTCATCGACCCGATGGTGGCCCGGCGCATGCTCGGTCCGGGTTGGACGAGCCGGCTTCTGCAGGCCGTATTGCTCGACCTGCTCACGCACGCCGATCCGCAGGAGACCGTCCGGCAGGCCCGGATCGCTTACACCCGTCGAGGCACGTTGTTGCGGGAGAAGCTCAAGGACCGCGGAATCGCGGCGAGCCCGGGTGATGGCATCAACGTGTGGATCCCGGTCGAGGACGAGCGGTCGGCCCTGATCACGTTGGCTGCCGCCGGTATTCGGGTGGCGCCGGGATCGCCTTTCGTGGTGACCGCAGACTCCACGACCCCGAATGCGATTCGGGTGACGACGGGTCATCTACCAGACGACGAAGATCGGATCGAGGAAGTCGCGAGCATCATCGCCCGGGCGGCGGGCTCTGCCGGCGGCGCACTTCGCTAACCACGATGGGGCGGGTCTTCAGATCCGAATGACCAGACGCCCGTCTTGTTGCCTACCGGTGGAGACCGGAGAGCCCCGGCACTGACGAAGTTTTGAATCTACGCAGTAATGAACCTACGGAGTAAGGACGATCTTGTGCGCTGTGCGGTCGCTCCTCAGCGCCTCGAGTGCATCCCCGTAGTCCTGCACCGGGTACCGATGGGTGATCAATCCGTCCACGCGGATGGCTCCGCTGCGAAAAGCGGCGAGGGCGTCGGGGAAAGACTCCACCTCGGTGAACGAGCCCATGATTGTCAACTCCCGCCGGAAGATCTCGAACGGCGAGATCGACACGAGGTCGGACTCGTCGGTGACGCCGTAATACACGATGC